>JAGQRV010000006.1:194583-227091 GCA_020425125.1 Paracoccaceae bacterium | reverse complement strand
CCAGCATCACGTCGACCATCGGGGTGACGTTGATCTCGGCCAGAACCGAACGGCCCTTCTTGCCCTTGGACCCGTCGTTGGCGGCGGACATGCCCATCAGCTGAAGAAGTGGCGGCGCAGGATGTTCAGGTAGTCCGTGCCGAACTCGTCGAGCTGGATCTGGAGGCCGCGCAGCCGCCCGATGAGGCCGTTGTACGCCATGACGGCGGGGATGGCCGCGAGCAGGCCGATGGCGGTGGCCACCAGCGCTTCGGCGATGTGCGGGGTCACGGTCTCGAGGATGGGTCGCGACGGGTCGATGTGGGCGAAGGCGTTCATGATGCCCCACACCGTGCCGAAGAGGCCGATGAAGGGCGCGGTCGACCCCACGGTGGCAAGGAACGGGAGGCCGGTATTCAGGCGGTCGGCTTCGCGGGCGATGGCCACGTCCATGCTGCGGTCGATCCGCGCCGTGGCGCCGGGAATCATCGCACCGTCATCGCGGTGAGAGCGGTGCCATTCGGTCATCCCGGACACGAAGATCCGCTCCGGCGCCGTGCGGGGCTTGTCGGCCAGGTCGGCATAGAGCCCGTCCAGCGGCTCGCCCGACCAGAACATCCGGTCGAAGCGGCTTGCAGCGCGCTTTGCGGCCCGGAAGACGATGTGCTTCTGCACGATGATCGCCCAGCCCCAGATCGAGGCGACGAACAGCAGCAGCATTACCAGCTTCACGGTGAAGGTGGCGCGCGCGAAGAGAGCCCAAAGGGTGAAGTCGGTCGGATCCATGAAGCTGCCCGTGATGCTGCCCGTCTGTCCGGCGCAGGGCGCCGTTCGTTGATTGCGCGCTTTTACCCCAGTTCGCAGGCCTTGGCCATGACATGCACGTGAGTCGGCAAGCCGTGGCGCAGGCATCACACGGCGATCGACCGGCACCGGCATCCGGAGCTGCGACCGGCGCCGTTCAATTCAACCAGAGGCCGTGAGAGTCGCGCGAATGGCAGGGGGAATTCGCGCCGGACGGCCGGTCGGCGTGAGGCAGGCGACCGTGACCTCGGCACGGAACAGCAAGGTGCCGTCCCGGACCACTTCCTGTCCCATCGTCACCCGTGCGCCCGAGATCGACGTAATCCAGGTTCGCACGGTCAGCAGGTCGTCGAAGACGGCAGGCAGCAGGTAGTCGGCCTCGACCCGGCGCACCGCGAAGACAATCCCGGCCTCGGCCTTGAGACGCCCCTGATCGACGCCCAGTGCGCGCAGAAGCTCGCTCCGGCCGCGCTCGATGAACTTCAGGTAATTCGCATAATAGACGATGCCGGCGAGGTCGGTGTCCTCGTAATAGACGCGCAGGCTCAGTTCGTGCATCGCCTCAACCCGACTTGATCAGACCGGAAAATCCGGCGACCGCAAGGAGCGACAGGGCCCAGCCGACCACAGTCTGCATCCAGATATAGACCTGCGTGACCGTGCCGAAGGGCCGCCGGTCGTCCGGCGTCCAGGCCGATTCCATGCCGAAATCGATGATCGGCAGCAGGACGTCGGCGGAATAGACCGCTGCGTCGAACGGGGCATGGGCGGTCCGGTCGCCGCTGGCGAGGAAACAGGCGATCTGCGTTGGCGCCCCCGGGGACGCGGGCGGCACGCAGGACGTCCAGGCGGCGGACCTCTCGGCGTCGCCATCCGCCGGCACCAGTGCCCCTACCGCGTCGGCGTGGCGGAACACCCCCCAGCCGATCGCAACGAAGACCGCGAGCCAGGCGAACGCCCAGAGCGGCTCACGCCCATACCGGACGGTGATCGCAAGCAGAAAGTCGACCAGCGCCAGGACTGGACGGATCAGGGGCGTGGCGCGGGCGCGCCGTCCCCGGCGCTGCAGACGTTCCTTCTCGATCAGCACGCGGCGGGCGTCGGCTACATGCCCGGCTTCGCGGAAAACCCGGGCAAGCTGCTCGTAAGGCTGCGGCCAGAAATCGGCACCCCAGAGCGTTGCGTCCTGCCGCGCCAGCCATTGCAGACGCTCGCGTGCATTGAACGGAACGTTGGACCCCTGAACCGCGCCATAGAGGAACCGGTCGACCATCAGTTCGCCCGCCTTGGGCCAGGCCCCCGGTAGGTCGGTCAGCGACCCGACCTCGGCGCCGGTCAGGTCGAGGACGCCGTCGATCGTGCAATCCCCGCGCAGGAACAGCGCGCCCGCCACCTTCATCCTCTCGGCCCCCAAAGCCTTGACGTCCAGCCGGCCGGACAACTTGGCATCGGTGCAGTCGACATTGCCTTCGAACTGCGCCCCGACCAGCGAGACCCGCCCGGTCGTCGTGGCTCCGTCGAGAATCAGGCTGTGGCGGCTATGCAGACCGTCGGCGGACAGAACGGTTCCGCCCTTGCCGGAGGTCAGGGTCGCTCCGCCACAATGAAGGTTCCCGCCCAGCCGGGCATCTGCCAGCCCGATCTGGCCGACCGCGCGCACCCCGCGCAGATAGACCGATCCGCCAAGGTCGATGCCATAGGCGCTCAGCGCCATGCAGCCGTCCGGCGCCGTCAGTTCTGCGCCGTCGCAGTCCAGCGCGTCGCTCGCGCGTGCCCCGGCGAGATTGATCTCGCCGGTTACCGTGCAGCGGCGCAGATAGATACTGCCGGTGACGTCAACGCCATAAAGCGACAGCGCCGTCTTGCCCTGCCCCGGGTCGAAGGTTGAATCTGAGGCCGCGAGATCGTTTCCCAGCCGCGCGCCGGCCAGCCGCACTTCGCCTTCGGCCGAAACCCGGTTGAGGAACACCCCCCCGTTCGCGTCGAGTCGGTCGGCGGACAGTGCCTCGCCACTATTGCCCGCGACCAGTGTCGCGCCGCACAGATCCGCAGATTCTGCGATCCTGGCGCCCAGAAGGGTAGTCTCACCTCTGACCTTCGCGTCCCGCATCGAGAAAAGGGCGCCAATCTCGATACCAAACGCCGAGAGAGCGCAGCCGCCGTCCCGTGCAGAAAGGGTCGCATCGCTGAGATCGACGGCGCCGCCGACCCGTGCCCCTGCGAGGCGGACTTCGCCGTCCGCCGTGGCCTTGCCGAAATAGAGATGCCCCTTGGCGTCGAGTCCCGATGCATCGAAAGCGGTCCCCTGACCGCCGGCCGCCAGTCGAACCTCGAGGGCGTAGACGCTTCCCGACAGCCGCAGCCCGACGAGGTTCACCATGCCGTTCGCCCGCATCCCGCCAAGCATGACACTGCCACCGACCACGCAGCCTTCCGCCATCAACGCCTGATTGCCATTCCCGGCATCGAGATCGGCCCCTTCGCAGACCAGATGCAGGCCCAGGCTGGCGCCGGGCAGGCGGACTTCTCCATGGCTGACGAGGCCGTGCAGGAACACGCATCCGGACGCGTCCAGGCTGTCTGCGGAGAGCCCCTTGTCCAGGACGCACTCGGCCAGATTGAGATTTCGCAGCGAGACATCCTCGAGCACTGCAAGATCCGGCAGCCGGCACGCATAGAGACCGAGATCGCCGACGATAGTGCAGCCTTCCAGATCGAGCCCGCGAGTGAGGGATCGCGGATCGTTCTCGTCGCCGAGAATATAGGCGCCGCGGACGCGCACGCCCTTGGGGCTCGGCCGGCAGTCCTCGCAGCCGCCGAGCGCGAGGTAGCGCAGGAAGCTCGCGCGGATGCGCACGGCATAGGGCGCCGGATCCGGCGGCACGCCCGGCGAGACATCGACGACGAACCCTGCGGGAACGCCGTCGAGCAATTCGCGCTCGGCAGGCAGCAGACCGGCGCGGCCGCCGAAATCCGCCAGCGTCCGTTTCACCGGCCTGCCTCCATGCGGGCATGGAGCCTGAGCGCGTGGGCGGTGTCCGCGGCGGCGCCCGGCAGGACCGGATCGTAGGCGGCCCGGATCAAGGCGCCGATTTCGGGCCGCAGGACCGTCGTGCCTCCGGGCGTGATGGCCAGCGGCGACCGGCTGGCGAAGGCGGCTTCGGACCACAGCAGCATCGCCTGGACGACCTGCGACAGGGCCAGCGCCTCGGCAGGCATCTCGGCCAGGTCCGGATCCATCCGCAGGAACACGAAGCAGGCCTGGATCGCGCCCTGGCGGTCGAACCGGAACAGCCGGTACTGGTTCGCTCCGACCGCGTCGAGACGCACCACCAGCGACCCGAGATCGGGCACCAGCCGGTCCAGATTGGGCGTGTCGGCCAGTTCCTGCCAGTCACGGACGAAGAAGACCATCAGGTTGGCACCCAGTTCCGGATCGGTCTCCGCCATCTTGTGCCCGGCCAGCGTCACGACCGCCTCGATCGCACCCTTGACGATCCCCAGCGTTTCCTCGGTTACGCCAAACACGACCGGCGCAATCGGCCGGCCCCAGCGCGCGAACAGGAATCGCCCGTCGGCACGTGTGAACAGGCGGACGATTTCCTCGGGCGTGAGGACCCGGTCGGGCTCCTCGGGCGTGAGGGCCCGGTCGGGCTCCTTGGGCGTCAAGGCCCCGTCATTCTCGTCGCGCGTCATGGCCCGGTTATGGCCCGTCGCCCCCGCCTGGACAACCGGCCAGCCCTCCATCAGGGCTGTGCCGTGCCGCGCGCCAGAGCCGCCAGCAACGTGTCCATCCCGTCGATCTCTCCCGCGGCATTGACGTCGGCGACCAGGTCGGGCGCCGGTGTGAAGCCGTCGGCCTCCCGCAGCCAGACCGCCGCCTGCGAAAACGGCTCGGCACCGTCGGGTCCGATCCCCGTGACATAGTCGGCGATGGCGACCAGATCGCCGTCGCCATCGCCATCCACGTCGGCCTCGGCCAGATCGCGCAGCTCGTAGAAGCCGTAGTCGGTCGGGAAGTCCGGGATCCGTGCGACCTCGCTGCCGGCCGCATCGTAGAGATACAGATGCAGCGCCGGCGGCGAGGCCTGCCAGTCCCCCTTGCCGATTACTTCCACACCTCGTCCCAGCGGGTCGGACAGCGTCACGTTCGTCTCGGGCGGCGGCGGGGTCGCCGATGCACAGGCGGCCAGTCCCGCCAGCGCCAGCGTCAGCGCCGCGGCACCATGGATCGGTCTCACGCCGGCGCCATCGCTTTCGCTGCCGTACCGAAGGCCTTCGCCTTAAGCCGTTGGTCGGTCTCCTCGTCGAGAATGCCGGTCACCGGCAGGCCTTCCTCGCTCTGGAAATCGTCCAGCGCACCCGACGTGCGGCGCCCGGGCAGCCCGTCCACCGGCCCGGGATCGATGCCGAGATAGGTCAGCGCGACCTGCGCCGCCCTGAGACCGAGGTCGGGGATCATGGTCTTGTTCTTGGCGAACGCCGCGGCAAGACGGGTGTCGTAATGGTTCTTGCGGAAGTTCGGGCCGTTATAGGCGGCCGCGAACGATGCCCAGTCATGCTGCCGGATCGCCCGCAGCATCTTGGAATTGGCGCTGATGAAGGCGCCGAGCGCGGCAAGCTGGTTGTCCTCGCTCTCGACCAGCGCCTCCACCATGGCCTTCGCGGAGGCGTAGCCGGCCGCCTGGTGGTTGAAGCCCATGATCTGCGGCAGGCCCCATGAGGCGCTCGACAGCGCGGCATCCTCGTCTAGCGCCAAGGCCTGGGCGAGCCGGCCGTATTCCGCCGCACCGCCCTTGTAGCCGCCGGGCGTGCGGTTCGAGATGTTCGGATGCGCCGCGTCGAAGCGCCGGTCGGTCAGCCGGCTGAACCAGTGGCGTTCGAACAGGATCTGCGGACGGCGGTCGGCAAGATATCCGAAGCCGCGGGTCTCGACGGTCAGCACGGCCCAGATTTCGGGTTCGCCGACATCCAGCGTGTCGCAGACCTTGGCCATGCCCGTACCGGTGATCGGAGTGCCATTGCCGGAAAAGTCCATCTTTCCCCCTTCCCGCCCCAGGCGGCTGTTAACCTTGATTAATGGAGCGTAGGGAGAATCAAGGGCAAAGTCCAACTTTCGCGAGTGGGGAAAGGCGGACTTGCAGGGGTCAGTCGGCACCTGCCCAGGCCAGGCCCGCGCGCAGCGCCTGCGGCGCGTCCGCATCGATCAGCCGGCCATGTGCCAGAACGATGCGCTTCGGCTGCCAGTCGAGGATCCGGCTTACCGCGACCTTAACCTCGTCGCGCTTCGACAGGAAGGTCAGCCGCAGGTCCCGCGGCGTGGATCCGTGCGGATGCACGACGCCGCCGACGCGCATCACCTTGCGCAGGAACGATCCGTGGATCTTCTCCGCCTCGAAGTTCTCGATCAGATCGGTCAGGATGACCGTGTCGGACGCAAAATGGAAGAAGACCGCTTCGGTCATGAACCCGCCCGGCACCAGGACCTGGCCGATCTCGTCGCCCCAGCCGGCCGGCGGCGTGTGGCCCAGTTTCTCGTCGACGCGGAAACGGCCCCGATTGGCGTGGCGCTCGACTCCCGGCGCGGCGTGGACCTGTGCCTCCGGATAGGCCAGCTGCCAGTGGTGCAGATAGACCCAGTGAAGCCGGTTCGGGGCGACCAGGAAGGCGACCTCGCCCAAATTGTCGATGGCGCTGCGCAGGGTCTCGTTCAGACGGATTGGCGAATGCACCCAGAGCCGGCCGTCCTCCAGCCGGACCACCGTCATCCGCGTGGTAAACGGCAGCTTGAATGGCCCGTAGCGCATCCGGATGACCGGCCCGTCCACGACCCAGAGATCGTCGCCGAACGGTTTGGGTTCATCGAGCGGGGCGTAGAGGTCCAGGGGATCGGTCATGGGGGTGCGGCTCGGTCGTCGAAAAGATCGCTCTGCTCGGACGGGCGCGGCGGGGTCACACCGAGGTGCAGCCAGGCCCGCCTTGCCAGCATCCTGCCCCTCGGTGTGCGCTGGATCAGGCCCTGCTGCAAGAGGAACGGTTCGATCACTTCCTCGAGTGCATCGCGGCTTTCCGACAGCGCGGCCGACAGCGTCTCGATCCCGACCGGCCCGCCGCCATAGTGCTCCGCGATCAGCCCCAAATAGCGCCGGTCCGCACCATCGAGGCCAAGATCGTCCACACCCAGCCGGGTCAGCGCCCCGTCGGCCAGTTCCCTCGTCAGGCGGCCGTCGCCCTCGACCACGGCGAAATCGACCACCCGGCGCAGCAGTCTCCCGGCGATCCGCGGCGTGCCCCGGGCGCGGCGGGCGATCTCGCGCACGCCCGCCGCATCCGCCGGCACGCCCATCAGGCGCGCGCCCCGCGCAACGATAAGTTCCAGTTCCTCCACGGTGTAGAACTGGAGCCGGGTCGGGATGCCGAAACGATCGCGCAGCGGCGTGGTCAGAAGGCCGAGCCGGGTCGTCGCGCCGATCAGCGTGAAGGGCTGCAGGTCGATCCGCACGGTCCGCGCCGCCGGCCCCTCGCCGATGACCAGATCGAGCGCGAAATCCTCCAGCGCGGGATAGAGCACTTCTTCGACCGCGGGGTTGAGACGGTGGATCTCGTCGATGAACAGGACGTCCCGCGTGTCGAGATTGGTCAGGATCGCGGCCAGATCCCCGGCCTTGGCCAGCACCGGCCCCGAGGTCATGCGGAAATTGACCCCGAGTTCCCGCGCAACGATCTGCGCCAGCGTGGTCTTGCCAAGCCCCGGCGGCCCGTGAAACAGCGTATGGTCCATCGCCTGTCCGCGCTGCCGGGCGGACTGGATGAAGACCCTGAGATTGGCCCGCGCATCGGCCTGGCCGATGAACTCGTCCAGGCTTTGCGGCCGGAGCGCGCGGTCGGCATCCTCGGGCAGCGGCTCGGGGCGCAGCGTGGGGTCGGGAGCCTGGGTCATCTCGCCTGCCATCTCGCGCTTCGGAGAGCGAAATGACAAGGCTCAGTCGTGAAGCGCGGCATCGCTCACTCCTTCGGCGCCAGCGCCCTGAGCGCGGCGCGGATCAGCGCCTGTGCCGGCGCATCGGGCGTTTCGGTAGCTGCGCGGGCAACCGCCGATGCGGCCTCCGACGCGCCGTAGCCGAGGTTGGTCAGGGCCGACATCGCATCGGCCTGCGCGTTCGGGTTCGCGGGCGCCGCGGTCAGCAACACGGCGGACGCCCCACTGTCGCCCGGCGCGGGCCCGGCGGCCGGAGCCGCGTCGGACACCGCAAGCGGCGCATCGAGACCGGCCATCGCCATCACCGCGGGCGCCTTGTCGCGCAACTCGTTCACCACCCGCGCAGCCAGCTTCGGTCCCACGCCCGGCGCCGCCTTCACCGCCGCCGTATCGCCCAGCGCAATGGCACGCCCGACGCCGTCGGGACCGAGCCGTCCGAGGATCGCCAGCGCCACCCGCGCGCCGACCCCCTGCACGCTGGTGAGCAGCCTGTACCATTCCTTTTCGGCCATGGTCTGGAAACCGAAAAGCTGCAGCAGATCCTCGCGCACCACCAGATCGGTGTAAAGTGCGGCAGCCCCGCCCGCAGCGGGCAATGCTGCCAGCGTACGGTCGGAGCAATAGACGACATAGCCGACGCCGCCGACGTCGATCAGCACATGGTCGGCGCCGCGCCAGGCGATCCGGCCCGTCAGCCGCCCGATCATGACAAGGCCCGCCGCACCGCGGCTGCCAGCCGGCCCGAGGATTGCAGATGCCAGGCATGGGTCAGCGCGATGGCCAGCGCGTCGGCCGCATCCGGCCCGGCAAGTGTGACGCCGGGAAACTGGAGCCCAACCATGTGCGCCACCTGCGCCTTGTCCGCATGGCCGACCCCGACCACCGCCTTCTTGACCGCGTTCGGCGCGTACTCGCCGACCTCAAGCCCGGCCTGCGCCGGAACCAGCAGCGCGACCGCCCGAGCCTGGCCGAGCTTCAGCGTGCCGGTCGCATCGCGGTTGACGAAGGTCTGCTCCACCGCCGCATGGGTCGGCGCATATTCGGTGATCACCGCCGTGAGCCCGCGATGGAGCGCCAGAAGCCGGACTGCCAGCGCCCCCTCGCCCGACAGGCAGGTGCCATTGGCCACATGCCTGAGACGCGGCCCCGCGACCTCGACGACACCCCAGCCGAGGCGCCTGAGCCCCGGGTCGATTCCCAGTATCCGCATTCGTCCTGCTCGCCCGGCCCGTTCGTTGCCGTTTTGCCACCCCTAGCACGAAAGGGGAACATTCGCCACCACCAAACGCCGCCGGTCGCTGTCCGCCAAGCCCCGGACGGACCACGAGATTCCGGGGCCGAAGTCCGGCCGCGCCGCACCGCCGCGAGGTATGCGCCGGCTGCATGTGGGCCATGCAATACGCTGCATTGCGGCGATTTGACCGGAAGCCTAGATGCCCGTTCACAAGTCGCTCATGACTTGTGCAACTGAAAGGAAAATGGCGTGATCCTTACGCTTCAACGCATGTCCACCGCACCGGACTACCAGCAGACCGCGGCCGGTCTAGCCGGGTGGTTCGGCGCATTGCGCACCCGTATCCGCAAGGAACTGATGGCCCGCCGCACCCGCGACGTGCTGCGCCGGCTCGATGACGAGCAACTCGATGATATCGGCCTGAACCGCACCGCCATCGATCGGGTGGCCGCCCGGGCAGCGGATCTGTGACAGGTCCGGCGCCGCATCGACGGCCTCCGAGACACGGCCGCCAGGATCACCTGCGCGGCCGTTTTCATGTCCGCCCCGCCGTCTTGCCGCTCGGCTAGCCGTCCAGCCGCAAGGACAGCGTGGTCCAGTCGCCAATCACCTCGGCCGTTTCCAGCACGAACCCCGCCGCCCTGTAGGCCCTCTCGACCTCTTCGGCCTGCTCGTTCAGGAGCCCGGACAGGATCGTCCGCCCTCCCGGCGCGACCGCCGCACCCATCGCGGGGGCCAGGTCGATCAGCGGTCCCTTCAGGATATTCGCGAAGACCAGATCGAATGGCCCCGCGGCGTCCAGTTCCGGGTGGTCGAAGCCCGGTGCCACCAGACAGCGCACCCGCCCGGCCAGATTGTTGACCGACAGATTGGCCTCGGCCACCTCGATCGCAACCGGATCGATGTCGCTGGCCAGAACGTCCACAGGCCAGAGCCGCGCCGCCGCCATCGCCAGCACCGCGGTGCCGCAACCGATATCGGCGATCCGTTCCGGCGCGAAGCCGGCATCCGCCATCCGGTCAAGCGCCCGCAGGCAGCCGAGCGTGGTGCCGTGATGCCCGGTGCCGAAGGCCATCGCGGCCTCGATCAGCAGCCCGATCCGCCCTTCGGGAAGCTTGTCGGCGTCATGCGCGCCGTAAAGAAAGAAGCGCCCGGCCTCTACCGGCGCCAGTTCGCGGCGCACCTTGGCCACCCAGTCGGTTTCGGGAAGCTCGGAGACCGCGAAGGGCCGCGCGCCATGGGCCGCCGCCAGCAACGCCAGCGCGACGTCGTCGGGTGCCGCGTCGAAATAGCCGCCCACTTCCCAGAGCCCCGAGCCGTCTTCCAGTTCGAAGACCCCGACCCCGGTGGGCGTCGGATCGAGATCCTCCATGGCAAGGCCCAGCGCTTCGGCCGGCTCCTTGCCCGCAAGCGTTGTCAGTGCCGTCCAGCTTGGCATGTCCGCCCCCGATCCGCATCGGCCGTGCCATTCCACAGCCCGGTGCCAAGCGCAAGTCGGGCAACGCGTCAATAGAGCCGGGTAAGCCCCTGTCGTTCGGCCTCGGCGAATTGCGCCTCGGGCGTGGTGTCGAGCCGGGCGTGCCGGATCATCGCCCGGCCGATATCGACGAGGTCGGAACTGTCGGGCCAGGCGGCCGGGTCCCAGAGATGGCCGCGGATCATGCATTTCGGGCAATGGAAGAACGCCTCGCGCACATGCACGACCAGGGCCAGCGCCGGCACCCGGCCGTTCACCGCCATGCCTTGCAGCAGCGCGGCATCGCGGACAATCCGGGCCTCGCCGCGGATCCGCAGGGTTTCGTTCTTGCCCGGGATCAGGAACAGGATGCCGATCTGCGGATTCCGCAACAGGTTGTGGAAGGTATCGATGCGCCGGTTGCCGGGCCGGTCGGGAATGGCCAGCCGTCCGGGATCGAGCACCTGCACGAACCCCGCCGGGTCGCCCTTGGGCGAGACATCGATATGACCGTCGGCGCCCGACGTCGCGATCAGGCAGAACGGCGCGCGGGCGATGAACGCGCAGCACAACTCGTCGAGACAGTCGATCACCTTGTTGACGACGGCGGGCGGCGGCGTCCCGATGACCTCGGCCAGTTCCGCCTCCGATGTGACGACGGACTCGAACTCCGTGAACGGATCCGCTGGATCGGCTGGATCGGCCATGGCTTCCTCCTCGCGGATTCCGGCACGTCCCAGACTGCCATACCCGGAAGCGGAACCAAAGCCGGGCGCGGCGATCGGGCGCCCCGGACGGCGTCCGCGGGCCGTTCCGCCGGCGTCCCGGCGCGTCTAGGCTGCCGTCATGACCGCGATTCTGACCATCACCGTGAACCCCGCGCTCGACCTTTCCACCGATTGCCCGGCGGTGGTGCCGGACCGCAAGCTGCGCTGCTCGGCACCTCGGGTGCAGCCCGGCGGCGGCGGCGTCAACGTGAGCCGCGCCATCGCCAATCTCGGCGGGCGCAGCCGGACGCTGCTGGCCTATGGCGGCCCGACCGGAGAAATGCTGACCGCGCTTCTCAGGGAGGAAGGGCTCGCCCCCGAGTCGCTCGGCGTCGACTATCCGACGCGGCAATCCTTCAGCGTCCGGGACAAGGCGAACGGGCTCCAGTACCGGTTCATGATGCCGGGACCGCCCTGGCAGGACGCCGACCGCGCCGCGGCGCGCGCGGCGATCCGCGCCGCGGTGGCGCCGGGCGCGCTGGTGATCCCGTCGGGGTCCCTGCCCGAAGGGCTCTCGGTGGACTTCTTCCTCGGCCTCAATGCCGAGATCGCCGAAGCAGGCGGCCGGATGATCCTCGACACGTCCGGGCCGGCGCTGCGGCGCGCCGCCGAAGCCCGGGCCGGGCTTTTCGTGTTGCGGATGGATACTGACGAAGCGCGGGAGATTTCGGGGCGCGCGCTCGTCCAGGTGGCCGATGTGGCCGTGCTGGCCGAGGAACTGCGCCAGAGCGGCGCCGCCGAGATCGTGATGATCGCCGCGGGCGCCCAAGGAACGGTGATCGCCAGTCCCGGCTGGCGCGGCCTGACCCGCCCGCCGGTTGTGGTGCCGGTCTCGAAGGTCGGCGCGGGCGACAGCTTCGTCGGCGCCTTCGCGCTCGCGCTCACCCGCGGCGACGATCCCGCCACCGCCTGCGCCCGGGGTACCGCGGCTGCGGCCTCGGCGGTGACCGTGCCCGACACCGATCTGTGCCGCAGCGACGATACCGACCGCTATTTCGCCGAGGTCACCCGCAGCGCGCTCTGACTGTCCGCTGCCACGTCGGCACCGGAACCTTCCCGCCGGGTGCGCACGCCGCGCGCATCACGCGCGCGGCCGGTCCCGACGGGAATAGTCGCCGCGGCAGCGGCGGCGACAACGTGCGGGAGCCTTTCCCGCCCGGCTCCCGGCTCAGCCCGCTGTCGCGCCGGTCCCGATCGGGCAGGTCACGCCGGTTCCGCCCAGGCCGCAATAGCCGCCCGGATTCTTCGCCAGGTACTGCTGGTGATACGCTTCGGCGAAGTAGAATGCCGGCGCCTCGGCAATCTCGGTGGTGACCGGGCCGTACCCGGCTGCGGTCAGCCGCGCCGCCATCGCCGCCCGGCTTGCCTCGGCCGCCTCCCGCTGCGCCGCATTATGGACATAGATGGCCGAGCGGTACTGGGTGCCCACATCATTGCCCTGGCGCATGCCCTGAGTCGGATCGTGGCCTTCCCAGAACGCCTTGAGCAGCGCGTCATAGCTCGTCTGCGCCGGGTCGAAGACCACCCGCACCACCTCGGCATGGCCGGTCTGGCCGGAGCAGACTTCCTGGTAGGTCGGGTTCCTGGTGTGGCCGCCAGCATAGCCGACCATGCTCAGCCAGACCCCCGGCAGTTTCCAGAACATCCGTTCCGCGCCCCAGAAGCAGCCCAACCCGAACATTGCCACCGCCATGCCCTCGGGCACCTCCGCGGTCAGCGGACGGCCCGACACGACATGCGTCGCCGCCGTCGCAACCGGCGTGTCCCGGCCCGGCAGCGCCGCCTCCGGGGCCACCATCTGCGTTTTCTTCTTCATGAGGAACATCGGCACCTCCAGCTCTGTCCGCCCAGATATAGGCACCCCGCGCCGCCGCGGCCAAGGCCGCGCGCGCGCCATCGCCCGCCCGTGACCGCCGGGGCCGGTCTGCCGGGTTCCGGCCGGAATCGAATCGTTTGCTTTTCTTACGGTGTAAGTTTATACCGATCCGTAGCCTTACGATGTAAGGCACCATTCCCGCCGCTTCAGGAGGCCACCATGCTGCGCGTTCTCACTCCCGCCCTTCTCGCCCTCGCAACAGCCCTGCCCGCCGTGGCCCAGGACGTATCCGCCGACGTCGCCGCCAAGGCCGCCGCCACCCGCGCCCAGATCGCCCAGATGTTCGGCGCCGAGCCCGCCTTCGTCGGACAGATCGCCGACAGCGCCCTGCCGGGGCTCTGGGAGCAGACCATGGCAGTCGAGTTCTCGGACGACACCGCGCTCGACGCGAAGACCAAGGCGCTCATCTCGCTCGCCGTCTCGGCGCAAATCCCCTGCCAGTACTGCATCTGGATGGACACCAACTCGGCCCGCTCGGCCGGCGCCACCGATCAGGAGATCGGCGAGGCGGTGGCGATCGCCGGCCTGACCCGGAACTGGTCGACCGTGTTCAACGGGCTTCAGGTCGATTTCGACCAGTTCAAGGCCCAGCTCGCCGGCAACTGAGGCCACCGGTCTCGTCCACTCCCTGCCCCGCGGCTGGCCGTCGCCGCGGGTTGTCCTTGCCCGATCAAGCTGTAACAGGTGCGGCCATGTCCGACGCTCCTCCGCCCCGCCGGCGCCGCAAGATCCCGCTCAGCGCCGACCGCATCGCCGCCGAGGCGATGGCGATGGTCGACCACGACGGCTATGGCGCGCTCAGCTTCCGTGCACTCGCCAAGCGCCTCGGCTGCGAGGCGATGAGCCTCTATCACTATTTCCCGTCCAAGGCGCACCTGACCGACGCGATGGTCAGCATCTGCCTTGCCGAAACCCCGATCCCGGCCGACGACCTGCCGCATCGAGACCGGCTGCGGCGCTTCGCCTTTGCCTATCGCGACACGGTCCTGCGCCATCCCGGCTTTGCCCAGATCCTCGTCACCCACAGGCTGAACCACCGCGACGGGCTGAGCTTCCTCGAACGCGCCACCGCCCTGTTCGACGCCCCCGGACTGAGCATCGCCAGGCAGGCGCATCTCTTCCGGGTGATGAGCTACTACCTCACCGGCGCCGCCATCGACGAGGCGCTCGGCTACGCCAGGGGACCCGGTGCCGCCGAACCGGTGCCCGGCGAGGACGCCCGCCGCGACTTCCCGCGGATCACGGCCTTCGGCGCCCATTTCGGACCCGACAGCCACCTGCCGATCTTCGAAGCCGGGCTCGACCTCATCCTCGACTGGATCGAGGCGGAGATGCAGGCCGCACGCGACGCGTGATCACTGGGCCGGCGTGGCGGCAGGGCGCGCGAGAACGGTCTCGTTGCCCGGTTCGGGATGCCGCGGGATCAGCGCTGCCGCCCCCATCGATCCGGCGGCCAGTACGGCGGCCAGCCCGAAGACAGCCGCAGGCGAGACGAGCCACAGATAGCCCAGCGCGGCCGGCAGGAAGACCGCCGCAATGTGGTTGATGGTGAAGGCCACGGCCGAGGTCGGCGCGATGTCCGCCGGATCCGCAATCTTCTGGAGATAGGTCTTCAGCGCGAAGGCGAGGCTGAAGAACATGTGGTCGATCACGTAAAGACCGGCCGCGAGCACCACGCCCCAGCCGAAATGATAGATCCCGGCATAGGCGAGGAAGACCAGGGTCAGCCCGGCATATTCGAACATCAGCGCATTGCGTTCGCCGAAATGGCCGACGAATCGGCCGAAGACCGGCCCCAGCACCATGTTGGCCAGGTAGTTGATCAGGAACAGCGCGGTAACCTGGTCCACCCGGAAGCCGAAGCGCTCCACCATCATGAAGGCGGCGAAGACGACGAAGATCTGCCGCCGCGCCCCGGCCAGGAACTGCAGCAGGTAATAGAGCCAGTAGCGCCGGCGCAGCACCATGCGCCGGGCCTGCGGCTCCCGCGCCTCGAATTGCGGATAGGCGAGCAGGCAGAACAGCGCCAGTACAGCGCAGGTCCCGCCGGAGAGCAGATAGACGATATCGTAGCTCAGATGGAGCGGTTCCCAGGTCAGCACCAGAAGCCCGTAGGCGGCAAGCGACGTGGCGGCACCCACCGCGACCAGCCGCCCCAGCACGTGCGGCGCCCGGTCCTTCGGCAGCCATTGCAGCTGCAGCGACTGGTTCACGGTCTCGTAGTAGTGAAAGCCGACCGAACTCAGCAGCGTTACCACCAGGATGCCGCCCAGGCTCGGGAACCAGGCGGTCACCGCCGTCGCCAGCCCCAGGAGAATCAGCGCCAGAACGCCCAGGACCTGCTCGCGGATCACCAGCAGAAGCGCGATCACCCCGATGGCAAGGAAGCCCGGGATCTCGCGCACGGTGTGGAGCCAGCCGATGTCGGAGCCGTCGAAATGCGCCGCCTCCACGACGAAGTTGTTCAGCAGCGCGTTCCACGTCGCGAAGGCGATCGGCATCGCCGCCGCGGTCAGGATCAGGAACCCTTCCGGCCGGCGCCAGCGCGGCAGGGTGTCGGCCTCGGCAAGGGGAAATTTCGCAAGACGCATGGTCGGCGCTCATACCGCCGAAGCCGGTCCCCGGCGAGCGCAATCTGGTGCCGCCGCGCACGCCCCCTGTGCATGCGCCCGCAGATACGCACCGCACGGGATCCATCGCTGCCCGCAGTCGCCGCCCGATCGCCGGGACTGCCTGCCGAGAGGGCAAAGCACGGATCACATCCACGGATGATAGCGGATGACAATTGAAATGTGCGTGAAAAGCGGCACAATCAACGACGGTGCGGGCTGTATGGGCGCACGGCCACAGGGCCGCGGGCCTGATATAGGGGTTTAGCGTGGGCCCGTGCGGGAAGTGCGTCGTCGCCCTGCGGGCATCGACTCGCTTCCGCTTCCAACTGGGAACGCAGCTGCACACGCCAACCTGAATAAAAAGGAAGGTTCGAACATGACCGCAAACACTACGGCTGAAGGACGGCCTGGCATGCCGCTGACGATGAAGATCGTCATCGGCATGGTCGCCGGCCTGATTGTAGGGGTAATCTGCAACAATATCGATTCTGCCTTCATCAACGACTACGTCATTGGCGGCCTCTTCGCGATGGTCGGCAAGATGTTCGTCAACGCGCTGAAGATGCTCGTCGTTCCTCTGGTCATCTTCTCGCTGATCTGCGGCGTCCTCGGCATCGGCGACGTGCGCATCCTGGGACGCGTTGGCGGCAAGGCCTTCGTGCTCTACATCCTGACGACGGCCATTGCGATCACCGTCGCTCTGTTCCTGGCCACCCTCATCGGACCCGGCTCCGGCTTCAACATGGAAGGAGTCGATACCAGTGGTGTGACGGGTGCCGAGGCGCCGAGCGTCTGGGACGTGTTCGCCGCCATCGTGCCCACCAACCCGGTCTCGGCCTTCGCCAACGGCGACATGCTGCAGATCATCTTCTACGTCATCGTGGCGGGTATCGCCGCGCTGATGCTGGGCGAGGCCTCGGCGCCGTTCGCGCGGGCCTGCGAGTACATGAACGAGTTGATGATGAAGATCGTCGAGATGGTGATGGCCGTCGCGCCCTACGGCGTGTTCTGCCTGATCGCCAAGGTCTTCGCCGAACAGGGGATCGGGCTGTTCCTGCCGGTTCTCGCCTATGTCGCCACACTCACGGGTGCGCTCTTCCTGCATCTGTTCGTGACGCTCATGATCATCCTCAAGGTGTTCTCGGGTCTCAGCCCGGTCACCTTCATGCGCAAGATCCGTTCGGCGCAGATCTTCGCCTTCTCGACGGCAAGCTCGAACGCGACGATCCCGGTCACCTACCAGTGCGTGACCGAACGGATGGGCGTCGACAACTCGGTCGCCTCGTTCACCGTGCCTCTCGGCGCCACCATCAACATGGACGGCACCGCGATCATGTAAGGTGTCGCAACAGTCTTTCTCGCCAATGTCTATGGCGTATCCCTTGGCCTGACGGGTTACATAACCGTGATTTTGATGGCGGTACTCGCCTCGATTGGTACCGCCGGCGTCCCCGGCGTCGGCCTCGTCATGTTGACGATGGTGCTTGGCCAGGTTGGACTGCCGATAGAAGGCATCGCCCTGATACTTGGCGTTGACCGGCTGATGGACATGCTGCGCACTGCTGTCAACATCTCCGGAGACGCCGTGGTGTCGACCATCGTCGCGAAGTCGGAAGGCAAGATGGATCTCGCCATCTTCGGCGATCCGAATGCGGGTACGGTCACCGGCGACGACTTCGACATCGACCCCGAAGCCGAAGCCATTCTGGCGACGGCCGCCCACCACCGGCCGGCCGAGTAGGCGTCCGGCACGCCGACACCCCGGCCGGTCACGGCCGGGAAAATTCCGAAGGCGCGGCGGTCTCCGCCGCGCCTTGTCATGTTTTGGGGTCCGCCTTCCGGACGCTCCACAGGCCATAGGCGGTCGCCGCGGCGCTCAGCGCCAATCCAAGCGGCAGCGGGATGGCGCCGCGCGCGAAAGGCCCGGCCATCCCCGAGGTCAGATAGGCGAAATCGTGCAAGATGTGCAGGAAGACCAGCGGCCAGAGGTTGCCGGTCCGCAGGAACACCGCGCCGTAAAGTACTGCGAAGGCGAAGGTGGCGGAAAACTTGTCCAGCCAGTCCAACGCCGAGAAATCCTCGAAGAACAGGTTGGTGATGTGCCCGGCACTGAACAGCGCCGCGGATCCCAGCAACGCCCACCAGCGGCCATGCGCCAGCAGCGCCGGCAGGACCAGACCGCGGGCAAAGATTTCCTCGCCCAGTCCGGTGAAGACCAGCGCGGCCAGATAGAAGGCCAGCGCACCCGCCGGAACCGCGCTGCTACCGGCGTAGAGCCAGGGCACGAAGGCCAGGACTGCCGGGAACCAGAGCACGGGCAGCGCGCGCAACTCCGCCGTGGCGAGCCCCGACCGGCGCCACCAGCCAAGCCGGGAAACGACCGCGAGCATCAGCGCTGTCTCGGCCACGGGAATGATCAGGCGCAGCGGCACGATCCCCAGACCCAGCGCCTTGAAGAGCACCACGAAGGGTAACGCCAGAACCCCTTGCGCAAGGGCAAGCGCCACGACGAACAGGACCGGCCGGGTTTCGGCCATCTGCCGCAAGGATGGCATCCTGGGTACCTCCGCCGGCCAGATTAGCCGATCCGGCACGGCGGAACGAGCGTTCAGAAGAAGCTCTGCGGGTCGATGTCGATGGTCAGGCGCAGGCCCCCCCGCAAGGTCCCGGCCTGTGCCGCCCATTCGGCCAGCGCCGGCTGCAGCGCCGCCCCCCGCGGCGCCCGGACCAGCAGGCGGACCCGGTGGCGGCCGCGGATGCGGGCGACCGGTGCCGGAGCCGGGCCATAGATCTCGGCCCCCAAGGCCCGCAGCGGCCCGGCATTCCGCGCCAGAGCGGTGCCCAGGTCGAACACTGCCTGCAGATCCGGTCCCGACAGCACGATCCCGGCCATCCGCCCGAAGGGCGGCATTCCCAGCGCCCGGCGCTCCGCCGCCTCGGCGCGCCAGAACTCCTCCTCGGCCCCCGACAGGATCGCCCGGATCACCGGATGCTCGGGCTGGAAGGTCTGCAGCAGTGCCTCGCCCGGACGCTCGGCCCGGCCCGCCCGCCCCGCCACCTGGCGCATCAGCTGGAAGGTCCGCTCCGCCGCGCGCAGGTCCGACCCCTGAAGCCCGAGATCGGCATCGATCACCCCGACCAGCGTCAGCAGCGGGAAATTGTGCCCCTTCGCCACCAGCTGGGTGCCGATGATGATGTCCGCGCCGCCGGCCGCGATCTCCTCGATCTTCGCCTTCAACGCCCGCGCCGACCCGAACAGGTCCGAGGACAGCACGGCGATGCGCGCCTCGGGAAACGCGGCCACGGTTTCCTCGGCCATCCGCTCCACCCCCGGCCCGACCGCGGCCAGCTTGCCCGCCACGCCGCAGGACGGGCAGGCCTCGGGGATCGGAATCGATTCGCCGCATTGGTGGCAGACCAGCCGCTTCTGGAACCGGTGCTCCACCAGCCGGGCGTCGCAATGGGCGCAGCCGATCTGCTGGCCGCAGGCCCGGCACAGCGTTACCGGCGCATAGCCGCGGCGGTTGAGGAACAGCAGCGCCTGCTCTCCCGCCGCCAGCCGCGCCGCCACCGCCGCCTTCAGCGTCGGCGACAGCCAGCTCTGCGCGGGCAGATCCTCGACGCGCATGTCGATGGCGCGCAGCTCGGGCATCACGCTCGCCCCGAAGCGCGCGGACAGTTTCAAGCGCCGGTACTTCCCCGCCTCCGCATTGACCCAGGTCTCGAGGCTCGGCGTCGCCGAAGCCAGCACCACCTGCGCCCCCTCGATCGAGGCGCGCAGCACGGCCATGTCGCGGGCGTGGTAGTGCGCGCCCTCCTCCTGCTTGTAGGACGAATCGTGCTCCTCATCGACGACGATCAGGCCAAGATCGCGGAACGGCAGGAACAGCGCCGACCGCGCCCCGACGACCAGCTGCGCACCGCCCTCGCCGGTCATCTTCCAAAGCCGCCGCCGCTCCGTCGTGGTCACGCCCGAATGCCATTCCGCGGGCCGCGCGCCGAACCGCGCCTCGACCCGGGTCAGGAATTCGGCGGTCAGCGCGATCTCGGGCAGCATCACCAGCGCCTGGCGGCCGCGGGCGAGGCATTCGGCGACCGCCTCAAGATAGACCTCGGTCTTGCCCGACCCGGTTACCCCCTGAAGCAGCGTGGTGCCATAGCTGCCGCCCGCCACTTCGCTCCGCAGCGCCGTCGCCGCCTCGGCCTGGTCCGCGGCGAGCGGCAGACCGGGACGGTCCGGATCGAGATGCGGATAGGGCAGGTCGCGGGGCCGCTCGGCCTCCTCGACCGCGCCCTGGCGGACAAGGCCCTTGACCACGCTGTTGCCGACGCCGGCGGCCTCGGTGATCTCGGCCATCGTCAGCGCCGCCCCGCCATAGGCGTCGAAGGCGTCGAGCACGCGGGCGCGCGCCTCGGTCATCCGGTCGGGCTCGCCCAACCCGCGCAGATAGACACGCTGCATCGACGCATTCTCGCCGAGCCCGGGCGTCCGCGTCGCCAGCCGCAGCATCGCCGGCAGGGGCGTCAGCGTATAGGCCGCCGCGCGGGCCAGGAAGGTCCGCATCGCCGCCGCCATCGGCACCGCGTCCAGAACCGCCGTCACGGCGCGCAGCCGGGCCCGGTCGAAGCCGCCCTCTCCCGGCCCCCAGACCACCCCCAGAACCAGCCGCGGCCCCAGCGGGACGGCCACGAAATCGCCCTCCCCGCAGCCACCCTCGGGCGCCAGATAATCCAGACAGCCGCCGAGCGGCTGGGTCGTCAGAACGGCGACGGGCGTGCCCGGAGCGAAGCGGTCAGGTTCGGTCATGCCCCCGATGTAGCCGCCCTCGCGCGGGGCGGGAAGGCCGCCGCACGCGCGGGCGGACCTTTCCCCCATCCGCCCGCTGCGCTATGCGGGCGCAACGCCGCGCGCGAAAGGAGCCCGCCATGAAATTCTTCGTCGACACGGCCGATACCGGAGCGATCGTCGAACTCCGCGACCTGGGGATGGTCGACGGCGTTACCACCAACCCGTCGCTGATCATGAAATCGGGCCGCGACATGCTGGCCGTGATCGCCGAGATCTGCGAGATCGTCGACGGCCCGGTCAGCGCCGAGGTCGTCGCGCTCCGCGCCGACGACATGATCGCCGAAGGCCGCAAGCTGGCCGAGATCGCCCCGAACATCGCCGTCAAGGTGCCGCTCACCTGGGACGGGCTCAAGGCCTGCCGGGTCCTCACCGGCGAGGGCCGGATGGTCAACGTCACGCTCTGCTTCTCGCCGAACCAGGCGCTGCTTGCGGCCAAGGCCGGCGCCAGCTTCATCTCGCCCTTCATCGGCCGGCTCGACGACATCCATCTCGACGGCATGGATCTGATCCAGGACATCCGCGAGATCTACGACAACTACGCCTTCCAGACCCAGATCCTCGCGGCCTCGATTCGCTCCCCCAACCATGTCGCCGAATGTGCCCGGATCGGCGCCGACGTGATCACCGCCCCGCCCGAGGTGATCAGATCGCTGGCGAACCATCCGCTGACCGAAAAGGGGATCGCGGGCTTCCTGGCGGACTGGGAAAAGACGGGACAGAAGATTCTCTGATGTGCTAGGCTGCCTCGCATAAAAAGCAGACCGAGGCAGGTTACATGAGCAATGATTCCCAGGCGGGCGCCGCAGTGGCGCTCCGCGACCAGATCTTGTCCGATCCAAGCGTGGTGCTCGACGATCTGAGCATTCTCAAGGCGCTCCTCAGCGCCGAGGCCCAGACCCGCGGCGGCCGCGTCGTCGACATGCGCGGCGTGGCGATGTCGCGGATGGAAAACCGGATCGACCAGCTGGAGCAGACCCACCAGACAGTGATCTCGGCTGCCTATTACAACGTCTCCACCACCCAGCAGGTGCACCGCGCGATCCTGACCATGATCGCGCCGCTCGACTTCAACGACTTTCTGGTCAATCTCGACAATCTCGTCGCCGATTGCCTGCGCATCCGCGCCGTGCGGCTGGTGATGGAAGCCGACACCGACCATCCCGACAGCGACCTGAACACGCTGACCGGCACGCTCAGCCTGATGGCGCCGCGCGCGGTGGCCGAGTTCCGCAATCTGGGCCGGTCCGGCCGGTCCCACCAGGTGCTGCTGCGTCAGGTCGGCCAGGGCGATCCGCGGGTCTACGGAATCGCCGCCCACGACATCCGCTCCGAGGCCGTCGTCGAGTTGGACATGGGCGACGAGCGGGCGCCCGCGCTTCTGGTGCTCGGCGCCGACGATCCGGGCCATTTCACCCCCGGCCAGGCGACCGACCTGCTGGAGCTCTTTGCACGGGTCTGCGAACGGATGCTGCGCAGCTGGCTCGGATGAGCCTGATCAGCCCCGCCATGGCCGACCGTCTGGAGGCATGGCTGACGCATCTGGCCGCGCTCGACGACGCTTCCCCGGCGACGGTCGCGGCCTACCGGGCCGACCTGACGGGCTTCCTCGCCTTCATGGGCGACTATCACGGCGGCGCGGCGGGACCCGCGGCGCTGCGGGCGCTGGGGCTGACCGACATGCGCGCCTGGATGGCGCACGAGCGCGGGCGCGGCCTCTCCGCGCGCTCGCTCGCCCGGGCGCTCTCGGCGGTGAAGGGCTTCTATCGCTGGTGGGCGGACCGCGACGGCTTCGACGCCACGCCGGTGCTGGCGACCCGCTCCCCCCGCTTCGGCCGCAAGCTGCCGCGCCCCCTCGACGAGGATGCCGCGCGGGCGATGCTCGACCGGGTGGAGCTGCAATCCGAGGAAGCCTGGGTGGCGGCGCGCGACACCGCGGTGCTGACCCTGCTCTACGGGCTCGGCCTGCGGATCTCTGAAGCGCTGGCGCTGCGCGGACGCGATGCCCCCCTGCCCGAGATGCTGCGGATCCGCGGCAAGGGCAAGAAGGAGCGCATGGTGCCGGTGCTGCCGGCGGCGCGCGCGGCGGTCGAGCAGTACCGCCAGCTCTGCCCGCATCCGCTGACCGGCGACGCACCGCTCTTCCGCGGCATCCGCGGCGGGCCGATGCCGGCGAACAGCCTGCGCGCGGCGATGCGCGCGGCACGGATGCAGCTCGGCCTGCCCGCCACCGCAACCCCGCACGCGATGCGCCATTCCTTCGCCACGCATCTGTTGAACCGCGGCGGCGACCTCAGGACGATCCAGGAACTGCTGGGCCACGCCCGCCTCTCGACCACCGAGGCCTACACCACCGTCGACGCCGCCCGGCTGATGGAGGTCTATGCAAAGGCGCATCCGCGGGCTTGAGGCGGGCGCGGTGCTCAGACGACGATCTTCCAGTAGGAATCCTTTCGGATCACCCTTCCATCCCGGAAGGTATAGAAGTCGCAGCCCCTGACCCGCACTTGCGCGCCGGTCCGGGTGGTGCCGGTCAGCAGCCATTTCGAGATGCCTGTCGCCCCGGAAACGAAATGCTCGATTTCGCCATAATGAACGTCGGGCGTGGTCTCGAACCGGGTCATCAATCCGCGCCGCACCCCGTCACGCCCGGTATAGCGGCTGCCATGCGGATCGGGACCGCGGGGAAGGTCGAGACTGCACTCCTCGGCAAAGAACCCCATGATCGCGTCGATGTCATGAGCGTTGAACGCCGCCGCCAGACCGTCGAGCGCCGCAAGGATGATCCGTTCGTCTTCCATCGCCAGTGTCCTGCTTCCATCGCGCCGAGAATACACGATCTGCACCGTCTGCACCGACTCCGACCGTCCTGATCCCGCGACGCCGCGCACCATTCTGGCACCGCCGAACCCGCCGCGCCGCGGCTGCGTCCTCGTGACTCTGCCGGAGCCTCCCAGACATGCCCGGCATCCGACAACGGAGGCCGACACTCCGGTCAGCGCTGCGCGTCTGGGGGAAGCCCATACAAAGGCACATGCGCGGGCCTGAAAACGCCGCGGGACTCCGGCCGGACCGAAACCGGTCCGGGAAATGCAGCACTGCGCGACGCCCGCTTTCGGCGAAGCGCCGGCCGTTTCAGCAGACGTAGACGCCCACCGCACAGCGCCGCACGGTGCGCCGCCCGACCCCCGCGACGCTGACAGGGGTCAGCGGGCGGCCGATCACGGCATAGGCTTCGGTGGCAAAGCCGTGGATGCCCGGCACGCCCAGCCCGGCGCCAAGCTCAAGGCCGCCGATGGCGAGAACCAGCGCGATGACAGCGGTCGCGATGCGTTTTCCGAAGCTCATTGAGCGTCTCCCGTCGTGAAGTTTTCGGGCAGTTCCCGGAACGACTTGGCCAGATCGTCGACGTCGACCTTGGTGGCGCCGTCGGGAATGCCGACTTCCAGCGCGTCCGCGGAGACATCGGTCGTCCAGTTCGAGATCTGGACCGAATATTGCGGCTGTTCGGCCACCTTGCGGGCCGACAGGACATAGCGGCAGGGATAGGGCGCCGCGCCCTGCGCCACCCAGATCTGCACATCCACGTCCTCGCGGCGCAGCGCGATGTGATCGCAATCGGTGCCGCCGATCACGCCCACGCCCAGATCCTTCACGTCGGTCACGCCGTCCATCAGGACCTTTTCCGGATCCGCAATCAGCAGGTCCGCAGCCGGCAGCACGATACCGTACTCGCTCCGCAGGGTGTCGATCAGGTTCTCGATCGTGCCGGGGGCCTCGATCTGGGTGTAGATGTCGGCATCGTGGCCGACCAGCGTGAAGGTGGAGCCGTCGAAGCCCATCTCGACATTCGTGAACCCGCCGCGCCGGGTTGCGTGGATGTGGTTCGGACGCTCGACCGCCGCCGTTCCCGAGGATGCGAGCGCGATCCGCTGATCCTCGGTCGTGATGACTTCCAGCGTCGCGTCGTAGTCGAAGGCGAAGCTCTGCTGCTTCGTCAGGTAGTCGGACATCGCCGCAAGGATCGTGCGGGCATCCGCCTCGTCGGCAGCGGCCGGAGAGACCAGCGCCGCAAGCGACATCGCTCCGGCCAGGGCGGTCCGGCACAGGCCGGACCGGGGGTAGCTCAGCATCAGGTCGAATCCCTTTGATTTGGGTAGCCAATGGGTCGGACGGTCGGGTCTGTACCCTCAGAGCCAGCCAGGCCGATGCCATCCTTGTGCACCCGCCCCATCGCCGCCGCAACCGGTCGCGCGTCCTGCGTCTCCGCGCCACACGGCAATGTGCGCGGCCCGGAGCGGGCCGCCGTCCCCGCCGGTCCCAGGGTCAGCCATCACGCCCGATGCGGACGCCCGGCATGGCCCCGGAGCCCCCGAAGGACGACCGCCGTGCCCCTTGCAACGGCCACAAATCAATCATACAGTTGATTTATGAAAGGCACCCCGCAGAAGCAGACCTATATCCGGAGTGACGAGCGCCGCGCGATGATCGCGGTGGCGGCGCGGCAGTTGGTCCATGAAAAGGGCATCGCCGCACTGCGCACCCGCGACGTCGCCGACCGTGTCGGCATCAACATCTCGACCTTGCATTTTCACGTCCCCAGCAAGGCGGACCTGCTGCATCTGGTCGCGCAGTCCAGCCGGGACGCCTTTCTGGACCTGCTCCCGCCGCCGCCCGATCCGGGGCGGGATGCGCGCGCCATGCTGCGTGCCGAGGCGGCGGCCTATCATGACAGTCTGAGGGATCATCCCGATCTCGCGGCCTGCTACGCCCAGCTTGTCCAGATCGCCGCGACCGACCCGGCAATCGCCGACGCGCTTCACGGCTTCACCCAGGGCTGGTGCCAGCGCCATGCGGAAATCATCGCCATCGGCCGACGCCAGGGCGTCTTCCGCGCCGATGTGGAGCCGCTGCCCGCGGCATTGATGGTCACCGGTGCGCTCAGCGCCTTCGGTCCACGCGGTCCCGGCGGCCTCGCCCTCTTCTGGCCGGTCTTCGACGAAATCGAACGGGCGCTGCTGGCACCCGGCCACGGCTTCCCTTTCCCCCGCACCGGCGCGGCAGCGCCCGAAGGAGACCCGCGATGAAATTCTCCGACCTCGCAGAACGGCAGATCCGCAAGGCCCAGGCCGAAGGGCAGTTCGACAACCTCAAGGGCGCCGGAAAGCCCCTGCGGTCGGATTTCGGCGCCGACAGCGTCGATGCGATCGGCTTCCGGATCATGGCCGAGGCCGGCGCGCTGCCGCGCGAGGTCACCTTGCGCAAGCAGGTCGAGGACCAGACCCGGCTCCTGCAGCAGACCACCGATCCCGCCGCCCGGCGGCGCGAAATGGCGCGCCTGGCCGATCTTCAGCTCCGCCTCGACATCGAACAGGAAGCCCGGCGCAAGTTCTCCCGCGACTGACGCACTGGTCCGGCCGCGCTCAGGGCTTGCGCGCGATGAAGTCGATCAGCGCAGAGCGGCCCACATGGGCGCTGCCCTCGGCGATCTCCCGGTCATAGCCCTTCAGCACGAGGATCTCCCATTCCGGGAAGGCATCGCGCAGCAGGTCCTCGGTATACATGTTCGCCGGGTCGGGCGGCCCGCCGGTGCCGTAGGCGACCTGCTCGGGCCGGTAGCCGTGCAGCATCAGCAGGCCGCCGGGGCGCACCGCTTGGCCCATGCCGGCGAACAGCCGCTCGCGCTCTCCCGGGCCGGCGAACTGGATGAAGATGCCCGCCACCAGATCGAAGGCCGCGTCCTCCCAGTCCCGGTTCAGGACGTCGGCCTGACGGAAATCGACCGTCACGCCGCGCGCCGCGGCCAGCCTGCGCGCCTTCTCCAATGCCGACGGCGCGAAGTCGAGCGCGGTCACCGCCAGCCCCTTCTGGGCCATGAAGACCGAATTGCGGCCCTCGCCGTCGGCCACTGCCAGCGCGCTCTGCCCGGCCACCAGATGATCCTGGTAGGTCACCATGAACGCCGCCGGCTCGGTGCCGAAGATGTAGTCCGGCGTCGCGTAACGTTCTTCCCACATCGCCCTGTCTCCCGTCTCGCCGCCGCGCCTCAGGCGCGCGCCGCATCCATCAGCCGGCGCATCTCGCGGATCGACGGGTCCAGCCCGACGAAAATCGCCTCCCCGACCAGGAAATGCCCGATGTTCAACTCGCGCACCTCCGGCAGGGCCGCGACCGGCGCCACCGTGTCATAGGTCAGCCCGTGCCCGGCATGGACCTCCAGCCCGAGCCCATGGGCGAAGCTCGCCATCTCGGTCAGCCGCCGCAACTCGGCGTCGCGCTCCTCGAACCGGCCCTCGGCATGGAAGTCGCAATAGGCGCCGGTATGCAGTTCGACCACCGCCGCGCCGATCCGGTACGCGGCTTCGATCTGGGCGCGGTCGGCAGCGATGAAGATCGACACCCGCGACCCCGCCTCGCGCAGCGGCGCGATGAAATGCGCCAGCCGGTTCTCGTCCTTGGCCACTTCCAGCCCGCCCTCGGTGGTGCGCTCCTCGCGCCGCTCGGGGACGATGCAGACCGCGTGCGGCCGGTGCCGCAGGGCGATCGCCTGCATCTCCTCGGTCGCCGCCATCTCCAGGTTCAGCGGCACCTCCAGCGCCGCCATCAGCCCGTCGATATCGGCATCCGAGATGTGCCGGCGGTCTTCGCGCAGATGCGCGGTGATCCCGTCCGCCCCGGCCGCCTCGACCAGCTTCGCGGCGCGCACCGGATCGGGATAGGCCGAGCCGCGCGCGTTCCGCACGGTCGCGACGTGGTCGATGTTCACGCCCAGGCGCAGGGCCCGGTCGGACAGGCGGTTCTCGGTCACCGGCAGGCTCCCAGGTTGGTCCGGGTCACTTGGCGGCGCCCGTGTGGCTCGCCGCGTCGGCCTTGACGCGGCGCCGCTTGGCGCCCGCGCTGACCGCGTTGGCGCGGCGGCGCTGGTAGGCCTCGATCACCGGACGGGTGAGATAGAAGGTCGCCGCCGCGGCCGCCAGCCCCGAGATGGTGCCGCCGACCAGATAGGGCAGGAACACCCCCTCGAAGAACAGCGACAGGCGGTCCCAGTGCGCGGTGCCGCCGGTCATCATGCTGACAAGGTTGCCGGTGATCTGCCCTGCGGCGGCCGAGAACGCCTTCAGCACCCGGGGCAGCGGCACCGACGATTCCATGCCGAACAGGAAATCCCCGACCCCGAGCGACATCGCCGCGACGAAGGGAAAGGTCACCGGGTTGCCGATCAGCGTGGCCAGAAGCCCCGCGACGATGTTGCCCCGGATCATCCACGCAACCAGGCCGGCAAGGATGAAATGGAAGCCGAAGAACGGCGAGAACGACACGAAGATCCCCGCCGCCAGCCCCCGCGCGATCCGCGACGGCGGGTCGGGCAGGCGCCGCACCCGGTGGGTCAGATAGCTGACGGCGCGCCGCCAGCCGCCCGGAGGATAGACCCAGTGCTGCAGGATCTGCAGGGGAGGGCGCTTATCGCGGCGCTTGAACACCAACTGCGGCTCTCCTCCTCCCGTCCGCTTCTGCTTCCTCGCCATTTCCGGGACGGTAGCGCACGACGGCGGCCACGTTGTTTTCCGCCTCGAGCGCGGTCATCACCCGGTTCAGATGCTCCGTGTCGCTCAATTCCACCTCCATCAGGAGGCGGAAGTAGTCCGGTTTCCGATCCAGGAACACGAGATTGGAAATATTCGCCTTTTGCTCTCCGATCAACGTGCAAATGCGGCCCAGGACACCAGCGTCGTTCGAGATCGTGATGTCGAGTGTGATCGGGTGAACCGGCATGTGCGGCCCGGAATGCCAGTGCAGGTCGATCCAGCGGTCGAGCTGGTCCTCGTATTCCACCAGGGTCGGGCAGTCGATGGCGTGCACCACCACGCCGCGGCCGGGCAGCGAGATGCCGACGATCCGCTCGCCGGGAATCGGCTGGCAGCAATCGCCGCGGTCCCAGGTCTGGTCGGCCTCGAGGCCCAGGACCGCCTTGCCCGCCTCGATCTCGCCGCCGCGGCGGTCGCCGAGTTCGGGATAGAGCGTGTCGACCACCTCGCGCGCAGTGATCTCGCCGGACCCGAGCCGCGCCAGGAGCTCCTCGGAATTTTCGCCGAGCCCCATGCGCCGCGCCGCGGTCCGCAGCGCCTTCTCGGTCACCTTCTTGTTGATGTGCTCGAAGGCGACCCGCGCCAGCTCCCGTCCCAGCTTGACGAAGCGCGACCGCTTCTCGGCCCGTAGCGACCGGCGGATCGCCGACTTGGCCTTGCCGGTCACCGCGATGTCGATCCAGGTCGCCTGCGGGCTCTGCCCCTCGGCGGTGATGATCTCCACCGACTGGCCGTTCCTGAGCTGGGTCCAGAGCGGCACCCGCCGGCCGTCGATCTTGGCGCCGACGCAGGCCGAGCCGATCCGGGTGTGGATCGCGAAGGCGAAGTCGAGCGGCGTCGCCCCGCGCGGCAGCTTCACCACGTCGCCCTTCGGGGTGAAGCAGAACACCTTGTCCGAGTACATCTCGAGCTTCACCGCCTCGAAGAACTCGTCGTCGTCCGCCGCGGCCTCGAAATGCTCGGTCAGGCCGGAGATCCATTCCGCCGGGTCGACCGCGAACGGGTTCTCGGCCCGCTCGCCGTCACGATAGGCCCAGTGCGCCGCGACGCCGGCCTCGGCCACCTCATGCATCTCGCGGGTGCGGATCTGCACCTCGACCCGCTTGCCGTCGCGGCCCAGAACCGCGGTGTGCAGGCTGCGATAGCCGTTCTGCTTCGGCTGGCTGATATAGTCCTTGAACCGGTTCGGCACCGCCCGCCAGCGCCGGTGGATCACCCCCAGCACGCGGTAGCAGTCCATCGAGTTCGCGGTGATCACCCGGAAGCCGTAGATGTCGCTGAGGCGCGAGAAGCTGATCTCCTTCTGCTCCATCTTGCGCCAGATCGAATAGGGCTTCTTCGCCCGCCCGATCACCTCCGCGGCGATGCCTTCCTTGGCAAGCTCCTTCTGGATGTCCTCGTTGATGCGGCCGATGACGTTGCCCGCCTCGCCCTGCAGCTTGACGAAGCGGCGCATGATCGAGGTCCGCGCCTCGGGGTTGAGAACCTGGAAAGCCAGGTCCTCCAGCTCGTCGCGCATCCACTGCATCCCCATGCGCCCCGCCAGCGGCGCATAGATGTCCATGGTCTCGCGCGCCTTGCGCTGCTGCTTCTCCGGCGGCAGCGACTTGATCGTGCGCATGTTGTGCAGCCGGTCGAACAGCTTCACCAGGATCACCCGCAGATCCTTGGACATCGCCATGAACAGCTTGCGGAAGTTCTCGGCCTGGCGGGTCTCTGTCGAGCTCAGCTGCAGGTTGGTCAGCTTGGTGACGCCGTCCACCAGCTCGGCGATCTCCTTGCCGAAGCGCTTGGTGATGTCGGCATAGGTCGCCTCGGTATCCTCCACCGTGTCGTGGAGAAGCGCGGTGATCAGCGTCGCGTCGTCCAGGCGCTGCTCGGCCAGCAGCGCCGCGACGGCGACCGGATGGGTGAAGTAGGGCTCGCCCGACCTCCGCCGCTGTCCGGCATGGACCTTCTTGGCATAGTCGTAGGCGGCCCGCAGCTTGCGGACGTTGGAACGCGGGTTGTAGCTCTGAACGCGGGCGACGAGGTCCTTGATGGGGATCAGCTGTTCCATCGCCCTGCTCTCAGGCGTCCCGGGATCAGCCTTGTTCCTGGGCTTGCATCAGCGCGCGCAGGAGCTTCTCCTCGGACATGTCGTCGTCCACCGGGCGGTCGGCCTCGACCCCCATCAGAAGCGACATCTGGTCGTCCTCGGGCTCGTCGACCTCGATCTGCGTCTGCAGGCTCTCGATCATCCGCTCGCGCAACTCGTCCGCGCTCTGCGTCTCCTCGGCGATCTCGCGCAGCGCCACCACCGGGTTCTTGTCCTTGTCCCGGTCGAGTGTCAGCGGCATGCCGCGGGCGACCTCGCGCGCGCGATGCGAGGCAAGCAGCACCAGATCGAACCGGTTCGGGACTTTGTCGACGCAATCCTCGACAGTGACGCGGGCCATAGGAATCCCCTTGACAGATCGGCAAGCTGTCTACGTAACGCCATTGCCATCGCGACACAAGGTCTGCGCTGGGGAAAAACCCGGGCCGGTCCGATACCTGCGCGGGCCGGGCCGCAGCGTCCCGCGCAGTCCGGACTTTAGTGTCCCGCGCGAACAAGGCCGCGTTTCCGCCGCCGGCCGCGCGCCAGAAGGTTCCGGCGAATCTCATCCCGTCCCGTCCGCCCCGTTCCGCTTCCGTTCTCGTCCGGGATTCGTTCCGCGAAACATGACGTTAAGGCATCGTCATTCCGGATGCCCAAAAAATGTGATCGGCGGAAAATTGCCGATGCTCCGAACCGGACCTCCGCGCCGCGGATCATCCCCGGCAACCCGAAAGCACAACCTACAATGGATTAATCACGAACAAGAGTCTGGCAAGATGCACGAATTTCGCCCCCAGCGGCCTGCCCGGCACCGGAGCCGCGTGCTTCGCGCACCTGCATCAGTGGCTCCGCGACCCCGAATCCCGGCTCGAACCGGCATCTCCACGGTGGATCCAACGGCGGATTTGTGCCGAAATGTACAAACGAATGTGAAACAGTTCTGTAACTCCGTGGTTGAGACATGTAGAATTATCGATACGTTTTGGCGTGAGCTGCCCGCTTCCAGCAAAGGCTGTCGGCTCGAGTTCCGAAGGGAGATTTTATGTTCTATCGCGACGAAAAGCTCGCGCTCTTCATTGATGGATCGAACCTCTACGCAGCGGCCAAGGCGCTCGGATTCGACATCGATTACAAGCTTCTGCGGCAGGAATTCATGCGTCGTGGAAAGCTTCTGCGGGCGTTCTACTACACCGCCCTCCTGGAAAATGACGAATATTCGCCGATTCGCCCTCTGGTGGACTGGCTGCACTACAACGGCTTCACGATGGTCACGAAGCCGGCGAAGGAATACACCGATACCCAGGGCCGCCGGAAGGTCAAGGGCAACATGGACATCGAGCTCACCGTCGATGCCCTGGAGCTTGCCCCGCATGTGGACCATATCGTGCTGTTCTCCGGCGACGGCGATTTCCGCCCCCTGCTCGAAGCGCTCCAGCGCAAGGGCGTCCGGGTCTCGGTGGTCTCCACCATCCGCAGCCAGCCGCCGATGATTTCCGACGACCTGCGCCGTCAGGCCGACAACTTCATCGAACTGGACGAGCTGAAGGACGTGATCGGCCGACCTCCGCGGGAACGGCACAACGCCGACAGCGACACTCTCCAGGCGGCGGACGCCGGCCGCTGAGCCGGCCCACCCGGCGCCCGGGTGGTCGTGCCGACCGGCGGAACCGCCGCGGCGATGGCGGGCCTTTTCGGGGCCGCCTTCGGCGCCGCGACCATCCTGCCGTTCCAGTCCGAATTCGTCTTCGTCGCGCTGCAGCTCGCCGGCACTGCCCCGGTCTGGATCCTGGTCGCGGTGGCCTCGGTCGGCAACGTGCTCGGGGCCTGCGTGAACTACGTTCTCGGCCGCGGCATCGAACGGTTTCGCGGCCGCCGCTGGTTTCCCGTCACCGACGCGCAGCTCGGCCGCGCCCAGCGCTGGTACGGCCGCTACGGCGCCTGGACGCTGCTGCTCTCCTGGGCGCCGTTCGGCGACGCCTTCACGGTGATCGCAGGCATGATGCAGCTTCATCCCGCCCTGTTCGTCGCGCTGGTCGCCGTCGCCAAGACCGGCCGCTACCTGCTGCTGGCCTGGGCAACCGGCAGCGCGGCCGCCTGAGCGCCCGCCTGCCCGGCCGGTTCGGTCTGGATCTCGCCTTCCCTGCGGCTTAGGTCTGACGCGACACCGGAGGCTGCGATGCGACACCCCCTCACCCTCTACCTCGCCGCCCCGCGCGGCTTCTGCGCCGGCGTCGACCGGGCAATCCGGATCGTCGAGCTGGCGCTCGAGAAATGGGGCGCGCCGGTCTA
>JAGQRV010000006.1:135794-194534 GCA_020425125.1 Paracoccaceae bacterium | reverse complement strand
AGGGCGCGGTCTTCGTCGAGGAGCTCGACGAATGCCCGCCCGACCGGCCCGTGATCTTCTCCGCCCACGGCGTCCCCAAGGCCGTCCCGGCTGAAGCGCAGGCTCGCGGCATGCTCCATGTCGACGCCACCTGCCCGCTGGTTACCAAGGTCCATATCGAGGCCGCCCGCCATGCCGAGGCCGGGCGCCAGATCGTGATGATCGGCCATGCCGGCCACCCCGAGACCATCGGCACGATGGGCCAGCTCGCCCCCGGCGAGGTGCTGCTGGTGGAAACCCTGGCCGATATCGACGCGCTCGCGCCCCGCGACCCCGGCCAGCTCGCCTTCGTCACCCAGACCACGCTGTCGGTCGACGACACCGCCGAGATCGTCGCCGCGCTGAAGACGCGCTTCCCGGCGATCCTCGGCCCCGCGCGCGAGGATATCTGCTACGCCACCACCAACCGCCAGGCGGCGGTCAAGGCCGTGGCACCGAAATCCGACGCCCTGCTGGTCGTCGGCGCGCCCAATTCCTCGAACTCGAAGCGTCTCGTCGACGTCGCCCGCAAGGCCGGCTGCGGCTACGCGCAGCTCGTGCAGCGCGCGGCGGAAATCGACTGGCGCGCCCTCGACGGCATCCGCACCGTCGCGGTCACCGCCGGTGCCTCGGCGCCCGAGGAACTGGTGGCCGAGGTCGTCGACGCCTTCCGCGCCCGCTTCGACGTCACGCTGGAGCAGGTCGAGACCGCGCAGGAAAGCATCGAATTCAAGATCCCCCGCGCCCTGCGCGAACCCGTCTGAGGCGCGCCGATGCTTTCGATCCAGTTCCTTCTCACCGCGCTCGTGGTCGTGCTGATGCCCGGAACCGGCGTGGTCTACACGCTGGCCATCGGGCTTGGCCAGGGCCGCGCCGCCGCGCTCGCCGCCGCCCTCGGCTGCACGCTCGGGATCCTGCCCGCCATGCTGGCCGCGATGTCCGGGCTCGCCGCGCTGATGCATGCCAGCGCGCTCGTGTTCCAGGCGGTGAAGGTCGTCGGCGTCGCCTACCTACTCTATCTCGCCTGGACCGCGCTCAGGACCGGCGGCGCGCTGTCGGTCGCCCCCGACCGGCGCCGCGACAGCCTGTCCCGCATCGCCGGACGCGGCGCCTTGCTGAACGTGCTGAACCCGAAGCTCTCGATCTTCTTCCTCGCCCTGCTGCCGCCGTTCCTCTCCGGCGACCCGGCCCGCGCTACGCCCGAGATGGCGCTGCTGGGCGGCGTCTTCATGGGTCTGACCCTGATCGTCTTCGCGCTCTACGGCCTGTTCGCCGCTGCCGCCCGCGACCGCATCCTCTCGCGTGCCGGCTTCCTGCGGTGGTTGAACCGCGGCTTCGCCGCCATCTTCGCGGCCCTTGCAGTCCGGCTGGCGGCAGAACGGGCGTGAAGGATACCGGCGCGTATCGCCAACGGGTCCCGCGTGGCCTGATCGGCCTCGGCCTCGCCGGCCTCGCCCCCTTCGCCTGGGGCGCGCTCACCGGCCTCGCCCCGCCGCTCTTCGATCTGGGCCAGCGCCTCCTCGGCCCGCGCTTCGTCGGCCTCCATGTCCAGGTCTTCTACGGCGCCATCGTGCTCGCCTTCCTCTCCGGCGTGCTCTGGGGCTTCGCCAGCCGCAGCGACAGCCAGGCCCCGACCCGCTTCCACGCCCTCGCCGTGCTGCCCGCTCTCTGGGCCTTTCTCTTCGTCGGCGGCGGCGCCGACCGCGCCGCCTGGGTGCTGGTCGTGGGCTTCCTCGGCCTTCTCGGGCTCGACCGCTACTTCTCGCTCCACGGGCTGACGCCGGGCTGGTGGATGGAGGCCAGCACCCTCCGCACCGCGCTGATCGTCGCCTGCCTGACCCTTGGGCTGCTGACATGACCGGACCGGACCCCCGCACGCTCGCCTTCTACGACCGGAGCGCGGTGGACTATGCCGAGAAGTTCGCGACGGCACCGCCGCGGCCCGGCCTCGCCCGCTTCATCGCCCGCATCGCCCCCGGCGGGCGCGTGCTCGATCTCGGCTGCGGTCCGGGCGCCGATGCCGCCGCCATGGCCGCCGCCGGCCTCAGCCCTGACCCGGTCGATGCCAGCGCCGCGATGGTCGCCTTCGCGCGCGCGACCCACGGCCTGCCCGCCCGGCAAGCCGGCTTCGACACCGCTTGGGGCGCCGCCACCTATGACGGCATCTGGGCCAGCTACAGCCTGCTCCACGCCCCCCGTGCCGACCTGCCCGCGCTCTTCGCTGCGCTCGCCCTTGCGCTGCGCCCCGGCGGCACGCTCTATGCCGGCATGAAGCTCGGCACCGGCGAGCATCGCGACCGCCTCGACCGGCTCTATTCCTATGTCTCCGCCGACGAGCTTCACCACTGGCTCACGGCGGCCGGGCTGCGCATCCTCGACAGCACCACAGCGACCCTGACCGGCATGGCCGGCACCGCCGATCCCTGCATCGACGTCCTGGCGGAGAACCCCGGAAATGCCTGACCTCTTCGCCTATACCGACGGCGCCTGTTCGGGCAATCCCGGCCCCGGCGGCTGGGGCGCGCTCTTGATCGCGCGCGACGGCGACACGATCCTGCGCGAACGCGAACTCTCCGGCGGCGCGCCCGAGACCACCAACAACCGGATGGAGCTGATGGCCGCGATCGCCGCGCTCGAAGCGCTCACCCGGCCCTCCCGCGTCACCGTGATCACCGACAGCGCCTATGTGAAAGGCGGCGTCACCCAGTGGATCCACGGCTGGAAGCGGAACGGCTGGAAGACCTCGACCCGCAAGCCGGTCAAGAACGAAGACCTCTGGCGCCGCCTCGACGACGCCCGGAACCGCCACGAGGTCACCTGGGAGTGGATCAAGGGTCATGCCGGGCACGCCGAGAACGAACGCGCCGACGAACTCGCCCGCGCCGGCATGGCCCCCTTCAAGCCGCCGAAGCCGCGCAAGGCCACGGGCTGAGCGTCCCCGTCGGCGCCGCATCCGCGCCGGTCAGCCGCCCAGCATGTCCGCCATCGCATAAAGGCCCGGATCCCGGCCGGCCAGCCAGGTCGCCGCCTCCAGCGTCACCGCCACCCAGGCCCGGTGATCGGTGACCCGGCTGGTGATCTCCAGCCGCTGGCCGGGACCGGCGAAGTAGACCGTGTTCTCTCCCGGCACGTCGCCGCCCCGCGCCGACGAGAACCCGATGCTGCCGCGGCGGCGCTTGCCGGTCTCGCCGGACCGCGCCGGGACCCGCATCTCGGCCAGCGCGACGCCGCGTCCCTCGGCCGCGCAGTTCGCCAGTTCCAGCGCGGTCCCCGACGGCGCGTCGATCTTGTCCCAGGGATGGAAGTCGAAGATCTCGATGTCGAACTCGTCGCCCAGCAGCTGTGCTGCCATCCGGACCAGCGCATACATGGCGATGACCGAGCTGCTCATGTTGGCGCCGACGAGCACCGGCACCCTGCGTCCGGCGGCTTCCAGGTCCGCCTGCTGGGCCGCATCGAACCCGGTCGTGCAGACCAGCACCGGCGTCCGTTCCGCAACCGCCGCCGCCAGCAGCGCCATCGTCGCCGACGCGGCAGAATAGTCGACCACGACGTCCGACGCGCGGCATAGCGCGGCCGGGTCGTCGGTCAGGAGAAGGCCCAGCGGCGGCAGCCCCGCCAGCACGCCCAGATCGGTGCCGATCGCCGGCGATCCGGGCCGGTCGCACCCCCCGGCCAGATCACAGTCCCCGCTCGCGCTGATGGCCCGGATCAGGGTCGTCCCCATATGCCCCGCCGCGCCGAAGAGCCCGATCCGTGTCATCCGACATCCCTCCCCCCGCCGAGCCCGGCCGATCGCTCACTCGACGCCCCGGAATACCGGCTGTCAAGCGCCGTCACGGGCCCGCGCCCGCATGACCGGGCCAGATCGCCGGGACCGCCTGAACCGGGCCGGGACCGCGCTGGTCGCCGTCACCGTCCGGGCCCGGCCGGATCGTCGAAATCCGGCCGGACCGGGGCGGTGTCGTAGACGATGGTGACCGCCGCAAACCGGTCGAGGCCGGGGCTCAGGTCGAAGAGGTCGACCCCCTCGATCGTCGCGGCCGGCCTGCCCTCGATCCGGCGGGTATAGCGGACATGGATCGCCGCGCGCGGCGGATCGGACAGCCCGGCAAAGACCGTCCGCACGCTCATCCGCCGCCCGCCGGTGATCCGCAGCACGCGGGCATAGAACTCGGCCGCCGGCAGCGTCCCGAAGATCGGCGAATGGGCGACGGCATCCTCGGTGAAGCAGGCGAGAAGCGCATCCAGATCGCCGCGTTCCAGCGCCGCGGCGTAGGCCCGGCACAACGCGTCGATCCGTCCGGCCTCGCCTTCCCCGATCATCGGCGCGCCTCCTCCGCGGCACCGGGCGCCGCATTCCCGCCGGCTGTCGCAGCGGCTAGTCTAGCCCGGACGACACTGCTCCGGAAAGACCGAGATGGACCAGCCAAAGCCGACCCCGACGGACCGCACCACCGTTCGCGCCCGCGCGCCCGGACCCGCATGACCCCGCCGCTGACGCTCGACCTCGCCGCGGTGATCGTGTTCGCGCTGACCGGCGCGCTGGCCGCCAGCCGGGCCCAGCTCGACATCGTCGGCTTCATGTTCTTCGCCTGCCTCACCGGGGTCGGCGGCGGCACGGTGCGCGACCTGCTGCTCGGCCGCGACCCGGTCTTCTGGGTCGGCGCCCCGTCCTACATCGTCATTGCCGCGGCGGCTGCGGTGGTGGTCTTCTTCACCGCCCACCATCTGGAAAACCGGCTCAAGGCGCTGGTCTGGCTCGATGCGGTGGCGCTCGCTGTGGCGGTCGCCGCCGGGGTGGCCGTCGCGCTCGGCCAGACCGACCGGCGCTTCATCCAGGTGCTGATGGGGATCGTCACCGGCTGCATGGGCGGGCTGATGCGCGACGTGGTGGCGGGGGCGGTGCCGCTGGTCCTGAAGCAGGGCGAGCTCTACGTCACCGCCGCCTTCGCCGGGGCGGCCGCGGGCGTTGCGACGCTGGCGCTCGACACCCATCCCGCACTGCCGCTTCTCGCCTGCATCGCGGTCACCTTCGCCCTCCGCGCCGGCTCCATCGCCTTCGGCTGGCGGCTGCCGGTCTACAAGGCCCGCCCGCCCCGGAACTTCTGACCCGACCCCCGGAACCGGCGGTTTTCGCATGACATCCGCGCCGGATGGTGCCTGACTGCCCGCCGACGTAGCGGAGGAAAAGACCATGACCGACACCGCGATGGGCGATCGCGTTGCCACCAGCGGGCAGCTTTGGGGCACCCATGCGCGGAACTGGGCCGACATTCAGGAAGCGCAGTTCCGGCCCGCCTTCGTCGATGTGCTGGACCGGGTGGGTGCCGGTGCCGGAACCCGGCTTCTGGATCTGGGATGCGGCGCCGGGATGGCCGCGGCGCTGGCCGCCGGCCGCGGTGCCGAGGTCGCCGGCATCGACGCCTCCGAGGCGATGCTGGCCATCGCCCGCGAACGGGTGCCCGGCGGCGATTTCCGTCTCGGCGACATCGAGAACCTGCCGTTCGGCGATGCCAGCTTCGATGTCGTGACCGCCTTCAACGCGGTCCAGTTCGCCGCCGATCCGGTCCGCGTCCTGAGCGAGGCGCGCCGCGTCCTGCGCCCCGGCGGAACGGTCGTGGTGATGAGCTGGGGCGATCCCGAAGGGATGGACGCCGCGGCGCTGGTGGCCGCGCTGAAGCCGCTGCTGCCGCCTCCGCCCCCCGGCGCGCCCGGCCCCTTCGCGCTGTCCGACGCAACCCGGCTGCGCGAGATCGCACGTGCGGCCGGGCTGACCCCCGAAGCCGTGTGCGACGGCGACAGCCCGTGGGTCTATCCCGACGAGGCGACCGCGCTCCGGGGCGTCGGCGCGTCCGGGGTGGCGGCGCGGGCCAGCGACCTTGCGGGCCGTGCGGCGGTCGATGCCGCCCATGCCGCGGTTCTCGCCCGGTTCCGTCAGGCCGACGGCAGCTACCGGCTCGGAGCGACCTACCGCTACCTCGTGGCCCGAAGCTGAGGGCCGGTCCGGCCCGCCCTGCCGACAGGCAGCCGCAGCGCCCCGACCCTCCGCGGGCCCGCGCCCTCGGGTGCGGCGCCCGTACTGCGCCGGGACGGCAGGGCAGGAACAGTCCGCGAACGACTCCGTGCAATCGGTGCGATTGCACAATTCCTGACAGGCCGTGACCGGCGCGCGCGCTCAGATCAGCCGCACCCGCGTCCCGACCGTCACCTTCTCGAAGAGAACCGCGATCTGCTCGTTGTAAAGCCCGATGCAGCCGTCCGACGAGGGCCGGCCGATCTTGCGCACATCGTGGGTGCCGTGGATCCGGTAATACGGCCACGAGAGGTAAAGTGCGTGACTTCCCAATGGGTTGTCCGGACCTGGGCCGATCACTGCGGGCCAGTCGGGATTGCGCTCGCGCATCGACGGCGTCGGCCGCCAGCTCGGCCCTACCACCTTCTGCGTGACCTCGGTATAGCCAAGCCGGGTCAGCTCGGGCGAGATCGGCACCGAAGTCGGAAAGACCAGTGCCGGGCCGCCCTCGGGACCGAAGTAATGCAGCGCCCGCACCTTGGTGTCGGCAATGATAACCCCCTGATCCAACTCATCAAAATGGTCCTGCCAGTGGATCGCGCGGAAGCCCGCGACATTGCGCGCGATCTGCGGATCGGCGGCGGGAGGTGCGGGCGGCATTGCGGCGCTCTGCGCCAGAACGGGTCCTGCCGCCGTCGCGGCAAGCCCGGCCGCAGCGCCAAGCAGCGCATCGCGGCGGGTCAGGTGAAAGCTCATGTCTGCCTCGGATCGTTTTGTGTTGTATTCCGATCAGAGCATGTTTCCGCTTCCCGGGGAAGTGGATCCGCGGTCAACCACGCGTGAGCGCGGCTCAGCCGAGAAAGCGCGGCAGCGCCACGCCGCGCAGCAACTCCGCCGCCGCCATCGGCCGCTTTCCGGCACGCTGCGCCTCCAGGACCTGCACCGCATCTTTCCCGCAAGCCACTGTGAAATCGCCCAGAATCTCGCCGGGCGCGCCGGAGCCAGGGACCAGCCGGGAGCGCAGCAGCTTCACCCGCTCGGCGCCGATTTGGGCCCAGGCACCGGGAAACGGCGACAGGCCGCGGATCTGCCGGTCGATTTCGGCCGCACTTCGCGTCCAGTCGATCCGCGCTTCCGCCTTGTCGATCTTGGCCGCATAGGTGACGCCGTCTCCGGCCTGCGGCACCGGTGGCAAGGCATCCAGCCGGGCCAGCGCCTCGACGATCAGCCGCGCTCCCATCGCCGCCAGCCGGTCATGCAGATCGCCCGTCGTCTCGTCCGCGGCAATCGGCGTCGCTTCGCGCAGCAGCACCGGGCCGGTGTCGAGCCCCGCCTCCATCGCCATGATCGACACGCCCGTCTCGGCATCGCCCGCCATGACCGCCCGGTGGATCGGCGCCGCCCCGCGCCAGCGCGGCAGAAGCGAGGCATGGATGTTGAACGCGCCCCGCCGCGTCGCGTCGAGAACCGCCTGCGGCAGGATCAGCCCGTAGGCCACGACGACCGCTGCGTCCGCGCCCAGCGCGGCAAAGGCCGCCTGCTCGTCCGGCGATTTCAGGCTGCGCGGATGGCGCACCCACAGGCCGAGTGCCGCGGCACGCGCTTCGACCGGCGACGGGCGGTCCTTCTGGCCGCGCCCCGCGGGACGCGGCGGCTGGCAATAGACGGCGACGATCTCGTGCCCGGCCGCGACCAGCGCGTCGAGCGCCGGGACCGAGAAATCCGGGGTTCCCATGAAGATCAGCCGCATCCGGTGCCTTTCCTCCTGCACATGGCGTTATGCGCCTTCCTTCCGAGCCCCGGAAGCGCGGCTCCCGCCCGTCTTCGCCGCCTGCCCGGCGGCCAGTCCCGCTGGGTCCGGCACCGCTGACGCGATGCGCAAGTGCCGGGTTCAGCCCGTCCGCCGGACCTTGCCAGCCTTTTTCAGCAGCATCTGCCGCCGCATCCGGCTCAGCCGGTCGAAATACATCTGCCCCGCCAGATGGTCGATCTGATGCTGCACCGACGTCGCCCAGAGGCCGACGAAGTCCCGCTCCTCGACCTCTCCGGTCTCATTCAGGAACCGCACCGTCACGGCACGGGGTCGCTCCACCGGTGCCGAAACACCGGGCAGGTTCGGGCTGGCCTCCTCGTGCGTCCGCGGCTCGATACTGGCATGGATCACTACAGGATCGGCCATGCGGATGGCCTGCCCCCGCGCCTCGGACGCGGCGACCACCGCGAGCCGGCGCATCACGCCGATCTGGCAGGCGGCAAGCCCGACGCCCGGCATCGCCTCCATCGTGTCGACCATGTCGTCCCAGATGCGCCGCACCTCCGCATCGACTGCGCCCACCTCGGTACACGGCGTCCGCAGCCGTGGGTCCGGCCACATCACGAAGGGACGGACGCTCATAGCCCGCGTGCGCGCTCGCGCTTGAGCTTGGTCATCTTGCGCGTGATCAGCTGGCGCTTGAGCGGCGTCAGGTAGTCGATGAACAGCTTGCCGTTCAGATGGTCGATCTCGTGCTGGACACAGGTCGCCCAGAGCCCGGCGAAATCCTGCTGCTTTTCCGTGCCGTCCCGGTCGATCCAGCGCACGGTGACCTCGGCCGGACGGGTCACCTCGGCATATTGCTCGGGAATCGACAGGCAGCCCTCCTCGTAGACGTTCAGCGCGTCCGAGGAGGCCACGACCTCGGGGTTGAACAGCTGAATCGGCTGGCGCGGCGCGCCTTCCTCCTTCACGCAATCCATCACGATCACGCGGGCGCCGATCCCGACTTGCGGCGCCGCCAGCCCGACCCCCGGTGCGTCGTACATGGTTTCCAGCATGTCGTCTGCCAGGCGGCGCAGCTCGTCGCTCAGATCGGCGACCGGCTCGGCCACCTTTCTCAATCGCGGGTCGGGATGGATCAGGATCGGTCGGACGGTCATGCACCGGCATTTAGGTCAAGCACCGCCCGACCGCAATCGGGGTTGCGCCCGCCGGGGTGCGGCGTAGCTTCTGCGCCGGACCAGCCAGGACACGACCATGACCCTCGATACTCCGTTCGATCCCCGCTTCGACACCATTATCGACCGGCGCGGCACCCATTCCGCAAAATGGGACATGATGGAAAAGGTCTATGGCGTGGCGCCGGAGGACGGGCTGGCGATGTGGGTCGCGGACATGGATTTCGCCTCGCCCGCAGGTGTGCGCGCCGCTGTCGCGGCGATGGCCGAGCACGGCGTCTTCGGCTATTTCGGCGACGACGCGGCCTACAAGGCCTCGATCCGCTGGTGGATGCGCGAGCGCCACGGCTGGGAGATCGAGGACGCGGCAATCTTCACCACCCATGGCCTCGTCAACGCAGTCGGGCTGTGTCTCCACACATGGTCGCATCCGGGCGACGGCGTGGTCCTGTTCACGCCGGTCTACCACGCCTTCGGGCGGGTGATCCGGGCCTCGGGGCGCCGGGTCGTGGAATGTCCGCTGGCGCTGCGCCCCGACGGCCACTACGCAATGGATCTCGAGGCCTACGAGGCGCAGATGACGGGAGGCGAGAAGATCGCCATCTTCTGTTCGCCGCACAATCCGGGCGGACGGGTCTGGACCGGCGAGGAACTGTCGGCCTTGGCCAACTTCTGCCGGCGCCACGATCTGCTGCTGATCTCGGACGAGGTGCATCACGATCTGGTCTTTCCGGGTGCCCGGCACCTTCCGATGCCGCTGGCTGCGCCCGAGATCGCCGACCGCCTTGTGATGCTGACGGCAGCTTCGAAGACGTTCAACATCGCGGGCTCGCATGTGGGCAACGTGATCGTCGAGGACGCCGCGCTCCGCTCGGCCTTCACCGCCACGATGGGGGCGATGGGGATGTCGCCGAATGCCTTCGGGATGCACATGGTGCCCGCCGCCTACAGCCCCGAAGGCGCCGCCTGGGTGGACGACCTGGTTACCTATCTCGACGGCAACCGCCGGGTTTTCGACGACGGTATCGCCGCGATTCCCGGCCTCAGGTCGATGCCGCTTGAAGCCACCTACCTTGCCTGGGTGGATTGCGCCGGCACCGGAATGGAGCGTGACGAATTGCTTCGCCGGGTCGAGCGGGAGGCGCGGATCGCCGTCAATCACGGGCCCACCTTCGGCGCCGGCGGAGAGACCTTCCTGCGCTTCAATATCGGGATGCCGCGGACCCAGATCGCCGAGGCCGTCGATAGGCTGCAGGCAGCCTTCGCCGATCTGCAATAGGGCAGGCCGGGACTAGGCGCCCGGCCAGGCTGGCCCTAGACTCGTCCCCGTCCGATCCGTCGCAACCTCGCGAGAGCCCCCATGATCCGCACTACCGTCATCGGCGGGATCATCTTCCTGATCCCGCTTGCCTTCCTGGCCATCGGCTTCGGCAAGGCCTACGAGATCGCCCGCGCCGTCGCGGCGCCGCTCCACCGCCTCATTCCCGCCGACACGGCCACCGGCATGGTGACGGTCGGCCTGCTCTCGATCCTGATCATCGTCGCGGTCTGCTATCTGGCCGGGCTCGCCGCGAGGATGTCGCCCATCTCCCGGCGGATGCAGCGTTTCGAAGCGATGCTGATCGAAATCGTTCCGGGCTACGCCGTCGCGCGCAGCACCATCGGCGGCGTCACCGGCCATGACGACGGCACCGCTGCGCTGAAGCCGGTTCTGGTGAGGTTCGACGACCATCAGGTGATCGCGTTCGAGGTCGAGCGGCAGGCCGAGCGTGTGGTCGTCTTCCTGCCCGGCGCACCGGCGACCTGGTCCGGCTCCACCGCCATCGTTTCCGCCGACCAGGTCACGCCACTCGACCTCGCGGTCCACCAAGTGACGGCCACGATGCGCGTGCTGGGGCGCGGCTCGCTGTCCGCCGTCACAGAGGCAGGGTCCGGACGCGCCTAGGCCTTGGCGGCGCGCCGTGCCTTCGGGCGCAGCACATGCGGCTGCATGGGGTCGTAGAGCGCGCTGTCGGTGAAATCGCGCACTTCGCCCAAGGCCGGCCCGACCAGGATCAGCGCGGTGCGGGTGATCTTCTCGGCGCGGACCTTTTCGCGGATGTCCGACAGAGTGCCGCGGATCAGCATCTGGTCCGGCCAGCCGACGCGATAGGCGACGACGACCGGGCAATCCGGGCCGTAATGGGGGCTGAGTGTCCGCTCGATCTCGCGCAGCGCACGGACACCGAGATGGATCGCCAGCGTGGCGCCGGTCCGCGCAAAGTTTTCCAGCGTCTCGCCCGGCGGCATCGCCGTCGATTTCATCGACATCCGTGTCAGGATGATCGACTGGGCGATCTCGGGCACGGTCAGTTCCTGCCCCAGCGCAGCGGCGGCCGCGGCATAGGCGGGGACACCGGGAACGATCTCGCAGGGGATCCCGTCCGCTTTCAGGCGCCGGATCTGCTCCGCAATCGCCCCGTAGAGCGATGGATCGCCGGAATGCACCCGCGCCACGTCCTGGCGCGCCGTGTGGGCAGCGACGATCTCGGCATGGGTTTCATCCAGCGTCATCGACGCCGTGTCGAGAACCCGCGCCGCTCCGGGCGCCCGCGCCACGACTTCGGGCGGCACCAGCGAGCCGGCATAAAGGCAGACCGGGCAGGATGCGATCAGCCGCGCCGCCTTCAGCGTCAGAAGCTCCGGATCGCCCGGACCGGCCCCGATGAAATAGACGGTCATTCTGTGCCCGCTTCCGGTCAGACCGCGAGGCTCTTGCGGGCCTCCTCGATATAGATCTCGCGCAGGCGCCGGGCCACTGGCCCCGGCTTGCCGTCGCCAAGCACCGTGCCTTCGATCTCGACGACGGGGGTGACGAACGTCGTCGCCGACGTGACGAACGCCTCGGCCGATCCGCGCGCCTCGTCCACGGTGAAGGGCCGCTCCTCCACCACCATCTGGGCCTCGCGGGCAAACCGCAGCACCGCGTTTCGGGTGATCCCGCTGAGAATCTCGTGACCGAGTTGCCGGGTCACGATGCGCCCGTCATGGGTAACGATGTAGGCGTTGTTCGACGTGCCTTCCGTGACGAAGCCGTCTTCCAGCATCCAGGCATCATCGACGCCCGCGGCCTTGGCCATCATCTTGCCCATCGAGGGATAGAGAAGCTGCACCGTCTTGATGTCGCGCCGGCCCCAGCGCAGATCGTCGATGGCGATGATCCTGAGCCCGGTCTTCGCCTTGGGCGAGTCGCTCAGGTTCATGGCAGTGGTGAAGAGCACAACGGTCGGCTTCAGGCCGGCGGGATAGACGAAGTCGCGGTCGGCGACGCCGCGGCTGATCTGCAGGTAGATGCCGCCTTCCTGCAGGTCGTTGCGCTTGATCAGCTCGCGGTGGACTTCCAGCAGGTCGCCCATATGCATCGGATTCGTCATGTCGAGTTCGCGCAGCGACCGTTCGAGCCGGTGGGTGTGCCCTTCGAAATCGACCAGCCTGCCGTCGAGCACCGACGTGACCTCGTAGACCCCGTCCGCGAACAGGAAGCCGCGATCGAAGATCGACACCTTCGCCTCTTCCTCGGGCAGGTACTCTCCGTTGACATAGACGATGCGGCTCATCGGCGCCTCCTGGACTGGGTCGGACGCCTTTTATCACCCCCGCCCCCGCCGTCCAGAGCCGGACCGCGCGATCCGCATCGCCGCGCGGGCCACTGCGTCCCGCGCCGCCTCACGTTCGGGCCGCGTCACCACAGGGCGCGCGGTCCGAACGACCGCGGCAACCGGAACCGGCGGCCTAGCCGGTGACGGTCAACTCTGCCCACATGCCATGCGTATAGTGTCCGGGGATGTTGCAATAGAGGATATAGCTGCCGGGCTTCAGCGTGATCGTGAGCTGGCCTGATTGGCCGGGATCAAGATCCTCGACCTCTCCGAGATTGCCGGCCTTGTCCTCGTCCACCTCATCCATGTCGGCATTGTAGGGTGGCGGTTCGGACGGACCGGCAAGCGGGCTGACGACCATCTCGTGGACGAAATCCTTCGACGAATTGGTCACCTTGAACGTCACTTCGCCGGCCGGCACTTCAGCCCGGCTCAGCTTCACGCCCATCGGTGCCATCGGCATGTCCGATCCCGGCATGTGCATCTTCATCGGCATGTCGCCCGCCATGTCCATCGCGTTCTCGCCCATGTCCCACAGCTCGACGTCAACCACCGTTCCGTCCGCGAAGGCGGGCCTGAGGGCAAGGCCGGCCAGGGAGGCGCCCAACACTCCGATACTTCCACGTCGCGTCAGTTTCATCTGTCAGGACCTCCCTGCAATCTGCCCGAATTGTGGGCATCGGCAGACTACACCCATTCCGCAACGCGCCCCGATCACAGTCACCACAACAGGCTTCACGATTTGTGCGCCTGTCACTGGTGGACGCTGACCGGCATGCGAGTCGGGTTGCCCACTGGCAGGGTGCGATGCCGCCGTTCCGGCAAGCGGTGACAATTAGCGCCAGTCAAACCCCTCCGTAGGACAGCGCCTTGACGTACTGCACTCGCATTGAAACAAGGCCTTAGATTGCAACAAGCTTGGCAACGTCAGAGGGCGACATGAAGCGATGGATACTTCGGATCATTGTCGTCTGTCTCTTGGGGTCTATCTCTTTCTGGGGTTACGACGCCTATCGCGCGGGTTTTCTGAGCCTTCCCGATCTTCCAGATGGAGCCTACACTCTTTCCTTCAAGAATGGCCTTAGGGCAATCATCTTGGACGCACAGGTCCCACATCAAATTGGTAATGCACCCAAGTATTTCCGGTCGCTGGGTTTGGCCAATCGGGATCGCAAATACTTGGGCATACCGCTTGACGTCCAGCCATGGTTCAAAGATGCATGGTCATGGTGCAAATCGCCAACGCCAGAAGAAAAGGTCGAGCTAGAGCGGATGCCCGATGATTTCAAGCGCACCGTAGGAACTGCGCGGTTCGAGGCAGTGTGCCGAATTAATGTGGATGGTACCGAAATCGTACGCGGTTTGATCTTCTCTGTACCTAAGCTGTAATCAATCGCCCATTATGTTGGCGCGAGTTTTTCGTCCTCTCGCCGTCTCGCACCGCTCCGACAGCGCAATAGACCGGGACCGGTCCCATTGCGAAACACTGCCGCCCAGTGCGCTGGGCGCTGCAAACCTTCCACCGGAGAGATTTCCAGTCGTGCTATCCCCACAAATCGGGATCGGGCGGATGAACGCCGCGTTCGTCGTAGCGAAGCGGATGGGCGCGGTCCTCGGCCAGCAACAGGGGGCCATCCAGATCGGTCACCAGCGCGTCCTGGGCGACCAGCACTGCCGGTGCCATGGCGAGCGAGGAACCGACCATGCAGCCGACCATCACCCGGTATCCGCCGGCCAGCGCCGCCGCCTTCAGCGCCAGCGCCTCGGTCAGCCCGCCGGTCTTGTCGAGCTTGATGTTGACGACATCGTACTTGCCCTGGAGCGACGCGAGCGAGGCCCGGTCGTGGCAGCTTTCATCGGCGCAGACCGGAACCGGGCGCGCCATTTCGGCCAAGGCCTCGTCCGCGTCGGCGGGCAGCGGCTGTTCCACCAGTTCGACACCGAGGCGCACGAGATGGGGTGCGAGATCGGCATAGACCTCGGCGCTCCAACCTTCGTTCGCGTCGACGATGATGCGGGATTTCGGCGCGCCTGCCCGCACGGCCTCGAGCCGCGGCATGTCGTCGGGCGTGCCGAGCTTGATCTTCAGGAGCGGCCGGTGCCGGTGGCGTTCCGCCGACCGGCGCATTTCGGCGGGACTGTCGAGCGAAAGGGTGAAGGCGGTGATCTCGGGCCCGGGCGGGGGAAGCCCTGACAGATCCCAGACCCGCCGCCCCGTGCGCTTCGCCTGAAGGTCCCACAGGGCGCAATCGACGGCGTTCCGCGCCGCACCGGGAGGCAGAAGTTCCCGCAACCCTGTGCGGTCGAACCGCTTAGGAAGCGCCTTGATCTGCGCCTTCACGCTGCCCCGACTCTCTCCGTAGCGGGCATAAGGCACGCATTCCCCATAGCCCCGGTACTGGCCGTCCTCGACCGACACCGTCACCACCTCGGCCGCTGTCTTGGTCCCGCGGGAAATCGTGAAGGCTTCGGCGAGGCGAAAATCGTCGTAGTGAACGTGCAGATGCATCAGATGCCGTCCAGCGCATCGACCAGCGCCTCGGCCCCGAAACGGAACGGATCGGTCGCCGGCAGGCCCAGACGATCCTCGACCGCCGCCAGATGCGCCTTCGCAGCGGCCTCGTCCAGGGCCTGGGTGTTCACCGACACACCGACCACCCGGCAGGACGGATTGGCGATCCGCGCCAAGGATAGCGCCAAGTCCTGCAATGCCTCAAGCGACGGCAACTTGTAGTCCGGCAGGCCGCGCATATGCGGGCGGGTCGGCTCGTCACAGAGGATCAGCGCATCGGGCTGGCCGCCATGGATCAGGGCGAGCGTCACACCCGAATAGGAGACGTGGAACAGGCTCCCCTGTCCTTCGATCAGATCCCAGTGATCCGGGTCGTTGCCGGGCGTCAGCCACTCCACGGCCCCGGCCATGAAGTCCGCCACCACGGCGTCAAGCGGAACACCAGATCCGGTGACCAGGATCCCGGTCTGCCCCGTGGCCCGGAAGGTCGCCTTCATGCCCCTGGCACGCATCACCTTTTCCATCGCCAGGGCGGTGTACATCTTGCCGACCGAACAATCCGTGCCGACGGCCAGGCAGCGTTTTCCGGAGCGCTTGACGCCGTCGGCGATCGGGTAGGTGTCAACCGGCAGGCGGACGTCGAAAAGCCGCCGGCCATGTGCTGCGGCCGCAGCCGACAGATCCGGATCGTCGCGCAGCAGGGTGTGCAGTCCCGCAGCCAGATCGTAGCCGCGCACCAGTGCATCGATCAGGCAGGCCTTCCAGGCTGGCGAGAACACGCCGCCGCGGTTCGCCACGCCGATGACCAGCGTCCGCGCGCCCGCATTCCAGGCGGCTTCGGCATCCAAGTCGGGAATGCCCAGATCGGCCCGGCATCCGGGCAGCCGGAGCTGTCCCAGCGCGAATTCAGGCCGCCAATCGCGGACACCCTGGGCGACCTTTGCCGCCAGCTGGTCCGGTGCATCGCCGAGAAAGAGCAGATAGGGCGTCTTCAGCATCGCCGTCTCCGTGACAGGAACCGCCTCGCGCGTCCGAGCAGATCGCATGCCCGGCGCCGCCGCAAGGCGGTGCCAAGCCCATTCGCCGCGTGATCGCCGCCAAATCTGTCCGCGCGGCAGGCGAATGCCGAGATTCCGGGCAGCACCGTCTCCGGCCCCCGCCTTGGCGCAGACGCCATGCCGCAGGGCAGCGTGTTGCGCCTTGCGCGCCCACAAGCAACATCCTATCCAAACCCCCGATCAAGACGCAACAAAGCTTCCCGAAAGGTGCGCCCATGAGCTTCCGCATCCAGCCGCAGCCGGTGGCCCGGCCAAACCGTTGCCAGTTGTTCGGGCCCGGATCGAACACCAAGCTGTTCGAGAAGATGGCGTCGAGCGCGGCGGACGTGATCAACCTCGACCTTGAGGATTCGGTGGCGCCAAATGACAAGCCGCAGGCTCGCGCCAACGTGGTCGCGGCGATCGGCGCGGTGGATTGGGGCAAGAAGACCCTGAGCGTGCGGATCAACGGGCTCGACACGCCCTACTGGTATCGCGACGTGGTGGACATCCTTGAACAGGCCGGCGAGCGGATCGACCAGATCATGATCCCGAAAGTGGGCTGCGCGGCCGATATCTATGCCGTCGACGCGCTCGTCACCGCAATCGAAACCGCCAAGGGGCGTCAGAAGAAGATCGCCTTCGAAGTGATCATCGAGTCGGCCGCCGGGATCGCCCATGTGGAGGAGATCGCCGCCGCATCGCCGCGGCTTCAGGCGATGAGCCTGGGCGCGGCGGATTTCGCGGCCTCGATGGGGATGGCCACGACCGGGATCGGCGGCACGCAGGAGAACTACTACATGCTGCACGACGGGGCGAAGCACTGGTCCGACCCCTGGCACTGGGCACAGGCTGCCATCGTCGCCGCCTGCCGCACCCACGGCGTCCTGCCCGTCGATGGCCCGTTCGGCGATTTTTCGGACGATGACGGCTACCGCGCCCAGGCGCTGCGCTCGGCAACGCTGGGCATGGTCGGGAAATGGGCGATCCACCCCAAGCAGATCGCGCTGGCGAACGAGGTCTTCACCCCCTCCGAAAAGGCGGTGACCGAAGCGCGCGAGATTCTCGCCGCAATGGAAGAGGCCAAGGCCAGCGGCGCCGGCGCCACCGTCTACAAGGGCCGGCTGGTCGACATCGCCTCGATCAAGCAGGCCGAGGTGATCGTCCGTCAGGCCGAGATGATCGCCGGCTGATCGGCTCCGTGGCGGCGATCCCGGGCGTTGCACAGGCCCGGCGCCTTCCCTAGGCTCGACACCAGGGTGGACGAAGCGGACGGTCGTCCCGCGAGCCCACCCTGGGCAGCCGCCGGGGGAGGATGCGATGCCAGTAGGCCCAGCACGGCAGGGACCAAGCGACGAGCGCGTGATCGAGATCGACACGCAGCGGATTCTGAACCGGGTCCAGAGCCATTGCGGCGTCATCGACATCGGGTCGAACTCGATCCGCCTCGTGGTCTATGACGACCTGAGCCGCGCGCCGTTCCCGCGCTTCAACGAGAAATCCTTCTGCACCCTCGGGGCGAGCATCGACGCGGAGGGAAACCTGTCCGCCGACGCCATAGCCCGTACGGTCCATGCGCTCCGGCGGTTCCACGCGATCGCCACGGCGATGGGGGTCACGCGGCTCGATGTCGTTGCCACCGAAGCGACGCGGCGGTCCGCCAACGGCACTGTCCTGGTGCAGGCCATCCGCGACGCCACCGGGCTGGAGACCCGCATCCTGTCCGGCCAGGAAGAGGCGACCTATGCGGCGCAAGGGGTCATCTCCGGCTTCTTCCAGCCGAAAGGGCTCGTGGGAGACCTTGGCGGCGGGAGCCTGGAAGTGGCCGAGGTGATCGGGGACCGCGTCGGCGACCGCCTTACCAGCATGCCGATCGGAACCCTGCCGGTGAAGGCGAAGCTTGCCGAGGGGCTGGACACCGCGAAGGCCTGGCTTGACGAGATCCTTGCCCAGTCGCTGCCGCCGCTGCTGACCGAGCCGGTCTTTCACGCCATCGGCGGCGGCTGGCGGGCCTTGGCCCGCGTGCACATCGCCACCGAGAACCTGCCGATCCGTACCGTCCACGGCCTGTCGATTCCCGCCGACGAGGCGCGCAAACTTGCCAAGCGGATCGCCGGAATGACGCCCGAGGAGGTCGCCACCCTTCCGGACGTACCCAGCCGGCGGGTGGAAACCCTGCCCGCTGCATCGCTGGTGATGTGGCGGGTGCTGAAGAACCTCAAGCCGGACCGTCTGGTGTTCTCCGCAATCGGGCTCAGGGAAGGCTGGCTCTTCGCTCAGCTCGACCCCGACGAGCGCTATCGCGATCCGCTGCTGGAGGGCGCGATGGCAATCGGCCTGCCCCACGCACGGGTGCCGGAGTTTCCCCGCGCCCTTTCCGAGTGGACCGACGAGCTGTTCCCCGGCGAGACGCAGGAGGACCGCCGTCTCAGACTGGCCGTCTGCGCGCTGACGGACATCTCGTGGCGCGACCACGAAAAGGTCCGGGCCTGGGATGCGTTCCAGCGCCTGCTGCAATTCCCCTTCATCGGCCTGACCCATACCGAACGCGCCTTCATCGCCACCGCGATCTACGCGCGGTACGGAGGCACGATCGACGCGGCAATCAAGGAGACGGTCGGCCGCCTGCTGACCCCGAGCGGCCTGAAGCGCGCCGAGATTCTCGGACGCACCCTGCTTCTGGCCCACCGCTTCTCGGCCAGCGTTCCGGAAATCCTGACCCACGCACAACTAAAGATCGGCGCGGATGCGGTGCGGCTCGAGGTCGTCAACCCGGAAAGCGTTCCCGACAGCGACGCAGTCCAGACCCGGCTCAAGCAGCTTGCCAAGGTCGCCGGAGTCGAGGGCGCGGATATCGTCTCGGCCGTCTGAGCCGGCATTCGCCGCCCGTGCCGGCGGTTTAGTCGTCTGAGGCGATCAGGGTGCGCGCCGCCTGACTGCCACGCCCGATGACGACGACTCCGTCGCCGCTGCGGACGATCTCTCCTCCGGACGGATGCGACAGCGTCTCGCCGTCCCGGCGGATCAGCTGCACGATGAAGAACTGGCCATCCCCGCGCCGCTCGATCTCGCTGACGGACCGGCCTGTCAGCGGGCCCTTGTCGGGAACCACCACCACTTCCATCTCGAGCCCGAGGCCGCGCAGGGTGTGTTCCAGCGCCTGCATCTCCTTGGAACCATAGTGAAACCGGGCGCTCTCGCTGAAGAGGATCATCTCGGCCATCCGCTCGCCGCCGATATGGCTGGGCAGGACGACCCGGTCGGCCCCGGCTTGCAGCAGCTTGCGTTCGGTGCCCGGCATCTCGGCGCGCGCGATGATCTCGATCTCGCTGTTCAAGCTGCGCGCCGACAGCGTGATGAAGACATTCGCGGCATCGTCCGGCAGCACGGTTGCCAGTGCCCGTGCCCGGCTGATGCCGGCCGCCTCCAGCGTCCGTTCATCTGTGCCGTCGCCAACGACGTACAGAAGGCCCCTCTGCTGCGCCTCGACCAAGCGGCTTTCGCTGCGTTCGATGACGACGACCTGCGCGGCGCCTGCATTCAGCTCCTTCGCCAGCGTTTCGCCGATGCGCCCGAAACCGACGACGATGACGTGGCGGTCCAGCTGGGCGATTTCCCGTGTCATCCGCTTTGTCCCGAAAATCTGCGCCAGTTGGGTGACAGTAAGGTATTGCACCAGCGCACCCGTCAACAGGATGGCCCCGGTGCAGCCAAAAATCATCGTGGCGACCGTGATGGCATGGAGATAGGCGGTGTCGATCGGATGCACTTCGCCATAGCCGACGGAATAGACCGTCAGGAGCACCATGTAGATGGAATCGGCGAGGCTCCACCCGGCTGCCATGTAGGCCAAGGTGGCGACGAAGACGACGACCAGCAGGAAGATCACGATCGACCCGAGCGTTCGCCGTGGCGAGCCGAGGAAATCCATGAATGCGTGTCCCTTGCCGGTTCGCGGTCCCGCGCCTTCGGTTCAGGATAACCGCCGCGGGCGCAGCGGCAAGGGCGCCTTGGACCCGAGGAAGGATCGTGGGGCGGGCGTGCAACCGGTCACATGATTGCCACGGCCGCGCGTGCGACGCTGCAGCACCACTGGTCCCGGCCGCGGGATGCGCTAGGTTTCCGCGACTGGGCGCCGGAAACGGCGCACCAAGCCATCGGAATTGGCCGCACGGGAGGAATGGCCACCATGTCAGAGAAGGACAGGAATGTCCCCGGACGCCCGCAGCCGAACTGGGCAACGATCGGCATCTTCCTGATCCTGGGATTTGCCGCCCTGGCGCTGGCTCGGGATTTCCTGATGCCCCTGAGCATGGGGGTACTTCTGTTCTTCGTCTTTTCTCCGGTCTGCCGGGTGCTGGTGCGGTTGCGCATGCCCCGGCCACTGGCCGCAGCCCTCATCACGGCCGGCCTTCTGACGCTGCTCGCCGGCGCCGTCGCGGTGCTTGCCGTGCCACTGACCGATGCGGTCAACAATGCCCCCCGCATCTTCAACCGCATCCAGTACAAGCTCGAACAGATCCGCGATCCCGTGGACGAGCTGAAGAATGTCGCCAAGGGTCTCGACGAACTGTCACGCGGCAAGCCAAAGGCCGAACCGGCGCCGCCTGCGCCGCCGCCTGACGCCGCCGGCGTGCAATTGCCCCCGAAGGAGACCGCTCAGGACAACGCCGACAAGGCCGCAGACGCGAAGGACACGGCCGACGCAAAGCCGGACGGCGAGGCCGCTCCGGCCCCGCAACAGCCGCAGCAGCCGCAGCAGCCTCCGCAGCCGCCCGACACCGAAAGCGGGCTCAACTGGCTGACCCAGATCGCCTCCACGACGCCGGGCCTCCTCGCCCAGCTCGTCTTCACGCTCTTCCTCCTCTACTTCATGCTGGCGTCGGGCGACCTGCTGTATCGCCGGGTGGTCGAAAGCTTTTCGGGATTCCGCGACAAGCGCCGGGCGCTTGAAGCGATGTATTCGATCGAGAACAGCCTCGGCAGCTACCTCGGCACGATCACCCTGATCAATGTCGGTCTCGGCGTCGCCGTCGGTCTGACCATGTGGGCCTGGAATATGCCGCAACCCGCGCTGTTCGGCGTCGTGGCCTTCGCCTTCAACTTCATCCCCTATGTGGGCGCGATCGCCGGCGTCTTGCTGTCGACCGCGGTGGCGTTCGTGACGATGTCGGACTTCCTGAACCCGGCGCTGGTCGGACTGAGTTACATGGGCCTGACCACGCTCGAGGGGAACCTGATCACGCCCTCGCTGGTCTCTCGGCGGCTAAGGCTGAACACGGTCGTGGTCTTCGTCGCCGTCGCCCTTTGGGCCTGGCTCTGGTCCGTCGTGGGAATGGTCGTGGCAGTGCCGATGCTCGTCGTCCTCAGGGTCCTGTGCGAGCATATCCCGCAGCTTTCGGGACTTGGCAAATTCCTGGCCGGCGATGCCATCAGCTGGTCGCGGACGCAACCTGGAGACGAAGAAGACGGCACGGAGCACCGACCCGACGGTCAGAGCCGATTGCATCGCTCCGGCGCGGGGTCCATATAGCGCCACGACCGCAATCCCGGAACTGCCGATGACCCATTATCTCGACTTCGAAAAGCCCCTTGCAGAGATCGAGGGAAAGGCCGAGGAACTGCGTGCGCTGGCCCGGTCGAATGCCGAAATGGATGTCTCGAAGGAAGCCGAAGCGCTCGACCGCAAGGCCCGCGATCTTCTCAAGCAGCTCTATGGCGGTCTGTCGGCCTGGCGGAAGTGCCAGGTGGCGCGGCATCCGGACCGCCCCAACTGCAAGGACTATATCGAAGCGCTGTTCCGTGAATACACCCCGCTCGCCGGCGACCGCTCCTACGGCGACGACCATGCGGTGATGGGGGGACTTGCCCGCTTCAACGACCGTCCTGTGGTCGTGATCGGCCATGAGAAGGGTCACGACACCGCCACGCGGCTGCACCACAATTTCGGCATGGCGCGCCCCGAAGGCTACCGCAAGGCAGCGCGGCTGATGGATCTGGCCGACCGGTTCGGACTTCCGGTGATCAGCCTTGTCGACACCCCTGGCGCCTATCCCGGCAAGGGCGCCGAAGAGCGCGGCCAGGCCGAGGCGATCGCCCGGTCGACCGAGCAGTGTCTCAGGATCGGCACCGCGCTCGTCAGCGTGGTGATCGGCGAGGGCGGATCGGGCGGCGCCGTCGCCTTTGCCACGGCGAACCGGCTCGCCATGCTGGAGCATTCGGTCTATTCGGTGATCTCGCCAGAGGGCTGTGCCTCGATCCTGTGGAAGAACGCCGAGAAGATGCGCGAGGCGGCGGAGGCCTTGCGGCTCACCGCCCAGGATCTGTTCCAGCTCGGCATCGCCGACCGGATCATTCTGGAACCGGTGGGCGGCGCGCAGCGCGACCGGGACACCACGATTACCCGGGTCGGCACCGCGATCCAGGAGATGCTGACCGAACTCAAGGGCATGGACGCCACCGAACTGAAACAGGACCGGCGCGAGAAATACCTGCTGATCGGAAACCGCGGTCTCGCGAACTGAACGCGCTCAGCGCGGCGGCCGCCTGCCAGCCTCGGCCATCAACGCGTCTGACGCGGTCTCGATGGTGCGCTCCAGCCGGACCATGAAGGCGTCATGGGTGAGCGTCGGCGGGATCGGCGGCAGGAATTCGACCACGGCGAGGCCCGGGTCGCGCCGGATCCGTCGGCGCGGCCAGAACACGCCGACATTGGTCGCCGCCGGAATGCAGGGCAGGCCGCTGGCGGTATAAAGCGCGCCGGTGCCCATCTTGTAGGGCCGCTTTGCACCCGGCGCCACTCGGGTTCCCTGAGGATAGATGATCAGCTGTCCGGGCTCGGCACGCCCTGCGGCGACATCGGCCAGCATCTGGGCGACGGCCTGGCTCTTCCGGCCACGGTCCACCGGCACGCAGCCGATCCGAAGGGCGTACCAGCCCAGGATCGGGGCGAAGCGCAGTTCCTTCTTCATGATGAATTTCGGTCGCGGCAGTACCGAACAGATCAGGATGATGTCGAAGAAACTCTGGTGCTTGGCGGCAATCAGAACTTCGTCGGACGGAACCTCGCCGCGGATTTCCGACGCCAGACCGACCATCCATGCCGCGGACCATCGGACATAGCGGCAATAGACCTGGATCGCGGCGAAGGCGCCGCGCCGGTCCACGATCGCCCACGGCGTGAAGAAAAGCGCCAGGACCGCCATCGCCGCATACATCTGCACCACGAACGCACATGACCGAAGCCAGCGCCCGGCTGCAGCCAAACCGCTGCGAGCTCCGCGATCCATCTGCTCCCCCTTCGATGCTCGCCGGTTCGAGACTGCCGCAAGCCCATGAGGCGCGCAACGCCCGAGGCGCGATATCTGGCGGCACTTGCCGTGCCGGTCAGGACTGCTAGAGTCGCGCACCGAGCAGACACCAGACAGAACGGGGCACACCCATGCGGATCATCTGCCCGAATTGCGGGGCCGTGTACGCGATTCCGGACGCCGCCGTTCCGGCACCGGGACGCGAGGTGCAATGCGCCGCCTGCGCCTATGCTTGGTATCAACTCGCCGCCCCGCCAGGTTCGTCGCGGCCAGACGGCACGCCCGATCAAGAGCCGGCGTCCGGCATGGCCGAAGGCAGCGCTGCAGCGCCGGCCGGGCCGGGCGAGAAGGACGACGCGGGCGGGCTCGACCGGCTGCGTTCGGCCATGGGTGAGGCAGCGCGCAAGACTTCTCCGGTCATCGAACCGTCTTCCGGCGCTGCGCCCCCTGCGGCCGCGACGGACCATCCGGGCCAGGCTGTCAAGGCAGACCCGCCCGTGCTGTCGTCCGCGCCAAACCAAGACGCGCCGCAAGCCGGGGCCGCTGCGCCCGCCAAGGGTGGCCCGGCGGCCCGGTCCCCTGCCGCATCGGCGGAGGAGGAGCCCGCGGACGATGCCGATGACACCGGCGCCCCTGCCCCGCCCAGCCCGGACTCGCCGCCTCGGCGGGTCGACCCCGACGTGCTGCGCATCCTGCGCGAGGAAGCCGCGATCGAGACCGAGGCACGAACCTCCGGACGCAGCGCGACTGCATCCCCCTCGGGTCCGACGGGGTCGAACTACCCGACGACGGCGCGGGACCGGCTGGCGCGCCTGAAGGCCGCCGAGCGCAGCAGCGCCACACTCGGACCGGCCGACAGCGAAGCCGCAGTGGAAGATGCGGGTGCGGCACAGCGACGGACGCCGCCACCCCTTCTCTCCGATCCCGGACCGTCGCTCCGGCCCGCCGCCCCCGCAACCGAACCGGCGCCCTCGGACCCGACCGACGAGCCGGAAGCTGCCGCTCAGGTGCGGCCGGTCCCGCTCCGCCCGGCCGCCGAGCGTCCCGCGCCGCCACGCAACCTTCCGGTCAAGCTGTCCGAGAGACAGCGCGCCCTGGTGATCGCACAACAGCGGCGGCGCGGCTTTCGGCTGGGCTTCGGCACCACGGCCGGCCTCTGCTGCGCGGCCGTGCTGCTCTATCTCGCGGCGCCGTTGCTGGCGCGCTGGCTGCCCGCCGGCACGCCCTTCGCCGAAGCCGTCATCGACCACGGCGACCACGTCCAGGCAACTCTGGTGGAGATGTTCCGGGCGGTCTTTTCCGGCGCGTCCTGACGGCCTCTAGAAGCGGTCGAGCAGGCGGCGCAGATAGTCGAGCTCCTGTTCGGGGCGGGTACGATCGCTGGAGCGGCGCTGGATCTCCTCCAGGAGATCGCGGGCGCGGCGATAGACGTCGTCGTCCTGAAGCAGGTTGTTACGGGTTCCCACCGGCCCCTCGCCGCCAGTGTCCCGGCCCAGAGGGTCGCGCCGCGAATTGGGGCCGGACTGTCCCATCATGTCGCCCTGCTGTCCCTGTCCCTGCATCTGCTGCTGGGCAAGATCCTCGCCCAGACTCTGGATGCCGTCGCGCAACCGGTCCATCGCCTCGGCCTGGCTGTCCATGGCGCCGGACAAGTCGTTCTCGCGCAGGGCCTGTTCGGCGTTGTCCATCGCGCGCCCCGCCTCGTCCAGAGAGCGGCGGGCCGATTCCGTCCCCTCTCCCATGCCGGGAAGCTGCTCGCGCTGCCGCTGCAATTCGTTGCGCAGCGCCTGCTGCCGGTCGGCGAGCTGGTCACCCAGATCGCGGCCTTCGCCGCCCTGGTTGTCCGCTTGGCTCCGTCCCTGTCCCCGCTGCCCGCGCTGGCTCTGCTGGGCGCCTCCTTGACCTTGAAGGCCCTGGAAGGAGTCATCTGAGAGCTGCTGCTGGTTCCGAAGCGAATCCTGCAATCCCTGCAGCGCCTGCTGGCCGGGGCTCTGCTGGCCTTGCCCCTGATTCTGCGCCATCTGCAGGTTTTCCATCAGCCGGTTAAGCTGCTCCAGAAGCGCCTGCGCCTCGGCCATCCGGCCCTGCTCCATCAGATCCTGCAGCCGGTTCAGCAGATCCTGAAGCTGCTGGCCGGTAATCTCCTGCGCGTCCGACAGATCGCGCTGCTCGTCGCTGCGCTGCGCCTGCTCGGCAAGCTGGCGCATGTAGTTCTGCATCGCTTCGCGCAGATCCTGCATCAGGTCCGCGATCTCTTCCTGCGAGGCGCCGTTCTTCATTGCTTCGGACAGGCGCTCCTGCGCCCGCCGCAGCTGCGCCATGGCATCGGACAGGTCGCCCTCCTCGATCTGCACGGCCAGCGCCCAGAGCGCTTCGGCGATCTCGTCCTGCTTCGCCTGGCTCAGCCCCGACCGCGCCGAAGATTCGAGATCGCGGGCGATGAAGCGCAGGCGCATGTAGTCGGTCTCGACCCGGAAAAAATCCTCGGGATGATGCGACACCGCACGCAAGAGTTGCGCCACCCGCGGCGCGTTCTCGCGGGACCAGAGCAAATCGCGCCGCTCTTCGATGAGCGCCTTGGCCAGCGGGTCGAAGAACCGGCGCCCTGGCAGTGCGTCCAACTGCTCGGGTTCCGACGTTCCGACATTTCCCGCTGCATCGACCACCTCAAGGGTCATCGTCACCGGCAGTCCGGCCCAGGGATGCTTGGAAAAATCCTCGACCAGCGACTCGACGAATTCGGTGCGCCCCCCAGTGATCGGCATCGGCAGCGCGACCTCGATATCGTCACGCGGCTCCGGGGCCGTCGCGAGGCCGTAACGCCGGTCGACCCGATCGAGATCAAGATGAAGCACGGCCCGCCCGGACTGGACCCCGAAATCGTCCTTCGCGCTGTAGGGCTGGGTCATCTCACCTGCAGCCGAGCGGCGCGGCGGCCCTTCGACGGCCACCTCGGGCGGGGCGTCCGGCATCAACTGGATCGCCCAGGCCGCACCGCCTTCGCCGAGAACCTCGATTTTCCCGGCCTGCGTCACCTCGAAGCTCTGAACCGTGTCCGACGCGCTGCCGGTCTCGCCCGTCCGGCCGGAAACGGTCTCGGCTACCGCAAGCTCGCCCGCGTCCCCGTAAAGGCGTAGTTCCACCCGGCTGCCTGCCGGCACTTCCACCGGGCCGGCAGGCAAGTCATTGAGATACAGTGACGGCCGTCCTGTATAGGCAGGCGGCTCGATCCAGCCTTCCCAGCTTGGCCCGGCGGCCACGGTCCGGCCCGGTACCGCGACGATCCCGCTCATGCTGTCGAGCCGCAGGACGGAACCGAAGACCAGCGCCGTCGCAAACACCGTCAGCGCGACATAGCGCAGGCCGTACCTGTCGAACCGGGCAAGCTTCAGATCCGGCGCGACCGGGCGCGCGCCCTGAGCGCGCTCCATCATCCGATTCAGATGCGCCTGCCAGACCCGTTCGGACGCTGCATCGCCCGCGCCGATGGCCTGGTGATCGGCAAGTGCCGTCAGCGGGTGTTCGCCAAGCGTGGCGTCAAGCCGGCGTTCGGCCTCGGCCGCGCTCGGCCAGCGGAACCGCCGGACGGCAAAGACCGCAGCCCACAGCGCCGTTGCGACGGCGGCAAGCAGCCCGGTCCAGACCAGTTCCAGCGGCAGGATGTCGTGCAGGCCCAGAAGCAACGCTGCCAGAACGACGAGAAGCACCGTCCAGAGCGGCCAGAAGGCGCGCACGACCCGTTCGGCGACAAGGCCGAGACGGGTCAGGCGCAGCGGCCATGCCAGCCGTTGCTTCGGGTCCGTCGCCGCTGGGGCGTGGGACGGGTCGTCCATCCGGGCCTCCGTTTCCCGCGGCAATTGCAGCCGCAGGCCACAAATCTAGCGCAGCCCGGACCCGCCGCAAAGGGGGGCCCCGCCACACCTGCCCGGTTTTCCGCCAATGCCCGCGAATTGAGCGGACGCCCGGACTTTGATCAGGCCGCGCTCAACGAACCGGCGGATCCGCGCTGTCCGATGAGCTTTGCAGTCACCTCAACCAGGCGTTTCGCCTGATGGGCGACGGCGGCCTTGCCGGCCTCGTCGAAATTGCCCGCATTGGTCGAAAAGCCATACGGATTGCCGCCCGCCTTGAAGATCGCTTCATCGGTGTAGCCGGGCGTCACAATGATCGCGCCCCAGTGCATCAGAGATGTGTAGAGACCGAGCAGGGTGGATTCCTGACCGCCATGGGTGTTCTGGGCGCTGGTGGTCGCGGTGACAGTCTTGTCGGCCAGCTTGCCCTGCATCCAGAGGCCGCCGAGCGTATCGATGAATGCGCGGACCTGGCTGGTCACCGAACCATAGCGGGTCGGAGATGAAATGAAGTACCCGTCGGCCCATTCCATGTCGTCATGGCTAATCTCGGGAATGCTCGACATCTTCTCGAGCTGCGCCTTCCATGCGTCCTGTCCCTCCACGACATCCTTCGGCGCAGTTTCACGGAACCGACGCAGGCGCACATCGGCACCCGCGGCCTTCGCGGCCTCGGCGGCGGCCTGCGCCACCTGATGGTTGGTGCCATAGGTTGAATAGAAGATGACGGCGATCTTGGGTACAGACATGGGGGAACCTCCTTGGGTTGCGTCCCCCAACACATAGAGCCCGAAGATCGGTGCGAAAAGAGAGGTATATATGCGCATTCGCGCCGTCTCTGTTCGAAATCGAACGGAACTAATCGGGCATGGATTCGTTTGTTGGAAGCCAATCGGGCACGTTGTCCCGGGCGATGATCTCGTCCAGCGTCGGCCGCGCGCGGACTTGGCCCCATCGGGTGCCGGAAACCATCACTTCCGGAACAAGCGGACGGGTATTGTATTCGGACGCCATCACCGCGCCATAGGCCCCGGCCGAGCGGAAGGCGACCAGATCACCGGCAGCGAAGGGCGGCAGAGCTCGGGCGCGCGCGAAGGTGTCGCCCGTCTCGCAAACCGGTCCGACAACGTCGAAGGGCAAGAGCGGCACCGCCACTTCCGGCTCGACCACCGGAACGATGTCATGGTGCGCGTCGTACATCGACGGCCGCACCAGATCGTTCATGGCCGCATCCAGGATCAGGAAGTCCCGCTCCGCCCCGCTTTTGACATAGATGACGCGGCTGACGAGGATGCCTGCATTTCCGGCAATCAGGCGCCCGGGTTCGATTTCGACCTCGCAGCCGAGATCGCCCACCGTCTCGCGGATGAGGGCACCGTATTCGCTGGGAAGCGGAGGCGCCTCGTTCGATCGCGTGTAGGGAATGCCGAGACCGCCACCCAAATCGAGGCGGCGAATGTCATGCCCGTCGCCCCGAAGCATCCGCGCCAGCTCCGCGACCTTCTCGTAGGCGGCGCGGAACGGTGCAAGTTCGGTCAATTGGCTGCCGATATGCACGTCGACACCCACGACATCGATCCCCGGAAGCCGTCCCGCCGCGGCATAAACCTCGCGGGCGCGCGCGATCGGAATGCCGAACTTGTTCTCGGACTTTCCGGTGGCGATCTTGGCGTGAGTCCTGGCGTCAACGTCGGGATTGACGCGGAGCGCAATCGGCGCGACTCGGCCGAGGCTTGCCGCGATCTCCGACAGCGCCTCGAGTTCGGGTTCGGATTCCACGTTGAACTGACGGATGCCGCCCTCCAGCGCGACGCGCATCTCGGCGCGGGTCTTGCCGACACCCGAGAAGACGATGCGTTCTCCGGGAACGCCTGCGGCACGGGCACGCGCGTACTCTCCGCCGGACACGACGTCCATCCCGGCACCGGCTCCGGCCAGAAGCGTCAGGATCGCCTGGTTGGAGTTCGCCTTGACCGCATAGCAGACCAGATGATCAAGCCCGGCGAGCGCTTCGTCGAACAGCCGGAAATGGCGCAGAAGCGTCGCCGAGGAATAGCAGTAGAAGGGCGTCCCGACGGCTGCGGCGATCTCGGCCACGGGGACGTCCTCGGCGTGAAGCTGCCCGTTCCGATAGAGAAAATGGTCCATGCACCAGCCCCCGCCCCCAGACGCGGGCGGTCATATCAGGGTCACGGCAGTTTGCAATGGCCGCGCGGTCAGTCTTCCTCGGTGATCGCACCGCCGATATAGCCGCCGCCTTCGACCGTGACCCGGCCGCCGGTGTCGGTCTGCGTGTCCGCCGGCTGGTTCGGTTTCGGCCGGATCGGCGGTCCTTCAAGTCCGCAGGCGGCGAGCAGGGACAGAACCAGGGCAGCCGCGATGAAACGGGCGATCATATTCCCAGCCTCACGCCGCCAAGCCCGATGCCGATGCGCACCGGCGAATGTCCGAGGCTGGTGGAGGCATAGGCACCGCCGGTTCCGACGCCGACGCGGGTACTGCCCGGCCCCGCCACCGAAGTCGAAGCATAGGCGCCCGAGGTCGAGACCCCGGCATTGACCGGGCCGGCATCGACCCCCGCCCGCGCCGAAGCGCCCCCGGCTCCGACCGACGCGCCGGCATCGGGAGAGACCTGCGCGCAGGCCGCAAGTCCCGACAGCGCGAGCGTGGCACCGATCATCCGCATCCTTGTCATGCAAGCGCCTCCTTCCAGCGCGCCACCTGTTCGCGCACCCGCGCAGGCGCTGTGCCGCCATAGCTTGTCCGGCTCGCCACTGAATTCCGGACCCCGAGTACATCGAACACCTCCGCGCGAATCTCCGGGTGCACGCCCTGCATATCCGCAAGATTAAGGTCGGGCAGATCGACGCCGCGACCTTCCGCCAGGGCCACAAGGGCGCCCGTCACGTGGTGGGCCTCGCGGAACGGCAACCCCAGTTCGCGGACCAGCCAGTCGGCAAGATCGGTCGCGGTCGAAAAGCCGCTCGATGCCGACGCCTCCAGCGCATCGCGATTGGCGGTCATGTCACGCACCATGCCGTCCATCGCCGCGAGGACCAGCATCAGCGTATCCGCAGCGTCGAAGACCTGTTCCTTGTCTTCCTGCATGTCCTTGGAATAGGCCAGCGGAAGGCCCTTCATCACCACCAGCAGCGCCATGCTGGCGCCGACGATCCGGCCGATCTTGGCCCGGATCAGTTCGGCAGCGTCGGGATTCTTCTTCTGCGGCATGATCGACGAGCCAGTGGAGAAGCGGTCGGACAGGACCACGAAGCGGAACTGGGCCGACGACCAGATCACCAGTTCCTCGGCCAGGCGGGACAGGTGCAGGGCGCAGATCGAGGAAGCGGCGAGGAACTCCAGCGCGAAATCCCGGTCCGACACCGCATCGAGCGAGTTGGCCATCGGCCGGTCGAAGCCAAGTGCCGCGGCAGTCGCGCTCCGGTCGATCGGAAACGAGGTGCCGGCCAGCGCCGCGGCGCCCAGGGGACATTCGTTCATCCGGGCCCGCGCATCGCCGAAGCGGCCGGCGTCGCGTGCCAGCATTTCGACGTAGGCCATCATGTGGTGGCCCCAGGTCACCGGCTGCGCGGTCTGGAGATGCGTGAAGCCCGGCATCACCCAGTCCGCCCCGGACTCGGCCTGCGCGACAAGGGCGCGCTGGAGCGTGGCGATTCCGGTCAGCGCCGCATCGCACTGGTCGCGCACCCAGAGACGAAAATCGGTGGCCACCTGGTCGTTGCGCGACCGGGCCGTGTGCAACCGCCCGGCCGCAGCGCCGATCAGCTCGCGCAGGCGGCTTTCCACGTTCATGTGGATGTCTTCGAGTGCGGTCGAGAAGGCGAAATCGCCCGCGTCGATCTCGGCCTTGACCTTGTCGAGGCCGTCGCGGATCGCCTCGGCATCGGCTTGGGTCAGGATGCCCTGCTGCGCCAGCATCGCCGCATGGGCCTTGGACCCGCGGATATCCTGGTCGCTCAGTCGCCGGTCGAAGCCGATCGAGGCGTTGATTGCCTCCATGATCGCGTCTGGCCCGGCGCTGAACCGTCCGCCCCACATCGCATTGCTGCCGCCCTCGGTCATCGCGTCGTCCCGTCCGTCCACGTCGCGGGCTTCTATAGGCGCACCGGCGGGCCCGCGCAAACGGATCACATCTGCGCCAGACCCGCGGAGGCGTGCTTGACCCCCCGTCCCTGCCCGGCATGCTCGCGCCGACCGAGCCGACGAACCCCGCACGCTATGGGAGAGATCCGATGCGCCGCCTGACCCTGATCCTGGCCGCCCTGGCGCTGGCTCCCACCATTGCCGTGGCGGGGGAAAGCCCGGACGATCTTGCAGCCTTGCGCAGCGGCGATCTGGAAAAGCTCGTCGTCCACGCGGTGCCGAAACCGGTTTCGGACTCCGCTTTCGCCGATCTCGAAGGCGGCACCCATAGCCTTTCGGACTTTCGCGGGCAGGTCGTTCTGGTGAATTTCTGGGCGACCTGGTGCGCGCCCTGCCGCGAGGAAATGGCCTCCCTGGATCGTCTCGACGGATCACTCGGCGGCGCGGACTTTGCGGTGGTGACGATCGCTACCGGGCGAAATTCGCCGCAGGGCATCCGGCGCTTCTTCGAAGAGGAAGAAATCTCGCACCTCCCGACCTTCACCGATCCTGACATGAACCTTGCCCGCAGCATGGCCGTCTTCGGACTGCCGGTCACGGTCATTCTGGACCGCGACGGGATGGAAATCGCCCGCCTCCAGGGCGGCGCCGACTGGGACAGCAACAGCGCCCGCGCGATCATCGCAGCGCTGACCGAATCCGGAGCCTGACGCGCCCGCCCTGGTGCGGCTTTCGCCTCGCGCGCCGCGCCAGATTTCCGGGCAGCGCGTCACGCAGGCGACACTATGACCGGATAGCACACAAAGGCCGCACAAGCTTTCGTGGAACTGCACTGATTTCAGGCAATGTGCCCTTACCCGCCATCTTGTCCGATTTTTTTTGTCAGGTATGCTTTTCCCGAGCGAAAAGATCGGATAAGACATCCGAGACTGCCGTTCTGCCGCACAGACGACCGACAGCAATCCGAGGGGCCACGATGAACCAACGCTTCCTGCCACTTCTGCCTGCACTCTGCATCGGCACCGCCCTGCCCGCGTTCGCGGATGGCACCGATCCCGCAGAAGTCGTGAAGACCTATGCAGACATCGCGCAGGCGGGCTATGAGGACAGCCTGACGCTGGCGAGAAAGCTCGACACGGCCGTGGATGCGCTTCTCGCGGCGCCGTCTCCGGAAACGCTTGCGGCGGCCCGAACCGCCTGGATCGCATCCCGCGTGCCCTACCAGCAGACCGAGGCCTTCCGCTTCGGCAATCCGGCGGTCGATGAATGGGAGGGCAAGGTGAATGCCTGGCCATTGGACGAGGGGCTGATCGACTATGTCGACCCGCTGCTCGGCGGCAATGACGAGAACCCCTATGCGGTCGTCAACGTGGTGGCCAATCCCGAGATCACCGTGGCGGGCCGACAGCTCGACGCCACCCGGATCACACCGGATCTGATCCGGAGCCTGCACGAGATCGACGGGATCGAGGCCAATGTCGCGACCGGCTATCACGCCATCGAATTCCTGCTTTGGGGCCAGGACCTGAACGGCACCGATGCCGGTGCCGGCAACCGTCCGGCAACCGATTTCGACACCGCCAATTGCACAGGCGGAAATTGCGACCGGCGCGGCCAGTATCTCTCCGCCGCGACCGAGCTGCTAGTCTCCGATCTCGAAGACGCGGTCGCGATGTGGTCCGATGGCGGCGAAGCCCGCGCCCAAGTGACCGCAGACCCCACGACGGGTCTGGTCATGGCCTTCACCGGCATCGGCTCGCTCTCTTACGGCGAGCAGGCCGGACAGCGGATGAAGCTCGGCCTGATGCTGCATGATCCCGAGGAGGAGCACGACTGCTTCTCGGACAACACCTTCAACAGCCATTTCTACGACGGGCTGGGCATGTTCAACGTCTATACCGGCCGCTACGTCCGCATCGACGGCAGCGCCGTCGAAGGCCCGTCCCTGCGCGACGTGGTCGCGGACAGCGACCCGGCCCTGGCCGACGCGCTGCTTGCGGACATGGATGCGACGATGATTGCGCTCGCCCGGATCAAGGCCGTGGGCGAAGCCGGCACCGCCTATGACCAGTTGCTCGCGCCGGGCAATGCCCCCGGCGAAGCGCTGGTGCAGACGGCCATCGACTCGCTTGTTGCGCAGACGCGCAACATCGAACGCGCGGTGCAGATCGTCGGCCTTGCCCCGATTGCGGTAGAGGGGTCGGACAGCCTCGATAATCCGGACGCCGTGTTCCAGTAACCTCGAAGGGGAGAGCGGCCCGGCGCGGCCGCTGCAGGACGCCATGATCGTCTGCCACTGCCAGAACATCACCGACCGCGAGATCGATGCCGCGATCAGCTGGATGCGGGCGTCGGACCCGGACGTGGTGATCACCGCCGGCAAGGTCTACCGCGCACTCGGCAAGGCTCCCGATTGCGGCGGCTGCCTGCCGCTCTTTCTCACGACGTTGCGCACCAACCCCAGCTTTCCGGTTCCGGCAATGGACAGCCCCGGCGCACATGCTAGGCTTTCCGGTCTCAGGCGGGCCGGTTCTGGCCCGCGGACACGGCCAGGAAAGGGCACGAGATGAAAGGCGACGCAAAGGTCATCGAGTATCTGAATGCGGCTCTGCGCAGCGAGTTGACGGCGGTGAGCCAGTACTGGCTGCACTACCGGCTGCAGGAAGACTGGGGCCTCGGCAAGCTCGCGGCCAAGTCGCGCGGCGAAAGCATCGAGGAAATGCACCACGCCGACAAGCTGGTCACGCGGATCATCTTCCTGGAAGGCCACCCCAACCTGCAGAAGCTCGACCCGCTTCGGATCGGGCAGTCCGCGCGGGAGACGCTCGAATGCGACCTCGCGGCCGAGCACGAGGCGCGGACCCTCTATATCGAGGCCCGCGATCACTGCGAGAGCGTCGGTGACTACGTATCGAAGGCACTTTTCGAGGATCTGATTGGTGATGAGGAAGGCCATATCGATTACCTGGAGACGCAGATCAGTCTCCATGACAGGATCGGCGCAGAGCGCTGGGAACTGCTCAACGCGGCATCTGCGGACGAGCCCGAATAGGGCCGCACTTCTCGCCGCGGCCTTGGCCGCGGGAACCGCCGCCGCCACGGGAGCCAGCGCAACCGACGGTCCGGCGGCGGCAGAGGGCCCGTGGGGCGAGCCGCACCTGGCCATCGTCCCGACGACACCGGCCGAGGCGGCGCGGATTGCTGCCGTGACCCGGCCAGCCACGTCCTTCGATGCCCCGGAAGCCTTCGAGTCGCATCCCGCCGGAGCCGCAACCCGGGCCGATCTTTCCTCGCGCGACGCCTTCTCGTTTTCCTCGGCCAACATGCCGTTCGAACGGGAAATGAACTTCAAGGTGGGGAACGGCTTCTTCACCAAGCTCTGGGTCTCGGCGCCGTCGTCCACCACATCGTCGGACGGGCTCGGCCCGATCTACAATTCCCGTGCCTGCCAGAACTGCCACCTGAAGGACGGTCGCGGCCACCCGCCCGAGACCTCCGACCAGCCGGCCGAATCGATGTTCCTCAGGATTTCCGTTCCCAAGGAGAAGTCCGATCTTCCGGCGGAAACCCTTGCCTACATGGCAAATGCGCCGGAGCCGGTCTACGGCACGCAGCTTCAGGACAAGGGTATCGCCGGGCAGACGGCGGAGGGGCGCATGGTGATCGACTACACGCCGGTGCCGGTCGAACTGGGCGACGGCAGCGTGGTCGAACTTCGAAAGCCCACCTATTCCATCGCCGACCCGGGGTTCGGGGCACTCGATCCAGATCTGCAGATCAGCCCCCGCGTGGCGCCGCAGATGATCGGGTTGGGTCTGGTCGAGGCGATCCCCGAGACCGATATCCTCGCATTGGCAGATCCGGACGACGCCGATGGCGATGGCATTTCCGGCCGCCCGAACCGGGTCTGGTCGAACGAATTCCACCAGTGGATGCTGGGCCGGTTCGGGCTGAAGGCGGGGGCGCCCACGATCAAGGCACAATCGGCGGGCGCCTTTGCCGGGGACATGGGGATCTCGAATCCGCTGCATCCCGGCGGTTGGGGAGAATGTACAGAAAGCGAGACCGCCTGCCGCAGCGCCCCGGACGGCGGGACGGGCGACCCGGACGGGCTGGAAGCCCCCGCTGACGTGCTCGACGTGGTGACCTTCTACGCCCGCAACCTCGCGGTGCCGGCGCGGCGCGACCTCGACGATCCAGAAGTGCTGCACGGCAAGGACATGTTCTACGAGGCGGGCTGCCCGTCCTGCCACCACCCGAAATTCGTCACGCACCGTCTGAAGGACCGACCCGAGCAGAGCTTTCAGCTGATCTGGCCCTATTCCGACTTCCTGCTTCACGACATGGGGGACGGCCTTGCGGACGACCGCCCGGAATGGGACGCGAACGGACGGGAGTGGCGCACCGCACCGCTCTGGGGCATCGGCATGACCGAAACGGTCAGCGGCGGGACCTACTACCTGCACGACGGACGCGCCCGCAACATGCTGGAAGCGATCCTCTGGCACGGCGGCGAAGCCGAACCTGCGCGCGAGTCTGTTCGGCTGATGGGCACCGACGACCGCAACGCGCTGATCGCCTATCTGGAGTCGCTCTGACATGATCCGGCCTGCCATGCTGATAGCCTTGATCGGCCTTGCCGCTGCGGCGGTTCAGGCTCAGGACGCCACAGATGCGGACGAGGCCGAGATCCCGCCCGGCGCGGCATCCGCGACACACGACGGGCCTGCAGCAGCAACTACAATCGACCATGACGCGTTGCGTCAGCGGGCGCTTGGTGTTCTGGCAGACCAGTTTGGCGCTTTCCGGGATGCGACTGCCGGGCTGGCCGACGCGGCGGGAAGCTATTGCGACGGCGACGCCGACCTCGCGACCGTTCAGGACCGGTTCGCCGCCGCATGGCTCGCTTGGGCGCCGCTCGACAGCTATCAGTTCGGTCCGATCCAGACCCGGGGTGCCGCCCTGAGCGTGGAATTCTGGCCGGACGAGAAGAACTTCGTCGGCCGCGCCCTGCGGGAGATGCTGAAGCAGCCGCCGGAGGTGCAGGCCGATCCCGCCTTCGTCGCGCAGAATTCCGCGGCGGCCCAGGGCCTGCCGGCGCTCGAACTGCTGCTGTATTCGGACGCGGCGGAATGCCCTGCCATCGTGGGCATCTCGGGCTACCTCGCCGGCCTTGCGAGCGAGCTTTACGACGATTGGTTCGCGCCCGGCGGCTGGGCCGATCTTGCCAACGCGGCCGGGCCTGAAAATCCGGTCTATCTCTCGTCGGCCGAATTCACGAAAACGCTCTACACCGCGATCAACTACGGGCTCGACCGGGTTGAGGAAGTGCGGATCGCACGGCCTCTCGGCACCTACGAACAGAGCTTTCCGACGCGTGCCGAGGCCTGGCGCTCGGGACTGACCAACGCCATCATCGGCGCCCAGATCGACGGCATCTCAGTGCTGCTCGAGCAGGGTTTCGACGGTGCCATTCCGCCTGCCGACCTGGCATCCGTCATGACCGTCGTGGCCGAGACCGGCGACAGGCTGGACGCGGTGGGGATGCCCATCGGCGAGGCGGTGAAGGATCCGATGACCCGGTTCCGCGTCGAGTCGCTCGAGTCGAAGGTCGAGCAGCTGAAGACCGAGGTTGCAAGCGAGATCGGGCCGGCCCTCGGGGTCGATACCGGCTTCAGCGCGGCCGACGGCGATTGATGAGGTGCGAGCGATGAACAGACGCGGATTCCTGTTGCGCGGCGCGGCGGCAACGGCGGCAACGGCACTGGCCACCCAGGGCTGGGCCGCAGCCGGCGGGCCGAGCTTTCTGACCGCAGCCAACCGGGCCGACAATTCCACCTGGCTCGTCGGCCTTGGCGGCGACGGCGACGTGCGCTTCGCCCTGCCGATCCCGGCGCGCGGCCATGCCGCCGCCGCACATCCGCACCGGGCCGAGGCTGTCGCCTTCGCGCGCCGGCCGGGCCGGTTCGCCGCCGTCATCGACTGCGTCGCCGGGACCGAGATTGCCGAATTGCAAAGTCCCGACGGGCGGCATTTCTATGGCCACGGCGCTTTCAGCGCGGACGGAAGGCTGCTTTATACAACCGAGAATGCGTATGACGTGCCCGATGGACGGCTCGGCATCTGGGACGCGTCGGACGGCTACCGGCGCGTCGGAGAGATCGCGTCGGGCGGGCTGGGCCCCCACGAAATCATCCGCCTCGACGACGGCGGCTTCGCGGTTGCAAATGGCGGCGTTCAGACCCACCCGGATTACGAACGGGTGAAGCTCAATGTGCCGACCATGCGGCCGAACCTGACCTATCTTTCGGCTGCAGGGACGATTGTCGAACAGGTCGCGCCGCCGGCGGAGCTGCACCAGCTCTCGATCCGCCATATCGATGCCGCCGCCGGCGGCCCGGTGGTCATGGCGCTGCAATGGGAAGGCGACCCGCGCCAGCTGGTGCCGCTGGCGGCCATGCACCGGAGGGGCGAAGATCTGCGCCTGCTCGACCACCCCGACATGGCGTCGCTGAAGCAGTTCGGCGGATCGGTCGCGATCTCGGGCGACCTGAGCGAATTCGCGGTGACCAGCCCCAAGGGAGGATCGGTGCTGTATTTCGATCCCGGGAACGGCGCGGCTCGTGGATCGGAAGCGCTGCCCGAGGCCAGCGGCGTGGCGCGCGAGGGTGATGGGCTCGCGATCACACTGGCCGGCGCGATCGGATACCGCACGGGCGGGCACACCGAGATCTGCGCCCGCACCGATGACTGGACCTGGGACAACCATCTGGTCCGGATCTGACGGATCAGCAAAGGACACTTCGGATCGGCGGAAATCCGCCGATCCGAGCGCGCGCGCAGAATCTTGCCGTGGGAATTAAGCGAAAATTTGCCAAGATTTGACCGAAATCACCAAGAGAGTGAGACGGAGGCAACGATGGCAGTGATCCGCAATTCCCTTGCGCTTGCGCTTCTTCTGGCTGTTCCGGCACTTGGCACCCCCGCCGCCGCCGGGCAGATCGCCAGTGCCTGCTCGGCATCAGACCGGGCCGGTGGCAACATCCGGCTCTGCGGCTGCATCCAGGCCGTGGCGGACCGGATGCTCACCCGCGACGACCAGCGGCTGGCGGCGAGCTTCTTCAAGGATCCGCAGCGCGCCCAGGACGTGCGGATGTCGAAGACAGACCGCGACAACCTGTTCTGGGACCGCTACGAACGGTTCGGCCAGGCCGCCGCACAAAACTGCAACTGACGCTGCGGGTCCCGGTCTAGCCGCCGAAATCGCGGAGGAGCCCGCGGCAGGCGGCCTCGATCAGGTCGAGCGCGCCGTCGAAATCGCCGGTGTAATAGGGATCCGGCACATCGCGCCGGCCGGTTTCCGGGGCATGGTCCAGCAGCCGCGCCACGCCGGTTGGAGATCCCGCGGGGCGCATCGCCTCGACCGACCGCAGATTGTCACTGTCCATCACCAGAATCCGGTCGAAGCGCGCAAAGTCCCCCGTTTCGAACTGGCGCGCCCTTAGCGAGGTCAGGTCATATCCACGGGCCGCCGCAGCGCGGATCGCCGGCGGATGCGGCGGATCGCCCAGATGCCAGCAGCCGGTCCCGGCGCTGTCCAAGTCCCAGTCGGGCGCGAGCGCGCGCATTACCCCCTCGGCCGTGGGCGAGCGGCAGATATTGCCGAGACAGACGAACAGGATGCGCGGGCTGGAACGGAGGGCAGACATGCGGCAGGGTTACGCCGAACATCGCAGACTTGCCAAGCCCGGACCCGACACCGCATGCCCGAGATCGTGATCCTCACCGGTGCCGGCCTGTCGGCCGAAAGCGGCCTCGGCACCTTTCGCGACAAGGACGGGCTCTGGACGCGCTACCGGCTCGAGGACGTGGCGACGCCGCAGGGCTTTGCGCGCGATCCCGCGCGGGTGCACGACTTCTATAATGCCCGCCGGGCCAATTGCCTGAATGCGGCCCCGAACCCGGCACATTTCGCCCTAGCACGGCTGTCGCAGCACCTAGGCGACGATGTCCTCATCGTGACCCAGAACATCGACAACCTGCTGGAACGCGCCGGAGCCCGGAACGTGGTGCATATGCATGGCGAGCTGATGCGGGCGCTCTGCGCGCAGTGCGGGCAGCGCTGGGATGCCCCCGAAACGATGCACGCCACGGATCCCTGCCCCCTCTGCGGCGCCGCCGCAGTTCGACCCGACGTGGTCTGGTTTGGCGAATTTCCCTACCACATGGACCGGATCGCCGGTGCGCTTGCCGATTGTGCCCTGTTCGTCGCCGTCGGCACCTCGGGCAGCGTCTATCCTGCCGCCGGATTCGTCCAGGATGCGGCGATGGCAGGCGCGCGGACGCTGGAACTCAATCTCGAACGGTCGGAGATTGCCGCGGATTTCGACGAATCGCGGCAGGGACCGGCGAGCCGACTCGTCCCCGACTGGGTCGACGAACGGCTGGCGGCGCGGGGCTGACCCCGCGCCGCGCGGATCCGGCCTGCTTCAGTTGACAGCGCCCATGCCATGCATGGCGCCATGCTGCATGTCCTGTCCGGCCGGCTGGTCCGGCGCCCGCGCCGAATCGACCACCACGTCGACGGTGATCGGGCCGGCCTCTTCGAACGTGAGGGTCAGCGGAAAATGGCTGCCGTCCACGAGAGGTTCTTTCAGCCCCATCAGCATCACGTGATCGCCGCCGCGGGCAAGCGCGTGATCCTGACCTGCCGGAAGTGCGATGCCGTCCTCGACCTCGACCATCCGCATGACGCCGTTCGCGTCTTCGAGATGCGTGTGCAGTTCGGCCCGCTGGGCAACCGGTGCTTCCGCGGCGACAAGACGGTCGTCGGACCCTCCGCCGTTGGAGATCACCATGAAGATGGCACCGGATTTGGCCGCCGCGCTCGACACCCGGGCGTAGGCGTCCATGACCTCGATGCCCTGTGCCGAAACGGCACCTGCAAGACCGGTGGCCAGCGCCCCGGCGAGAAAGAGCGATTTCATCATATTCCGTATCCTCTGATCTGTCGGTGTGTCCGCGGTGTCAGAGAATGCGGGGCGGCCCCCTCGCGCGCGCGGCCAGCCGCACGGGACCGGCCGCCCGGTCCGGCAGAGTGGACGCGACCGCTGTGCCATGGGAATCCGGCGGGACCGGCAGTTCGGGGACGAAAGACACGCCGGCCAGAAGCGCCGGGGCGCAGTCGGGGCAGAGCCGTGGCGGGCCGACCGGCTTGCCCTTGGCGTCGACCGCCACGCTGACCGGCCCGTTGCCGGTACAGAGGACGATCTGTCCGGCCACCTGCACCTGCCCGCGCACAACGCCCACGGCGACCCCCGTAAGGGCAATCGAAAGCGCAAGGCAGAGGGCGATCAGGTGGCGGGATAACGACATGCGGACCGGTATATCGCCCCGGTCTTCAGGGATGAAGTACCTTGTCGGCGCAACCTGAAGCCACCCGCAAATGAAAAGGCCCTGCGCCGCGGCGCAGGGCTTTCAGTCCACCGTTGCCGGCGCGAGGGTCAGGCCGAAGCCTTCGCCTTCTGTATGTCCTTCTTGATCTTCAGCGCAGCCGGCGAGAGATCGACATCCTTGGCCTTGGCAAGGAATGCATCCAGACCGCCGCGGTGGTCGACGCTGCGCAACGCGGCCGACGTGATCCTCAACGTGAACGTCTGACCCAGCGCATCCGAGATCAGGCTCACTTCCTTGAGGTTGGGCAGGAAGCGGCGCTTGGTCTTGTTGTGGGCGTGGCTGACATTGTTGCCAACCATCGGGCCCGTTCCGGTCAGTTCGCAGCGGCGCGACATCGTATCGTCCTTCGTCTGGCTTCGGCGAGATCCGGTGCTCCGGACCGTCGAGCGGAATGCAAAAGGCGCCGCCACTGCAGCGCCCGGAATTGGTCTTGCGCCTCTACGCGGTCTGGTCTGCAAGGTCAAGGCGCAATCGTCCCGCCGGCGCACGGACCGTCGACCTGCAGGTCATTCCCGGACAACCCTGTCCTGCCAGCTGCATCGTCGCACCTATCCCTTGAGCCAGGCGAGCATTTCTTCCGCCGCCTGCGCCGGTTCGGCCTCGCCATGCGCCACGGCCGTGCCCAGAGCCGCCATCCGCGATCGCGCCTCCGGATCCGCGGTCAATCGGGCGAGCAGTCCCTGCCGCACCTCCTCCTCGAACCAGTGGCGGGCCTGCGCCTGCCGCCGCGCCGCCCAATGACCGTGGTCCCGGCGCCAGGCAATCAGCCCCTGCATGTCGTCCCAGGCCGCCGCCAGCCCCGATTCCTCGATCGCCGAGACCATGATCGCCTTGGGATAGCCGGGCGGGTCCTGCGGTCGCTTCCTGAGAAGCCGCAGCGCACCCGCATAGTCCGCACAGGTCCGCGTGGCGGTCGCCTTGAGATCGCCGTCGGCCTTGTTCACGACGATCATGTCGGCGATCTCCATGATCCCGCGCTTGACGCCCTGCAGTTCGTCGCCGCCGGCCGGCGCCATCAGCAGCAGGAACAGGTCCGACATTTCGGCAACCACGGTTTCGGACTGGCCGACGCCCACCGTCTCGATCAGCACCACATCGAATCCCGCGGCCTCGCAAAGCGCCACCGCCTCGCGCGTACGCCGCGCGACGCCGCCCAGATGGGTCTGGCTGGGGGACGGGCGAATGAACGCATTCGGATCGCGGGACAGACGCCCCATCCGGGTCTTGTCGCCAAGAATCGAGCCGCCGGAGCGTGCCGAGGACGGATCCACCGCCAGGACCGCAACCTTCAGGCCCTGACCCGTCAGCATCGTGCCGAAGGCTTCGATGAAGGTCGACTTGCCGACCCCCGGCGTCCCGGAGAGGCCGATCCTGAGCGCTTCGCGCCCGGAGGTCCGGACGGCATCGAGAAGCGCCGCAGCTTCGGCCCGGTGATCCGCCCGTCCGCTTTCGACCAGCGTGATCGCGCGCGACAGCGCCCGGCGGTCGCCGTCAAGGACGCGCCGGGCGACCTCCGCCATCCGGGCAGCGGGCTCGGGCTTGGACATGGCGGCTCCGTCACAAATCGGTGTGGGCGTTGTCTTGCCGCGGAGCGGAAAATATGTCCAGTGCGAAGCCGGAATGAAGGGGACAGCCATCATGGCACGCATCAAAGGCGCGCTTGCCGCTGCCGCCATGGCCGCCGCGACGGCGGCCTGCGCCGAGTCCGGGCAGTTCGAGGTCAGCTTCGGCGGTCTGAAGGCCGGCGTGCTCGCCTACGACGCCAGCCTGTCCGGAGGCCGCTACGAGATGCGTGGCGCGGTGCGGCCCGGCGGGCTGTTCGGACTGCTCTTCGATGCCGAGATCGACAGCACTGCCAAGGGGCGGGTCAGCGGCAACACGTACCGGCCAAGCCTCGCCCGCGAGACGACCCGCAAGGATGGCGACACGTCGACCCGCACAATCACCTACCGGGGTGGCGTCCCCTCGGTCAGCTACGACCCGCCCGACAAGCCATCGAAGCATGCCGCGCCGCCGTCGGAGCAGAAAGGCACCGTCGACACGTCCACCGCCGCCTTCGCCATCCTGCGCGACCGGCCGGAGAGCCTCGCCTGCCAGCTCGACCTCGTGCTCTACGACGGCACGCGCCGTCAGCGCATTCGCCTGGACGAGGCGCAGCAGCGGCCGGGCGGCCTCAGTTGCACGGGCGTCTACACTCGCCTCGCCGGCTTCAGTCCCAAGGATATGGCCAAGGGCCGGGACTGGCCGCTGAGAATGGACTATGACCGTCTTTCCGACGGCACCTATCGGGTACGCGAGGTCAGTTTCCCGACCAGCTTCGGCACTGCCCGGATCCGGCGCACCGACTGAACCCGCCACATTTGCCAAGGCGGCGAGGCTCGGGGATAAGGCAGCATGAGCCCCGACGCGCTGCCCATCGATCCGGTGCTGCCTGCCCTTGCCCAGGCGCTGGCCAGGCACGGCCGCGCCGTGCTCCAGGCCCCGCCCGGGGCCGGAAAGACCACCCGGGTCCCGCTTGCGCTTCTCCGGGAGGGTGCCGAGGGACGGATCGTGATGCTGGAGCCGCGGCGGATCGCGGCGCGCGCCGCGGCCGAGCGCATGGCGGCGACCCTTGGCGAACCAGTGGGACGGACCGTGGGCTTCCGCATCCGTGGCGAGGCGCAAGTCTCGGCCGCGACCCGGATCGAGGTCGTCACCGAAGGGATCCTGACCCGCCGCCTGCAAAACGATCCCGAACTGGCCGGGATCGGCACCGTGATCTTCGACGAATTCCACGAACGCTCGCTCCAGGCGGATCTCGGCCTGGCGCTGGCCTGGGAGGTGCGGCAGGCGCTGCACCCGGATCTTCGGCTTCTGGTCATGTCGGCTACGCTGGACGCCGGTCCGGTCGCAGCCTTGCTGGACGACGCCCCCGTGGTGACGTCCGCAGGCCGGGCCTTCCCGGTCGAGACGATCTGGCTTGACGCACCGCGGCCGCGCGACCAGCGGCTTGAAGCCGGGACCGCGGCGCTGGTGGAGCGCGCCGTTTCGGAAACCGAAGGCGGCATTCTCGTCTTCCTGCCCGGGGAGGCCGAGATCCGGCGCACCCTGGCGCTGCTCGATGGGCGAGTGCCGGGCGGTTGTCGGCTCCTGCCGCTCTACGGGGCCTTGCCGGCAAATGCCCAGCGGGCCGCGATCGCGCCTGCGCCGGGCGCGCGCAAGGTGGTCCTTGCAACCGCCATCGCCGAGACCTCGCTGACGATCGAGGACGTCCGTGTCGTCGTCGATGCCGGGCGTGCCCGCCGCGCGCGGTTCGATCCCGCATCCGGCATGTCGCGGCTGGTAACCGAGCGGGTCACGAAAGCCGAGGCCGACCAGCGCCGGGGACGGGCGGGACGTGTCGCGCCGGGAACCTGCTACCGGCTCTGGACACGCGGAGAGGACGGCGCCTTGCCGGCCTTTCCACCGGCCGAGATCGAAGCCGCGGATCTGACCGGCCTCGCGCTCGACCTGGCGCAATGGGGGGCGGATGCGGGCGATCTCGCCTTCCTGACGCCGCCGCCCGCGCCGGCCCTGAGCGAGGCGCGCGCGCTCCTGGCGGACCTGGGCGCACTCGACCGTCGGGGTGGGATCACCGAGCACGGACGCGCGCTGGCCGCGCTGCCGCTTCACCCCCGGCTCGGCCACATGTTGCTGACCGCGGGCGCGCAGGCCGCCGCGCTGGCGGCGCTGCTCGAGGATCGCGATCCCCTGCGCGGCGCGCCGGCCGATCTGGATCTGCGGCTGAAGGCGCTGCGCGGTGAGGACTCCGGCGCGGCGCATCCGGCCGCCCTGTCCCGTATCCGCTCCGAAGCGAAACGCCTTTCGCGCATTGCCGGTCCCGGCACGGCCACCCTCGGCACGGGCGAAATGGCCGCGCTGGCCTATCCCGACCGGATCGGCCTGCGCCGCCCCGGCGACGTCCCGCGCTTCCTGCTGTCCGGCGGCAAGGGCGCGGTGATCGACGCCGCCGATCCGCTGGCAGGCCAGCGCCTGATCGTTGCCACCGATCTCGACGGCGATCCGCGCGAGGCCCGCATCCGCCAGGCGGCCCCGGTCACGGAGAGCGCACTGCGCGCCCTGTTTCCGGAGCGGATCCGGCGGGTACAGGTCTGCGAGTGGTCCCGCCGTGACCGTCGCGTCGTCGCCCGCGACCGGGAGCGTCTGGGCGCCATCGCGCTCAGCGACCGCCCCTGGTCGGACGCTCCGCCCGAGGCGCTCGCACGCGCGGCACTGGACGGCGTGCACGACCTCGGCCTCGCTGCCCTCAAACCTTCCCCGCAATTCGACCGGCTCCGGGCCCGGCTCCGCGTTGCACGCGCCGAACGGCCGGACCTTCCCGACCCCTCCGAGACCGCACTGCTTGCCCAGGCCGCGGACTGGCTGCTGCCCTGGCTGGGACCGGTGCGCAGCGCCGCGGATCTGAAAGCACTCGATCCCAGCGAGCCACTTCTGGCCTTCATCGGCCATGAAGACCGCGCCGCGCTGGACCGGATCGCACCGCCCGCCTACGTGACCCCACTCGGTCGCCGCATTGCCATCGACTATTCCGGCGAAGCGCCCGAGATTTCCCTGCGCCTGCAGGAACTGTTCGGCGAGACCCGACACCCGAGCGTCGCCGGGCAGCCGCTCCGCGTGACGCTTCTGTCACCGGCCGGACGCCCGGTACAGACGACGATGGACCTGCCGGGCTTCTGGGCGGGCAGCTATGCCGACGTGCGCAAGGACATGCGCGCGCGCTATCCCAGGCACCCCTGGCCGGAGGATCCCACGACCGCGCAGGCGACGCTGCGCGCCAAGCCGCGCAGTTCGTAGTGGCCCGCTGCCCGTCTCAGTGGTCCTCGGCCATGAAGCTCTCCAGGCAGGACGGACAAAGCCCGTGCTGAAGCAGAACGTGCTCGGACCCGCCGCGCCGGTAATAGTCGACAGGCCCGATCCATGATGAGGCGCGGCTTGCCCGGCCCGGTGGCCAGGCCACGCGACTGCACCGCGCGCACATGTGCACGATGGCCGCGCCGCCCGCCGGGGCCAGCGACTCGGGTGCGGTCACGAGTGGCTGCGGCGGCCGGGCTTCCACGTCGATCCGGATCGATTGGTACAACACCCCTTCAGCCAGCTTGCCCTCCGCCACCAGCCGGTCGGGCAGACGCACCGGCGTCAGCGTCAGGCGCATCAGCCGCCGAATTGACGGAGAGTCACACTGGAAGTCGAGGCGCGCGGCGGGACGATGTCCGGCAAGCACATCCCCAAGAAGCGCACGGAATCGCTCGCGCACCTCGCCCGGAACGATGAAATCGGTGAAGGTCCCGCCGAGCGGGTCGAGAATCGGATCGCCGCCGCCGTTGTCTATCCAGAACCGATCCCAGTTCGGTCGCCCGACCGCGACGATCCGCATGCGGCGGTCAATGAGCAGCGCGATTCCGTCCATCGCATCAAGAAGTGTCTGACAGGTCACGCGTTCCTCGCTGCGACTTGACGATCAGGGCTCCCACCGGCCGAAGATGGCCGCACGCCCGACCGCCAGCAAACGCGCCACGCGGCGCAGGCGAGCTTTGGTCGCGCCGGCAATGCGAGGTGTCGCTTGCAAGCGTGGCACGGTGGCAGAATCCGGTCTAACCATTGATCAAACTCAGGGGTCAGGCGCATGTTCCTTTCGGTCTTCGAGATCTTCAAGGTCGGTCTTGGGCCGTCGTCGTCGCACACGATGGGTCCGATGACGGCGGCGGCGCGGTTTCTGGACGACCTGCGGGGCGGGGCGGAGCGGATTCCGGGCGCCGGCGAGGTGGCGAGCCTCAAGGCCTCGCTGCACGGCTCGCTCGCCTTCACCGGCAAGGGCCATGCCAGCGACCGCGCCGTGGTGCTGGGGCTCTGCGGCTACCTGCCCGACACGATCAACCCGGACGCGGCCGAGGCCGCCGAGGCCGAGGTGCGCCGCCGCCGGCAAGTCACCCCGCCGGACCTGCCGCCGCTCGGCTTCGACCCGGAGACCGACCTGGTGTTCGATTTCGGCCCGCCGCTGCCCGGCCATGCCAACGGGCTGATCCTGCGCGCCTTCGACGCCGAGGGCCGGCCCTGCCTGACCCAGACCTATTATTCCGTCGGCGGCGGCTTCGTGATGACCGAGGCCGAGCTGGCCGCGCAGCGCGCCCTCGGCCCCGGCGAAATCCGCGCGCAGCAGGCGGCGCAGGGCTGCCCGCATCCCTTCGCGACGGCGCGCGAGATGCTGGCGATGGGGCACAAGGCGGGGATGAGCGTGGCCGCGATGAAGCGCGCCAACGAGACCGCCGTGTCAGGAAAGGCCGACCTCGACCAGCGGCTCGACGCGCTCTGGGCGGTGATGGACGGGGTGATCGACCGCGGGCTGCGGATGGAGGGCGTGCTGCCGGGCGGGCTGAAGGTGAAGCGCCGCGCCCGTGCGATCCACCAGCAGCTCCTGGCCGAGCAGGGCCGCAACCTCGCCCAGCCCCACGTCGTCAACGACTGGCTCAGCGTCTATGCCATGGCGGTGAACGAAGAGAACGCCGCCGGCGGGCGGGTGGTGACCTCGCCGACGAACGGCGCCGCGGGCGTGGTGCCGGCGGTGATCCGCTATTACCGCGACCATTGCGTCGGCGCGCGCCGCGAGGGCATCCGCGACTTCCTGCTGGCCGCCGCGGCGGTCGGCGGGCTGATCAAGCACAATGCCTCGATCTCGGGCGCCGAGGTCGGCTGCCAGGGCGAGGTCGGCTCGGCCTCGGCGATGGCGGCGGCGGGGCTCTGCGCCGCCCTCGGGGGCAGCAACGAGCAGATCGAGAACGCCGCCGAGATCGCGCTCGAGCATCATCTCGGGATGACCTGCGACCCCGCCGCCGGGCTGGTCCAGGTCCCCTGCATCGAGCGCAACGGACTGGGCGCGATCAAGGCGGTCTCGGCCGCGTCGTTGGCGCTGCGGGGCGACGGCAGCCATTTCATGCCGCTCGACAACTGCATCGAGACGATGCGCCAGACCGGCAACGACATGAGCGAGAAGTACAAGGAGACCTCGCTCGGCGGCCTGGCCGTCAACCTGCCGGAATGCTGACGGCCCGGCGGCGGCTCAGGCCGACCGCCGAAGCGGCAGCGCCGCCGCAGGGGCCGCCTTCGGAACGGTGACGAGGATCACCGCCGGACTGGCAATGCCGGCGGCATCCATCGCAGCGGTGAAGCGATCGAGCGTGGAGCGGATCCGCCGCTCGGCACCGGTCGTGGCGGCGGCCACCACATCGACCGGAGTTTCTCCGGGCAGGCCCTGCGCCCGCAGCCCCGCCGCAATCGCCGGGACCTGCCGGACCGCCATGTAGAGCGCCAGCGACGTCCCCGGCCGTGCCAGATCGGCCAGTCCGGCCACCACCTGCCCATCGGCCCCCGTCGCGGTGGCAAAGACCACCCGGTCGGTGACATTGCGCTCGGTCAGCGACCGGCCAAGGGCGGCGGCAGAGGCACTTGCCGCGGTGACGCCGGGAACGATCTCGACTGCGATCCCGGCGGCCCGGGCGGCGGCAAGTTCTTCTTCGGCGCGCCCGAAGATCCCAGGATCGCCTCCCTTCAGCCGCACCACCCGACGTCCGCGCCGGGCTGCAGAGACGATCACCTCGCAGATCCGGTCCTGCGGCCAGGCCGACGCGCCGACCGCCTTGCCGACAAAGACCCGCTCGGCATCGCGGCGCGCCAGTTCCAGCACGCCCGGATCGACGAGCCGGTCGTAGAAGATCACATCCGCCTCCTGGAGGTGCCGCACCGCCCGCAAGGTCAGCAGATCCGCCGCGCCGGGCCCCGCGCCGACCAGTGCAATCGACCCTTCGGTCGCGGCGTCGGGCGCGCCGCCCGCGGCAATCGCCTCCTTCAGCCGCCGCGCCGCCTCGCGCTCGGCGCCGCGCTGGTGAAGCTGACGCGGCGCCCCGTCGAAGGCCCAGCGCCAGAATGCCCGCCGTCCTTCCCGCGGCACCTGCCGCTCCACGGCGCCTCGCAATCGTCCGGCCAGGGCCGCGAAGCCGCCCAACCGCGGGTCGAGCATGGTTTCCACGCGCGTCTTGATCTGCCGGGCCAGAACCGGCGCCGCGCCTTCCGTGCCGATCGCGACCACGACCGGATCGCGATCCACGATCGACGGCGTGAAGGCATCGCAGAGATCGGGCCGGTCCACCACGTTGACCGGCGCGCCGGCGGCAGTTGCAAGGGCGTGGAGCGCTGCATCGAGCGCCGGACAGCCGCTGGCGACGAAGACGAGTGCCGCACCGCGGAAGGTCCCGGACGTGACCGGGCCAGTGACGTGTTCGGCCCGCCCGCTGTCGACGAGCGCGGCAAGCTCATCGTCAAGCGCGGGCGCCACCAGCGCGAGATGCGCTTCGGTCCGGCACAGCAACCGCGCCTTCTGGGCGGCCTGTTCTCCGCCGCCCGCAATCACCACGCGGCGGCCGTCCATCTTCAGAAACATCGGAAAGGTCTTCACCGGCAGCCTCCGGACTCAGGCGGGCACAAGGTCGTGCCGGCGAGCCCAGAGGCCCTCGGCCATGTGATCGGCCGTGTCAGGCGCGGACACCCGCCCGAGCGCCAGAAGTGCGAGAGCCAGGGTTCCGGTCACGACGGCGGTGGCGAAGTCGTCCTCCTCTTCGCCGGCCCAGAGCCGGGCGAGCGCCTCGGGATCGCCGGCGGACGGCCCGTCGGCCAGGCGCTGCGCGGTCTCCGGCAGAAGCACCGGGGTCGTCCCTCTCCAGGTTTCGCCTACGCGCTGGCCCCAGAGGCTGATCGCCTTCGACGGATGCCGCTCGAACTCGCCGCCACCGCCCTTGATGACGAGGGTCGAGGGATCGCCAAGGAGCCGCGCTGCCGCCTGCTGGAGCGGCCGGTAGGGCGGGTGGAACACCCCCTGCACCGAGGTCGCGGCAGCGGCCGGATTCGACATTCGAAGTGCGGTGTTGACAGCCGAGCGCAGCCCCAGGACCGCGCGGAGATCGAGAAGCCGCTGTGCCGCGGGCGCATAGGCGTCGAGCGGCAGGAAGGCGATGCCGCCCCTGGCAAGATGCCGGGACGCCGCCGGTGCATCCTCAGCCATCGGGATGCCCGCCGCCGGCAAAGCCGCAGGTACTGCTGCCGGCGCCGCACCGCGGCGGGCAGGACCGTGCAGAAGAACGGGTGTGCCGGTCGCGGCAAGGATTCGCGCTGCAAGAAGGAACCAGGGTAGCCCGCGTGATCGGCCGGCTGCGTAGCAGGGCCAGTCGAGCGCCGGACGCGTCCCGGGCCAGCCCGGCATTGCTGCGCGCAAGGCGCTGACGAAGCCGGCGATTTCCCCGGGCGTCTCGCCGCGATACCGCATCAGCATCAGAAGCGCCCCCACAGCCTCGGGCGCGGCCTCGCCCGCGAGCATCACCGCCATGGCATCGGCGGCTTCCTCGCGCGTCAGCGACCGAGACCGCCCAGGCCCGCGCCCCAGCGCCCGGACATGCGCGGCAAGCCGTGCGGCAGCGGGTGCCGGAGTGCCGGATGTGCCTTGCGTCTCACCCATTCCGGTTTCACTCCGCCGCCATGCGCGGACGCCGCGAATCGATCAGCGCCTGGATCTCGGGACGGCAGGACCCGCAATTGCTGCCGGCGCCCAGGGCGGCGGAAATCGCCGCGACCGAAAGACATTCCCCGGATTCGATGGCACGCACGATGGTATTCACTCCCACATCAAGACAGGCACAGAGAACCGGCCCCGGATCCGGCCGGTCAGCGCCGGGACGTCCCGAGAGCACGGCGCCATCGAGCGGTTCGCCGATCAGTCCCGAGACATGCCCGCGCGACAGCGCCACCGGCGTCCGGCTGGCAAAAAGGCACGCAACCACGCGCCCCTCCTGGACGAAGGCGAGCCGGGCCGCCCCCAGAGCCGGGTCCATGACCGCAACGGTATCATGCCCGTCGTCCAGACCGAAGAGCCCGCGGCCGAACGCTTCCCAGCTTTCGGGCGTCTGCATGTCCGCGAGTTCCACCTGCCAACCCGTGGCGGTCCGCGCAAGCGCCCAGTATCCGGTTGCAGGCTCGGGACGCTCGGCGCTGGCAGCGAAGCCGTACCATGCGGCGGCGTATGGGCTCAGCCGTGCGATCCCGGCCTTACTTTCCGGCTGGCCGGAATGGGGGTCGGTGACGGGGGCGATCAGGGCGTCGATCCGGCCCTTCGCCGAGGTCTCGCCGGTCCAGTGGATCGGTGCAAAAATCTCTCCTTTGCGAACCCGGTCGGTGACCAGCACCCGCAGGAGTGCCGATCCCTGCGGGCTTTCGGCACGGGCGATGCCTGCGGGCTCGAGCCCGGCCTCGGCAGCGTCTTCGGGATGGACCTCGACGAAGGGTTCGGCAAGGTGCCGGGACAGCCGCGGTGAGAGCCCGGTGCGGGTCATCGTGTGCCAATGGTCCCGCACCCGGCCGGTATTGAGCCGGAAGGGAAACTCCGCATTCGGCGTGGCCGCCGGCGGCGTCACGGTCAGTGGCAGCATCCGCGCCCGCCCGTCCGCGGTAAAGAACCGCCCGTCGCCGAAGAACCGTCCGCCGCTGCGGGCCGCGCTCACTGGCCAGCGCACCGGCGCCAGGGCGGCATAGTCGCGGTCGGATATTTCGGCGAGCGCGGAGAGATCGAAATCGCGTCCGAACCCTGCGGCGATGCCCGATAGCGCGGCGTACTCGCGGAAGATCTCGGCGGGCCCCTGATAGTCGAACTGCCGCTTCCAACCCATCCGGGCGCCGACCTCGGCCAGAATGCGCCAGTCGGCTTGGGCCACGCCCGCCGGCGCCAGTGTCGTCCGCTGGCGGCTGACCGTGCGGTCCGAATTGGTCACCGTCCCGTCCTTCTCGCCCCAGCCAAGGGCCGGCAGAAGCACATGGGCGCGCCGCGCCGTGTCGGTCCACGCGGTCACGTCGGAGACCACCACGAAGGGACAGCCTTCGATCGCCGCGGCAACGGCATCTGCATCGGGCAGCGTTGCCGCCGGGTTCGAGCAGACGATCCAGAGCGCCTTGATCCGCCCGTCGGCGACGGCCCGGAACATATCGACCGCCTTGAGGCCCGGCCGGTCCGGCATCGCCGGAGCCTGCCAGAATTCGCGCACCGCGGCGCGGTGCGCGGCATCCTCCAGATCCAGATGACAGGCCAGCATGTTGGCCAGTCCGCCCACTTCCCGCCCGCCCATTGCATTGGGCTGGCCGGTCACGCTGAACGGCCCCATGCCAGGCTTGCCGATCCGGCCGGTGGCGAGGTGACAATTGATGATCGCGTTCACCTTGTCGGTGCCGCTTGAGGACTGGTTGACGCCTTGGCTGAACACGGTGACGACCTTGTCGGTCGCGATCCAGAGCCGGAAGAATTCGGCGATCGCCGTCCCGTCCAGGCCGGTCGCCGACAGATCCGTGGCTTTGGCAGCGTCCAGCGCCGCCTCGAGACCGACCACGTGATCGCGCGCGAAGGCAGAGTTCACCGCGCCCCGTTCGCCGATCGCAGCCAGAAGACCGTTCCACAGCGCCACGTCCGAGCCGGGTGCGATGGCAAGGTGCAGGTCGGCCAGATCCGACGTCGCGGTGCGCCTCGGGTCGATGGTGACCACCTTCATGTCCGGCCGCTCCGCCTTGGCCTTGACGAGACGCTGGTAGAGCACCGGATGGCACCAGGCGAGGTTGGAACCGACCAGAACCACGAGGTCGGCAAGTTCCAGATCCTCGTAGACGCCCGGCACGGTGTCGGTGCCGAAGGCGCGCTTGTGACCGGCCACGGTCGAGGACATGCAGAGCCGGGAGTTGGTGTCGATATTGGCCGAGCCGATGAAGCCCTTCATCAGCTTGTTGGCGACGTAGTAATCCTCGGTCAGAAGCTGGCCCGACACGTAGAATGCCACGCTGTCCGGACCGTGTGCGGCAATCGTATCGCGAAACCGCGTCGCCACCAGGTCGAGCGCGTCCTCCCATTCAGCGTCGCGCCCGCCGATCCGGGGGGCTAGCAGGCGTTCTGCATTCCCCACCGTCTCGCCCAGGGCAGAGCCCTTCGAGCAGAGCCGCCCCAGATTGGCCGGATGGTCCGGATCGCCCTTGACGGCAATTCCGCCGGCCCCGTCCGGGGTCGCAAGGACGCCGCAGCCCACCCCGCAATAGGGACAGGTCGTGCGGACCGGCCGGGAGGTCGGAACGCCGTCAGCCATCATGCGGCCTTCCGGCTTTCGAGCTGCGACAGGTCGAGATAGATGCGGCCGTCCTCGACCCGTGCGGGATGCGTGGCGACGCTGCCGGAATCGGCGCCCTTGGCAATGCCGGTCTCCAGGTCGAAGACCCAGTTGTGCAGCGGACAGGTGACCGAGGCGCCGTGAATGATCCCTTCGGCCAGTGGCCCGCCCCGGTGCGGGCAGGTATTGTCGAGCGCATAGACCCGGTCGTCTCCGGTGCGGAACACGGCCACGCAACCGGCGCGTGTCTTCACCACGCGGGCGCCCCGCGGAGAAATGGCGTCGAGGGGTCCGATATCGATCCAGTCGGTCATTCCGCAGCCTCCAGAGTCAGATTGGCGATGGGGGTGTAGGTTTCGGCCCGCTCGGCCGCATGCTCGGCCCAGGGGTCCTTCTGATAGACGCTCTGGCTGACCGCGAAGCGATCGATCAGCGCCTGACGGTTGTCAGGATCGGCAACGATCTGGTCCTTCACCCAGTCGAGCCCGACCTTGGCAATCCACTTGTAGGGCCGGTCGAGATACTTGGCGTTTTCGCGGTAGAGCTGGACAAAGGCGACGGTCATGTCGATCGCCTCCTGTTCGGTGGGCACGAGTGCCAGCGGCTGGGTTTCCTTGACGTCCATCCCGGCCGCCCCGCCGACACCGATCTGGTAGCCCGAGTCGACGCAGACGACGCCGACGTCCTTGCAGGTGGCTTCCGCGCAGTTCCGCGGGCAGCCCGACACGGCGAGCTTCACCTTGTGCGGCGTCCACGACCCCCAGAGCGCCTTTTCCAGCTTGATGCCGAGACCGGTGGAGTCCTGGGTGCCGAACCGGCAATGGTCGGTGCCGACGCAGGTCTTCACGGTCCTGAGCCCCTTGGAATAGGCGTGCCCCGAAACCAGTCCGGCGGCATTCAGATCGGCCCAGATAAAGGGCAGGTCCTCGGATTTCACGCCCAGCAGGTCGATGCGCTGGCCGCCGGTGACCTTGACCGTCGGCACGTCGTACTTTTCGGCCGCATCGGCGATCGCGCGCAGTTCCGCCGGGTTGGTGATGCCGCCCCACATCCGGGGCACGACGCTGAACGTGCCGTCCTTCTGGATGTTGGCGTGCTTGCGCTCGTTGATGAAGCGGCTCTGCGGGTCGTCAGTGTATTCGAGCGGCCAGTCGGCAAGCAGGTAGAAGTTTAGCGCCGGGCGGCAGACATGGCAGCCGTCCTTCGTCTTCCAGCCCAGTTCCTGCCAAACGGCAGGCATCGATTTCAGCTCCTGCGCCTTGATCAGCCGGCGGACATCCTCGTGCGTCAGCTCGGTGCATCCGCACATCGGCTGGCTCGCCGGCAGCTGGAACGCGTCGCCCAGCGTCACCGCCAAAACCTGCTCGACCAGTCCCGTGCAGGACCCGCAGGAGGCCGAAGCCTTGGTCACCGCCCGGACCGCCCCGAGATCGGCGGCGCCGTTCGCAATCGCGTCCACGATCTGCCCCTTGCAGACGCCGTTACAGCCGCAGATCTCCGCCTCAGGCGGTAAGGCTGCAACGGCCGCCATAGGGTCCGCAGCGGCCCCTCCCTGGAAGGCCGGGCCGAAGATCAGCGTCTCGCGCATCTCCGAAATGTCGGCACCGTCTTTGATGAGGCCGTAGAACCAGTTGCCGTCGGCGGTATCGCCGTACATGACGGCGCCGATCACCTTGTCCTTCTCAATGACGAGGCGCTTGTAGACACCGCGGGCCGGGTCGCGGAACACGATGTCCTCGCGCCCTTCCCCGTCGGCGAAATCGCCCGCGCTGAAGAGGTCACAGCCGGTGACCTTCAGCTTGGTCGAGACCTGACGCTGGACGAATGTGGCGTCCTCGCCGAGAAGCGTCTGCGCCACCACCTTGGCCTGATCGTAGAGCGGTGCGACGAGGCCGAAGATCGCCCCCTGGTGCTCGACGCATTCGCCGACCGCCAGGATGTCGGGGTCCGAGGTGACCATCTGGTCGTCCACGTGGATCGCCCGCCCGACAGCCAGGCCGGCCTCCTTCCCCAGCGCCACGTTGGGCCGGATCCCCACCGCCATGACCAGCAGATCGCAGGGCAGTTCGGTGCCGTCCTCGAGCAGCAGCGCCCGGACCTTGCCGTCCTCGCCGCGGATCTCCTTAGAATTGGCCGAGCACATGACCTTGATCCCGCGATCGACCAGAGCCTTGCGCAGGAGATACCCTGCCGCCGCGTCGAGCTGGCGGTCCATCAGGTGGCCCATGATGTGGATCACCGTCACGTCCATTCCGCGCAGCCTGAGCCCGGCCGCGGCCTCCAGTCCCAGAAGTCCGCCGCCGATGACGACGGCCTTGGCGCCGGGGATACCGGAGGCATCGATCATCCGGTTGGTGTCCTCGAGATCGCGGTAGGCGATCACGCCATCCAGATCGTGGCCGGGAAGCGGGACGATGAACGGATTCGAACCGGTGGCGATCAGCAGCTTGTCATAGGCCAGTTCGTCGCCGGTCTCCGACACGACCACCTTCCGGTCGCGGTCGATCCGCGCGACCTTCTCGCCGAAGCGGGTGGTCACTCCGTTCGCGACGTACCAGGCGTCGTCGTGGGTGACGATCTCCTCGTAGGTCTTTTCGCCGGACAGGACCGGCGAGAGCATGATCCGGTTGTAGTTGCCGCGCGGCTCCGCGTTGAACAGCGTGATCTCGTAAGTGTCAGGTGCTGCTTCGAGCAGGTGTTCCAGCGCGCGGCCCGAGGCCATGCCGGCACCGATGACGACGAGTTTCTTCATGGTAGTCAGCCTCTCAACAATACCAGGCAACGATGTGGGCCAGTTCCCCGCCCCGATAGATCGGCAGACCGACCATCGAGCCGTAGCCGGCGGACAATCCCGGCGTGCCGTCTTCCAGCACCGGCAGTCCGGTCCCCAGCACCTTGCCGATCGCGCCCTGCCAGACCGACACCCGGCGCTCGGTCTCGTCGTCCCAGAGCGGGCCTTCGCGGGCGCAGATTCCGTCGACCAGCACCGCCTCCTTGGCGGCGCCGACCTTGGCCGCGCGCGCATCCCAGATCTCGAACCGGCGCGCGATCGGGGTGCCGCGGGCCGAGAGCAGCGTCAGCACATAGGTCTTCTTGCCGGGCACCGGGACCGGCAAGCCAAGTCCAGTCGTCAGTCCGGCTTCGCCCGCGCTCTCGGCGCGGATGAAACGGTATCCCGAACCGAGATCGCGGAAGAGCATCGGCGTCATCGCCGCCCAGACCCCGCCGGGCAGCCCCTGTCCCCGCGGGAACTGGGTATGCTGCGACACCCATTCGAAATGCCGCGCGGCGCCGTAATAGCCGTCGTCGAGCGTCAGCAGCCCGTCGGCTTCGGCCCAGACTTCGATCGCGCCGGTTCGGTTCCGGTCATCGGCACAAAGCACGACGAGCACCGCCTTCAGCACGTCGCCGGCGAAGACGGGGACCGCGACCGCGCTGGTCAGCCCGGCCGCCTTCGCGGCTTCGGTGCGCTTGAAGTAGGATCCTTCGAAGTCCTTCAGCACCACCGGGCGGGCCTCGGCCCAGGCCTTCCCGGGCAGACCCTCGCCGCGGCCGAAGCTTTCCTGCCCTGATACCGCGGCGAAGTCGTTCAACTCGCCGTAGCTGCCTGCATCCAGAACCAGGCGGTCGCCCTGGGGCACCCAGACCTCGGCCACTTCGATGAAGGTCTTCAGGGGTTTGTCGAGAACGGTATCCATCATTGATTCAGGTCCTTCAAAGCGCACGACTGCGCAGTGCCGGTGCCGGGCACGCGGCGACGAGCGGTTGCGAGACAGGCGGAAAACCGGAGCGTGTGCATGACACTCACTCCGCGGCCAGGGCTGCGGCCTGCGGCCGCTCGGCGGCCTTCGGCTTCGGCCTGGCGCCGTGTTCGTATTCCTCGAGGAAGCTCAGCACCTGCTCGCGGTAATGGTAGTAGTCGGGATGCTCGAGCAGCGCCTTGCGGGTCCGAGGGCGTGGCAGGTCCACCTCGACGATGCGGCCGATGGTGGCTTCGGGCCCGTTCGTCATCATCACCACGCGGTCGGCCAGCAGGATCGCCTCGTCCACGTCATGGGTGACGCAGATCGCGGTCACCTTGGTGCGCGACCAGACCTCCATCAGCACTTCCTGAAGCTCCCACCGGGTCAGGCTGTCGAGCATCCCGAACGGCTCGTCGAGAAGCAGCAGCTTCGGGCTGAGCGCGAAGGCGCGCGCGATGCCGACCCGCTGCCGCATGCCGTTCGACAGCTCGGACGCGGAGCGATTCATGGCGTCGGATAGCCCGACCCGCTCGAGGTAGTATTCCACCACCTCCTGCCGCTCGGCCTGGCTGGCCTTGGGATAGACCCGGTCCACCCCGATCGCGACGTTCTCGCGCGCGGTCAGCCAGGGAAACAGGTTCGGCGACTGGAACACCACGGCACGTTCCGGGTCGGCGCCCTCGACATGGCGGCCGTCGAGCTTGATCGCACCCTTCGAGATCGTGTTCAGGCCCGCCGCCATGGTCAGGACGGTGGACTTGCCGCAGCCCGAATGGCCGATCAGCGACACGAACTCGCCCTTGTTCATCTTCAGATTGAAGTCCTTGACGACCGTCAGCGGCCCTTTCGGGGTCGGGTAGACCTTGTGCAGCTGGCTGAAGTCGAGGAACCGCTCGTCGATCATCCCTGCCGTCGCCGCCGTCACCGCCCGCGGAAGTCCATGGATCGGGGTGACGTTGGGCAGGCTCCTGGTGTCGGCAACCTTGGCCTGGATGCCCACGTCCATCAGGTAGCCGGTCACGGCGGCCCGAAGCGACTTGAACTCCGGGTCATGGTTCATCGCGGCCCGGTCGCGCGGACGTGGCAGGCTGACCGCGAATGACTCGCCCAGCGTGCCGTCGGGATTGAGCGGGATGATCCGGTCGGCCAGCGTAATCGCCTCGTCCACATCGTTGGTGATCAGCACGCAGGTCTTCTTGTCGGCTTCCCAAATGTGCTCGATCTCGTCCGCCAGGTTGGCGCGGGTCAGCGCGTCGAGCGCCGAAAGCGGCTCGTCCAGCAGCAGCACCTCAGGGCTCATGGCCAGCGCCCGCGCCACGTTCACCCGCTGCCGCATGCCGCCTGACAGTTCCGCCGGGCGCCGGGTCGTGGCGTGCGACAGGCCCACCATCTTGATGTAGCGCGCCACTTTCTCGGCCTTCTCGGTCTTGGACATGCCGGGAAACACGCTGTCGAGCGCCAGCCTGACGTTGCCCGCCACCGTCAGCCACGGCATCAGCGAGTAGTTCTGGAAGATCACCCCCCGTTCCGGGCCGGGGCCGGCGATAGGCTGCCCCTTGAAGGTGACCTTGCCCGAACTCGGCATTTCCAGCCCTGCCATGAGGTTGATCAGGGTGGTCTTGCCGGTGCCGGAGAATCCCAGAAGCACGAGGAACTCGCCCTCCCGGACCTCGAGGTTGATGTTTTTCAGCACATCCGCCCGCGCGGTGCCATCTCCGAAGGATTTGGAGACGTTGTCGAATTTCAGGATCGCCATGACGTCACCGGTTGTTCGAGAAGGTGAAGGCGGCCTGGATGGCGTACATCAGCCGATCCAGCAGGAAACCGATGATCCCGATGGTCAGGACCGCGACCATGATCTTGGCGAGCGACTGCGAGGACCCGTTCTGGAACTCGTCCCACACGA
>JAGQRV010000006.1:106316-135727 GCA_020425125.1 Paracoccaceae bacterium | reverse complement strand
CCGGTGAAGATCAGCGGCAGGGCCGAGGGCAGGACCAGCTTGGTGATCTTGGTCCAGGTGCCCATCTTCAGCACCTTCGAGACGTTCACCAGATCCTTGTCGATCGAGGCCACGCCGAGGGCGGTGTTGATCAGCGTCGGCCAAAGCGAACAGAGCGTGACGGTGATCGCCGAGACCAGGAAGGATTTCGAGAAGAGCCCGTCGTTGGTGGCATAGACCGCAGACACCACCATGGTCACGATGGGCAGCCAGGCCAGCGGACTTACCGGCTTGAAGATCTGCACGATGGGGTTGATGGCCGAGTTGGCGATGGGCGAAAGCCCGGCCATGATGCCCAGCGGCACGGCAACGATCGTCGCCAGCAGGAAGCCGAAGAACACCGTCTTGATCGAGGTCCAGATCTGGTCGTAGTAGGACGGGCTTCCGGTATAGGCGATCGGCTTGATCTGATCTTCGCGTCCCGACGCCACGAGCTGCGCGTTGCGCTTCTCGATCGCGGCCTCGAATTTCGCCTTCTTCTCGGCCTTCGCCGCGGCATCGGCATTCAGGCTGACTGCCGCCTCCCAGACCTGGGCCGGCCCGGGAATTGCCCCGAGCGAGGTCTGGACCGTCGGGGCGAGGGCGGCCCAGAGCGCGAGGAAACCTGCAATGGCCAGCAGCGGCACACCGATCAGGCGCCCGACTTCCGCCATCTGCGCCTTGGGGTTGTCGCCGGCGGCAATGCGGATCAGCGGCGTGATCCAGCCGAGGCCGAGCGCCTTCAGCCAGCCGTCGATCTTGTTGATGCGCGTGGATATCCGTGCACGGCGCGCTTCTCGGGCGGCGTCGCGGGCGGCGAAATCGGAGTCGAGGGTGGTCATTGGAAGATCCTCAGATCGGCAGGACGGGCGTCCGGCAGGAAGCGCGGGAAGGGCGGGACGGCGGGTGGGGCGACGCTCCGCAAGGAGCGAGCGGCCCCGCCGTCCCGCAAGGCCGGGTCAGCCCTCGACGGCGTTGCCGACCACCTTCTGATCGTCCTTCAGGCCGATCGGCAGGCTGTCGATATAGGCGTTGGGTTGATGCGCGTCGTAGGGAATGCCGTCGATGATGTCGCCCGCCGGGGTCGGCGCCTTGTACCCGTCGCTGTCCCAGGGGAAATCGGCTTCGTTCGCCAGGCCTTCGTCGACCAGCATTCGCGCCGCCTTGAGGTAGATCTCGGGCTTGTAGACCGACTTCGCGACCTCGTCGTACCAGCTGTCGGGCTTGGCCTCGGGGATCTGGCCCCAGCGGCGCATCTGCGTCAGGTACCAGATTGCGTCGGAATAGTAGGGATAGGTCGCGTTGTAGCGGAAGAAGACGTTGAAGTCTGGAACCGCGCGCTTGTCGCCCTTCTCGTACTCGAAGGTCCCGGTCATCGAGTTCGCGATCACTTCGGCATCGGCGCCGACATAATCCGGACGGCTGAGGATTTCGACCGCCTCCTGGCGGTTGGCATTGTCGTTCTCGTCAAGCCAGATCGCGGCCCGGATCAGCGCCTTGACGATGGCCAGCGTGGTGTTCGGGTATTCCTCGGCGAATTCGGCGGTGATGCCGAAGACCTTCTCGGGGTTGTTCTTCCACAGTTCGTAATCGGTGATGACCGGAACGCCGATACCCTTGAAGACCGCAGCCTGGTTCCACGGCTCGCCCACGCAGTAGCCGTAGATCGTACCGGCCTCGAGGGTGGCGGGCATCTGCGGCGGCGGGGTCACGCTCAGAAGCACGTCGGCGCCGATCTGGCCGGTGGTGTTCTCGGGGCTGTAATAGCCCGGATTCAGCCCGCCCGCGGCCAGCCAGTAGCGCAGTTCGTAGTTGTGGGTCGAGACCGGGAAGACCATGCCCATGTTGAAGGGCTTGCCCTCGGCGCGGTACTTTTCGACCACCGGTTTCAGCGCCGCAGCCGAAATCGGGTGCTGGGGCAGACCGTCGGCATTGAGCGCCACGTTCGGCTTCATCTCGTCCCAGACCGCGTTCGAGACGGTGATGCCGTTGCCGTTCAGATCCATCGAGAACGGCGTGATGATATGGGCCTCGGTCCCGTAACCGATGGTGGCGGCAAGCGGCTGCCCCGCCAGCATGTGTGCGCCGTCGAGCGTGCCCGAGATCACCCCGTCGAGCAGGACCTTCCAGTTCGCCTGCGCCTCGAGCGTGACGAAGAGCCCCTCGTCGAGGAAATAGCCCTGCTCGTAAGCGACCGCGAGCGGTGCCATGTCGGTCAGTTTGATGAAGCCGAAGGTCAGTTCGGGCTTTTCCACCTCCAGCATCTCGGCGAAGGCAGGGGTGGCGAGCGCGCTTGAAGCAAGGAGCAGTGCGAAAACCGTCTTGCGCATGGTGACTTGGGTCCTTCCATCAGGCCGGCGCGGGAGGAGGGGAGACGCCGCCGGAAAAAACAAAAAAAGCCGCGTGAAGACTGCGCGGAGAGTCGCGCATGTCGTTCAAGCGGCTTTGCCTGGATTGCCCCGCATCATCGTGAGGCACGGAAACGCGAAACACCTTTGTTCCGTCGTTGGACAGGTGATAGCCGTCGATGGGTTTGAAGGTCAACCGATACCGACGATATTCGTGCTTTCCGCGCGTCTAAGCCAAGTCTCGGATATAGCTATGATGCTGCGTTGCGGAAAATTCGATCATCCGACCGTGTCGGGGTCAAAAATCGAGCGGTCGAAGAACGCATCCGGCTGCAGGATGAGGCTTCCCTTGGGGGAAGCCACAGCAGTCGGAACGCGAATCGCGCCCAGCACCTTTTCCGACGCGCCGGGCAGGTCCGCCCCGACCGGGACCAATGCCGCCCGGTAGAGATCGGTGCGGAACACCCGCTTGCCGGCGGCCCGCGCCGCGGCCCGGTCCAGCCCCGTGCGCGCGGCGAGGCGCGCCGCGATCCAGTCGCCATAGCTCCGCCACGGGAACCCGGCGGCACCGTCGTGAAACTCGAGAAACCGGCGCACGCTGCGCAGTTCTCCCTGGGGCGCGATCGAGAGCCGCCCGGTCATCGCGCGCTCCACCACCTCGGCGGACATGTCGAGGTATTCCGGACGGGCCAGCACTTCGGACGCGGTGGACAGCGTTCCGGGCGCAGTCAGCCAGCGCGCGGCGCGCCACAGGGCGCGGACCAGCCGGGCGGCCAGTTCGGGCTCGGAGCGGGACCAATCATGGCGAACCGCCAGCACCTTTTCGGGCGCGAAGGCCCAGATCGCGGTGCCGGGCAGCAGCAATTCGCCGATCCCCTCCTCGACCGCGATCGATCCCCACGGCTCGCCGACGCAGAAGGCGTCGATCTCGTCGGCGGCCAGCGCCCGCGCCATCAGCGGCGGCGGCACGGTGCGCACGTCGATCTCTTCCGGCACCCGGAGGCCGAGCGCACCGAGCCAGCAATAGAGCAACTCCGCATGCATCGAGAACGGGAACGGCACGCCGATCCGGAGCCCCGGCCCCGCAGCCCCGACCAAAGCCCGCCCCGCGGCAACCGCGTCGCGAAACCCGAAATCGTGCCCCGCGGCACGCAGCCGGCCGGCCAGTGCCTGCGACACGCCGATGACGTTGCCGTTGACCGACATCACCGCCACCGCGTCCAGCCGCACGCCCAGTCCGCCCAGCCCCAGCGCCGTCGCGACCGGGACCGGCGACAGCATGTGCGCCGCGTCGACCTGTCCGAACGCCACCATGTCCCGCAGCGTCGACCAGGACGGCGCGCGTACCAGGCTCAGCGCGATCCCCTCCTCTTCCGCAAAGCCGATCTCGCGCGCGATCACCAGCGGCGCAGCATCGACGAGGGGGATGAACCCGGCGGACAGCGGCGTTCCGCTCACGACAGCAGCCCCGCGGCGGTGACGATCGCCTCGGCCACGTCGGCCACGCGCCGGCCCTGATCCATCGCGGCCCGGCGAAGCAGCGCGTAGGCCGCGTCCTCGTCGATCCCCTTCGCCTTCATCAGCAGGCCCTTGGCCCGGTCGATGATCTTGCGCTCTTCCAGGGCGCGGCGGGTCGCGACAAGTTCCGTGCGCATCTGCTGGAACATCTGGAACCGGGCGATGGCGGCGTCGATGATCGGCTTGATCCGTGCGGGCCGCAGCCCGTCGACCACATAGGCCGAGACGCCGGCCTGGATCGCCGCGCGGGTCAGCGCATCATCGCTTTCATCCACGAACATCGCCACCGGGCGCTCCATCGGCGCCGAGGCCAGCGTCAGTTCCTCCAGCACGTCGCGCGACGGACTGGCAATGTCGATCAGCACGAGGTCGGGGTCGCGCGACGAGATTGCGCGGGCGAGCCCGGCCTCGTCGCCGATGACATGGATATCATGGTCGCCCGAGGCGCGCAGGGACTCGACGATCAGGAGCGCGCGCTCTCGATCCTTCTCGACGACGACAATGGTCAGGCGGTCGGGCATGGAGCGGGACACTGCCGGGATGCGCGGCGAATGCAATAGGGCGCAGGCACTTATCCCCCTCCCCGCGGCAAAGCCCCGCGGCCACCGCCGAAATCGCGGGCAGACGCGCGCTCCCCGCAGGCGGGCGCTTCCGTTCCGCCGCGCGGCGCGCTATGGCGGCGACATGGACAGGACCACCCGCATCCGACGCCGCCGCGCGTGACCCGCGACCCTTCGGGGCCGCCCGATGCCGCCTGCCCGCGTCCTGTCCGGAAACTTCCACCCTAGATCGTTGACTCGCCCCGGTGCCTTTGGCACCAACATGGCTTATCCCGAGGACCACGCCGATGATCCCGTCCGTTCTGCCCACGTACAACCGTGCCGACCTGACCTTCGTGTCCGGAAGCGGCGTCTGGCTGACCGAGGCGGACGGGCGACGCTTCCTCGATCTGGGTGCCGGAATCGCGGTGAATGCGCTCGGCCATGCCCATCCGGCCCTGGTCCGGGTCCTGACGGAACAGGCCGGCAGACTCTGGCACGTCTCGAATCTCTACATGATCCCCGAGCAAGAAGCGCTGGCCGACGCGCTTGTCGACGCGACCTTTGCCGATACCGTGTTCTTCACCAATTCCGGCACCGAAGCCTGCGAGCTGGCGGTCAAGATGGCGCGGAAATACTGGTTCGAGAAGGGCCAGCCGGACCGGACCCGGATCCTGACCTTCGAAGGCGCCTTCCATGGCCGCTCCTCCGCGGCAATCGCCGCGGCCGGTTCCGAGAAGATGACCAAGGGCTTCGCGCCGCTGCTGCCTGGCTTCACCCAGCTTCCCTGGGGCGATCACGACGCCTTCCGCGCGGCCATCGACAAGACCGTCGCGGCGATCCTGATCGAGCCGATCCAGGGCGAGGGCGGGATCAAGCCGCTGCCCGATACCTGCCTCAAGGGACTCCGCAAGCTCTGCGACGACACTGGCACCCTTCTGATCCTCGACGAGGTACAATGCGGGATGGGCCGGACGGGCCGTCTTTTCGCCCATGAATGGGCCGGAATCGCGCCGGACATCATGATGGTCGCCAAGGGCATCGGCGGCGGCTTTCCGCTGGGCGCCGTGCTGGCGACCGAGGACACCGCCTCGGGCATGACCGCGGGGACCCACGGCTCCACCTACGGCGGCAACCCGCTCGGCTGCGCGGTCGGCCGCGAGGTCATGCGCCATGTCGCCGATCCGGCCTTCCTGGCCGAGGTCGGGCGCAAGTCGGCGCTTCTGCGCCAGAAGCTCGAAGGCCTTGTCGCCAGCCATCCCGGCGTTTTCGAGAGCGTGCGCGGAACCGGCCTGATGCTCGGCCTCGTCTGCCGCGTTCCGAATACCGACGTCGTCCGCGCCGGATATGCCGAAGAGGTGCTGACCGTGCCGGCCGCGGAGAACGTGATCCGCATCCTGCCCGCGCTCACGATCGGCGACGACGAGATTGCCGAGGCCCTGACCCGCCTGGAGCGCGCCGCCCAGCGTGTCGCCGCCCATGAGCCCGCCTGACCCCCCGGCTCCCCCGACCCAGGCAGACCGGCGGCCGAAGCCGGTCTATACCTTCCGACCGGTCACCGCCGAGGATCTGCCGATGCTCCACCACTGGCTCGAACAGCCGCACCTGCGCGGCTGGTGGGGCGATCCGGAACGCGGGGTCTCCGGCCTTGCGCACGGGCTTGGGCACGATCCGATCGACATGCGCATCGTCGAGTTGCACGGCGATCCCTTCGCCTACATTCAGGACCATGACGTGCATGAATGGCCGGCGCCGCAGTTTTCGGATCTGCCCGATGGCGCCCGTGCGATCGACACCTTCCTCGGCAACGCCGCCTTTCTCGGCCAGGGCCATGCCACGGGCTATCTCAAGCAGCGCGCCCGCGAACTGCTCGCCGCGGGGGCAGCCCGGGTGGCCGTCGATCCCGATCCGGAGAACGAGCGCGCCATCGCCGCCTATGCGCGAGCGGGCTTCCGCGGCATCCGCATCTGCCGCCGTGCCGATCGCAGCCGCGCACGAGTGATGGTCTTCCTCGACCCCGGTTGACGGCTCCCGGCCCGTCACGCCGCCCCATTTGCCTCACAAGACGAGAAGCGACCCGCAGACAGATGCCCAATTTCCTCGACATCGACCGTACCGATCCGGGTGTGCTCAGACAGATCATCGACCAGGCCGCCGGCATGAAGGCGCGCCGGAAGGACTGGCCCAGAGGCCGGCCCGATCCCGAGGCGCCGCTCGCCGGCCGCATGGTCGCGCTGATCTTCGAGAAGCCGTCGACGCGCACCCGTGTCAGCTTCGATGTGGGCATCCGCCAGATGGGCGGCCAGTCGCTGGTGCTGTCGGGCAACGAGATGCAACTGGGCCACGGCGAAACCATCGCCGACACTGCGCGCGTCCTGTCGCGCTACGTCGATCTCATCATGATCCGCACCTATGAAGAGACGACGCTTCTGGAACTGGCCGAGCACGCCACCGTGCCGGTGATCAACGGCCTGACCAACCGCAGCCATCCCTGCCAGATCATGGCCGACATCCTGACCTTCGAGGAGCATCGCGGCCCGATCACCGGCAAGCGGGTGGTCTGGTGCGGCGACGGCAACAATGTCTGCGCCTCGTTCATCCATGCCGCAGCGCCGTTCGGCTTCCACTTCACGTTTTCGGGGCCTGAACCGCTCGACCCCGATGCCGAGATCGTCGCCGCCGCCCGGCACGAAGGGGCGGAAATCGTGGTGGAACGCGACCCGTGGAAGGCGGTCGAAGGCGCCGATCTCGTGGTCACCGATACCTGGGTCTCGATGCACGATCCGGCCTCGACCCGCGAACGGCGCCACAACCAGCTTCGGCCCTATCAGGTCAACACGAAGCTGATGCAGCATGCCGGGCCGCAGGCCTTGTTCCTGCACTGCCTGCCGGCCCACCGCGAGGAAGAGGTCACCAGTGCGGTGATGGACGGGCCGCAATCCGCCGTCTTCGATGAGGCCGAAAACCGGCTCCATGCGCAGAAGGCGGTGATGCGGTGGTGCCTGGGCGTCTGAGCGCAGGCGGCCCGGCTCAGCCGTTCGCGGCGCGGAGCTGGGGCGCCTCTGCAGGGGCGCGCATCGGCTTCAGCGCCACGGCCCAGCGGTGGAGTTCCGCCAGCAGGGCGCGCGCGCTGTCGTCGTGAATCGGCTTGGCGTGGAACTTGCCGTCGCGCATGTGCTCGGTGAACGCCGGAAGCGTCACCGCCTCGACCACCGGGACGAGCTTCAGCGACGTCAGGATGGGCTTGGTCAGCTGCACCGCGCGCAGGCCGCCTGAAACGCCGCCATAGCTGACGAAGCCCGCCGGCTTGTCGTTCCATTCCCGGTAAACATAGTTCAGCGCGTTCACCAGCGCCGGCGTCGGGCCGGCATTGTATTCCGGTGCAACGAAGACAAAGGCATCGGCGCCATCGACGATCTTCGACCAGCGTTTGGTGTGCTCGTGCTGGTAATCCTGCAGCCGCGGGTGCTTGGGCTCGTCATAGAGCGGCAGTCCGACATCGGCCAGATCGACCGGAACCACCTCGAACCCGCCGTCGGCCCGGGCCCGGTCGGCGAACCATTCCGCAATCGCCGGACCGACGCGGCCGGGACGGGTGCTGGCGGTGATCACGGCAAGTTTGAGGGACATCACGATACTCCGGTTTCAGGTCTCACGAAGGCGCGATTGCGCCTGACTCTCCTAATCTAGCTCTTCGCACCTGCAGCACCACTGCGATGGGCGCAGACCTCCTGTGCGTGCATTGAGGGTCAGGCACCGCCCGCGCCCGCGACGCTCTGCCCGCACCCGCCTCACGCGCTTGTCCAACACCCGCAAAGCGCCGTACCCATCGACCGAGGGAGAGCAAAGACCATGACGTACATCGAAATTCTCGGCTGGCTGGCATCGGCCACCACCATCGTCAGCTATGCGATGAAGACCATGCTGCCGCTCAGGATTACCGCGACCCTTTCCAGCATCTTCTTCCTGACCTACTGCCTTGCGCTCGGGCTGTGGCCGATGGTTGCGATGGAGTTGTGCCTGCTGCCCTTCAATCTCTGGCGGCTGATCGAGATCCTCGTGCAGCGGCGACGGATCGCCAATCTGCGCCATGCCGAAAGCCCGGACTTCTCGGTCCTGAAAGACTACAGTCAGGCGAGGACGATGGCGGCAGGGTCCACGGTGTTCCGCCGCGGCGACCGCCCCGACCAGCTCTATTACATCGAGTCCGGCGAGGTCGTGCTGGACGAGATCGGCACCCGTCTCGGAGCGGGAGAGATCTTCGGCGAGATCGCCTTCTTCACCGATGCCAAGGCGCGCACCGCCACTGCGCGCTGCACTGCCGACAGCCGGATCCACGCGATCGACGAGAGAACCTTCCTGCGCCTCTATTTCCAGGATCCCGCTTTTGGCATGGCGATCATGAAGACGATCACCCGCCGGCTGATCGATGGCATGGCCCGCCATCCCGAAACCTATACCGCGCTCGCCGCGGATCCCGCCTGAGCGCCGGGCACGGCGCTCAGATGATCTCGTCCTCGTCGGCCAGGGTCTCGGCCTCGATCTGGCCGGTCAGCGCGCCCACGGTCGCTTCCGCCGCCCCGGCCGACGCGATCTCGGCCAGATGGAACAGCGCGTCGCCCTCGTTCACCATCGGCAGAACCGCGCGTCCGACGATGATGCCCGCGACGGGGGCAGCGACCTCCGCCGTCACCTCGCCGAACGGGTCCGACACAAGCGCAAGGACATCCCCCGGCTTGACGACATCTCCCTCGCGCTTGAACGTCCGCAGGAGCCCGCCCTGCGGCGCCCTCAGCCAACGGCTGGTCGGGCAGAGCAGCGGCTCCGCCTTCGGCTTTGGCACGGAACCCGAAATCATGCCGCGGTCCTTCAGCACCCGCAGGATCCCGGTGACACCGCAGCGTACCGCCATCTCGTCGAACCGGAGCCCCTCTCCCGCCTCGTAAAGCAGCACGTCCACACCATGACTCTTTGCCACCGACCTGAGCGATCCTTCGCGCAGCTTGGAGGGCAGGATCACCGGCGCCCCGAACAGCCGCGCCAGCCGCAGCGTCTCGGGATTGTCGGGCGAAACCCTGACCTGCGGCAGGTTGGTGCGGTGGATCGCCGCCGAATGCAGATCGATCCCCAACTCGCACCGCGTCACGACCTGGGTCAGGAACAGATCCGCCAGCCGCGCGGCCAGCGACCCGGTGGCAGAGCCGGGGAAGCTCCGGTTCAGGTCCCGCCGGTCCGGGAGATAGCGCGAGCGGGCCAGAAAGCCGTAGGTATTGACGATCGGAATGGCGATCAGCGTCCCCTTCAGCGCTGCCAGCGCCGGATGCCCCAGAAGCCGGCGGACGATCTCCACCCCGATGATCTCGTCGCCGTGGACGCCGGCGGTGACGAAGACCGCCGGGCCGGGCTTGCGGCCGTGGATCACATGCGCCGACATGGTGACCGGCGTGTGGTCCGACAGCACGCTGACCGGAAGGTCCACCGTGCGCCGGGCGCCGGGGGCGATCCGCGCATTCCCGAAACTGAAACTGCTGTGATACTCCATCCCTGCCATCCGACCGGGGCCGCGCCCGGCGCGCCGCTTCCGCCGCGACACCGAAAGCCGAATTCATCTGTAGCAAAGCGCCCTTGTCGCGCAACGCCCGGCAAGGGATCGGACCTCTCGGCAGACCGCGGGACCGTCCGGGTGTCCGCAAATGCGGCAGACACAGGCAGCGTGCGGCGAGATCCGCATGGTCGGGGCAATTCCGAGCCGCTACTTCTGAACACGGAAGAGGAGCCCGCAATGCCCGTCATTACCTGCATCGACGACCTGAAGACGCTCTACCAGCGGCGGGTGCCCCGGATGTTCTACGACTACGCCGAAACCGGAAGCTGGTCCGGGCAGACCTTCCGCGAGAACTGCGAAGACTTCCAGAAGCTCCATTTCCGCCAGCGCGTCGCCGTCAACATCGCGAACCGTGTCCTGGCGACAAAGATGCTGGGCGAGGAGGTGACGATGCCGGTGGCGCTGGCACCTGTCGGCCTGACCGGGATGCAGCACGCCGACGGAGAGATCCTGGCGGCGCGCGCGGCCGAGAAATTTGGTGTCCCCTTCACGCTCTCGACCCTCTCGATCTGCTCCATCGAGGATGTCGCGGCGCACACGTCGAAGCCGTTCTGGTTCCAGGTCTACACGCTGAAGGACGACGACTTCATGCAGCGCCTCCTGGCGCGGGCAAAGGCCGCCAACTGTTCCGCCATCGTCATCACCCTCGATCTGCAGCTCCAGGGACAGCGCAACAAGGACATCAAGAACGGGCTGTCCGCGCCGCCCAAGCTCACCCCGGCCTCGATCGCCTACATGATGACCAGGCTCGGGTGGGGGCTAGGGATGCTCGGCACCAAGCGGCGCTTCTTCGGCAATGTCATCGGCCATGCCCAGGGCGTCTCCGATCCGTCCTCGCTCACTGCGTGGGTGGCGGAAGCCTTCGACCAGGCCCTCGACTGGGGCCGGGTGAAGGAACTGATGGCCATGTGGGACGGCAAGGTGATCCTCAAGGGCATCATGGATGCGGAGGATGCCGAACGCGCGGCGGATCTGGGCGCCGACGCGATCGTCGTCTCGAACCATGGCGGGCGGCAGCTTGACGGCGCGCTGTCGTCTATTCGGGCGCTCGGTCCCATCGTGCGCGCGGTCGGCAACCGGACCGAGATCTGGCTCGACGGCGGCATCCGCTCGGGCCAGGACGTGCTCAGGGCAATTGCGCTCGGCGCGAAAGGGGTGATGATCGGGCGGTCCTACATCTACGGGCTCGGCGCTCTGGGCGAAGCCGGCGTCACCAGGGCGCTGGAGCTCATCCACAAGGAGCTCGACCACACGATGGGGCTTTGCGGGCGCCGCGACATCCACGAGGTCGGCCGCGACATCCTGCTGATCCCCGAAGATTTCGAAGGCCATTGAGCCTGATCCGGCACGTTTCGAACGACATCCCCGCCAAGGGGACGGCGCCTCTCGGCTGCGACCCCGGTGCGCCGCGGGTCTGACATGGATTGCCGGACAGACGATTCGCGCTTCCCGGTTTTCGCGAATGGGATTACCCTGCGTAATCCATTATGCCCGGGCCCGGCGCCCGGCGAATTCATTTCCGCTGCGGACTCGCTCGATGCGCAAAGCCCGTCTTGCCAATCTGTTGATCGACACCACCGATCTCCTGACGCGCGCCATGACGCCCGAGGAAGGCTGGCAGGCGGTCAACACGGTCGCCCGGCGGATCGGCGCCAATGCGGTGAATGCGGCTGCGCTTCTTCCTGGCCGGATGCAGCCGGTCTGGGCATGGAGTTCGATGCATCCCGACTGGCTGGAGGAATATACCGGCGCCAACCTCATCGAGGTCGATCCCCTGGTCATTGGACTTCTTGCCGGACGAACGCCCGAGGTGTTCACTACCGGCTCGCATCTGCGGCCGGGAGAGGCGAGTCTCCGCGATGCCCAACTCGTCGACGGGTTGGCCCACTTTCATTACAATCACTTCTGCTCGCAGACATGGTCGGAGGGCGCCGTGACCAAGCTGCTGGTTCTCAGCAGCGACCGGGATCCGACCGATCTGTTCGGCCCGGGCACCGACCGTGCACTGCGGGCGGTCTCGGCGCTGCTGGCATCGGGCGTCGCCCCGCCGGGAGACCTGTCGCAGGACCAGAGGTTCGGGATCGACTACCGCGCGCTCGCCCCCCGTGAGCGGGACGTGTTGTGTCTGCTCGCCCACGGCCTGTCGGACGAGGACATCGCCGCCGGCCTCCGTCTCGACGTGGCGAGCGTGCGGCTGCTGATGAAGTCGGCGCGCCGGAAGATGGGCGCAGCCAGCCGCGAACAGGCGCTGGCCCTGGCCATGGCGCGGGGGCTGCTCGACCTCTGAGATCGGGCCGCAAGCCTTCGGATTTCCTTTAAAATTATAGGCAAGTCCTTAACGAATCAGCGCCCGTTTCGGCAAGATCCCGCCGTTTTTCCGCAGTGCGGCAAAGCCGGGTTGCCAGACCGGGCCGGTTCGGCGAACTTAGGCCCCGAACGAGGCAACGCAGAAAACCTACAATGATCCGATCGATCCTGGCCGGCCTGATGTTGGCCGTATTGTGCGCCTGCGCCGCGCCCACTCCGGACGTCACGCGCGCCGCACAGGAACCCGTGCTCAAGCTCTATCCGAACGAGACCCCCGAGCTGCGGCAGAGCATCAACTACTGGGCCGACCATTACGAGGTTCCCCGCACGCTGGTCCAGCGCGTGGTGATCCGCGAAAGCACCCACCGTCCCGAGGCGCGCAACGGCCCCTATTACGGGCTGATGCAGATCCTGCCCGCAACCGCGCGCGGCATGGGCTACGAGGGTCCGAACAGGGGCCTGCTCGACGCCGACACCAATCTCGAATTCGCGGTGAAGTATCTCCGCGGCGCCTGGCTTCTGGCCGATGGCGACGAAAAGCGGGCCGTCAAGCTCTACGCGAAGGGTTATTACCCCGAGGCCAAGCGCCAAGGCATGCTGGAAGAAACCGGGCTGCGCTGAGGCGCGCCCGCCCCGCCGTGGGCCGCGCCCCTTCTCAGGGGCGCGCGATCCGGTGTAGGGGTTAGCGCAAACACCTTCGACTCAGGAAGTTTGCGCATGGCCACAGCCGAAACCGCCCCGACACGCCCGAAGACCCCGCGCGCGCGCAAGGCGAAGCCGAAACCGGCCGCGGCCAGACCGCTCGACCCCGCCGAGTCCCAGATCTTCGATCTCCGCTGGCAGCGGAGCGCGCCCCATCTGCTGGGGCCGCTGGCGCGCATCTACGGCGAGGTCACCGATATGGACGCGCTTTCGGCGCGCCTGCGGGATCTGCTGGAACGCTACTGGGCGGAACGGCCGGCGGACCTGAAGGCGCTCGATCTGGAACGCGACCTCAATCCCGACTGGTTCCTCGACCAGTCGATGGTCGGCTACGTGTTCTATATCGACCGCTTCGCCGGCACGCTCAGGGACGTTCCCGCGCATATCCCCTATCTGAAGGATCTGGGCGTCACCTACGTCCATTTCATGCCCTGCCTGAAGCCGCGCCCCGGCGACAGCGACGGCGGCTACGCGGTGGCCGACTACCGCGAGATCGACCCGCGGTACGGCACCATGGCGGATTTCGAGGCCGTCGCCGCCGAGATGCGCAAGGCCGGCATCTCGATCTGCATCGACCTGGTGCTGAGCCACACCGCGAAAGAGCACGAATCGGCCGAAAAGGCCCGCGCGGGCGACGCGTACAGCCGCGACCTCTACCGCATGTTCGACGACGACACGATGCCGAAGCTCTACGAGCGCTCGCTGCTCGAGATCTTCCCCGACCAGGCGCCGGGGAACTTCACCTGGTATCCCGACATCGGCAAATGGGTCTGGACCACGTTCAACGAATTCCAGTGGGACCTGAACTGGGAAAACCCCGAGGTCTTCCTCAACACCCTCGAAACCATCCTCTACCTCGCCAATCGCGGGGTGGAGGTCTTCCGGCTCGACGCGGTTGCCTTCCTGTGGAAGCAGATGGGCACGATCTGCCAGAACCTGCCCCAGGTTCACGACCTTCTGCAGGCGCTCCGGCAGGCCACTCGCGTCGCCTGCCCGGGCGTCATCCACAAGGCCGAAGCGATCGTCGGGCCGGCCGACCTGGTGCCCTATCTCGGCCAGGGCCGCCATGCCGGCCGCGAAAGCAACCTCGCCTACCACAACAACCTCATGGTGCAGTACTGGTCGTCGCTCGCCTCGGGCGACACGCGGCTGATGACCCATGTGATGCGGAAATACTTCCCCGAAGGCTTCCGCAACGCCTGCTTCGCGACCTACATCCGCTGCCACGACGATATCGGCTGGGCCATCACCGAGGAAGATTGCGCCGAGCTGGGCGGGATCACCGGCCCCGGCCACCGCACCTTTCTTGCCAATTTCTACAACGGCTCGTTCCCCGGCAGTTTCGCCCGCGGCGCCGATTTCCAGTACAATCCCCTGACCGGCGACCGGCGCACCAACGGCAGCTTCGCCAGCCTCGCCGGGCTCGAAGCCGCACTGGCCGCCAGCGACGTCCACGGCGTCGATCTCGCGGTCAACCGGATCCTCATGGGTCACGCGCTGATCGCGTCGTTCGGGGGCATCCCGCTGATCTACATGGGGGACGAAATCGGCCTCCTGAACGATCACGGCTACCGCGACGACCCCGACCTTGCCGCCGACGGACGCTGGATGCACCGGCCGTTCATGGACTGGGACGCGGTTGCCCGGCTGAGCCACGGCGAGGCCGGGCCGGCGGCCTGGATCCATGCCGGAACGCGCCATATCCTTGACCGGCGCAAGGCGACGCCGGAGCTGGCATCATGGGTGCCGACGCGGATTCTCGATACCGGGCATCCCCATGTCTTCGCCTTCGCCCGCCCGGCGGACGAACGGACCCTGACCGCCGCGTTCAACTTCACCGGCCAGCACCAGACGGTGGCGGCCGCAGCGCTCGGCATCGACCCGCATCTTGCGTTCGAGGAAGTGATCACCGGCCGCCCGGTCGCCTTCCACGGCGGCGGGCTCCATCTGCCGCCCTATGGGCGCGCCTGGCTGGTGCCGGTCTGACCGGTTCGGCGCGGCGGCGCGCAGCCTCGCCCCGCCGCTGCTCGCCCCTTTTCAAGCCGGGCAAAGCCGTGTATGGGCAGCCGCTCACGGGCATACACCCTTGGAGGATGCCCACAACACTGGAGACAAATCATGGCTGGTGAGATCCCGGATCTTCACGCCGAGGTACGCACGGGGACGGGCAAGGGGGCCGCCCGGCAGGTTCGTCGCGAGAACTACGTGCCCGGCATTCTCTACGGTGGCGACCAAGACCCGCTGCCGATCAAGATGCCCTACCATGCGCTGCTCAAGCGCCTGAAGGAGGGCCGCTTCCTTGCCACCCTCTTCAACCTCAAGGTCGACGGGCACGAGGACGTGCGGGTGATCTGCCGCAAGGTCGAACGCGACGTGGTCAAGGACCTGCCGACCCATGTCGACTTCATGCGCCTGCGCCGCACGTCGAAGATCAACCTCGACATCCCGGTCGAGATCAAGGGTCACGAGGCCTGCCCCGGCCTGAAGCGTGGCGGCGTGCTGGAGGTGATCCGGCCGCAGATCGAGCTTCTGGTGACCGCCGGGGACATCCCCGAGCACATCGTGCTCGACATCTCGAAGGCCAATATCGGCGACACGCTGCACATCTCGGACATCGCTCTGCCCGAAGGCGTGAAGCCGACGATCGCGCGGAACTTCGTCATCGCCAACATCCAGGCGCCGTCGGCCCTGGCGAGCGGCGGTGCGGAGACCGAGGAGGAAGAGGCCGCCGCAGCCGAGGAGTGATCGCGCCGCGGTTCCTCGCGATCCGACATGTCGAACGGGGCCCGGCGGGCCCCGTTTCCGTTCGCGCGCGGCGTCCTACTGGTCGGTGAAGGTCTTCATGAAGGCGACCAGCGCCAGTTCCTCGTCTTCGGTCAGCTTCAGATCGCCCAGTTCGTCGCCGTTGACATTGGCCGCAACCTCCGGCCCCGGCCAGCAATGCTGCGCCAATGCGTCGGCTTCCGGCACCAGATCGCTGGCACAACGCGGCCAGACGTCCCGCAGGTTGTAGAATTTCACCACGCCCTCGAGCGTCTTGAAATAGCCGTTGTGCATGTAGGACCGCGGCGCCTCCGGCGTCGCGCCGGCAGAAACGTTGCGCAGCGTCGGCACCTTGAACTTGCCGTCCTGCCCCCCGGCGAGCACGTCGTAGATCGGGTCCTTGCGCAGGAAATCTCCAAGCCCGCGGTCGATGTAGTCGGTCCCGTCCGGATTGACCGCGGCCATCGCGTAGTAGGGCAGATCCGGGTTCCGCGGCACGCCGAGATTGTCATAGGTGTAGTCGGTCAGCAGCGGCGGCTCGCCATTCGGTCCCCGTCCGGTGACGTGGCATTGCGAGCAGAGCGCCTTGCCCTCGAACAGCTCCCGGCCCAGATCTTCCTGCGCCGTCAGGACCGCCTCCCCGTCGAGATACTGGTCGTATTTCGAACTGTAGCGCGCCATTTCGGGCGACATTTCGTAGGCGGCCAGCGATTGCGCGATCGCCGTGAAGGCGACCGAGATGCGGTCCGCGGTGTCCTCGTCCTCGATCGTGATCTCGGCATTGGCGTCCGCGCACTGCGCTGCCAGTCCCTCGGGGAAGGAAATGGCACAGATATCCCCGCCCCAGATGTCGGTCAGCTTCACCGGATAGAGGTCGGGGCTTTCCGGATTGCACACCCGCTGGACCACGCAGGCGGCGTGCGGCAGCGCCATCTCGAGCGGGTTCAGGAACGGCCCCTCTGCCTGGTCGGCCGCGGCGTTGCCGACAAGGTGGCCGGTGGCGCGGCCGTCCAGAAAGGCGCCGCCGACGAACAGAACCTCGCCGTCCTCGAAGGTGTGGTGAAACACCGGCGCCTGGGCCGCATAGGCGGCGGTCGGCGGGCGGCGGTTCCCGAACCGGCCCGGGACCGAGCCCTCGTAGACCGCGCCGGAGCCGTTCACCACGCCATCGGGGCCGCTGTAGCCGGTAGTCGGACTGTGACAGGTCACGCAGGGCTGGTCGCCGTTCAGCGACAGGCTGCCATCGTAGAACAGCGTCTTGCCGAGTGTCTGGACCGGGGTCAGGTCATCGCCGCGGACAGGAACGGCAACGCAAACGAGCAGAGCCAACAGAATCAGCCGGGAATCGCGCATCGTAAACTCCCTGAGAGGTTAAAATTTGGCAAACTTTTGCCTATAACTTCAGTTTATATCACGTCGAGTCAACCGAAGTTTAGGCTCGGCTGTGCGTCATGGTTAATTTTCTGGGAGTCTGCGCGATCTCTGTGCGCGCATCTGGGAAAAGACTGACAGATTACTCGGCATCACGCAACCAAGGCGCGACGGCCCTCTCCGGGGCTCCGTTGCGGCAGGTACTGCGTTCCAGACTTGATTGCCGCATCGGTCCGGGCCAGAAACCGTCTTCCGCGAGCGCCGCTCTGACGACCGCACTGCCTTGCGGGGCAAATCCACGCCCCCGATGTCTCCTCCACCAGCGATACCCGGAACCGCACGAGGACCCTGCCGATGTTTCACACCAAGTCGCTATTCGACGCCGCCCGCACCTGGCAGCAGGCCGGGACCGCCTATGGCAGGATGCTGATGACCGCCCAGCAGGTCATCGCGGTCCGCAGCATGCAAATGGCGCTCGGCACCATGAAGCCCGAGGAGGCGACCCGGATGGTTCTGGAAAAGCCCGCCGCCTTCGCCAAGGCATTCGAAATGGCAGCGCGCAGCCAGGCCGCCAGCCGCGGCACAGCCGCCGCGGCGCTCGCGGCGATCAAGCCGATCGGCGCGAAGACCGCCGCGAATGCCAGGCGGCTGGGCAAGACGAAAACGCGCTGAGAGACAGAGCCGATCCGCATCCAGCATATGGATGCGGGTCCGTGCTGTGGCAGGTCGCCGTCAAAGGGTGGCCCGCCCCCGGATCGACCGGCGGCGGGCTGCCAGAATTCCCGCGCCGTGCTCCTCCCCGCTAGGATCCGGTCCCGGACGCCGATGCCGATGTCGGCTCCGATGCAAGCCCCAGGATCGACACCTTCGCGGTGGTGATCTCGGTCGGCCAGAGCACCTCGGTCAGGCCGGTCGCCGCGGCAACCCGCTGGCCATGGCCCGCGTCATAGGTAATCACGCCGCCGCCGACCGCGCCGCCGATCTTCTGGCCCCACAACTTCTCGCCGGTGTCCGCATTCAGCGCATAGAAGTTGCCGCCCATGTCGCCGAAGAACACGACGCCGCCCGCGGTCGGAGTCACCCCGCTCTGCACCGGATAGTTCGATTTCACGCGCCATTTCCAGTCGCCGGTATCGGCGTTGACGGCATAGACCCATCCGGCCCAGTCGAATGTCGGATCCGGCTTGCCCCAGGTATTGAACGGATTGATCGAATCCTCTCCGCCCCAGGTCTGGCCGTCCTTCCGGGCCAGCAGCTCCTTGTCGGTCTTTCGGGTCACGGTCGTGCACCATTCGACCTCGCCGACTATGATCAGATTGTTGGCCGCATCATAGGCCGGGCCGTTCCATTCCGCACCGCCGGTCGACCCGGGGCAGAAATGCACCGATTTTCCGGCCTCGAAGCCTTCGTCGGTATTCTGCATCTTCGTGACCGGCAGGCGGTACATCTGCTCCTGCGTCGACAGGTCATACCCGTAGAGATGGCCGTCCTTCGGCGCCAGGGTCATGACTTTCCGGCCTGCAGCAGTCGTGATGATCGCCGGCGCCCCGGAGACGTCCCAGTCATGCCAATCCTTCGGCACGATCTTGTAGTTGCGCCGGAATTCTCCCGTCCGGGCGTCCAGAACCACAACCGAGCCGGAATACAGGTTCTCACCCGTCCTCAGGCTGGCCGCGAAATCCGGCGCCGGATTGCCGCCGGGCACATAAAGCAGCCCGGTCTCGGGATCGATCGTGTACGACGTCCAGGTTGCCCCGCCGGTGATCGGCGATCCGTCCGGAACACCCCAGCTCTCCCCGGTCAGGGGCGAAGCGACGTCCGGGCCATAGGAAGGATCGTCGGGCGATTTCGGGACAAGGTAGAATTCCCATTTCACCGTCCCGGTCTGGGCATCGAGCCCGTACATCCGCCCCTTCACACCCTTGATGTCGCCGCCGGCATTGCCGGCGAAGACCATGCCGTTCCAGGCAATCGGCGCGGCGGGGACGCTCTCGCCCTTCTTCGGATCGGCGATCCGGGTCTGCCACAACGCCTTGCCGGTCTTGAAGTCATAGGCGATGACGCGGCCGTCCTGGGTGCCGCGGAAGACCTTGCCATCCATGTAGGCCGGGCCGCGATTGACCCCCTGCGGCGTCGCGGGCGTGTATTCCTCGTGCGCCCGCCAGTTCAGTTTGCAGGTGTCGGGGTCGATCGAATAGAGGTTGAACTCCGTCGCAAACAGCAGCGCCCCGTCGACCTCCAGAATGCCACTGTTGAATCCGGTGATTTCGCCGGTGTCATAGGTGCACAGAACCTTCAGCCCGTCAGCATTCCGCCCGGTAATCTGGTCCAGCGGCGAAAACCGGTTCGAGGTCAGCGTCCTGTTGTAGCTGGCCCACTCTGTCCCCGTATCGGCGCGTGCCGCGTCAGCGTGATCGGACGAGGCCACCTGGCCAGGTGCCGCAGGTTGCGCGCCCGGCGTCGCGGCCTCCGGCGCGGCATAATCGGGCGACATCTCGGTTGTCAGCGTGCCTTTCGGCGCCGACATGTACCGCACGTAGTTGACGGCCATGCTGCCATACTTAATCGCCGCGTCCTGGTAGAAGTGGAAGACGACAAACCCGACCACGACCACCGCGGCCAGCACTGCGCCAGATATCTTCAAGGCACGTTTCATGGTGAACCTTCCTAATTTGATCGGACCCGTTCACTCCGGAAACGCTGCGGTGCAGCGCCTGTTCCGCGTCTTCCTTCACGATCCCGATACCCGCGGTGCGCGAGCCGATGACCAGAGCCGTACCTGCCGCCACACAGGGCGATAGCCGCCGGCCAATGGCCCCCGCAGTTCGTCTGTTCAAGATCCGGCAAGCCCGAGCCTCAGGGACCGCAACACCGGCGCGCAGGACGCCCCTTCCCGCGGACCAACGCGTCAGCTCCCGGTCCGACAAAAGTCCGATGAAAGTCCGACGCTATTCCGATGCCGAAATTTCCTGAACCGAGGTGAACACCTCCAGTTCCGGGTGCCCCGCATAAAGGCCCGCATTGCCTCCGGCACCGGCATGGGCGCGACGGAACGCCTCGGACCGGGTCCAGTCCCGGAACGCATCCTCGGACGCCCACATCGTGTGCGAGGCATAAAGCCTGTGATCGCCCTTCTCCTCGCCCCTCATCAGGTGGAAGGCGACGAATCCGGGCACGTCGGCAAGCTGGCTGTCGCGCGTTTTCCAAACCCGCTCAAAGGCTTCCTCCTGCCCGAGTTTCACCTTGAAGCGGTTCATGGTCAGGTACATCTTCATCTCCCGTGGTCGGTCCGGCTCTGGCTTTCCGGCGCAATTCACGGCAGAAGACGGCCAAGGTCAACGTTCCGCCAGACGAGGAGGAAGCCCGTGCGACTCTTTGTGGGACTGGGAAACCCCGGCGGCGCCTATGCGAAGAACCGCCACAACATCGGCTACATGGCTCTCGACCGGATCGCCGGCGACCACCGCTTCCCCGCCTTCCGCGCCAAGTTCCAGGGGCGGATCAGCGAAGGCGTTCTGGGCACCGAGAAGGTGATCCTGCTGAAGCCCGAGACCTTCATGAACCGCTCCGGCCAGTCGGTCGCGGAAGTGGCTAAGTTCTACCGAATCGCCCCCGGCAATATCGTGGTATTCCATGACGAGCTCGACCTCGCGCCGGGGAAGGTGCGTCTGAAGCAGGGCGGCGGGCATGCCGGCCATAACGGGCTCAGGTCGATTCACGCCCATCTCGGCGACGGCTACGGCCGGGTGCGGATCGGCATCGGCCATCCGGGCGACAAGGACCGGGTGGCGGGTTACGTCCTGTCCGACTTCGCCAAGGCGGATCAGGGCTGGCTCGACGACCTGCTTCGGGGCATCAGCGACGGCGCCCCAGCGCTCGCAGAGGACGACCCCGCGCGGTTCCTGAACGCCGTGGCGCTGCGGGTTGCCCCGCCCCGTGCCTCGACCGGCCGGAAACCGCCGCCGCCCGAAAATCCGGCTCCGGCGCCTGACAATCCGCCGGAGCCCGACCGGCGCACCCCCCTTCAGCGCCTCGCCGACCGCTTCCGTTGAGTGCCGCCGCTCCTTGCGATAGGCTGGATCCCGGACCAGCCGACAGGAGGCAAGGATGGAAAAGGCTCCTTCGCGGAACGTCTACGGAGCACCGCTGAAGCCCTGTTCGCAGAAGCCCCTGACGGGATTCTACCGGAACGGCTGCTGCGATACCGGGCCGTCCGACCGGGGCAGTCACACGGTCTGCGTGATCATGAACGCCGAATTCCTTGCATTCTCGAAGTATGTCGGCAACGACCTCACGACGCCCAGACCGGAATTCGGCTTCGCGGGGCTCAGGCCGGGCGACCGCTGGTGCCTCTGCGCCGGGCGCTTCCTTCAGGCCCATGATGACGGCGTCGCCCCCGAGGTGGATCTCGACGCCACCCACGAACGCGCGCTGGATATCGTGCCGCTGGAGATTCTCGCCCGATACGAAAAGAGTGCCGGCTGACACGGCCGGCACTCTGCGACCGGATCAATAGATCGTGTCGATCGGCTCTCCCAGTGCCATTGCGCCGGCATAATCCGTCTGCGCTTCCTTCTGAAGCGGGTGATAGCGGGCCGCCTGGATGTCGCGGAACAGCCGTTCCAATTCGGCCTTGCGGTAGAAGCCCGCGCCGCCTGCCAGTTCCAGCGCCAGTTCGACCACCCTGATCGCGTTCTCCTCGACCAGGCGGCGACCGGTCATCACCTCGTCGATGCTGGCCGCAGAAGGCGCGTTGCGTTCCGCTGCGGCGGTCATGTGCTCATGCGCCAGCCGGGCCGCGGTCAGCGCCGTCTGCATCTGCCCCGCCCGCCACCGGGCGCGGTCCGACGGCGGCCGTGCCTTGGCGATGTCGACGGCGATGTCGCGGGCCCGCTCGGCGACTCCCAGGTAGACCGCGTAGATCAGCGGGAACGCCACGGTTGCCAGCATGAAGAACAGCGGATGCCAACGTCCGGCCGGGCGCTTCACGGGGATCTTCTCGTCTGGCACGAAGAGACCCTCGATCATCACGTCATGCGACCCGGTGCCCCGCATGCCGAGCGTATGCCAGGTGTCGAGGATCGAGACTTCGGGCGCCGACATCGGGCAGGGAAAGTGGATGACGGTCGGACCATCGGGCTCGGCGGCCACGGCGCTGGTCATCAGGATGTCCCCGGCCGGCGCGCCGCTGACGAACATCTTCCGTGCGGTGACGCGATAGCCGCCCTCGACCCGCTCGGCCCTGCCGGACCCGCCGATCCAGTCGCCGCCGCCCGACGAGAGCAGGACGATCCTTTCGCCGGCCACACGGCGCAGCAGGGGTTCCACCTTGGGCCGGGCCTCCGGCTGATGATGCCAGCGCCAGGCGGGGAAGGCGACCTGATGGGTATGCATCGACAGGGCCAGTGCAGTCGAACTGCAGCCATGGGCGACACGACGCAGCATGTCTCCCAATGCGCGCACCTCGGCTCCACCGCCGCCCAGTTCCACGGGGACGCCAGCATCGATCAGCCCAGCTGCCTTCATTGCCGGATAGTGTTCGGCCACGAAGCTCTCACTCTGATCGCAATCGGCCGCGCGGCGGGCAGCCGCCTCTGCGATCCTGTCGGCGGCCTCGGCCAGCGTTCCCGTCGGCTTACTCACCGGCGCTGCCACAAGTGTGGTGGTCATCGGTCTTCCCTCCTTGTTCGATGGAGGAATTCTGCCACGGTGCACCGCGCCCGATTAAGTGCAGGATCTGTACTGGCCGCTTCGGGAATCGAAGGGCGTTTGCTAGACTTGCTCTGCAGGAAAGGCGGCGCCCGATGGAGATCAACAACCTCTACAGCCAGTTCTGTCCCGTCTCGATGGCATCCGAAGTGATCTGCACCCGGTGGACACCGCTGGTCCTTCGCGAACTTCTGTGCGGATCCACGCGATTCAACGATCTGCGTCGGGGCGTACCGAAGATGTCACCGACACTTCTGTCAAAACGCCTGAAAGAACTTGAACTTGCCGGTGTCGTGCGAATCGTGCGCGGCGCCGGCGGCAATACCGAGTACCACCTCACCGAAGCAGGAGAGGATTTGCGCCCGCTGGTGCTGGGCATCGGGGAATGGGGGCAGCGCTGGGTGGAGTCCCGGCTGTCGCTGCGCAACCTCGATCCCTCGCTGCTGATGTGGGACATCCGCCGCAATCTGGATCCGGAGCCGCGTCCTGAACTTCGCTGTACGGTACAGTTTCAGTATCCGGCGCTCGCGAAGCCGATGCAGGATTGGTGGCTGGTGATCGAGAAGGACGCTGTGGACCTCTGCAAGATCGACCCCGGCTTCGAAGTGGACCTGCTCATCACTGCCGAATTGCGTGCAATGACCGCAATCTGGATGGGCCTGACGACTCTGGCCGAAGAGATATCCCGCGGAACGGTCCGAATCGACGGTCCGCCGGTCCTGCAAAAGCGGATCCGCGACTGGCTGAAGCTCAGCCCCTTTGCCAACGTCGCCCGCCGGGCGGTCTGACGCGCCTCCCCATCAGAAACTGACGCATCACGGTCGACCGGCGCAGCAGCGCGCCGGTCGGGATCCGAGATCACTCGCGAGCGACACGTTCTCCTTCGCTGCCCGCATCGGCCTTGCGGCTCTCCTCGGCGTGCTTCTTCTCCTTCGCCGCCCTGGCTGCGCGCTTCTTCTCGTTAGCAGCCTTCTTCTCTTTGGCGGCTTTCTTCTCCTTCGCCGCCTTCTTCTCCTTGGCGGCCCGCTTCTCCTTGGCTGCCTTCTTCTCTTTCGCCGCCTTCTCGGCGCGGTCCTTGTCCCGGTCGCTCTTCGGATGGTCGCGGCCGTCGTCGACGCCACCGGCATTGGAGCCGCCGGGTTCGTTGCCGCTGCCTATCGCTCCGCCACTGTCACCGGACCCTGTGCCGTTTCCTGCACCCGGCGTGCCGCCGTTATTTCCGCCACCCGACGTTCCGCCGTTGTTGCCGCCGCCTGACGTTCCGCCGTTGTTGCCGCCGCCTGACGTTCCGCCGTTGTTGCCGCCGCCTGACGTGCCGCCTGACGTGCCGCCGTTGTTGCCGCCGCTCGACGTCCCGCCATTGTTGCCGCCACTCGGCGGCGGGGCGCTGCTTGGTGTCCCGCCTGTGGTCCCGCCACTCGACGCCGTTGTGCCCGTGCCCGTATTGCTGCCGCTCGGATTGCTGCTGGCGGGGGTCGAGTTGGATGCACTGACGGTGACATTGCCGCCGCCACTTGTGCCACTATCTTCGTCGTCACCGACCGTCCCGGTCGAGCCACGGGCTGCCACTCCCGCGCCACTCCCCGCTCCCAGTCCGAAATACGAACAGTTGCCGGTTCCGCTCAGCGGCACGATCGGGGCGCCGGACGCGTAATAATAGGTGACCTCGCATTTCGGCTCGGCTCCGCCGCTGGGGTCTGCGGGCCTCCGCACCACCTCCTTGCGCGAAATATAGCCGTTGCCGTCCGCATCCTGATTGGCAAGGACAGTGTCGGCCCCGGACTCACCGAAAGCCTGAACGAGTTCGGCCCGGTCCAGTCTCCGATCACCGTTTGCGTCCGCCGTGCGGAACTCGATGTCCTGTGCAAAACCCGTACCGGCAATGCCGAAAGAACATACAACCAATGCAATACTTGATGTTAATCTGGGCATGGCACTCTCCTCCGTTAACCCAAATTTAACTATGGTTAACGGCACAGGAGATTCAAAATTGATTCTCTTCGCACAGCGCCCGATTCTCGCGCAGATTGTGTTTTCGATGCAGAGACTTCGATGCTGTTGCGCCGGAGGCACGCCCGAATGAAGGGACGGTGCCCGGGATGAATAGCAGACCGAATCGGCACGGCGTCTCTCGCGTGGACTTGGCAGCACGCACTCCCTCGCGCAGCCAAGTTCCGAGGACAAGGTCATCCCATTTGCAACTTCTGCGGGAAGATGTTCTTCCAGGGCGAGCGCGAACGCCCAGGCGGCAAGCCCCGCACTTGGCATCGGGAAGCCCGCCAACAGGCGATCTCAAACTCGCAATCAGCGGCCGCCGATGAAATCGCTTCGCTACCCGACAGGACGGGATTTCACGTCATGTCCTGAATGCGCTGCGCGCCTGCCCTTCGCGTCACCGGGATTTCCGAGCGCGATCCGGCAGCCCGGTCGTCCGGTCAACGACTGTTCCGATCAGATGGACACGCCGAGGTGCTTGGCGACCGTGAAGATATCCTTGTCGCCGCGGCCGCACATGTTCATGCAGATGATGTGGTCCTTCGGAAGCCCGGGCGCGATCTTCAGGACATGGGCCAAGGCATGGCTCGGCTCCAGCGCCGGAATGATGCCCTCCAGCTTGCAGCAGATCTGGAACGCTTCCAGCGCCTCGACATCCGTTATGGCAACGTATTCCGCGCGCCCTGTTTCATGCAGCCAGGCATGTTCCGGCCCGATACCGGGATAATCGAGGCCCGCCGAGATCGAGTGCCCTTCCAGGATTTGCCCGTCCGCATCCTGCAGCAGGTAGGTCCGGTTGCCGTGCAGCACGCCGGGCCGGCCGCCGGTCAGCGACGCGCAATGTTCCATCTTCTGATCGACCCCGTGGCCGCCGGCCTCCACGCCGATGATTTGGACGGAGCGGTCGTCGAGGAACGGATAGAACAGCCCCATCGCATTCGACCCACCGCCGATTGCGGCAACGAGCGTGTCCGGCAGCCGCCCCTCAAGCTCCTGCAGCTGAGACTTCGCTTCCTTGCCGATGATCGCCTGGAAGTCGCGCACCATCGCCGGATAGGGATGCGGCCCGGCCACGGTGCCGATGCAGTAGAACGTGTCGCGCACGTTGGTCACCCAGTCGCGCAGCGCGTCGTTCATCGCGTCCTTCAGCGTACCGCGTCCGGACGTCACCGGAACAACCTTCGCGCCGAGAAGCTTCATCCGGAAGACATTGGGCGATTGCCGTTCGACGTCGTGGGCCCCCATGTAGACCACACAATCGAGCCCGAACTTGGCACAGACCGTTGCAGTCGCGACGCCATGTTGCCCGGCGCCGGTCTCGGCGATGATCCGCGTCTTGCCCATGCGGCGGGCCAGCAGGATCTGGCCGAGCACGTTGTTGATCTTGTGCGCACCGGTGTGGTTCAGTTCGTCGCGCTTGAAATAGATCTTGGCTCCGCCGCAATGCTCGGTCAGTCGAGGGGCGAAATACATCGGACTGGGCCGGCCGACATAGTGCGTCCACAGATCGTCCATCTCGGCCCAGAAGCTCCGATCGGTCTTGGCGCGCTCGTATTCGGCTTCGAGGTCGAGGATCAGCGGCATCAGCGTCTCGCTGACGAAGCGGCCGCCGAAATCGCCGAAACGGCCCTTCTCGTCGGGTCCGGTCATGTAGCTGTTGGGCAGGTCTTCGGCCATGGCGACGCTCCTCTCACTCGAGGGGCTTCTTAAATCCCACATGGCTTGCGGTAAAGCCGAGCGACACGTAGAAACGCTGCGCCTCTGCGCGGACCGCACTTGACGTGAGTTGCAGGAGCGTGCACCCGGCCGCACGTGCCCGCGTTTCGGCATCGGCCATCAGCGCCCGGCCGAGACCGCGGCCGCGCAAGTCACGGCGAACGCGGACACTTTCGATCTGTGCCCGCCGCGCGGCGCGCAACGAAAGGCCGCAAATGATCGCGAACTGATAGGTGGCGACGACCTCGTCACCGATTTCGCCGACATAGACGCGATTGCCCGTTTCCACCTGCATCCGATCGAACGCACCATGATAGGCGGTAAGGTCCTTTGGCCTCTCCGCAAGAGCGCCGGCCCCATCCGACAACAGACCAACGACGGCAGCCACGTCCGCACGACAAGCCGCCCGCATCCGCAGCGCTCCCACCCCCACATAGTCCTGCAAATCCGTCACGTTTGCAGCGCTGCCGCGAACGCCGCAATGCGGTCGGGATCCTTGACCCCCGGCGCGGTTTCGACGCCCGAGGACACGTCGACCTGTCGTGCGCCAGTCAGCCGCACAGCCTCGGCAACGTTCTCGGGCGTGAGCCCGCCTGCCAGCATCCACGGCACCGGCCAACGCCGGCCCGCAATCAGTCTCCAGTCGAAGGGCACACCGTTGCCACCCGGCAGGGCCGCGCCTTTCGGCGCTTTTGCGTCGACCAGAATCATGTCGGCCACTCGGCCGTACCGGTCCAGTATCGCCAGATCGGCCGCCTCCGCCACTCCGACCGCCTTCATCTGCGGCAGGCCCGTCCGTGTCCGAAGCGCCGTGACACGCTCGGGCGTCTCGCGGCCGTGGAGCTGCAGGATGTCGATCGGCACTTCGGCCAGAATTGCGTCAAGCTCGGCATCTGACGCATCCACGGTGAGCGCCACCTTGGCGATGCCGGCCGGCACGTCAAGCGCCAGCGCCCGCGCGGCGTCGAGCGACAGGTGGCGCGGTGATTTCGGAAAGAAGACGAAGCCCACATAGGCCGCACCGGCCGCCGCGGCTGCCGCCACATCCCGGGATCGCGTCAGGCCGCAGAACTTCACCCGGACGCCGGCCGCGGCCATGGGCCGACTCAGGCTGCCGGCTTGCGGTCGTAAAGCGCCAGGATCTCGTCCTTGCCTTCCGGCTTGTCGGCCTTCAGCTTCTTCATCTCCCGCGCCAGACTGTCCTTCTCGCGCCGGTGCTTGACGGCGGCGGCACGATGCTTGTGTTCGCGCAGCCATTCCCAGATGAAGCCCAGCAGCAGCCCGACCGCGACCGCCGCAATGATGACGACGTAAAGCTCCAGCGTGACCGACGCGTTGAACTTCGTGAACGGCACCAGCGACTCGGGGAACAGCGTCAGCGTCACCGGAATCCGGTTGGCCATTCCCACGACGACCAGACAGAGCACGATCAGCACCAGGACCAGGTATTTCACGACACGCATCGGCTTTTCCTCAGGCTTTTCCGTTCAGGCGGTCCCGCAGAAGCTTGCCGGTCTTGAAGAAGGGCACGTGCTTTTCATCGACGTCGACCGAATCTCCGGTACGCGGGTTGCGACCCACTCTTGCGTCGCGCTTCTTGACCGAAAAGGCCCCAAAACCGCGCAGTTCGACTCGGTCGCCGCGGGCCATGGCCTCGATGATCTCTTCGAATATGGTGTTCACGATGCGTTCGACATCGCGCTGATAGAGATGCGGGTTCTCGTCGGCAATCTTCTGTATCAATTCGGAGCGGATCATCGCGGCGTCCCCTGTTGAAGCTCGCTCTCCCTGGGCCGGAGCGTTGCCGCCAAGCGGTTGAGACTCGGCGGGTTGTGCCAAAGATTAACCGAGTTTCACTGATCTTGGCAGCGTAAATCTTTAAAAGAAATGGCAAATCGGCACGCTGCCCGCAAGCTGGAAAAGTATTATCTCGTGGCGGCGCAGATGCAATGCAAAGCCAGCGGCATGGCGGGACGGACCAGACGGCCTGTCGCATCCCTATCCGCGCCCGGCTCGCCCTGGTCAGGCCGGCCTGCCAACGGCCGGATGGACAAAGCGCCGCCCGCGGGGGCGGCGCTCCTGTTTCATGGGGTGGACCCGGTATTCGTCAGCCGCGGTCCTTGAGCGCGGCGCCCAGGATATCGCCCAGCGACGCACCCGAATCCGACGACCCGAACTGCTGCACGGCCTCCTGCTCTTCGGCGATCTCGCGCGCCTTGATGCTCAGGCCGAGGCGGCGGGTCTTGGGGTCGATGTTGGTGACGCGCGCATCAACCTTGTCGCCGATCTGGAAGCGTTCGGGGCGCTGCTCCGACCGGTCGCGGCTCAGGTCAGACCGGCGAATGAACGACTTCGCACCTTCGTAGGAGACCTCGATGCCGCCATCCTCGATCGCGGTGACCTCGACGGTCACGATCGACCCACGCTTGACGCCGGCCACGGCGTCGGCGAACGGATCCCCTTCAACCGCCTTGATCGACAGCGAGATGCGCTCCTTGTCGGTGTCGACCTCGGTCACCACCGCCTTGACCACGTCGCCCTTGCGGTAGTTGCCGATCACGTCCTCGCCCCGGCCCTGCCAGGTAAGGTCGGACAGGTGCACCATGCCGTCGATATCGTCATCGAGACCGATGAAGAGTCCGAACTCGGTGATGTTCTTGACCTCACCCTCGACCACCGTGCCCACGGGATGCTTCTCTTCGAAGACTTCCCACGGATTGCGCATGGTCTGCTTCAGGCCCAGCGACACGCGGCGCTTGGCCGGGTCGATCTCCAGCACCATGACCTCGACCTCTTGCGAGGTGGAGACGATCTTGCCCG
>JAGQRV010000006.1:105843-106243 GCA_020425125.1 Paracoccaceae bacterium | reverse complement strand
CCGTAATCGGTGATGTTGGTGACGCGGCCAGTATGGACCGACGCCAGCGGGAACTTGATCTGCACGGTCTCCCACGGATCTTCCTGGAGCTGCTTCATGCCCAGGCTGATGCGGTGGGTTTCCTTGTTGACCTTGATGACCTGCACCTTGACGGTCTCGCCGATCGACAGGATCTCGGACGGATGGTTGACCCGCCGCCAGGCCATGTCGGTGACGTGCAGCAGACCGTCGACACCGCCGAGATCGACGAAGGCGCCGTATTCGGNNTGTTCTTGACCACGCCGTCGACCACATCGCCCTCGGAGAGCTTGGCGATGACCTCGGCGCGCTGTTCGGCGCGGCTTTCTTCCAGGATGGCACGGCGCGAGACCACGATATTGCCGCGGCGGCGGTCCATCTT
>JAGQRV010000006.1:65109-105809 GCA_020425125.1 Paracoccaceae bacterium | reverse complement strand
TTGAGGATCTGGAACGGCTGCTTCAGGCCCATCAGCGGCCCGGCATCGCGCACCGGGCGCACATCGACCTGGCTGCCCGGCAGGAACGCCACGGCACCGCCCAGATCGACGGTGAAGCCGCCCTNNGCCGAAGATCGCGCCCTCGACGCGGTTCTCGTCGGCGAAGGCCTTCTCGAGACGGTCCCATGCGGCCTCGCGGCGGGCCATCTCGCGGCTGATCACCGCTTCGCCCCGCGCGTTCTCGACCTGGCGAAGGTAAACTTCGACCTCGTCGCCGATATTGATGTCCGGAGCCTCGCCGGGATTGGCGAATTCTTTCAGATCGACGCGGCCTTCCATCTTGTAGCCGACGTCGATGATGGCCTGGCCCGCCTCGATGGCGATGACCTTGCCCTTCACGACCGAGCCTTCTTCGGGCGTGTCGATTTCGAAGCTTTCATTCAGGAGGGCTTCGAATTCCTCCATGGACGCGTTGTGGGCCATTAAGCTGCCAGTTTCCTATCTTGTCGCTATACGGGCCGGGCGGTTGTCTCCGCCGGTCTTCAGTTGGTCCTAGGTCGGTCTCGGGTCCGGTCGTTCCAAAAACGCAAAGGGTCGGTGTTAGCCCGACCCTGCCCGCGTTCCGATCTTCCGGCTTTTCCGCCTTGTTGACGCGCCGCGATATAGGCGCGGAACGGCAGAAAGGCAAGCGTTTTGGCAACGGGACAGGCCGTCAGCCCGGCATCCGCGCCACGACCGCTGCGGCCGCGGCCTCGACGGCCTCGTCAATCGACATCCGCGTGGTGTCGAGCACAAGCGCATCCTCGGCCGGTTTCAACGGGGACGCCGCCCGCTCACTGTCGCGCCGGTCGCGGGCACGCAGATCCTCGAGGACCGTCGACAAGGTCAGTTCGGGATTGCTCGCAGCCAGTTCGGCAAAGCGCCGCTTCGCCCGCGTCTCGTCGTCGGCGACGACATAGAGCTTCACCTCGGCTTCGGGGCAGATCACCGTGCCGATGTCGCGCCCGTCCAGAACCGCCCCGCCCTGCCGCCGGGCAAAGCGCCGCTGGAAGTCCACCAGCGCGGTGCGCACTTCAGGTATCGCCGCCACCCGGCTCGCCGCCTGGCCGGCCTCGGCGCTGCGCAGGTCGCCGCGCTCCAGATCCGCAGGCATCAGGCCCTCCGCCGCTGTAATCGGCGCCATGCCGTCGGCCACTTTCGCCCCGGTCGCGCGGTAGAGAAGGCCGGTGTCGAGATGGGCAAGCCCGAATTTCTCGGCCAACGCTCGCGAGATCGTCCCCTTGCCCGAAGCTGCGGGCCCGTCGATGGCTATGGTGAAACTCCCCTGCACCCGCCTTCCTCCGTCCTGATCGCTGCCGTCTTGACGCCTCGTGCCCGTCTCCGCAAGTCGGGCGGAGCCTGCCGCTGGCCCGTCCCTCCGCCCAAGAAAGGGCAAGCGCCGCAAACGACCGGACGTGCGTCCAGGGACGAGCCGCTCCACGGTTGCAGCCACGCGCGCCAGGTGTCGGGCGCGGCTCGCTGGCGTCGAGCTGTCCATCAGGTAGTGGGCGGCAAAGGCCGTTCGGCAATTCGGCGCGCAGATGGCGCGTACGCCCCGCAAGAGCTGGTGCTTTCCCGGCGCCCCGACCCAGGCGGTCAGCCACCAGGACGCACCGCACGTGGTAAAGACCGCCAGGCCGGTGACGCGGGTCAGGCCGGGGCGGATCAGGCGATGCTCGGCGTCCGGCATGTGGAAGGCGAGCCCCGGCATGAGTACCCGGTCGAGCCAGCCCTTCAGCATGCCCGGAAGGCCGTACCACCAGGTCGGGTAGACGAAGACCAGCGTGTCGCACCATTCGAGACCGGCGGCATGCGCTTCGATCCCGCGCGTATTCACGACCGTGTCCGCGTAGGTCTGAAGCTCCGTCCGGCTCAGCGCCGGATCGAAGCCCTCGCCATACAGGTCGATCACCCGGAGTTCGGCGCCGGCCGTTTCGAGCCGCGCCAGCACGGTATCGCGAACCGCGGCGGTGAAGCTCTGCGGGTCCGGATGGCAATAGATGACCAATGCGCGCATCTCCGCCGAGTCCTCTCCCATCGCTGCCGGCCCTAGTGGGTCACCGGCCGTGCCCGGTTGGCCGAGTCATCGCATGGGCGTGGCATACCGGGCCATCCCCGTCCGGCAGGCGGGGCGCATCCGCGCGGCGATCATGACGAAACCGGCTCGATCAGGTCAGCGCCACGTGCACGGTTTGAATTGACTCTTGGCGCCACGCGATGGGCCACGAAGGTCTCTTCGGGGGCGGGCTGCATCAGAGCCGCGGCCCCCTTTCCGGCTTCGCCCAGCCAGAGCGGCCAGTCCGCCGCCGCGATGGTAACCGGCATCCGGTGGTGGATATGCGCAAGGGCACGGTTGGTTTCAGTGGTGACGATCGCGCAGCCGGTCACGCGGTCGCCGCCGCCTTTCGGTGTCCAGTCCTGCCAGATCCCGGCGAAGGCGATCGTATCGCCGTCGGCCGGGCGGATGTACCAGGGCAGCCGCCGGCCATCTGCGTCCCTTGTCCACTCGTAGAAACCCGATGCCGGGATCAGGCAACGCCGTTCGCGCACTGCGCTGCGAAAGGCCGGCTTGTCGGCGATCGAGTCGGCCCGGGCATTGATCAGGAGCGGCCCGTCCGTCTCGTTCTTGTACCAGTGCGGCAGAAAGCCCCAGCGCATCGCCACCAGCCGGCGGTGTCCCTCCTCGACACGGACAGCGTGGACGCGGTTCGTCGGACAGACATTGAAGTTCGGAACACTTGGCAGATCGTTCGCGGGAACGGCATCGAAAAGCTGCGCCATGGCATCGTCCGGCAGGGTGATCACGAAGCGTCCGCACATGACATGATCCTAGGATGTGTCGCGGCGAGCGACCAGTCCGACGGCCCGTCGGAATCCGGATGCCCGCAGCGGTTGACAGCGGCGCGGTGCCGGGTTTCGCTGCGCCCCGCACCCCACCCGACCGGAGTCCCCCATGCGCCGCCTTGCCGTCCTGTCCGCCCTTCCCGCTCTTCTTATGGTGACGCCAGCCGCCGCCCCGGCACAGTCGCAGGAACAGGCCTTCGCCAAGCTGGCCGGAAAGACCAACATGGCCGCGATCCAGGCGGCCGCCTCCTGCCGAACGGACGAGGCTATGGCGCTTGCGCAAAAGGCCGCGAAAAGCCGGCAGCCGGGCGAGCGGCTGTTCGCGGAATTCGCCCAGGCCGCCGTCTATACCGAAGCCGGCCAGAGCAGGCAGGCCGACGCCATCCTCGACGCCGTGACAAGGGACAAGACGCTGAACCCTGACGGCGCCAGCCGCGCTCAGATGCAACAGGGCGCGGATGCGCTTCTCGAAACCATTCGCGGCCTGCGCCAGTCGACGATCGGGCGCCGCCGTTGCTGAGCCGCCGCCGCGCGGCAGAGGCGCTCAGAACGGAAAGAAGATCGGGATCGCGATGACCGCCACGATTGCGAACATGATGTTGAGCGGCAGGCCCACCCTGAGGAAATCCCGGAACTTGTAGCCGCCCGCGCCGTAGACGAAGGTGTTCGTCTGGTAGCCGATCGGGGTGGAGAAGCTGGCCGAGGCGGCGAACATCACCGCCATGATGAAGGGCCGCGGATCCATGCCCAGATGCTGGGCAAGCCCGATGGCGATCGGTCCGATCAGCACGGCAACCGCGTTGTTCGAGATGAACTCGGTCAGCGCCCCGGTCATCACGTAGACGACGGCCAACACCGCGACAGGCCCCAGCCCGCCCGCAAAGGATGCCACATGCTCGACGATCACCTTGGCCGCGCCGGTGTTCTCCAGCCCCTGGCTGACCCCGAGCATGCCGAAGATCAGAAACAGGATGCGCCAGTCGATCGCCCCGAAGGCCTCTTCCGGATCGATGCAGCCGGTCACCATAACCAGCACGGCACCGATCACCGAAAGGCCGGATATGTCCATGACGTTGAACGCCGAGAGCCCCACGACGCCGAGCATCACGAGAAGAGCGACCGGCGCCTTCGATCGCCGCATCGGCCGCTCCTGCGGCTCGGACAGGTTGATGACGCCGCCATCCTCCACCAGACGGCGGATACCGTCCTCGGGTCCCTCCAGCAGCACGGTGTCGGCGAATTCCAGCCGCACATTGTCGATGTTGTGGCTGATGTTTCGGTCCGCCCGGTGAACCGCGACCACATAGATGCCATAGCGACGGCGAAGGCGCAGATCGCCCAGGGTGCGGCCGCGCAGCGGCGAATTGGGGCCGATGCTCGCTTCGACCGTCATGCGCTGCGCCGCGGTGACCGGCTGCAGGCCCGAATCCGCGGTCTCGCGGAATTCCACCGCGCCGTTCTCCTTCAGTCCCAGAAGCTCTCCGGCGCCGGTGCGGATCACCACCCGGTCGCCGGATTCGAGGACTAGGTTGGCAAGTTCGCGCCTCAGCGACGCCTCGCCGCGAATCACGTCCATCACCCGCACCTGCCCGCGGGCGAAGGGCAGCTTGTCGAGCGTGGCCCCGATGTACCGCGACCCCGGCGGAATCAGGAACCGCGCGATGAACTGCTTGCCGCCCTTGTCCAGAAGTCCGGCGAGCGAGGTGCGGTTGGGCAGCAGAAATCGCCCCGCGAAGATCATGTAGAGACTGCCGAGCACGGCGAAGATGACCCCGACGCTCGACATCTCGAACATGCCGATGGGCTGCTGGCCCTGCTGCACCGCCACCCCGCTCATCAGGATGTTGGTGGAGGTGCCGATCAGCGTCATCGTGCCGCCGAAGATCGCCGCGAAGGACAGCGGCATCAGCATCTTGGACGGGGCCACGCCGACGCTGCCGGCGACCGCGATCATTACCGGCGTCAGCATGACCACGACCGGCGTGTTGTTCATGAAGGCCGAGGCAAAGACCGTCGCGACGGTCATCAGGATGATCGCGCGCAGGAATGATCCGCGCGCCTGGCGTCGCATCCATTCGCCCGCAACCTGCAGGACGCCTGTCCGCTCAAGCGATGCCGAGATGATGAACATCATCGCGATCGTGATCGGGGCGCTGTTCGAGAAGACCTTGAGAAACTCGTTTGACGAGATGATGCCAGTGGCCAGAAAGACCGCCGCAGCGCCGAGCGCGGTGACTTCCGGGGGATAGGTTTCGCGAAAGAACAGGATGAACACGCTGGCGATCACTGCCAGCACAAAGACTTGATCAAGCGTCACGGACGCGCCCCTTCACCAGACCCTAAGCGATCACGCTTGCACGCAGGCTGCGGAGGGTTCAAGCCAGTAACGTGCTGCAGGGCAGCATTAGGCTTGTTCCGCAGGCAGGTTTGTGCCGTCGGCCCCGTCAGGCTGCCCCATCCCGGCCGGTGAGATCTTTCGCGCGATCCCCCGTCCGATGCCAATGGAATCCCTATCGGAAGGCCTATTCCGCCTTGTGGATCCGGCCGTCCGTATACGCCGTATAGGGTGAGTTGCTGGCCAGATAGTCGGCGACCACTTCGGCCAGGTCGGGACCGAAATCATAGGCGTTCTGGGCGTCACGGAGCATCGCGTACCCGTCGCCGCCGCCCCGAACGAAGTTGTTCGACACCACCCCGTAGACCTTTTCGGGGTCGAGCGGCACGGGACCGCCTTCCTCGATCACCATGATGTCCGAAATCCGCTCTCCGGTCGGCGCGGCCGGGTCGAAGGTGAAGGTCATGCCGGAAACCTGCGGGAAGCGCCCATCCTTTTCCGGCTCGTCGAACTGGAGCATGCCGTTTTCCAGCGCCTCCTTGATCGTCGCGCCGGTGACAAAGAAGGTCGACAGCGTGTTCTGGAACGGCAGAACCGTATAGACCTCGCCCATGGTGATGTCGCCCCCATCCACCGACGCGCGCACGCCGCCGCCATTCTGCAGGGCCATGACGATCCCCTGGTCCCTGACCCGAGCCAGCATCGCATCGGCGACGAGGTTGCCCATCTGGCATTCGCCGTGGCGGCAGGACTCGCGTGCACCGTCGATGGGTGCGGCCGCTTCGGCCACCACATTGTTGCGGATCTCGTCGAGCGGCTGGGCCAGTTCGTCCACACGTGCCACGACGTCCGGATCCTCGGTCACTGCGGCATCCATGAGAAGCGGCGCGCCTTGGGCCGAGACCAGCTTGCCCGCGTCGTCGAAGACCACGGTGAGCTCGCCCAGGAACTTGCCGTAGGCATAGGCCTGAACGATCGCGGTATCCCCGACCATCGTCGGATACGGCCCGGCGGCCTTGTCGTCGTCCGACGCCAGATAGGTATGGGAATGCCCGCCGACGATAACGTCGATCCCGCTTGTCTGGGCTGCGATTTCCTTGTCGACGGCATAGCCCGAGTGGCTGAGCACGATGATCTTGTCGATGCCTTCGGCGGTCAGCCGGTCCACCTCGACCTGCACCGCCTCCACCTCGGGAATGAAGACCACGTTCCGCCCCGGCGAAGAGATCTCGGCGGTGTCCACCGTCGTCAGCCCGACGAGGGCGATCTTCTCTCCGCCGATCTCGACCACGGCAGATTTCCTGATCACATCCGCAAGGTCGGGCTCGGCAGAGACATCGGCGTTCGACATCAGGACCGGGAAATCGACCGCCTCGATGAAGCCGCGCAGCACTTCGGGTCCGTCATCGAACTCGTGGTTGCCCACGGTCATCGCGTCGTAGCCCAGCCGGTTCATGAATTCGGCCGCCATCTTGCCCTTGTAGTACGTGTAGAACAGCGTGCCCTGAAACTGGTCGCCGCCATCCAGGAGGATCGGGTTCACCGCCTCGGCCCGCGCCGCCGCAATCGCGGTCGCCAGCCGGGCCGAGCCGCCGAAGCACGCACCCGCGGCATTGTCCTCGTCGTCACAGGTGCTGTCATACTTGCTGATCGGCTCGAACCGGGAATGGAAGTCGTTGGTATGCAGGATGGTCAGGGTGAAATCGGCCCTCGCCGTGCCGGCCAGCGAGGCCAGCGCAAGCGCCGGAACGAGAAGGCGGATCATGCGAACCATGGTGAAAACTCCCCGGTATGGCGCCCCGACCGGACACCCGTTCCTGTTCTGGCGGCAGGGTGGCACGATTCCCGGCCGAAGGCCAAGCGCAATGCCGCACCGCAGGAGCCATTGACCGTGCCCGGCCGGCGCGGCATGTCGGCGGCATGATGATCTTCAAGATCCTGCGTGCCGCGGAATTTGCCGAACTCGACCGTCGAGGCGAGAGCGACGGCGCGCCCGTCGACCGTGCCGACGGCTTCGTGCATTTCTCCACCGCCGAGCAGCTGGCAGAGACCGCCGCGCGTCACTTTGCGGGCGAGGACGATCTCGTGCTTGCCGCTGTTGCCGTGGAGCCGCTGGCCCCTGCACTGAAATGGGAGCCGTCCCGCGGTGGCGCGCTGTTTCCCCATCTCTACCGCCGGCTTCGGCGCAGCGACCTCGCCTGGGTCGTGCCGCTGCCTCTAGGGCCGGACGGGGCCCATATCATCCCGGATCTTGACGCATGACGATCAACGACACGGCCGTGCGGCTGGTGGCGGGCCTTGGCGAACGCGCCGGCCTCGCCGTCCTCAAGCTGCTCGAGCCCGAATTGGCCCATGGGATCGCGCTCCGCGCGCTTGCCGCGGGGCTGGTGCCGCTGCCCGGCCCGGTGACGACACCGCGCCTTGCCACCACCGTGGCCGGATTGCACCTGCCCAACCCGATAGGGCTCGCGGCCGGGTTCGACAAGAACGCAACCGCGCTTGCCGCGCTCGGCCAGGCAGGCTTCGGCTTCGTCGAGGCCGGCGCGGTCACGCCGAAACCCCAGCCCGGCAACCCGCGGCCGCGGCTCTTCCGGCTGCGCCGCGACCGTGCGGCGATCAACCGGTTCGGCTTCAACAACGACGGCGCCACGGCCGTGGCGGAGCGCCTGGCGACGCGGCCCGAGGGCGCCGTGGTCGGGCTCAATCTCGGCGCCAACAAGGACAGCAGGGATCGCGCGCACGACTATGTCGAGGTGCTGGTGCGCTGCGGCCCGTTCGTCGATTTCGTCACCGTCAACGTCTCGTCGCCCAACACCCGCGACCTCCGTGACCTGCAGGGCCACGCTGCGCTCTGGGCGCTTCTGACCGGGGTGATGGATGCGCGCGGCAACTTGCCCCGGCATATTCCGGTCTTCGTCAAGATCGCTCCCGACCTGACCGACCGCGAACTGGCCGACGTCGCCGAGGTGGCGCTGTCGAGCTCGATCGACGGCATCGTCGCGACCAATACCACCCTTGCCCGAGCGGGCCTCCGCAGCCGCCACGCCGGTCAGGCCGGGGGGCTCTCGGGGAAGCCGCTCTTCGACCGGTCGACCCGGGTCCTCGCCCAGCTCAACCGCCTCACGCACGGCCAGCTGCCGCTGATCGGCGTCGGCGGCGTCGCCTCGGCCGAGGACGCCTATGCCAAGATCCGCGCCGGCGCCAGCGCGGTCCAGCTCTATACCGCACTGACCTATGAGGGGCTCAATCTCGTGCCCCGGATCGCCTTGGGACTCGATGCGCTGCTGGAGCGGGACGGGTTCGCCACCGTCGCGGAGGCGGTCGGAACCGGGATCAGCGACTGGCTCTAGGCGGCCACCAAAGGATAGACCGCCAGCGCATCGTGCACCGCTCCGGACCGGGTCAGGGTCGAGCGGAACAGCGTCATTTCCCGCGCCGTGAAGGCCGGGAGCGTGAAATTGCCATGCCGGGACAGCCAGAGCCGGAGCCTCTCCAGATCGTCGAACCGCAAGTCGCGGTCGAACCGCGCCAGGGTCACATGTGGCCGGAACCGCTCGCGCGCCAGGTCGAGCCCGGCAGCGCGGGCGACATTGCGAACCTTGTCCCGCAGCCGGGACAGCGCTTGCGATGCCCCGACCGCGGCGAACAGCACCGTTGGCGTCTGCCGCCCGAACGTGTCCAGTCCTGCGATCGCGATCTCGACCGGTGTGACGCGCATCGCCTCGAGACCGAGATGGACCTCCTCGAGCAGAAGCTCCGGCTGATCGCCCAGGAAGGCCAGCGTAAGGTGGAAATTCTCGGGCGGCACCGGCCTTCCGGCGGGCAGATCCGCCTGAAGCCGTTCGAGCGCATCGCAATGGCCCTGCGGCAGGTCGATACCGATGAAGCTGCGCATGATCTCTCCCGCCTCGGGTGCAGCCCTGCCCGACGGGCCGCGGGCCGACCTTCGCGGCGCCAACGGACAGCGTCAAGGGACCCGCGGTCGTCGCGTCAGGCCCCGTGCCGTGCACCGGACATCGGAAGCGCGGCACCCGCTTCGAGCGCGGGGTAGCGCAGCGCCAGCGTCAGCCCCCGGACCGCAAGTCCGATCGTCATCGCCGCCCAAAGCCCGTGATTGCCGAATTGGGGCACCAGCGCCGCGACCGCCACGGCGTAGATGGCCGCGCTCAGGACCATCATGTTGCGCATGTCCGCCGTCCGGGTCGCGCCGATGAAGATCCCGTCCAGCATCCATGCCGCAGAACCGACCACGGGCGCCGCCACCATCCAGGGCAGGTAGGTCCGCGCTGCGGCGCGCACCGGCTCGGCCGTCGTCATGAGGTCGATGATCCGACCGCCGAACACCGCAAAGGCCAGCGCCAGGACCGCACCGACGCCGAACCCCCACAGGCTCGTCATTGCCGCGCTTCGCCGCAGCGCCATCACCGCGCGCGCCCCGAGCGCCTGCCCCACCAGCGACTCCGCGGCAAAGGCGAACCCGTCCATGGCGTAGGCGGTCACATAGAGGAACTGCAGCAGCACCTGGTTCGCCGCAAGGGTCACGTCGCCGAACTTCGCGGCCAGAAACAGGAACGACACGAAGATCGCCTGCAGCAGCACCGACCGGATCAGGATGTCGCCGTTGACCGCCGCCATCCGGACAAGCCGCGCCCGGTCGAAGACCCGGTCCCAGGCACGCATCGCGGGGCTGCGCAAGGCATCGCGGCAGAACCAGAGCCCGACGGCGAGCCCGGTCCATTCCGCCAGGAACGTGGCGAAGGCCACCCCACCGACTCCCCAGCCGAAGCCCAGCACGAAGGCGGCGTCGAGCGCCATGTTGAGTCCGTTCATCCAGACCTGGAGCACCAGCACCGCGCGCGTCCGCTCCTGCGCGATGAGCCAGCCGGTCACGCCATAGATCGCGATCGCCGCTGGTGCCGACCAGACCCGGATCGCCATGTAGCCGCGCGCCATCGCCTCGACCTCGTCGGAGGCCGGGGCGATCCGGAAGGCGCCCGCGAAAAGCGGAACCTGAATCAGGATCAACCCGAGACCGCCGGCCGCCGCGACCATCAGCGCGCGGGAGAGCAGCGCCGCGACCTCGCCCGGATCGCGCGCACCCAGTGCCTGCGCGGTCATCCCGGCCGTGCCCATCCGCAGGAAGCCGAAGACCCAGTAGACCGCCGAGATGATGATCGCCCCCAGCCCGACCGCCCCGATCGGCGCCGCGGCGCCAAGCTGGCCGACGACTCCGGTATCGACCACGCCGAGGATCGGCACCGTGGCATTTGAGATCACGATGGGCAGCGCGATCTTCAGGACGCGGCGGTGGGTCAGGACCGGCGGCGCGGCCGCGATCTCAGCCATCGCGGTCCTGCGGCATCACGAACTGTCCGGTGGCCCAGACGAAGGGCCGGCTCCGGTTGTCCTGCCAGCCCTCGACATGGACGCTGGCATAGCGCCGGCCGGAGCGGATGACCCGGGCCCGCGCATAGGACTCTCGCGGCAGGCCGGACCGCAGGTAGTCGATGGTGAAATCCACCGTCTTCGGCATCCGGATCGCGGAGTGCGCGCGCAACTGGTCGGGTGTCACCCGGCCGCTTTCCACTTCGGCCCACAGCCCCGTCCAGGTCAGCTCGATCACCGCGGCAACTTCCAGAAATCCCGCGGTGGCCCCGCCATGGAGCGCCGGGAGATCGGCATTGCCGATCAGCCGGCCTTCGTAGGGCAGCACCGCGGTCAATTCATCGCCGTGCCGTTCGAACCGGATGCCCAGCCAGCGGATGAACGGCACCCGCCCGACCAAGGCGGCCAAGGTCGCGTCGCGCCGCTCCTTGACCACCTGAACCGGTTCAGGCTTGCCACGCAGGTTCATGCCGCGGCCCCGGGCACCGTGAAGGCGGCGGTGGCCGTGGCGACCGGCGAACCGGTGTCGTCGTCATGGGCGGTCCCGCGGACAAAGGCGATGGTCCGGGTGACCCGGATGCACTCGGCCCGGGCGCGCAGCGCCTGGCCGGGGGTCGCGCCCCGAAGATAGTCGATCCTGAGGTCGAGCGTGGCGGTGCCGACGCCGCCATCCGGGTGGCAGATCACCGCCGTGCCGCAGGTCGAATCCATCAGCGCCGACACGGCCCCGCCATGAAGCACGCCGGTCGCCGGATCGCCGATCAGGTCGTCGCGATACGGGATCACCAGTTCCGCCCAGCCCGGACCGAGATCCACGATCTCGATCCCCAGCGCCCGGCAATAGGGCAGGTTTCCCATCACCTGCCGGGCCTGCGCAAAGTCCACCATCGCCGCTCCCCCGCCCGATCGCACCGGAACCAGTTAGTCCGCCCGCGCTGGCGCCGTCCAGAGCCGCGGGCTCATTGACGTCGCGGCGTGTCTGCGGTTCGTTGCCGTGGCGGAAGGGGAAAAGAGATCCGGCCCGATGTCTGACGAACGGCTGTCGTTCAAGGCGATGTGCGAGAAGTTCGGCGTCACGCCCCGGACCTTGAGGTATTATGAGTACATCGAGCTCCTGCAGCCCGAACGCGAGGGCCGAACGCGCCTCTATACGCCGCGCGAGGTGGCGCGGATGACCTTGATCCTGCGGGGCCGGCGCTTCGGCTTCAGCCTCGAGGAGATTCGGCAATGGCTGGAAATCTATGAAAAGCACGGAACAAGGGCGCAGATGGAAGCCTGGATCGCAGCCGCCGACCGCCAGCTCGCCCTTCTCGAAGAGCAGCATGCACAACTTGCCGCAAACATCGACGATCTTCGGAAACTGCGCGATGACGTGGCACGAAAGCTCTAGCCGATTGTCGCAGCAGTCGTGACTAAGACTCTTGCGCGGTTTCCGCAACGTCGCCACGGACCTAAATTCGGTAACGCAACGTTCAGTTCAGGGATGACGTTACGTTTCTCTTACGTTTACGTCATCCGCACTTCAATCACGGTGACCGAGACCTCATCTCCTCGGCGCCAACCCAGATGTCGACGCCAGGGAAAATTGCCATGACCGAGACGATGACCATCCGACAGATGTGCGACGCGTTCGATGTGACGCCCCGCACGCTCCGGTTTTACGAAGCGAAGGAGCTTCTCGCACCGATCCGCCAGGGCCAGAAACGGCTCTTCACCCGCCGCGACCGAGCCCGCCTGAAACTGATCCTGCGCGGCAAGCGCTTCGGATTCAGCCTTGAGGAGATCCGGCAATTGCTCGATCTCTACTCGGTGGACAGCAACCAGGAGACCCAGATGCGCGAAGCGATCGTGGTCGGACGGCGGCACCTCGAGGAAATGATCGAGCAGCGCGCCGCGCTTGACGAGGCGATTGCCGAGTTGACCGAGCAGATCGCGAGCGGCGAAGCGCAGCTGGCCGAACTCCAGTCCGCCCGCAGCGCCGCGGAGTAACGGGCATCTGGCAGGGCGGCGCGAGACGGAACAGCCAAGGGAGGAGACGCCGATGCCGAGCTACACAGCGCCCACGCGCGACCTGCAATTCGTCCTGCAGGACGTGCTTGGCGTGGCCGAAGCGGACATTCCGGGCTATGCCGACCTCGATGCCCAGATGACGGCCGCGATCCTCGAAGAGGCCGGCAAGCTCGCGGTCGAGATCCTCGCCCCGCTGAATGCGGTGGGCGATGTCGAAGGCTGTACGCTGGAAAACGGCGTGGTCCGCACGCCCTCGGGCTTCCGCGACGCCTATCAGACGATGCGCCAGGGCGGCTGGATGGGGCTCGATGCCGACCCGGAATACGGCGGCCAGGGAATGCCCTACATCCTGAATGCGGCCGTGGGCGAGATGTTCATCTCGTCCAACATGGCGTTCAACATGTATCAGGGCCTGACCCACGGCGCCTATTCGGCGATCCACACGCATGGCAGCGACGGCCAGAAGGCCACCTATCTGCCGAAGATGATCGACGGCGAGTGGTCGGGCACCATGAACCTGACCGAGCCGCAATGCGGCACCGATCTCGGCCTGATCCGCACCCGGGCAGAACCGCAGGACGGCGGGTCCTACAGGATCACCGGGCAGAAGATCTGGATTTCCGCCGGCGAACACGACCTGAGCGAGAACATCATCCATCTCGTCCTTGCCAGGATCCCCGGCGGCCCCGACGGCGTGAAAGGAATTTCGCTCTTCATCGTGCCGAAGTTCATGGTGAACGGGGACGGCAGTCTCGGCGACCGCAACGCGGTCACCTGCGGCGGGCTCGAATCGAAGATGGGCATTCACGGCAACGCGACCTGCGTGATGCATTATGACGGCGCCACCGGCTTTCTCATCGGCGAGGCCCACAAGGGCCTCCGCGCGATGTTCACGATGATGAACGAGGCCCGCATCGGCGTCGGGCTACAGGGCTATTCGCAGGGCGTCGTCGCCTACCAGAATGCCGCCGCCTTCGCGAAGGACCGGCTGCAGGGCCGCGACGTGACCGGCGCAAAAAACCCCGACGGTCCGGCCGATCCGATCATCGTCCACCCGGACGTGCGTCGGAACCTGATGCACCAGAAAAGCTTCATCGAAGCGGCGCGGGCCTTCGCGCTCTGGGGCGCCATGCTTATCGACCGTTCGCGGCGGACCGGAGATGCCGATGCCGAGGCGCTGGTCTCGCTCCTGACCCCGGTCATCAAGGGGTTTCTTACCGACAAGGGGTTCGAGACCACGGTGCTCGCGCAGCAGACCCTCGGCGGCTCCGGCTTTGTCAGGGAATCGGGGCTGGAGCAATTCGTGCGCGATGCCCGCATCACGATGATCTACGAAGGCACCAACGGCGTGCAGGCGCTGGATCTGGTCGGCCGGAAGCTCGGTCAGGATGGCGGCAAGGCGATCCGCGCCTTCTTCGAGTTGGTCAAGGACTTCATCAAGGCGAATGACGGCGACGAGACGCTGAAGCGCGATTTCCTCGACCCGCTGAAGGCGGCGTCGAAGGACCTGCAGGCCGCGGCGATGTATTTCGTGCAGGCCGGAATGAAGAACCCGCAGAACGCGCTCGCCGGATCCTACGATTTCCTCCATCTCTTCGGCCATGTCTGCCTTGGCCTGATGTGGGCGCGGATGGCGAAGGTGGCGCAGGCCGGGCTCGCCGGCGGGAACGGCGATGCCGCGTTCTTCAAGGGCAAGCTGGCGACCGGGCGCTACTACATGGCCCGGCAGTTGCCGATGACGGCCACCCATCTGGCCCGGATCCAGTCCGGAGCCGAGCCGGTGATGGCACTGGAGGCCGAGGCGTTCTGAGCGGGCCTCGGGCACAGGCGACCGGACGCCGCCTCAGAAGCCCTCCAGCACGATCTTGCCCCGCGCGGTCCCGCTTTCGATCCGCGCATGGGCGGCCTTGAGGTCGGCGGCGGTGATCCGCCCGGCGCTTTCTGTCAGGGTGGTCCGGATGCGGCCGGCATCGACCAGGTCCGCGACCTCGTTCAGAAGCCGCCCCTGCTCGCCCATATCGGGGGTCCCGAAGACCGGCCGCGCGAACATCATCTCCCAGTGAATCGACACCGCCTTGCGCTTGAAGGGCAGCACATTGAACGCAATCGGGTCGTCGATCAGACCGAACCGGCCCTGCGGAGCGATCAGCGCCTCGATCTCGGACTGGTGCCGGTCAGTCTGGGTCGTGCAGAATACCAGACCCGGCGCACCGATCCCCAGTGCCGCGACCTGTTCCGCCAGAGGTGCCGTGTGGTCGACCATGTGATGGGCGCCCAAAGCCCTTACCCAGTCACGGGTTTCGGGGCGCGATGCCGTGGCGATCACGGTCAGACCGGTCAGCACGCGCACCAGCTGGATTGCGATCGACCCGACGCCGCCGGCCCCGCCGATGATCAGCACCGCGTCGGCCGCTCCGGGCACCGGCTTGCGGATGTCCAGCCGGTCGAACAGCATCTCCCACGCGGTGATCGTGGTCAGCGGCAGCGCCGCCGCTTCGGCGAAGGACAGCGTCCGCGGCTTCCGCCCGACGATCCGTTCGTCCACCAGATGGAACTCGCTGTTGGTGCCCTGACGCGCGATGGAGCCCGAATACCAGACTTCGTCGCCCGGCCGAAACCCGGACACTTCCTCGCCGGTCACGGCGACGACGCCCGCCGCGTCGTAGCCCAGAACCTTCCATTCGTAGCCTTCCGCCCCGGCGCGGCGGCGCACCTTGGTGTCCACCGGATTGACCGATACCGCCCGGATCTCGACCAGAAGATCCCGCCCCGAAGCCCGGGGGGTCTCCAGCGTCACGTCGACCAGCGCATCGTCCCGGTCGATCGGCCCCGGGGTCTTGTAGCCAACTGCCTTCATTGCCTCGCTCCCTGTGCTCTTGGCGCCGATCTATCCCTGATTGGGCGATTGCCCAATGGGCTGTGCATTCCGGGCCGGGCCGCGCGGCCATAAGCCTGGTCCGGACTTGCAGCCGGACTGAAATCCCCCGATCGGTGCGTGCGCGTCCCGTCTACGTCCCCGACAGCCGGGCCGCGCAGGCTTCGGCATCGCGGCGCAAGGCGGTGACGTCCGGATCCTCGATCCCGAGACATGCCAGCCTCGTCTCGATGCCGCGGATGTAGTCGAGGCTTGTTCCCAGAAAGCCCTCGCCGGTGGCAAGGCACCGAACCTGTTCGTCGCGCGGCAGTTCCGCTTCGATCTGCGCCGCATCGTGATCGGCGAGGAAGGCCAGCACCCTGAGGGGACCGCTGGCGGTCCGGGCGTCGAGGAATTCGGCACGGTAGGCGGGGCCGATCCGCTCCCGCTGCCAGAGGATTCGGGTTTCGTCCTCGACCAGGGGCCGGGGGATGCGGAAGGCCAGCCCCTCGCAGCCCGGCCCCAGATCCAGCGCCGCCATCAGGCCCGGCGCGGCGGCCGTCCCGCGTGCCCCGTACGTGTCCTTCAGGATGAACCGCCGCGCATGGTCCGGCAGGAACGCGCGGCGGAGATCATCGAACCGCAGCGCCGGATCCCACATCAGCGATCCATAGGCGAAGACCCAGAGGTCGCCGGTCTGCCCGCAGAGATCGCGGCGGCGGATCGCTTCGCGCTCGGCGTCGCTGTACCACCAGCCGGTCGGCAGGCCCCGCGCCGCGGCGATCTCGGCCATCACCTCCAGAGAGAAGTGACGAAACGATGAGGCCATCGGATCTGCGATCTGCCCGCGCAATTCGGGATGGTGCCGGAACGGATCTTCGTCGGTCACGCAAAGCCGCCCATGTTACTGCCTGCAATCACATCCATTTCGGGCCGCGTCCTGCTGCTGCGAGCCGCGGCACATTCCCCGCCCGGCCCCTCGACGCAACGTTTCGGCCCATTCCCCCTTGTGATGCCCCCGTCACAGGGACCAGATAACGCACGAACCGTCCACACCAGAGACGCAGCTGACAGGGATACTTCGCCATGACCATCCAGCTTCACTGCTTCGGCGAGTCTGGCAACAGCTACAAGGCCGCACTGACGCTCGAACTCTCGGGACTCGCCTGGGAGCCGGTGCCCGTGGACGGGTTCTTCGAAGGCGCCGCCCGCACCACCGACTTCCGAACTCGCGTCAACGAAATGGGCGAGGCCCCGGTGATGGTGGACGGCGAGATCCGGCTCAGCCAGTCCGGCGCGATCCAGCAATATGTCGCCGACAAGTCGGGCAGGCTGGGCGGGCGACCAGAAGACCGGTACGAGGTACTGCGCTGGCAGTTCTGGGACAATCACAAGCTAAGTTCCCAAGCCGGTGCCTGCCGGTATCTGATCAATTACCTGCCCGAGGAGAAGCGCGAACACCAGAAGCAGGCGATCGCCTTCCTGCAAGGCAGGCTCGATGCCGCCTACGACATCCTCGACAAGCGCCTTGCAAGCCGCGATTGGATCGTCGGCAACAACCTGACCATCGCCGACCTGTCCTGCTGCGGCTACCTGTTCTATTCCGAGCCCTTCGGGTTCAGCCGCGGCGACTGGGCCCATATCGACGACTGGCTCGGGCGCATCGAATCGCAGCCGGGCTGGAAACACCCCTACGACCTGATGCCGCCCGCACGCCCCGAGAACCGGAAAGGATGAGCCGATGACCGACGCCTATATCTACGACGCCGTGCGCTCGCCGCGTGGCAAGGGGCGCATGGACGGCGCGCTGCACGAGGTCACCGCACTCTACCTCTCCGCCGAGATCCTGAACGCGATCAAGGACCGCTCCGGGCTCGATACCCGCGCCGTAGAGGACGTCATCTGGGGCAATGTCACCCAGGTGGGCGAACAGGGCGGCTGCCTTGCCCGCTCGGCCGTGCTGGCCTCGGACTTCGACGAGAGCGTGCCCGGGCTCTCGATCAACCGCTTCTGCGCCTCGGGACTCGAAGCGGTCAACCTGGCCGCCAACCAGGTCGTCGCCCGTGCCGGCGAGGCCTATGTCGCCGGCGGGGTCGAGATGATGAGCCGGGTCCACATGGGCTCGGACGGGGCGGCCATCGCGGTCGATCCCTCGCTGGCGATGAAGGTCTATTTCGTTCCCCAGGGCATTTCGGCCGACATCATCGCCACCGAATTCGGCTTCAGCCGCGACGCGGTCGACGCCTATGCCGTGGAAAGCCAGCGCCGCGCCAAGGCCGCCTGGGACGACGGCCGCTTCGCGAAGTCGATCGTGACGGTGACCGACCGCAACGGCGTCCCGATCCTCGACCGGGACGAACACATGCGCCCCGAGACCGACATGCAGTCGCTCGGCGCGCTGAAGCCCGCCTTCAGGGAAATCGGCGAGGGCATGCCCGGCTTCGACCAGCTGGCGATCATGAAATATCCGCATCTGGAGCGGATCGACCACGTCCACCACGCCGGAAACTCTTCCGGCATCGTCGACGGCGCTGCAGCGGTGCTGATCGGCAACCGCGATTTCGGCGTCTCCCACGGACTGAAGCCGCGCGCCCGGATCCGCGCCACCGCGAAGGTCGGAACCGATCCCACGATCATGCTCACGGGTCCGGTGCCGGCGACTGAGAAGGTGCTCAAGGCCGCCCGCATGGAGGTCGGCGATATCGACCTCTTCGAGGTGAACGAAGCGTTCTCGGCCGTGGTGCTGCGGTTCCTTCAGGCGTTCGATGCCGATCCCGACAGGGTCAATGTCAATGGCGGCGCCATCGCGATGGGCCATCCGCTGGGCGCGACGGGGGCGATGATCCTTGGTACACTTCTGGATGAATTGGAACGGAGCGACAAGGAAACCGGACTGGCCACCTTGTGCGTTGCATCGGGAATGGGCGCGGCGACGATCATCGAAAGGGTCTGAAAATGGCGCAGGCGGTGCCGGCGACGTCGGCAGCGATCTTTCAGGACTGGCTCGACCGGACGGCAGATTTCGTGCTGGCCGGCAATGCCGACGGATTTCTCGCTTCCGTCGAATATCCGTGCCTGGTTGCAACCCGGACGACGCAGATCGTCATCGCCGAAGCCGCTGAAATGCGCCGCGGATTCCAGGCCTGGCGCGACATGATGGCGGGAAACGGGGCGACGATGATGGTACGGACCGCGCGCGACGCGACCGAGATCGACGCCGACCGGATCGCCGGGACCTACCAGACCGACCTGCTCCACGGGGCGACGCGGGTCGTGCCCGCCTTCAATTCGTGGATGCTCCTGCACCGCGCCGGCGGCGAATGGCGGCTGGCCCATCTGGTCAGCGGCCTTGCAAACCGCTCCTATCCGTTCTCCGTTCTCCAGATCGGCGAGGACGCGCCGGTCCTGCCGCCTGAGATCACGGGCGCCGACGCCCCGAAACCGACGCATTAGACGGAAGGAATGCCTTTGGGTCGTCGCGAGATGCAGGCAGGGCGGACGGACCGGCGATGAGTTCCGGCGAAATCTCCGGCGGCTGCGCCTGTGGCGCGATCCGCTATGCGGCGGCGGGCCCGGTCAAGTTTGCGCTTCGCTGCGCCTGCCGAGACTGCCAGCACGATTCGGGCGCGGGCCACGGGATCCATGTGGGCGTCCCGCGCGACGGCTTCGCCGTGACCGGCAGCCCGACGATCTACACCCGCATGGGCGACAGCGGAGCGGCGGTGCACAAGGCGTTCTGCCCGACATGCGGCTGCCCGCTTTACGGGCTCGCCGACCGCGCACCGTCCACCGTCCTGCTGGTGGCCGGAAGTCTCGACGATCCCGCGCGGATCACGCCGCGCAAGGTGATCTGGCGCCAGTCCGCCCAACCCTGGGATCTTCTGCCAGAGGATATACCCTGACATGCCGAAGCTCGATTTCTCCAAGGTGCCGGTCAAGACCGGCTCGATCTACCCCGCGCCCTTTGCCGCGATGATGGAAGGGCGCAGCTCGCTCAGGCTGGGCCAGGCCGGCGGGCTGACCCAGTTCGGGGTGAACCTCGTGATCCTGGAGCCGGGCGCACGCTCCAGCCTGCGCCACTGGCACCAGGAGGAGGACGAATTCGTCATTGTGCTCGATGGCGAGCTGATGCTCGCGCAGGATGCGGGCGAAACCCCGATGGGCCCCGGCGACTGCGCCGCATTCCCGGCCGGCGATCCGGACGGGCACTGCTTCGTCAACCGCAGCGACAAGGTCGGGCGGTTCCTCGTGATCGGATCCAAGGCGCCGCGCGAGGTGGCGACCTATTCCGACGAGGACCTGGTCCTGACGGTCGACAATGGCGAGGTCACCTATTCCCGCAAGGACGGCTCTCCCTACGTGCCGCCCGGCGCGGACTGAGGCCGGACCGTCGCGAAGGTCCGATGCAATTCCGATACTTTTCCGACGCCGTTCCGATGCCGGACAACCGACCAGGGAGACCGAAATGACCGATTTCAGCTATGAGGTGGACCAGGACGGGGTCGCCGTGATCACCTGGGACGCCAAGTCCCGGTCGATGAACGTGATGACGCGCGAGGGCTTCGTCGATCTCGAGGCGCTGTTCGACCGGGCGCTCGGCGATGCGGACGTCAAGGGGATCGTGCTCACGTCCGGAAAGTCGACCTTCGCCGGCGGGATGGACCTGAACGTGCTGGCTCGGATGCGCGACGAGGCCGGCGCGGACCCGGCGCGCGGCATCTTTGACGGGGTGATGAAGATCCATGCCTTCCTGCGCAAGATCGAGACCGCGGGGCGCGATCCCAAGACCCAGAAGGGCGCCAAACCCATCGCCGCCGCCCTGCCCGGCACCGCCCTCGGGATCGGCTTCGAACTGCCTCTCGCCTGCCATCGCATCTTTGCTGCCGACAATCCCAAGGCGAAGATCGGACTGCCCGAGATCAAGGTCGGTCTCTTCCCCGGCGCCGGCGGCACCACCCGCCTTTCGCGCAAGCTCGGCGCCATGGCCGCCGCGCCCTGGCTTCTCGAAGGCAATCTTGCCGACCCTGCCCGGGCCAAGGCGGCGGGCCTCATCGACGAGGTCGTGCCGGCCGAGGATCTGCTTGGAAAGGCGAAGGAATGGGTGCTCTCCGCCAGCGACGGCGATCTCGTGAAGCCCTGGGACCAGAAGGGCTGGAAGATGCCCGGCGGCGCCCCGTACAGCCACGCAGGCTTCATGACCTTCGTCGGCGCCTCGGCGATGGTCAACGGCAAGACCAAGGGCGTCTATCCGGCACCGAAGGCGCTCCTTTCGGCGGTCTACGAAGGCGCAATGGTGCCGTTCGACACCGCACTGAAGATCGAGGCGCGCTGGTTCACCGGAATCCTGCTGAACCCGTCCTCGACTGCCATGATCCGGTCGCTCTTCGTCAACAAGGAAGCGCTGGAGAAGGGCGCGAACCGACCCGACGCCCCGGATCAGACGGTGAAGAAGCTCGGCGTCATCGGCGCCGGCATGATGGGTGCCGGCATCGCCCATGTCTCGGCACTCACGGGCATCGAGGTGGTGCTGATCGACCGCGACCAGGAGGCCGCCGACAAGGGCAAGGCGCATTCCCAGGGCCTGATGGACAAGGCGGTCGGCCGCAAGAAGATGACCGAGGAGGCGCGGGAGAAGGCGCTGTCCCTGATCACGCCGACACCGGACTACGCGGCCCTGAACGATTGCGATCTGGTCGTCGAGGCGGTCTTCGAAGACCCGAAGGTCAAGGAGGAGACCACCAGAAAGGCCGAGGCCGAACTGCCTGAAACCGCAATCTTCGCCACCAACACCTCGACACTGCCGATCACCGAACTGGCCAAGGCCAGCCGGTCGGCCGAGGATTTCATCGGCATCCACTTCTTCTCGCCGGTGGACCGGATGCTGCTGGTCGAGATCATCAAGGGCGCGAAGACCGGTGACCGCGCCGTGGCCAAGGCACTGGATTTCGTGCGCCAGATCCGCAAGACACCCATCGTGGTGAACGACAGCCGCTTCTTCTACGCCAACCGCTGCATCTTCCCCTACATCAACGAAGGCGTGCGGATGCTGAAGGCGGGGGTGGAGCCTGCCCTGATCGAGAACGCGGCGCGGCTTGTCGGCATGCCGCTCGGGCCGCTGCAATTGATCGACGAAGTGGCAATCGACCTCGGCGCCAAGATCGCGCGGGCCACCAAGGCGGCGATGGGCGACGCCTACCCGGACGACGACGTGGACGAGGTGATCTTCTGGCTCGAAGGCGAGGGCCGGATCGGCCGCAAGGCCAAGGCCGGGTTCTACGCCTATGACGAGAAAGGCAAGCGGCTGGGTCTGTGGGACGGGCTGGGCGAGAAGTATCCGGTGGCGGCGGAACAGCCGGATCTCAGCGAGGTCGAGGAACGGCTGCTGATGTCGCAGACGCTCGAAGCCGTGCGCGCTTTCGAGGACGGCGTGCTCCTCGACATCCGCGAAGGCGATGTGGGGGCCATCCTCGGCTGGGGCTTCGCGCCGTGGACCGGCGGGCCCTTCGGCTGGCTCGACATCATCGGGGCGGAAAAGGCGGTGGAGATCTGCGACCGGCTGACCGGCCTTTATGGCGAGAGATTCAAGACCCCCGACTTGCTCCGGGACCTCGCCGCGGCGGGCGACAGCTTCTACGGCCGCTTCGGCGACGGCCGGGCGCTGGCCGCGGCCTGAACCGTCACGGGCGGCGGTCTTCCCGCCGCCCTGTCGCGTCCAAGCACGACAATGACCGCGCCCGACGCGATGATCACGGCAATCCCGGCCAACGCCGGGGGGTCCGGAACGGTGCCGAACAGAATTGATGCCCAGAGCACCGCGAACACCAGCAACCCGTATTCGAAGACCGCGACGAAGGACGCCTCGGCGCGCTGGTAGGCGGCGATGATGAGACCCACCGCAACCGGCGAGACGGTGGCCTGCACGAAAGTCCAGATCCAGGCCTCAGCCGCCATCTTGCCCCAGGGGCGCAGGACGAAGCCCGTGGGACCGCCCGGCACCGCCTGAGGCCAGAGTGACAGCGCCGCGATGCCGAGCACGCCCCAGAAGCCCATGGCGATGAAGAACCCCGCAAGCAGCGTCGCCGCCCCTTCGCCCTCGCACCATTCGCGGGTGGCAAGCTGTCCGATGCCGTAGGTCAGCCCGGCAATGACGGGTAGCAGCGAGAGCCAGCCCAGCCCACCGGTCTCGGGTCGAAGCACCAGCAGCAACCCGGCAAATCCGGCCACCACGGCCGCAATACGGATCGGCCCGACCATATGGCCGAAGAACGCGGCGGACAGAAGCAGCATGAAGAGCGGTGCGGTGAAGAGCCCTGCAACCGCCTGTGCCACCGGCATCAGGGAGAGCGAGGCGAAATAGATGATGAGCGCCGTCGACTGCACGAGGCTGCGTGCCACGGTGCCGCCCCAGCGCCGCGGAACCAGCCGCCAGCCGCGCCAGACCGCGACGATCCCCAGCAAGGACAGGGCGATGGTCGACCGGATCACCTGGAACTGCCAGAGACCCGCCGTGTCGGCGATGCGCACGACGAAATTGTCGGCCAGCCCCATCATGGCCATGGCCGTCAGGATCATCGTCGCGGCCTGGACCGGCCGCTCGCCGTGCTGTCTGGATGTCACCGCCGTCATCGGCCCCCAAGACTGCGGATGCGCCCGTCCGTCAAGCCACTCTCCCCAGGATTGCCGGATTGTACCAGAGGAAACAGTCGCCTAATCTTCGCGCGAGCAGTCACGAAACACAGGCGGTCCCGTCCAATGACGGTTTTGGCCAAGTACCAGCGCCTCGAATGCGACGCTGTCTGGCGTGCCACGGCGAACGCACAGCGGCAGAACGTGTTCGTTTCGCTGGGAGATGCGACGCTGGTGATCCATGACGGCGCCGATACCGCCTTGGCGCACTGGTCGCTTCCGGCGGTGGAGCAGATCAATCCCGGCGGTCGCCCCGCGATCTACCGCCCCGGTCCCGACGCCGAGGATACCCTTGAGATCGACGACGCCGACATGATCGACGCGATCCGTACGGTCAGCCGTGCGGTGGCCCGGTCGCGGCCACGGCCCGGACGACTGCGCAGGACGATCATCGCAATCATCGTCCTGGCGATCGCCGCGCTGGGGGTCTGGTGGCTGCCCGATGCGCTCGTGCGGCACACGGCGAGCGTGCTGCCGCCCACCCTGCGCGCCGAGATCGGCCAGCGCCTGCTGCAGGACCTGTTCCCTTTCACCGGGCGGACCTGCACCGGGCGCGCCGGGCTCGGCGCGCTGGCGGATCTGCGAGGGGCGGTCTTCGGAACGGGGCCGTGGAATGTCGTCGTCGTGCCAGACGCGCCCCGGCCGAGCGCCTTGCTGCCGGGCAAGTTGATCCTGTTGCGGCGGGATCTGATCGAAGATCAGCCCGGTCCCGAGGCTGCGGCCGGCGCGATGGTCTACGAAGCCGCTGCCTCCCTCAGCGACGATCCCCTGGCCGACCTGCTGCGCGCTGCCGGCCTTCCCGCGACCTTCCGCCTGCTCACCAGCGGCGAGATATCGGATTCCGTGCTGAAGAAATATGCCGCAACGGCCCTGATCCGGCCAAGACCCGAACCGTCGTTGGACGACGTCGCCGCCGCCTTCGAGGCGGCGGGCCTGTCCACCCGTCCGTACGGCGAAGCGCTCGGGGATGCGGACGGCCTCGCCCTCGCAGCAGCCGATCCGCTTCCGTCGGGCAGCACCGCTGCCCTGATCGGCCAGGGCGACTGGCTCAGGCTTGGCCAGATCTGCGGAAGCTGACGGACGCGCAGGCCCGCCGCGAGAAACCCGCACGATCTCCGCCGATCCGGACGTCCCGCTAGGTCTGGACCGCACCGCGCGACGGGAGGGACCGATGGCCCGGACACTGTCCGGCGGCGCGCCGATCCGGGTGCAAAGGCTGTTAAGTCGAATTCAGACGGTACCGACGGCCACGGCCTGCCAGAACGCGCCGGGCGCCCTCCTCGTTCCATTTTGTTGCTTTCGCGGATGCCAAGCTGCCGCTACGGTCCGGCTTCCCCGCCAGCGCGTCAGGACCCGGCAGATTGTTCAGCTTCATCCACTCGTCCGACCTCCATCTCGGGAAGCCTTTCGGCCGGTTCGGCGAGGATCTTCGTGTGCGCCTGCGCGAGGCGCGGCATCAGAAAATCTCCCGCCTCGCAACCGAGGCTCGGCGCACCGGCGCCTCCCATGTGCTCCTGGCCGGAGACACGTTCGATGCCGAGACGCCGCCGCCTCAGATCCTTCGCCAGGCGATCCGCGCCTTCGCGGAGGAGAAAGACATCATTTGGGTTCTGCTGCCCGGAAACCATGACAGCCTGCTCGCCACCGAGCTCTGGGCGCGATTTGAGAAGGAGCGGCCGGAGAACGTCGTGCTGGCCCTGCAGGAAGGAGCCACGGAGCTGGCTCCAGGGGTCGAGTTGCTCGCGGCCCCCTGTCCGGTGCGGCATGCTGGCCGCGACCTGACCGAGTGGATGGACCGGGCCGAAACGCGCCATGGCGCCCTGCGTCTCGGTCTCGCGCACGGGCCGATCCAGGGCTTCAGCGAGGAAGACGCGCCGCGCGACATCATCGCACCTGACCGCGCCGAGCGGGCACGGCTCGACTACCTCGCTCTCGGCGACTGGCACGGCAGGCTCGCGGTCTCCCCGAAGTGCCACTATCCGGGCGCCCCCGAAGCCGACAGTTTCAAGCATGGCCGGACCAGTTGTGCGCTCCACGTCGTGCTCACGGCGTCCGGGGCGGCCCCGAACGTCACCGAGATCGAGACCGGCGAGCTTTCCTGGATCGGGCTCGATCTCGACTTCCGGCCGGGTGACGACCCGCGGAAGCGCCTCGAAGCGGCCCTGCCGGCTGCCGCAGGCCGGCGCGATACCCTCGTCAGACTGGCGGCGCGCGGCCGGCTCTCGCTCGCGGAGCGGGCCAGCCTCGACCATGCCATCGTCGATCTCGCCGACGATTTCGGCAGCTTCGAAGTCGATCTCGACCGCCTCGACCTCGACCACGAGACGGCCGATCTCGACGAGATCGACATGCGGGGCGGCGCACTGCGCACCGCTGCGGCGCGGCTCCTCGCCGGCGCCGAAGACATGGACGCGGATGCGGAAACGCGCCGCGTCAGGAAAGCCGCACTCGCCCGCCTCTACAGCTATGCGCTGGCGGCGCGAGGATGAAGATCCGCGCCATCACGCTGCGTAATGTGCGCCGATTCGCCGGCCAGACCGCACGTCTGGCCGGGATTGCAGACGGCATCACGACGATCTGCGAGCCGAACGAGTCCGGAAAATCGACCTTCTTCGATGCGCTGCACGCACTTTTCTTCATCGATCACAAGGCCAACACGGCCGAGCTTCGAGCGCTCCAACCCTACTCCAAGGGCGCCGTCGAGGTGGCGGCAGAAGTAGAGACCGAGACAGGGCGCTTCCGGATCGAGAAGAGGTTTCTCGGCTCGAAGAACGCGACCGTCACTGACCTCGACAGCGGCGCGATCGTCGCGCAGGAAGGGGAGGCGGAGGCTTGGATCAGCAGGGCGATCGGGGCCGACATGGCAGGCCCCGCCGGCCTTCTCTGGGTGCGTCAGGGCATGACCGGATTCGGTCCTGACGGATCCGGCCCCTCGGAAAGGAAGGAGCGCGACCGTCTGCGGGAGGCCCGGCAGAGCCTGATGTCGGCCGTCGCCGGCCAGATCGACGGCGTGACCGGCGGTCGCCGGATGGACACGATCATGAAAGCGGTCGCCGCCGACCTCGATGCCCTCGCGAACAAGAACCTTTCTGCCAGAACCGGCGGGGAATGGGGCAAGGCGAAGAAGCTGGTCGAGGAACTGACCGCCAAACGGGACCAGCTCGACACCCAGGTGAACGCGCTGTCGCGCGCCTTGCGCCGCCGGAGCGAACTGAAGCGGAAGCTTGACGACCCCAGGGCCGCGGAAACCGATGCTGCCCGTACGGCCGAAGTCGCGCGTCTTGAAACCGAATTGGCGGCGGCGGAACAGCATGAAAAGCGGGTGTCAGATGCTGCGCGCGAGCTGGCCCTGGCCAGGCTGACGCTGAAAGGGGTCAACGACAGGATCGCGGAGCGCAGCCGTCAGGCCGCCCACCGGACGCGGCTCGCTGACGATGACCGGACGGCGGCCGCCCGCGTCAGCGAGTCCGAAACAAGAGCGGCGTCATCGCAGGAGGCATTCGCGATCGCCGAGGCGCACTATACCGCCGCGGCTGAAACACTCCGGCAGGCCCGCCGCGCGGAAGCCGCGGCAGCGCGGGCGCGAGAACTGGCCGCCGGTGCCCGCCGCCGCACGGAAATCACGGGGCTTCTGTCACGCGCCGACGGAGTCGAGGCCGACCTGAGGGCCGCGCGAGAGACGTTGCGGCTCAATCCGTTGACTGCCGCCGGTCTCGACGCCATCGAGGCCTGCGCGCGCCAGATCGGGGAGGCAGAGGCACGGCGCGACGCCAGTGCGACGACCCTGATCTTTTCCTATTCCGGGGCCGCACGGGCAACGGTCGCCGGTGTCGAAATCGTGCCGGATCTCGCGCTGCCAATTCACGTCGCCACGACGGTGAAACTTCCCGGCCTTGGTCAGGTTACGGTCACGCCGCCCGCAGGAGCCACGATGGCCGATACCGGAGCGTTGCAGCTTCGTCTCGACGGCCTGTTGGCCAAGGCGGGATGCGCCGATCTCGCCGCCGCCCGTGCCATGGCACGGGCGAACACAGAGGCGAAGACCGCAGAGACCTCTGCGCTGGCCGCCCTGAAGGCCCTGGTCCCTGACGGGACGGACGAACTTCGCCGCGAACTTGAGGCCCTGCCGCTGGAGATTGCGGACCAGCCGGCAAAGGGGCTGGACCCCTCGGGTCCGTCGGTGGCGGATGCAGAGGCCGCAGAAGATGACGCCAACCGCCGACTTCAACTCGCCCGCGAGGCTCGAGACCGGGATGCCGCAACGCGCCTGGAGGCGAGGACGACGCGGCGCCTTGCCGAGGACGCACTGGCACAGTTCGACCGCGACGCGACGTCCCGAACAACCGTCGAGGACCTCGACGCGCAACGGTCCCTGGCGGCCACCGACGTCGAGAAAGCGCAGAAAGTCCATGCCGACCTCGTCGCCGCCGCCCCGGCAACCGACGCCATCGAGGCGGAACGGGACCGGCTCGTCTCGGTTCTTCAGGCAAGCCGGGAAGATCGCGCGCGGGCGCGGGACGAACTGAGCCTGCTCGACGGCGAGATCGGCGCACGGGCGGACGACGGTGTCGAGCAAAGACTTGAACTGGTCCGCGGCGAGCTGGAGCAGGCCGAAGCCCGCGCGGCCCGCTATGCCTTCGAGGTGGAAACGCTCGTCGCCTTGCGCGACGAGTTGGAGAAGGCCCGGAGCGAAGCGCGCGACGCCTATTTCGAGCCGGTCAAGCGCGAGCTCCTGCCACTTCTCGCCATGCTCCACGAGGGCGCCGAACTCGAGATGGACCCAGACACCATGTTGCCGTCCCGCATCCGGCGCGGTGCCGTCGTCGACGAGATCGACGTGCTCAGCGGCGGCGCCACCGAGCAGATCGCGATCCTGACGCGGCTCGCCTTCGCGCGTCTCTATGCCCGGCAGGGCCGCCAGGTGCCGGTAATTCTGGACGATGCACTCGTGCATTCCGACGACGACCGGATCATCCGCATGTTCACGGCACTGACCCGAATCTCGCGGGATCAGCAGATCATCGTCTTCAGCTGCCGCAGCCGCGCCTTCGAGGAGCTCGGCGGGCATCGCCCGAAGATCGAGGTCCGAGAGGGTTCGCCTCTGACCTGATCCGAGGGCAGCTCCCTACCGCAAGCCGCAGGCCAACCGATCCGGCCCGATCAGCCGGAGCATTTCGAATAGCCGCAATTGGCGCAGGTGGCGCAGCCCTCGACCATCCGAAGCTCGTAGCTGCCGCAGCTCGCGCATGCCTTGCCCCGCGGCGCGACAAGCCCGCTGGTTTCGGCGTGCGGATCCGACTTCAGGCCGAGCCCGGCACCGCCGATGAATCCGATCGCAACCATGTGTTCCTCGATCACACCGCCGATCGCGGCGAGGATCGAGGGGATATAACGTCCCTGCATCCAGGCCCCGCCGCGCGGGTCGAACACGGCCTTCAGTTCCTCGACCACGAAGGACACGTCGCCGCCGCGCCGGAACACGGCCGAGATCATCCGGGTCAGGGCCACCGTCCAGCTGAAATGCTCCATGTTCTTCGAGTTGATGAAGATCTCGAAAGGCCGGCGGCGGCCATTCACCTCGATGTCGTTCAGGGTGATGTAGATCGCATGCTCGCTGTCGGGCCATTTCAGCTTGTAGGTCGCGCCCCCGAGGGTCTGGGGACGGTCGAGCGGCTCGGCCAGCGTGACGACGACGCCTTTCTGCGCGGCGGCGTCAGGACGCTCCGCGGCGGCCGGTTTGGCGAGGGTCCCGGTTTCCGGCACCGTTTTCGGCTTTTCTTCGGCCACGGCCAGCACGCTGCCCGTCACCGCATTGGGCCGGTAGGTGGTGCAGCCCTTGCAGCCGGTCTCGAAGGCCTCGAGGTAGACGTCCTTGAATTCCTCGAACGAAATGTCCGCGGGGCAGTTGATGGTCTTGGAGATCGAGCTGTCGACCCAGCGCTGCGCCGCGGCCTGCATCCGGACATGCTCCATTGGCGACAAGGTCTGGGCATTCACGAAATGATCCGGCAGTTCCGCGTCGCCGAAGTTCTCGCGCCAGAGCTGGACGGCATAGTCGACGACTTCTTCCTCGGTGCGGGTTCCGTCCTTCTGCAGGACCTTCCGCGTGTAGCTGTAGGCGAAGACCGGCTCGATCCCCGACGATACGTTGCCGGCATAGAGGCTGATCGTGCCCGTCGGCGCGATCGAGGTCAGCAGTGCGTTGCGGATGCCATGCGCCGCCACCGCTTTACGCACATCCTCGTCCATGCCCTGCATCGTGCCGCTCGACAGGTATTTCTCGGCGTCGAACAGCGGGAACGCCCCCTTCTCCTTCGCGAGATCGACGGATGCCAGGTAGGCGGCGCGGGCGACGGCCTTCAGCCAGCGATCCGTCGCCGCGACCGCGTCCGCCGAACCGTAGCGCAGACCGACCATCAGAAGCGCGTCGGCAAGCCCGGTCACGCCCAGACCGATGCGGCGCTTGTTGCGCGCCTCCTCCGCCTGCTGCGGCAGCGGGAAGCGCGAGGCGTCGACGGTGTTGTCCATCATTCGCACTGCGACCCGGACAAGCTCGTCCAGTGCCGCCTCGTCGAGCGTGGCCTCGGCGCCGAACGGGTCACGGACAAGCCGGGCCAGATTGATCGAGCCCAGAAGGCACGCGCCGTAGGGCGGGAGCGGCTGCTCCCCGCATGGGTTCGTCGCCGCTATGGTTTCGCAATAGGCAAGATTGTTGGCCTTGTTGATCCGGTCGATGAAGATCACGCCCGGCTCGGCGAACTCATACGTCGAGCGCATGATCCGGTCCCACAGATCGCGGGCACGGATCGTCCGCCAGACAGTGCCGTCGAAAACAAGGTCCCACGACCGGTCCGCTTTCACCGCCGCCATGAAATCATCGGTGACCAGAACCGAAAGGTTGAACATCCGCAGGCGCGCCGCGTCGGATTTCGCGGTGATGAAGGCTTCGATATCGGGATGGTCGCAGCGCATCGTCGCCATCATCGCGCCGCGGCGGGACCCGGCAGACATGATGGTCCGGCACATCGCGTCCCAGACATCCATGAAGGACAGCGGGCCCGATGCATCCGCCGCAACGCCGTGAACCGGCGCGCCCTTGGGACGGATGGTGGAAAAATCATAGCCGATGCCGCCGCCCTGCTGCATGGTCAGCGCGGCCTCCTTCAGCATATCGAAGATGCCCGACATGCTGTCGGGAATCGTCCCCATGACAAAACAGTTGAAGAGCGTCACGGTGCGGCCGGTGCCGGCCCCCGCGGTAATCCGCCCTGCGGGCAGGAACCTGAAATCCTCGAGCGCGGCATAGAAGCGGTCTTCCCAGGCTGCTGGCTTGGCCTCCACCGCCGCCAGGGCCTTGGCGATTCGCCGCCACGTTTCCTCGACGGTGGCGTCGACGGCCGTTCCCTCCGCGTCCTTGAGACGGTATTTCATGTCCCAGATTGTTTCGGCGATCGGGGCGGAAAATCGGCTCATTGCACGACTCGCATCTGTTTGGGCGGAAGGCAAAGTTAGCTTGCTGTCCCCGGCCTGGCAACTAAAGATGGGGCCTAAAGAGAATTAGGACCCATAGATGTAGCTTGGGAGTGAAATGTGGCGTCTGAAGCGCAATGCAATCTCGTCAAGCTCTGCGTCGGCGCGGAAGGAGTCGAGGATCTTGCCGCATGGCAGGCCGGCCGCGCCGCGGCCGAACCCGGCGGCCTGCCCCGCCACGTCACCCGGATGTGGCCGAAGCGCGCGGCAGACCTCCTCGATGGCGGGTCGCTGTACTGGGTGTTCCGCGGTGTGATCCTTGCCCGCCAGCGCGTCGTCGCGCTGGAACCGGTCGACGGCGAGGACGGGATCCGGCGCTGCGCAATCGTACTCGACCCCGCGATCGTCCGCACGCGCCCGGTACCCCGCCGCCCCTTCCAGGGCTGGCGCTACTTGGCGCGTGAAGAATGCCCCTTGGACTTGCCGGACGAGCGCGAGGCAGACGACTTCTTGCCCCCCGAGTTGGACCGCGCCTTGGCCGAACTCGGAGTCTTGTGACCCGAAGACGCGGCGTGGGACTTGCCGCTTGCACTTGCGGACTTCGACTTCTGGCCAGGGCTTGCAGAGCGGGACCTGTTTCCGGCTCCTGCGGAGGAAGAGGCTTGGCCGGCGCCTGCAGATTGGCCGCTTTGCCCCCCAGACGTCGAACCGTTCGATGAGCCCGAGGACGCAGATTGGCTGGAATTGCCCGCGGCTGAGCCTTGAGACTTTGGGCTCGACGTAGCCGACTGGGGCGTGCGCCCCGCGCCGCTACCTTGTGCTCCTGCCTTAAGTCCGCTGACCGAGTCAGTAGAGGCCGTTTGCTGGAAAGGTATTGACCAAATTCCGGACAGCCCTCCCTATTTCTCGTGCGGCTTGACCCGGCGATGGCAGTTGGTCGCTGCGTGACACAGTCGTTGACGAACGGGACCTTCCCGCTCCGGAACCAGTGCCCGACCCTTCGCCGGCAACCCATATCTCGACCGTTCCGGGCAGAGGCTGCGGACTGTAATGGGTGAAGTCGCGCGCCCTGCCATTGATCCGCGCCGCGATCACCTGCGCGGCGGTCGCATCCTCGGAATGGTAGTAGCGCACCTGGGTCTCGCTCACCGCGAACCCAACGGGCAACGGTGCCCACTCGGAGAAGCCGGCTGCGTTCAGGGCCGCGTGGATCGCCGACACCTCCGCGCTGTTGGCTCCCGTCGGCACATGGACCGCGAGCCGCAGGGAATCCGCTCCGGGGATCGCGTTCACCGGACCGGCGGTCACGGCATTCGCCTGGGCTGCGTCAGCGCTCGCGGGGTCATCCAGCGGAGCAGTCGTCACGGTGCCCGCGCCTGCTTGGGACAGAGCGACGGCCACCGCCTGATCGACCGCGTCGGCAGTCGCCGCGACGTCATTCGCAACTCCGTCCGTCGGGCCGGCAGCGGCCTCGTTGGGACGGTGCCGGGGCCGCAGTGTGTCTCGGCCGGGTACCTGCGGCGGCAGTGCGGCCACGTCTTCCGCAGCCGATCGGCTGGCTTCCGATCCCGGAAGGGCTGCGAAGCTCAGCGCGACAGGCGGCACAGCATCAGGCGAGGCAATCGCGCCCAGGCCATCCTGCGGTGCCGCGAAGTTCGCGGCCGGGGCCGGCCCCAGCAACTCCGCGGTGGGCATGGCAAGAGCAGGGAAAGGATCTTCTGGCAGTGCCGGCCGGAAAGACTGCCAAGCGGCATAGCCTCCGATCACCAGCAGCGCTGTAACCGCCGCACCGGAGGCAAGTGCCACCAGCGAATAGCGCGGCCGGGCAGCCGATACGAGCCGGTCTTCCGGGGTTGCACGCGGTGCCCGCCGCGGCGGCATCGGCGCCACTACGGGATAGGGCAACTCCGCTGGCCTGTCCTCTTCATGCGCCCGTGCCGGCTTCAACGCCGCAATCACCATTTCGGGCGTCAGCGGTTCGGCTGGCAGACCGCGTCGCGCGGTTTCCATGGCCTGAGAAATCCGCTCGACGCCGCGCCCCAGTCTGGGCCCGTCCGCACCCCCCGTCGGGGCTACTTGAACGCTATCGAATCCGGGACCGCGAGAGCTTTGCCGCGGAGCGCCTTCTTCGGGTTGCACCGAAGCATCGGCGCCGCCCTGAATCTGGGTAAAGCGCCGCTCAAGCGCCTTTGCACGGCGTTCCCGCGCTTCAGCCAGGCGGCGCTCCCATTCGTCGGGATCGTACGGCAGGCGGTTCTCCTGCACGTCGGAATCAAAATCCGCACCGCCCTTCTGGCCGGTCGATCTTTGCAATGCCATCAATCACCCCATCGCGCGATGGACCCGAAGCCCGCCCCAAGGGATCCGAATCCAGTGTTTGATAATGCCAGATTTCCCGCAACAAATCGCCGAAATCCCGCGCTCGGGTACGGAATCCCGACAATCGGCAAGAAATCGCCCGAGTTCACAACCTTATGGATGGCGGGCCTCAACCCACCCGAGAATCTCGTGTCAGGCGATGGCGCCGAGACGTCCCTTCAGCGTTTCGAAGGTCTCGCGCGCACCCCCGGACCAGTCGGCGCGCCGCGACTTGAAGAGGGTCGCCTCACTCCGGTGAATCAGCCCGTCGGCAAGGATCTTGAGGTGGTTTGCCCGCAGCGTTTCCCCGGTCGAGGTGATGTCGGCGATCGCCTCTGCGGTCCGGTTCTTCACCGTACCTTCCGTGGCGCCCTGGCTGTCGACGAGCTGATAGTCCGCGACCCCCTCGCGGCGCAGGAATTCCCGCACAAGTCGGTGGTACTTGGTCGCGATGCGAAGCCGGAAGCCGTGTTCGACGCGGAACGCCGCTGCCGCAGCATCGAGATCCGCCACTGTATCGACGTCGACCCAGATCCGCGGCACCGCGATGACCAGGTCGGCCTGGCCGAAGCCCATAGGTTCGATCTCGGTGACCTGGTCGTCCCATTGCGCCAGCTTGTCGCGCACCAGGTCCGAGCCGGTCACGCCGAGATGGACGCGTCCTGCTGCCAGCTCGCGCGGGATTTCCGACGCCGAAAGCAGGACCAGGTCGACCCCGTCGATGCCGGTCACATGGCCCGCATATTCCCGTTCGGAGCGCGCGCGTTCCAGCGCCACGCCCCGCGCTGCGAACCAGTCGAAGGTCTTTTCCATCAGCCGGCCCTTCGAGGGCACGCCCAGTTTCAGCCCCATGCGCCGGCTCCCTGTCTGAGCTGCAAGACCACCTCGGGGCGGATCATGCCGCCCACGGCCGGGATCGATCGTCCCTTGCCCAGGACCCGGGTCAGCGCGTCATAGCGCCCACCGGTCGCCACGGGCGGAAGGTCCGGACGTCCGGGCGCCGTGAAGCCGAAGACGAAGCCGTCGTAATATTCCAGTGTCGTCCGGCCGAAGCTCGCCTCGAACGGCAGGCTGTCGACGGGAATGCCGCGGGCGGAAAGCGCATCCAGACGGCGCGACAGACGCGCGACGGCGTCGGACAGGGCCGGCATATCGACGGCGATGTCGTGCAACCGCTCCAACGCGGCCGGCGCTGTGTCCTTGAGGCCGGTCACCTGATCAAGGATGTCGACTTCGCCGGCGGTCAGAAACGGCTGCTGCGCATCGGCGACCAGACGCTCGACCCGCGCCTGGATCTCGGCCGGGCTTCTCAGGCCGATGGCCGGACCGGCACCGGCAAGGACGTCGATCCCTGACGCGACGCGGGCCAGCAGGGCCTGGCGTTGCGGCGGGTCGGGGCGACGCCCCGCGAACCGTTCGACAAGCGCGCGAAAGCGTCGCGGGCGCCAGAGATGGCGCTTGAGGGCGCGCTGGCGATCCAGGCTGAGCCCGAGTCCTTCGATCACCGCGGTCAGGATACCCACATCCCCGGTCGCGGGCCGCAGCGGCAACCCGTCGAGCGCCCCCGCGATCAGGGCGAAGACTTCGGCATCGGCGGCCTCGGGCGTTTCGCGGTCGAAGATCTCGAAGCCGACCTGGAAATACTCGTTCGGCCGGTCCGGATCGTTCTCCTGCTTGCGGAAGACCTCGCCCGAATAGGTGTAACGCGCCGGGTCGGCCCCGCCCGCCATATGGTCGAGCACGACCGGCACCGTGAAATCCGGGCGCAGCATCAGCTCGCCCCTCAACGGATCCGCGGTCACGTAGGCGCGGGCGCGGATATCCTCGCCATAGAGGTCGAGAAGCGCGTCGGCGGGCTGCAGGATGGCGGATTCCACCGGCGACGCTCCGGCCGTCTCGAAATAGGCACGAAGCCGGGCGGATTCGGCGATCAGGTCCTGGCGCGGCAGCATCATGGTCTCGCCCTGTCTAGCTCTTGCCGAGGATGCGGCGGATCTCGTCGACGAGACCGCTGCGCGGCACCTCGCGCTGCGCCGGCTGCGCCTTCCATTCCTCAAGGCTTGCCTCGGCCGCGATCTCCGCCCCGAGCTTCAAATCCTTGACCTGGACCACGCCCCGCGCGGCCTCGTCGGCGCCCTGGATCACCGCCGCGGGTGCGCCGCGCCGGTCGGCGTATTTAAGCTGGTTGCCGAAATTCTTCGGGTTGCCCAGATAGACCTCCGCACGGATCCCGGCGGCCCGGAGATCGGCCACCATGGCAAGGTAATCGGCCATCCGGTCGCGATCCATCACCGTCACGACCACGGGGCCGGGCGGCGGGGCGACCTCGCCGCGCTTCGCCCGGAGTGCCGCGAGCAGCCGGTCGACGCCGATGGATACGCCGGTCGCCGGCACCGCCTGCCCGGTGAAGCGCTTCACCAGGTCGTCATAGCGCCCGCCCCCGGCGACGGAGCCGAACTGCCGCGGCTTGCCGTCCTCGCCGGGGATCTCGAAGGTCAGTTCCGCCTCGTAGACCGGGCCGGTGTAGTAGCCGAGTCCGCGAACCACAGACGGGTCAATGACGATGCGGTCAGCGAGATATCCTTGGCCGCGGCAGAACTTTTCAATCTGTCGAAGCTCCTCGATACCATCTTTACCCAGTTGAGATCTCTCAACGAGTTGCTCCAGATAACGGATTGCGTTCGCGTTTCTGATTTCTGACGCCCTAAGAGATCGCCGGTTTTCGTCGACCTCGGACTGGAGTATTTTCCGAATTTCCAGCGCGCTATCAAGAAAGTCGGGCGGGACACTACCACTTAATGCTTCCCATTCCGCATCAAGATACGCTCTCATCAATTGGTCTAGAATTCTACCCGCGGCTACGAAGTACATGATTGGCTCAACTTGTTCTTCGGTCAGCTTGGCGCCTTCGGTAAAATCCCCACTTTCATCTTTTCGCCCATCGCCCAATAGCGCCCGCACGCCGCCTTCGCCCAGCCTGTCGAGCTTGTCGATCGCGCGCAGGACGATGCCGCGTTCGTGGGCGTGCAGGTCGGGCTGGGTCGGGTCCAGCAGCCCGGCCACCTCGAGCACGCCGTTCAGCACCTTGCGGTTGTTGATGCGCACCACGTAATCGCCGCGCGGAATGCCGACGGCTTCCAGCGTGTCGGCCAGCATGGCGCAGATCTCGGCATCCGCGGCGACGCTCGGCGCCCCGACAGTGTCGGCGTCGCACTGATAGAACTGGCGGAAGCGGCCCGGTCCCGGCTTCTCGTTCCGCCATACGGGGCCCATCGCATAGCGCCGGTAGGGGGTCGGCAGGTCGTTGCGGAACTGGGCATAGACGCGCGCCAGCGGCGCGGTCAGGTCGTAGCGCAGCGCGAGCCATCCATCGGCCTCGTCGACCCAGGCGAAGACACCCTCGTTCGGCCGATCCACATCGGGCAGGAACTTGCCCAGAGCTTCGACCGTTTCGACGGCCGAGCTTTCCAGCGCGTCGAAGCCGTACAGGTGGTACACCTCGGCGATCCGGTCCAGCATGGCCTTGCGTTCGGTGACCTCGGGGCCGAAATAGTCGCGGAACCCCTTGGGCGTCTCGGCCCTCGGGCGCGGCTGTTTCCTGTCCTTGGCTGCCATGCTGCACGTCCCCGGCTGCGGTCGCGCGGTGCTTATCGGAAGGGGTGGAGAGGAGCAACCATGTCAGGGACGACCGGAGGACAGGCGATGGATGACCGGACGGCACAGGAAGAGCGGCTGGCGCATCTCGAACGGGTGCTCGCCGACCTTTCGGATGTGGTCGCCCGCCAGGACCGCGAGATCGACCGCCTGACCCGCCGGGTCGAGTTGCTGATGAGCCGCGACGCCGAGCGCGAGATCGAGGCCGGCGGAACCGTGGTGCTTGGCGACCAGAAGCCGCCGCATTGGTGACGCTTCAGATCCGCCGGATGGTCACAGCCAGCGCATAGCTCGACTCGGCTAGCTCGGCGTCGCTCAACCGCCGGAGCCCGTGAGTGGCCACGAAGGGGTCGCGAACGAGGACCTGTTCACGCCGGAAGCCGGTGACCGGATCGTCGAGGGTCGTGATCTGGGTCAGCACCGTGGTGTGCCCAGCGGCCCCGCACAGAACCGGCCGCCGGGCCAGACCGTCCAGAAGCCCGGACAGCGCAGGGTCGTCGGGCGCCTGCCCGATGATCGGGGCAAGTTCGGCGACGTCGACCCGAAAGCGGCGCCCGCTCCGGTCCGACCAGCCCCCAGACGTACCGCGCAGCAAGGCGAAGTCGTCGCCCGGGCGGCAGCCATCGGGCATGCCCTGACGCGCCAGGATATTGCCCGTGTCGACCCGCGCGCCGGCCGCGCGCATCAAATAAGAGAGGCAAGCGGCCCAGCAGTTCGCGCGGCAGGGTTCCGGGGGAATTTCCGGCGTCTGCGCGAAGCCCACCGTGCAGATCACGGCGCTTCCTTCGAGCCGATGGCAGCCGCGTGCCGCGCTCAGCGGCGATCCCGATCCGGCCGCCGCCGCCATCGCCCCGATCCCCGCCAGAAACCTGCGCCGCCGCATCCGAGCCTCCCGCCCGCAGCCTCGCCTTCATTTGGACGAGGGTCACGGCCAATGGTTAACGGAAGGTTGCCAGCCAACACACCGGCGGAAGGCTGCTGCAGCAACCGGCAGAGATGGTCGACGCGTCAGGCGGTTTCGCGCCGGATGCGCCACGCCCGGACAATGCCAAGAAGCCCCAGCGCGCCGACGAGCCCGAATCCGGCGGCGGGTAGCGGAACGGCGGGGGGGTCACGGGTCCATGCCCCCGGTCCCTGAGTAACGGCTCCGGAAGCATACGCGTCGATCCCGCGTCCCTCAGGAGTTCTTGCGGTGTCTGGATCGTTGCTGCCGCCCGCGTAGTTTGTCCCCTGCCAACTGGAGATCCGGCCGGCAGCGTCAAAGGTCCAAGCGAAATGTCCTTCGAAAGCCGTCCAATCCAGAAACTCCTGCACATGGCCGCTGAACGTCAGGAACCTGAACTGGCTCCAGCCCTGATCGGTCACGCCCCGGTAGTGCGAGCCGTTTGCCGTGGTGATGCTGTAGGCGTAGGTCGGCAGCTCGGTCACCTCGAGTTCCAGCCTGGACCCCGGCAGGGAACCCCCGGGATACCTTGCCAGGTCGATGGCGAGCGATCCGCGCCATCCGTCTTCCGGGACAACCGAACATGCATAAAGGGCGTTCAGATCGCTGTAAGGCCTGTCGCCGCACGGCTTCCAGATCGATTTCCCCGAATCTCGCGTGGTGTAACCGAATGGCAGTCCCCGGTAGTCATACGTCACGACGCCGGCACCGGCCGCGCCCGCCAGTCCGAGGGCGACAATCGGCAGCAGGAAGTGGATTGGTCTCATGAGATCTCCTCAACATGAAAATGCATGCTGCAAGTCTGCACATGAGACTACTTTTGCGCGAATCTTTCTGCGCACCCACAGGTTGAGGCGCAAGGTCGCTGCGGGTCAGAGATCCTCGACCATCACCACGCCGGGCAGCGATTTCACCGCGCCCTTCACCTGCGGCGTGATGGCGTAGCGCCCGCCGCAGACGAGATCGACCTCGCCAAGATCGTCGTCGTCGAGGAGGATGCAGAGGTTCACCGGCGACCGGACGCGCGTCCTGGCCTCGCCGGTCACCCGGTCGAGGAGCGTGAAGACCGGCCCGATATCGGCCTCGGGCCCGACATAGATCTTCAGCCCCGCCGGCGCGGCATCGGCAACAGCGCGGTCGATCGGCTGGACACCGCGACACAGCAGCTTCAGCTGGTCGGCCTCGGCCGTGGCTTCGACCGTCAGCACCACGTTCTGTCCCGGCTCAAGGTATTCCCGCCCGGCCTCCAGCGTGTCCGAAAAGACGGTGACTTCGTAGAGCCCGGTCGGGTCCGACAATCCGACGAAGGCGAAGCGGTTGCCCTTGGCCGACTTCCGCTCTTTCCGCGCGGCCACCGCACCGGCCATCTTGGCGACAAGCGGAGAACGGCGGGCGGCCTCGTCAACCTCGGCGAGCGTCTTGATGTCCTGGCGCTTGAGTGCCGCCATATAGTCGTCCAGCGGATGGCCCGAGAGGTAGAAGCCGATCGCCACATGCTCTTCGCCCAGCCGTTCGGTCGGCAGCCAGTCGGGGACATTGGGCAGGCGCGGCTCGGGCAGGTCGTCGCCGCCCTCGCCGAAGAGCGACACCTGGGCGGAGCCGCGCTGGTCGTGCACCGCGGCGGAATAGGCGACCAGCGCGTCGAGGCTGTCGAAGACCCGGCGGCGGTTCGGGTCTAGTTGGTCGAAGGCGCCGGCACGCGCCAGCATTTCCAGCGGCCGCTTGCCGACGCGCTTGAGATCGACCCGGCGGGCAAAGTCGAACAGCGTGGCAAAGGGCTTCGCACTCCCTCCCGCACCGGACTCGGAATGGAGGGCCGTCTCGATCATCCGCATCGCGTCGAGACCCACGTTCTTCAGTGCGCCCAGGGCATAGACCAGCCGGCCGTCATCCACCGTGAAGGCCGCCGCGGAGCGATTCACGCAGGGCGGCACGATCCCGACACCGAGATTGCGCCGCAATTCCTCGGCGAATACGGCCAGCTTGTCGGTGAGGTGGATATCGCAGTTCATCACCCCGGCCATGAACTCGACCGGATGATTCGCCTTCAGCCAGGCGGTCTGGTAGCTGACGACCGCATAGGCGGCAGCATGGGACTTGTTGAAGCCGTAATTGGCGAATTTCTCCAGAAGCGCGAAGACCTCTTCGGCCTTGGACTTGTCGACCCCGTTCTCCTTCGCGCCGGTGACGAATTTCGGCCGTTCGGCGTCCATCGCCTCCTTGATCTTCTTGCCCATGGCCCGGCGCAAAAGGTCGGCGCCGCCGAGCGAATACCCGGCCATGACCTGGGCGATCTGCATCACCTGCTCCTGATAGACGATGATGCCCTGGGTCTCTTTCAGTATGTGGTCGATCGTCGGATGGATGGAACTGATCGGGCGCAGCCCGTTCTTTACCTCGCAATAGGTCGGGATGTTCTCCATCGGGCCTGGGCGGTAGAGCGCCACGAGCGCAACGATATCCTCGATACAGGTGGGACGCATGCGCCGCAGCGCGTCCATCATGCCCGAGCTTTCCACCTGGAAGACGGCGACCGTCCTGGCCGCGGCGTAGAGGGCGTAGGTCTTCGCATCGTCCAGCGGAATATGGCCGATGTCGTTCTCCGCGCCCGGTGCGGGATCGTAGAGCCGCACCCCGTCGGGCGCGGTGTGCAGATCACGGCCCGAGGCATGGATCAGGGCGACGGCATTCTGGATCGCAGTCAGGGTCTTGAGGCCGAGGAAGTCGAACTTCACCAGCCCCGCCTGCTCCACCCATTTCATGTTGAACTGGGTGGCCGGCATGTCCGATCGCGGATCCTGGTACAGCGGGACCAGCTCGTCCAGCGGCCGGTCGCCGATCACCACGCCGGCGGCGTGAGTCGAGGCATTCCTGAGCAATCCCTCGACTTGCCGGGCATAAGTGAGCAACCGGTCGACGACTTCCTCGCGGCGCGCCTCCTCGCGCAGGCGCGGTTCATCGGCCAGCGCCTTCTCGATCGAGACCGGCTTCACGCCTTCCACCGGAATCATCTTCGACAGCCGGTCCACCTGTCCGTAGGGCATCTGCAGCACGCGCCCCACGTCGCGCACGGCCGCCTTGGACAGGAGTGCGCCGAAGGTGATGATCTGCGCCACCTTCTC
>JAGQRV010000006.1:16040-65062 GCA_020425125.1 Paracoccaceae bacterium | reverse complement strand
AGTCGATGTCGAAGTCCGGCATCGATACCCGTTCGGGATTGAGGAACCGCTCGAACAGCAGCGAATAGCGCAGCGGATCGAGATCGGTGATGGTCAGGGCATAGGCCACCAGGCTGCCCGCACCCGATCCCCGGCCGGGTCCGACCGGAATGTCGTGCTCCTTGGCCCACTTGATGAAATCGGCAACGATCAGGAAGTAGCCGGGGAAGCCCATCTGCTCGATGATGCCGAGCTCGTAATCGAGCCGGGCTTCATAATCCTCGACCGATGCCGCGTGCGGGATCACGCCAAGCCGGGAGGCCAGCCCCTCGCGCGCCTGACGCCGCAGCTCCTCCACCTCGTCCTCGGCAAACCGCGGCAGGATCGGATCCCGCGTCCGGGCCGCAAAGGCGCAGCGGCGGGCGATCTCGACGGTGTTCTCAAGCGCCTCGGGCAGGTCGGCAAACAGCGCCGCCATCTCTTCCGGAGACTTCAGGTAGTGCTGCGGGGTCAGCCGGCGGCGCGGTTCCTGCTGGTCCACATAGGCGCCTTCGGCGATGCAGATCAGCGCATCATGCGCCTCGTACATCTCGGCCTTGGGAAAGTAGACATCGTTCGTGGCGACCAGCGGCAGCCCCATCGAATAGGCGATCTCGACATGGCCGCGCTCGGACAGGCGTTCGGCCTCGGGCAGTCCTTCGTCGCCCGGATGACGCTGCAATTCCACATAGAGCCGGCCGGGATAGGTGCGGGCCAGGAACGACATCAGCGCTTCGGCCTTGGCCCGGTGCCCGGCCCGCACCAGCCGCCCGACCGGCCCGTCGGGGCCGCCAGACAGACAGATCAGTCCGTCGGCATGGCTGGCGAGGTCGGCCGATGTCACCTGCGGCTCCTGCCCGGCCTTGCCGAGATAGAGCGCCGAATTCAGCTTCAGGAGGTTCAGGTAGCCCGCCTCGTTCTGCGCCAGAAGAACGATCGGCGCGGGCGGGAGCGGCTTATCGCCGTCGCGGGCAGGCTGATAGCCAAGGTCGACCTGGCATCCCAGGATCGGCTGCACCCCCGCCTTCGTCGCGCCCACCGAGAATTCCAGAGCCGCGAACATGTTGTTGGTGTCAGTCACGGCGACCGCAGGCGATCCCATCGCGGCCACCTGGCCCGGCAGGCCCTTCACACGCACGGCCCCCTCAAGCAGCGAGTATTCGGTGTGAAGACGGAGGTGGATGAATCGGGGCTGCTGCGACATGGCACCACAATATCTGGGGTGGATCGGGGGCGGAAGCCGAAACGGGTAGCCAAACGGAAAAGTGTCTTGACCGACTCGGCGATGCGGGCTTACTTAGCCACATGACTAAGCATGATCCCGGCCTCGACGCTCTGTTTCACGCCATGTCCGATCCGACGCGGCGGGCGGTGGTGGAGCGCTTGAGCCGCGGACCGGCAACGGTCAGCGATCTGGCCGCGCCGCACGACATCGCCCTGCCGACCTTCCTGAAGCACCTCAAGGTGCTGGAGGCGAGCGGCCTGGTCCGCAGCGAGAAGGCCGGCCGAGTCCGGACCTGCCATATCGAGGCGGAACCGCTCGCAGCCGCCGAGCATTGGCTCGGCCGGCAGCGGCAGATCTGGGAATCGCGGCTGGACCGGCTGGATGCGCTGGTTCGAAGCATGGAGGAAAAGCCCGAATGACTGGCACCGGCATCACCCATGACAGCTTCACCATCGAACGCCGTCTCGCGGCGTGCCCGGCGCATGTCTGGGCTGCGTGGTCCGATCCGGATCTGAAGCGGCGCTGGTTCGTCGACAGCGACGGACCGGACTGGCAGACAGCCGAATACTCGGTTGATTTCCGCGTCGGAGGCGGCGAGACCGGCCGCTTCGTCCTGTCCAGCGGTCCCGGCGCAGGCGAACACGCCAACGTGACCCATTACCTCGACATCGTACCCCGAACGCGCATTGTCTTCGCCTACACGATGGCGCTGGACGGGCGCATCCATTCCGCGTCGCTTGCCACCGTGAGGCTTGAAGAATCCGGCGGCGGAACGATCCTCACCTTCACCGAACAGGGCGCATATTTCGCTCCTTCGGACGGAGCCACGGGGCGCCGCGCAGGATGGGAAGCCCTGCTCACAGCGCTCGAACGGATACTGAAGACCACAACGCGGAGTGCCGCAGAATGATCCCCGCCCTGCCCAAGGACGCGCTGGCCGACCACGACCTGATCCTTGTCCGGCACCTGCCCGCGACGCCCGAAGCCGTCTACCGATGCTGGACCGAGGCCGACCTGCTGAAGAAATTCTTCGCCCCCTCCCCCGGCGAGACCCCGGAAGCGGTGATCGAGCCCTGGGCCGGCGGACGGTTCTACACGCTGATGCGGTTCGAGGAACACGGCGACATCAGCGGCGAGGGGTGCGTGCTGGTGGCCGAGCCGGGGCGGCGCTTCGCGTTCACGGACGCGCTGCAAATGGGCTTCCGGCCGAATCCGCAGCCGTTCTTCTCGGCCGACATCACATTCACCGCCAGGGACGGCGGATGCGAATACCGGGTCGTCGCCCGCCATGTCGACGCGGAGACCGCGGGCCGTCACGCCGCGATGGGTTTTCAGTCCGGCTGGGGACAGGTCGCGGACCAGCTTGGCGCCCTGGCGTCGACGCTCAACGATTAGGCAGCCGGACTCTTCCTGCTGCAGCGCAGCGTATCCGGCACTTGCCAAAGACCTGATTCGTCGTTTTTGTGGCCGGGACATGGCAGGGAACGGTCTACGCCGCATCGACCGGGTCCCGCACGCCTATTACGGGTAAGGCGGCGGATTCACAGACGTATGGTCGAGTTCATTCTCAACGGGGAAGCGGTGCGCGTGGAGGGCGAGCCGCCCACGCGGACATTGCTGGACTGGCTGCGCGAACGCCGTGGCCTCACCGGGACCAAGGAAGGCTGCAACGAAGGCGATTGCGGGGCCTGCACGGTCATGGTCACCGATACGGCAGGACATCGCGCGCTCAACGCCTGCATTCTTTTCCTGCCGCAACTCGAGGGAAAGGCAGTCCGCACGGTCGAAGGCATTGCCGCGCCGGACGGGACATTGCACCCGGTCCAGTCGGCGATGATTGACCTTCATGGCTCGCAGTGCGGGTTCTGCACCCCCGGCTTCGTCGTCTCCATGGCGACCGCACATGCGAACGGCGCGCGCGATTTCAACGACCAGCTTGCCGGGAACCTGTGCCGCTGCACCGGATATGCGCCGATCGTCCGCGCCGCGGAAGCCGCCGCCAATGAGCCGGTTCCGGGCTGGATCGCCGCCGACCGCGCCGCCGCCACGGCAGGGGGCACGACCGCCGGCGAGGGCTGGTTCCGGCCGGGATCGGCGGACGAGCTTGCCGCCTGGTATCTTGAGAACCCCGAGGCGACGCTGGTCGCCGGCGCCACCGATGTCGGTCTCTGGGTCACCAAGGCGTTCCGCGCGCTCGGGCCGGTGGCCTTCCTGAACGGCGCGACGGACCTTGCCGGGATCACTGTAACCGACGACGAGATCCGCGTCGGCGCGACGACCACCGTCACCGATTTCCTGACCGCGATGTCGGAGCATCACCCGAGCTTTGCCGAAGTGATCCGCCGCTACGGATCGACCCAGGTGAGGAACGCGGCCACCGTCGGCGGGAACATCGCCAACGGCTCCCCGATCGGCGACAGCCCGCCGGTGCTGATCGCGCTCGGCGCGACGCTGCATCTTCGCAAGGGCGACGCACGGCGCTCGCTCCCGCTCGAAGCGTTCTTCCTCGCCTACGGCACGCAAGACCGCGCGCCCGGCGAGTTCGTCGAGGCGATCACGATTCCGCGGCAGCCCGACAATCTGCGCTGCTACAAGATCTCGAAGCGTTTCGAACAGGACATATCGGCGCTGTGCGGGGCGTTCAATATCCGCGTCGAACATGGCGCGGTGGCAAGTGCCCGGATCGCCTTCGGTGGCATGGCCGCAACGCCGAAGCGCGCGACGGCGACCGAAGCGGCCCTGATCGGGCAGCCCTGGACGGAGACGACCGTTGCAAATGCCCGTGCGGCCCTGGCCCAGGATTACGCGCCGATCTCGGACATGCGCGCATCGGCAGCCTATCGGCTGGAGGCGGCGCAGAACCTGCTCAGCCGGGTCTGGTTCGACAGTCACGGCGCGGATGTCAGCACGCTCGAGGTGATGCCATGACCGTGCGCGCCCCACTTCCTCACGACGCCGCGCGCCTCCATGTCACCGGGCAGGCCCGCTACGTCGACGACATCCCGACCCCGGCCAATGCTGTGCACCTTGCCTTCGGGCTGAGCGAGATCGCGGCCGGACGCCTTGTCTCCCTCGACCTGTCCAAGGTGCGGGCGGCACCGGGTGTCATCGGCGCCTGGGCACCCGCCGATCTCGGCACCAATCCCGATTGCTCGCCCTCGCTTCATGACGAGCCGCTCCTCTCCGACGGCACGATCCATTATCTGGGCCAGCCGCTGTTTCTCGTGGCGGCGGAGACCCATCAGGCAGCCAGGCGCGCCGTGCGTCTGGCGACGGTCGAGACCGAGGCGACGACTCCGATCCTCACCGTCGACGCGGCGATGGCCGCCAATTCCCGGTTCGAGGAAGGTCCGCGCATCTATGGGCGGGGCGATCCGGACAAGGCGCTGGCCAACGCCCCGTTCCGCATCACCGGCAGCTTCGAGATCGGCGGGCAGGAGCATTTCTACCTGGAAAGCCAGGCGGCGCTCGTGTTTCCGATGGAGGGGGGCGACCTACTGGTCCATTCCTCCACCCAGCATCCAAGCGAGATCCAGCACAAGGTCGCCCACGCCCTGCACCTGCCGATGCATGCGGTCCGGGTCGAGACACGGCGGATGGGCGGCGGCTTCGGCGGCAAGGAAAGCCAGGGCAACCACCTTGCGATCGCCTGTGCCCTTGTCGCGACGCGGACCGGAAGGCCGGCGCGGATGCGCTACGACCGCGACGACGACATGACGATCACCGGCAAGCGCCACGATTTCCGGATCGACTACAGGGCCGGATTCGATGCCGAAGGCCGGCTTCTTGCGGTCGATTTCGTGCAGTATTGCCGCGGTGGCTGGAGCCAGGACCTGACGCTTCCCGTGGCCGACCGGGCCATGCTCCACGCCGACAACGCCTACTGGCTGCCCGACGTGCGGATCGTCTCGCACCGCCTGAAGACCAACACCCAGAGCGCCACCGCCTTCCGCGGCTTCGGCGGCCCGCAGGGCATGGTCGGAATCGAACGGGTGCTGGATCATGTGGCCCATCATCTGGGGCTCGACCCTCTCGAGGTTCGGGTGAGGAACTATTATGCCGCAGCCGGCGACCCGGCAGGCCACGGCGCCGCAGGCGACGAGCGCCCCGGCGACGGGGCGCCGCCGTTGTCACCCGGCTGGAGCGAGGACGACGCTACGTCACGCGGATCGGTCGGCGAGGTGGAGGCGCCCTTGGCCGCGTCCCCCGAGCAGGTACCGCACCGGACCACACCCTACGGTCAGTTGGTCGAGGATTTCGTCCTGCACGACATGACGGCAAAGCTGGCCGCGAGTTGCGACTATGCAGCGCGGCGCGACGCGGTCGCGACCTGGAACGACAGCCATCCCGTCCTCAAGCGCGGGATCGCACTCACGCCGGTCAAGTTCGGCATTTCCTTCACGCTCACGCATCTGAACCAGGCCGGGGCGCTGGTCCATGTCTACAACGACGGCTCCATCGCCATGAACCATGGCGGCACCGAGATGGGACAGGGCCTGTTCCTGAAGGTCGCGCAAGTCGCCGCGAGCCGGTTCGGGGTCGATATCGGGACAGTGAAGATCACCGCAACCGATACCGCCAAGGTGCCGAACACATCGGCCACCGCGGCCTCGTCTGGATCGGACCTGAACGGCATGGCGGTCCGCGCCGCCTGCGACACGATCCGCGACCGGATGGCGGCCTACCTGGCGCCGCTGCACCAGGCCGACCCGTCCGAGGTCGCGTTCGATGGCGGCGAGGTCATCATCGGCGCCACCCGCATGAGCTTCGCTGAAGCGGCGCAGCGCTGCTACATGGGCCGGGTCAGCCTGAGCGCGACCGGATTCTACAAGACCCCGAAACTCAGCTGGGACCGGATCCGCGGCGAAGGCCGGCCGTTCTTCTACTTCGCCTACGGTGTCGCCTGCACCGAAGTGGTGCTGGACACGCTGACCGGCGAGAACCGGATTCTCCGCACCGACATCCTGCATGACAGCGGCGCGTCACTGAATCCGGCCATCGACATCGGCCAGATCGAAGGCGGCTTCGTCCAGGGTGCGGGTTGGCTGACGATGGAAGAACTGGTCTGGGACGACAAGGGGCGCCTGCGCACCCATGCGCCCTCGACCTACAAGATTCCGGCCTGCTCTGACCGGCCGGAGATCTTCAATGTCGCGCTCTACGACGTGCCGAACCGCGAAGAGACGATCTATCGCTCCAAGGCTGTGGGCGAACCACCCTTCATGCTGGGCATCTCGGCGCTGATGGCCCTGTCGGACGCGGTCGCCGCCTGCGGCCCCGGCTATCCAGCGCTCGACGCGCCAGCGACACCTGAACGGCTGCTGGCCGCCATCAAGCGCGCCCGGGCGGCGTGAGGTCGGCATGAGTGTCGATCTCGAAACGCTCCGCGCAGCCGTTGCAACCCATTGCCGGGTCGCCCGGGTCGTCGTCGCCGCGGCCCAGGGCTCGGCCCCGCGTGAACCGGGTGCCGCCATGCTGGTCTGGGACACGGGCCAGAGCGGCACGATCGGCGGCGGGGCGCTGGAATTCGAAGCCACAAAGGCGGCCCGTGCGGCGCTGGCTGACGGCGGAGACCGGCTGAGCCGGCACCCGCTCGGTCCCCAGCTGGGCCAATGCTGCGGCGGGTCGGTGACGCTGGCGACGGAGATCATCGACGCCGCCCGCCTGGCCGTGATTTCAACCGAAGGCGTTTGGCTGCGCCGGATCGACGGGACTGCGGCGTTGCCGCTGGGTCTGCGCAGGGCGCTTCGCCAGGCCCGTGGCGAAGGCGTGGCAGCCGAGGCCCTTGCCGAAGACGGCTGGCTGCTGGAGCCCGTCGCGCGGCCGACCCGTCAGGTCTGGATCTGGGGGGCGGGTCATGTTGGGCGTGCGATCGTCGCAACCCTCGCGCCCCTTCCGGATCTGGCCATCACTTGGGTCGACACGGCGCCCGGTCGCTTCCCTGCCGACCCGCCGCGGGGTCTGACGATCCTGCCGGCGGAGGCGCCCGAGCGGCTGGTCCGCCACGCGCCCGCGTGCGCCGATCACCTGATCCTGACCTTCTCGCATGCGCTCGATCTGGAGCTTTGCCACGCCCTGCTGGCGCACGGCTTCCGTTCATGCGGACTGATCGGATCGGCGACCAAATGGGCGCGGTTCCGGGGCCGTCTTGCCAGTCTCGGCCACAGCCCGTCCGACATCGCGCGGATCACCTGTCCGATCGGCGATCCCGCACTTGGCAAGCATCCGCAGGCCATCGCCATCGGCGTTGCCGCCGCACTCCTGAGACACCGGGCCGAGGCCCTGACAACCGGGAACAGATCCGCGTGACTTCAGCATCTCCTCCCCTTCTTTCGATCGAGCATCTGACCAAGGCCTATCCGGGCGTGGTCGCCAACAGCAACGTCAGCTTCGCCATCCAGCCCGGCGAGGTTCATGCCCTTTTGGGCGAGAACGGCGCCGGAAAATCGACACTGGTGAAGATGATCTACGGGCTCGTGAAGCCCGACAGCGGCGCCATGCACCTGATGGGCGAGCCCTATGCGCCCCACGAGCCCAGCGAAGCGCGGCGCCGCGGCGTAGCCATGGTCTTCCAGCATTTTTCGCTGTTCGAGGCGCTGGACGTGGCCGAAAATATCACACTCGGCATGGAGGACCCGCCCAAACGGCGCGATCTGGCCGAGCGCATCCGCACCGTCAGCCACGAATACGGATTGCCGCTCGATCCTTCGCGCCTGATCGGCGAACTCTCGGCGGGCGAACGTCAGCGGGTCGAGATCATCCGCTGCCTGCTGCAGAATCCGAAACTTCTGATCATGGACGAGCCGACCAGCGTGCTGACGCCGCAGGAGGTGGACATCCTCTTCACGACCCTCCGGACCCTGTCGTCCGAAGGCACGGCGATCCTCTACATCTCTCACAAGCTCGAGGAAATCCGGGCACTCTGCGACGCTGCGACCGTGCTCAGGCTGGGCAAGGTCGTCGGCGAATGCACGCCGCGCGAATCCACCGCCCGGGAAATGGCCGAACTGATGGTCGGCGGTTCGCTCCACACGCCCGAGCGGGCGCCTGGCGCAGAGCCGGGCGACGTCCTGGTCGAGATGAAGAACCTGTCGCTGCCCTCGCCGACGCAGTTCGGCACGTCGCTCAAGGACGTCTCGCTTCAGGTCCGTTCCGGCGAAGTCATGGGGATCGGCGGCGTCGCCGGTAACGGTCAGGACGAGCTTCTGTCGGTCATTTCCGGCGAGGCGCCCGTCGCGCCGGGACATCTCTTCGTGGACGGAGAAGATATCGGCCCGCTGGGACCGGAAGCACGCCGGCGCCTGGGCGTCCTGACTGCGCCCGAAGAACGGCTGGGCCATGCCGCGGCACCCGACATGTCGTTGGTGGAGAACGCCGCGCTGACCGCGATCACCCGCGAGAAGCTGGCGAAGAACGGCTTCCTCGACTGGGGCGCGACGCGGAGTTTCGCGGAGCGGATCATCCAGAGCTTCGACGTGCGCACCCCGAACGCCGATGTGGCGGCGCGGGCGCTGTCGGGCGGGAACCTGCAGAAATTCGTCATCGGCCGCGAGGTTCTCCAGAAGCCCCGCGTGCTGGTGGTGAACCAGCCGACATGGGGGGTGGACGCAGCAGCCGCGGCCTCGATCCGGCAGGCGTTGCTGGATCTGGCGCAGGGCGGATCAGCGGTGATCGTGATTAGCCAGGATCTCGATGAGATCATGGAAGTTGCCGATCGCTTCGCCGCGTTGAACGGCGGCAAGCTGTCGGCACCGCGGCTGACCCAGGGCCTGACCATCGACGAGATCGGACTGATGCTGGGCGGCGCCCATGACATGGAGAAGGCCCATGCGGCGGAATGAACGAGTAACCGCAAGCGCGGGGGCCAGGGCATGATCCGGCTGGAAAAGCGGCCCACCCCGTCGAAGATGTGGACCTACCTGACGCCGATCGTCGCGGTGCTGCTGACCATGATCGCCGGCGGACTGATGTTCGCCGCGCTCGGCAAGAACCCGGTCGAGGCGATCCGGACGATCTTCTATGACCCTCTGTTCAACGAACAGTTCGCCGCCTATTCCCGGCCGCAGCTCCTGGTCAAGGCCGCGCCGCTGATCTTGATCGCCATCGGGCTCAGCCTCGGCTTCCGGGCCGGCGTCTGGAACATCGGCGCCGAGGGACAATACATCATCGGCGCCGTCGTCGGCGGCGGCGTCGGGCTTGCATTCTACCCTTCTGGAAGCCCGTTGATCTTCCCGCTGATGATCGTGGCCGGCGGCATCGGCGGCTGGGCCTGGGCGATGATTCCGGGACTCCTGCGGGTCTGGTTCAACACCAGCGAGATCCTCGTCTCGCTGCTTCTCGTCTACGTGGCCGAACAGATCCTCGCCTCCATGTCGCTCGGGCTGATGCGGAACCCGGAAGGCGGCGGATTTCCCGGCTCGCGCAACTTCCAGCAATGGGATGCGGTCGCGAATGTCGAGCTGATCCCCGGCACCGGCATGCACTGGGGGGTGGTCGCCGCCTTTCTGGCCGTGATCGGCGCCTATGTCCTGCTCGCCAAGCATGTGCTGGGATATCAGATCCGGCTTACCGGCGCAGCGCCGCGGGCGGCACGTTTCGCAGGCGTCAGCCCCAGCCGCCTGATCCTGACCTGCATGGGTATTTCCGGCGCGCTCGCCGGGCTTGCGGGGCTGTTCGAGCTGACCGGCCCGGCGGGCCAGATCAGCATCGACTTCAATTCGGGATACGGCTTCACCGCCATCATCGTCGCGTTCCTCGGGCGACTGCATCCGGTGGGCATCCTGCTTGCCGGCCTGCTCATGGCCCTGACTTATATCGGCGGCGAGCTGGCGCAGTTCATGCTGAGCGTGCCGGCTGCGGCGATCCAGGCTTTCCAGGGGATGCTGCTGTTCTTCCTGCTGGCAGTGGACGTCCTCACCAATTACCGGATCCGCCTGGCACGGACCGACACCAAGACGGGAGCAGCGTGATGGCCGGGATCTCGCTCGAACTGCTGCTTGCCGCGCTGATGGTCGCGGCGACACCGATTCTCCTCGCGGCGATCGGCGAAACGGTCGTGGAAAAGTCCGGCGTACTGAATCTCGGCGTCGAAGGAATGATGATCACCGGAGCCATCTGCGGCTTCGCGGTGGCGGTGGAGACCGGGAGCCCCACGCTCGGCTTCCTTGGCGCCGCTCTGGGCGGTGCCGTCCTGTCGCTGATCTTCGCCTTCCTGACCCAGGTGCTGCTGTCGAACCAGGTTGCCACGGGTCTGGCTCTGACGCTGTTCGGCCTCGGCTTCTCGGCCCTGATCGGACAAAGCTATGCGGGCGTGAAGCCCCCTCCGACTGGTGACATCGATTTCGGGCCGCTGTCGGACATCCCGTTCATCGGGCCGGTCGTCTTCAGTCACGACATCATGGTCTATGTCGGCATCCTCGCCACGGCGGCGGTCTGGGCCTTCCTGCGGTACACCCGCGCCGGTCTGATCCTCAAGGCGGTCGGCGAAAGCCACGACGCGGCCCATGCCCTCGGCTACAAGGTCGTGCGAATCCGTATTCTCGCCATCGCCTTCGGCGGCGCGATGGCCGGGCTGGGCGGTGCCTACATCAGCCTCGTGCGGGTCCCGCAATGGACCGAAGGCATGACGGCGGGGGCGGGCTGGATCGCCCTGGCGCTGGTGGTCTTCGGCGCCTGGAAGCCATGGCGGGTGCTGATCGGCGCATGGCTCTTCGGCGGCATCACCGTCCTGCAGCTGAACCTTCAGGCCGCCGGCATTGCCGTTCCGGTCGAGTTGCTGTCGATGTCGCCTTACCTGGTCACCATCCTCGTCCTCGTTATCATGTCGGCCGACAAGCGCCGCGCGGCGTTGAACGCGCCCGCATCGCTCGGCCGGGTATTCCATGCGACGTCATGACCGGCACCGCGGCGGCACATTGCGCAGACGCCCAAGGAAATAGCGGTGATCAAACGCACCGAGATCCCCGAGATCATCGATGGCACGCACCCGACTGCGGGGCGAACGATCGCTCTGATCCACCAGGGCCTCATCGTTCTTTCGGCCATCGCGATCTCGGTCGAGACGGTGCCGAACCTGCCGATCGCGGCGCAATACGCGCTGAGCTATTTCGAATTCACCGTACTCGCCCTGTTTCTGCTCGAATACATCATCCGTATCGTCTGCGCGGTCCGGCCGCTGCACTATATCCTGAGCTTCTGGGGCGTGGTGGATCTGCTGTCCTGCGTGCCGATCCTGCTGTTCCTCAATCCGCACTGGGTCGGGATCCGGATCATCCGGGTCATGCGGCTGATGCGGATTCTGAAGCTGATGCACACGAACCGCGCGCTTATCCGGCTGGAGCTGGCACTGGAAAAATCACGGGGCGAGCTGACGGTCTTCGCCTTCCTTGCGCTTTCAATGCTCTATATAGCCGCGATCGGCATCTACATCTTCGAACACGACGCCCAGCCGGACAAGTTCTCGTCGATCCCCATGGCCCTGTGGTGGGCGATCGTCAGCTTCACCACGGTGGGATACGGCGACATGTACCCGATCACGGCAGGCGGGCGGATCTTCACGGCGCTCATGCTGTTCGTCGGTCTCGGCGTGATCGCCGTTCCGGCTGCCATCATCACGTCCGCATTGATCCACACGGACGTTGAGGAAAAGATCGCGCGGGAAGTGGAAGAAGAACTGCGAGACGATCTGGCACCCGCGGTGCGAAAAAACCTGTCTGCGCTGAAACGCAAACCCAAGAGGAGGCTTTAACGATGATCAGACGTCAGTTCACGGCACTCGCGCTCGGCGCGGCGGCCGCACTGAGCGCCCTGCCGGGCCTTGCCCAGGACAAGCCGGTCAAGGTCGGCTTCGTCTATGTCGGATCAATCAACGACGGCGGGTGGAGCCAGCACCACCACGAGTCGGCCATGAAAATGAAGGAGCATTTCGGCGACACCGTCGAGGTCATCGAGCAGGAGAGCGTTCCCGAGGGCGCCGATGCCGAGCGCGTGCTGACCCAGATGGCGCTCAGCGGCGTCGACCTGATCTTCACCACCTCGTTCGGCTACATGGAGCCGACGCTGAATGTCGCGAAGAAATTCCCCAAGGTGAAGTTCGAGCACGCCACTGGCTACAAGACCGCCCCGAACGTGTCGACCTATTCCGCACGCTTCTATGAGGGACGCGCCATCGAGGGCACGATTGCGGGCGGAATGACCAAGTCGAACATCATCGGCTATATCGGGTCCTTCCCGATCCCCGAGGTGATCCGTGGCATCAACTCGTCGTTCGTCCAGGCGCGGAAGATGAACCCCGACGTGCAGATGCGGGTCGTCTGGCTGTCGACCTGGTTCGACCCGGCGAAGGAGGCCGACGCGACCAAGGCGCTGATCGAACAGGGCGCCGACGTGATCTTGCAGCATACCGACTCGACCGCACCGCTGGCGGTGATGGAAAAGGCGGGCGGCGTGATCGGCTTCGGGCAGGCGGCCGACATGGCCGAATTCAAGCCCACACCGCGGGTCAGCTCCATCATCGACAACTGGGCGCCTTACTATATCGAGCGTGTTCAGGCGGTGATGGACGGGACCTGGGAAAGCGTGTCCACATGGGACGGGATCAAAGAAGGGATGGTGCAGATCGGCGAGATCACCGATGCCGTTCCTGAAGATGTCGCAACGAAGGCGCGCACCATGATGGACGACATCGCCTCGGGCACCTACCACCCGTTTACCGGGCCGCTCAATAAGCAGGACGGGACCGTCTGGCTGAAAGACGGCGAGGTTGCAGATGACGGCACGCTTCTGGGCATGAACTTCTATGTCGAGGGGCTGGAAGGCAGCGTGCCGAATTAGGCACCGCCCCCGTACGTGCGTCGGTCCCCGCCTGGCCGGGCGGGGACCGAAACCGCTCCACGATCAGCGCGGGAACAGGAAGGTGACCTGGATCCGCGCGCCCCAGTCTTCCGGCCCGTTCGCAGGCGATTCCGCCCAGTAACGAACGCCGCCGTTGATCTGCACCGGCAGCTTTCCAAGCTTCACGACCTGGCCGACGAACATGTTGATCGGGACAGACCATGTGTCGGCCTCCCAGTCATAGGTCGATTCGGTGTTGATGCCGAACGACGTCGCCTCGGCTGTCGTGTAGACGAGAAACGGCTGAACATACGTATTCGAGGCGTCGCCGTACTGGTCGTTCTTGTTGACCGACCAGACATGGTTCGCCAGCATCCCCGCCGTCCAGCCGTGTTTCTGGGTGAGCACCACGCCCGTGATGCCGAGCCCCCATTGGCTGGGGCCAAGATTGTCGGTCGCGGTGGGAATCTGGATCGCCGGGCCGACGCCCCAGATCAGTCCGCCCCTTGTCGGCGCCTTGGGCGAGAAGAAGAAGCTTTGCAACGTGTTTCCGAAACCGGATTGCTTGCCCTCGCTCGGGATCACATCGTCCTGCCAGACCACCGGCACGATCGTGCGCGAGATGATGTTCCAGTTCTCGCTGATCGAGAACGGGATCACCGGCTGGATGTTGATGTAGTTCTGGGTCCCGTCGGAGTCACCGTATCCGGAATTCCAGTTGTACTGAAACGGCACGCTGATCAGACTCGCGACCGGGTTGGCAAGCTTTTTGGCGAGTTCCGCACTTTCGGATTCCTGGGCCTGAACCTGGCCCATCGGGAGACAGGCGAGTGCGCCCGCACAGACGGCGTATGCAGCGGAAACAAGTCTCACGGACGCACCTCCATCGGGACGCGCGCAGTCCCGCGCGCCGGTCCGTTTCATCTTCGCCGGAGCGACCGGATGGAGCAAGCCCCGCGCCGCAGCGGTACGCTCAGTAGAGCACCGCTCTGCGGTACGTCCGCCGCCGAACGCCAGCGAAAGAAACCGGCGTCAACGGCATACCGATGATGTCGATGAAGAGCGAGACATTGCCGCCTTCGACCGGCATGTCGCCGCCGATCACCTCGACCGTGTAATGCAGGTCCGTACCCTCCAGAACCGGATCATGCAGGACAACCACGGCCTGATGCAGCGTGCCGTCTTCGAGGATCGAGAGATCCGCGTTGGGCGGGTCCTTGAGGAAGCTGTCCGTCCCTTCGCTCCAGAACGGCACGAACCGCTCGGTCGCCATGTTGCCGGCAATCCGTTCGGGCCGGTCCGAGAAGAACAGCGTCACCGGGCTCACATCGTGAAGCGTCAGGCGGTTCGCGTCGGCCGCGAAGTCCATGCTCTTCGCGGTCTGGACGAACAGGAAATCCGCGCTCCCCTCCATTGGGGCAGGCGGTTCGTCCGCCCGGGCGATCCGAAGCGGCACGGTTGCAGCGGCAAGGCCCGCACCGGCAGCAAGGACCCGCCGCCGCGACGGGGAAAAGGGACGTTCGGTCATGTCGATAGGCTCCACAGTCAGTTCTTCTTCTTGCCTGCACCGTTCAGCGCAGACCGCCTGCATCTTCCGACAGCACGGTCCGGACGGAAATGCACGCAAAATCCGAACGCGACTTGCCTTCGGGCGCCAATGCTATCGGCACGGCGAAAGACCCCCTCCCAGTGCCCTTTGGCGCCGGCCGGATCGACATTGGGAGAAGTGAGGAACGAACCGTTGATCGGACGACCTCAGACGCCTGGCGCAGCCGGAACACCGCACAGCGCTTCCGGTGTCGCCGTGCTCCGCACCGCGGACAGCGCGTGGCGCGCCCACCAGAACGGGCCCATGCGGATCCGGCCTTTGCGAGTTCGAAAGTCTTGGCGCCGCCCAACTCGCGTCTCGCGAACGCCACCCATCGGCTCTCGGATCAGCGGACGCGCGGCCCACCCTGCACCGGGACGGGCCGCAGGTCGGCCAGGCAGATCGCGCGGGTCGCCTCAGGCGATCTGCGCTTCGACGACGCCCCGCTGGTATTCGGTGAAGCGCTCGAACATCAGCCGGTATTCCGTCGGGATGTCCCGCATCGACAGGATGCCAAGCACTCTCGATCCGTCCATCACCGGCAGATGGCGGAACCCGTTCTTGACCATCAGATCCATTGCGTCCGCCAGCCTTGCGTCGGCGCCGATCGTGATCGGGTCGGGCGTCATGATATCGGCGACGCGAGTCTCGTCCGAGCGACGGTCGCCCGCAATGCATTTGCAGATGACGTCCTTCTCGCTGAGAATTCCGACAAGCCTGTCACCCTCCATGACCGCGAGCGCCGAGGTATTCGCCCGTTCCAGTTCATGGCATGCGGTTCGCGCGGTGGCATCCGGCGCGATAACATTCAGGTGCCTCGTCGCGACGACTTCGCGGATTGAACGAATGATCATCTTTTACCTCCCCTGCCCGGCTGTGCGAAGCGCGTCGCCGGCCCGCCTGACTGACCGAAATGTAACATATTCATGACAGCAATCAGGTCCGGAAATTCCTACTATTCCCTTAAGCTCCGGCAGCGCCGCGAAGGCGCGGCGTCGGCGGCAAGTTGCGCCCACGCGTCGCGTTGCACATTCTCCCGTCGGAAATCATCTGATTTCAGGTATTCGAATATCGGAAAGGAATGACGCCCGATGTCCTGGAAAGACAAGAATGCCGAGATGCGCGGTCAGCTTCGGTCGCTCAATGCCTGCGTACCCGACGCGGCGAAGGGCTTCGGCGCGCTTTCCAAGGCCGCCAAGGCGCCCAAGGCCCTGGACGAGAAGACGGTGGAATTCGTCGCGCTGGCAATTTCGGTCGCCGAGCGGTGCGAGCCCTGCATCGCCTTTCACGCGGAAGCGCTGGTCCGTCTCGGCGCAACCCGCGACGAGATCGGCGATCTTCTGGCCATGTGCATCCAGATGGGCGGCGGGCCGTCGCTGATGTATGCGGCCAAGGCGCTCGACTGCTTCGACGAACTGAGCGGCGCGGCGGGCTGACCGCCGGCAGGGCCCGCATCGTCGGCATGGAAATCCGGGCCGGCCACCCGGGCCCTGCAGTGCAGACGTCCGGTCGCGATCGCGGCCCGCAGGCCTGCCCGAAACAGGAAGGCCGCGGCGCCCCGACGCCGCGGCCGAACTTGAGGTCCGAAATCTACGCCCTTATTCCGCAGCTTGCGCAGCCGGCGTGGGACGGCCGGCATCCACCCGGATGCGGGCATTCTCGGGATCGTAGGGGCTGTCCACCACCACCTTTGCCGGCCAGAGCTTGTCGAACATCTTGACTTGCAGCTCGGTGCCCACCTCCGCCAGATCGGGACGGACATATCCCATCCCGATCGACTTGCCGAACGCGACCGAATACCCGCCCGAAGTCAGACGCCCGACAAGCTTGCCGTCGTGGTAGAGCGCCTCGCGTCCCCAGGGATCGGCATCTTCAGGACCGTCGACCAGGCAGGTCACGCAGAGCGAACGGATCCCCTTCGCCTGCATCGCCGCCTTGCCGCGGAAGTCCTTTTCGAGATCGACAAAGCGGTCGAGCCCGGCTTCGAGCGGAGTGGCATCGCGGCCCAGTTCGTTGCCGAAGGCCCGGTAGGATTTCTCCTGCCGCAGCCAGTTCTGCGCCCGCGCCCCGACCAGTTTCAGCCCGTGTTCGGCGCCCGCCTTCTCAAGCAGGTCGAACAGGTAGTTCTGCATCTCGATCGGGTGATGCAGTTCCCATCCCAGTTCGCCGGTATAGGCGACGCGGATCGCCTTGACCGGGCACATTCCAAGCTCGATCTGCCGCATCGACAGCCACGGGAAGCGCTTGTTGCCGAGCACGGTGGCCGGGTCGGCATCCTTCACGACCGACTGGAGGAGGTCACGCGCCTTCGGGCCCGCCAGTGCGAAGACACCCCATTGCGTGGTAACCTCCTGCACGTCGATGCGGCCGAATTCGGCTTCCATGTCCTCGGCCGACTTCTTCAGGAAGTCACTGTCATAGGCCGCCCAAGCGCCTGCCGAGACCAGATAGTAGCTGTCCTCGGCCGCGCGCACGATGGTGTATTCCGTCCGGGTGGTGCCGTGATCGGTCAGCGCATAGGTCAGGTTGATCCGGCCCACCTTGGGCAGCCGGTTGGAGGTGAACCAGTCGAGGAAGGCGGTCGCGCCCGGTCCCTTGACGACGTGCTTGGCGAAGGCGGTGGCGTCGATCAGGCCGACGGTTTCGCGGATCGACTTCGCTTCGGCAACCGCATAGGGCCACCATCCGCCGCGGCGGAAGCTCCGCGACGCGTGGTCATCGAAGCCCTCGGCGGCGAAGTAGTTGGGACGGTCCCACCCGTTCACATGGCCGAATTGCCCGCCGCGCGCCTTCTGCCGGTCGTAGGCCGGCGAGGTCCGGAGCGGGCGGCCAGCGTCACGCTCTTCGTCGGGGTGGTGCAGGACGAAGACGTGCGCATAGGCTTCCTCGTTCTTGCGCGCCGCGTATTCAGTGGTCATCCACGGCCCGTAGCGCTTGGGATCGAGAGACGCCATGTCGATCTCGGCTTCGCCGTCGACCATCATCTGCGCGAGGTAATGGCCGGTTCCGCCCGCCGCGGTGATGCCGAAGCTGAACCCTTCGGCGAGCCACATGTTGCGCAGGCCCGGCGCCGGACCGACAAGCGGGTTGCCATCGGGGGTATAGCAGATCGGGCCGTTGAAATCGTCCTTGAGGCCCACCGTCTCGGAGGACGGGATGCGGTGGATCATCGACATGTATTCGGTCTCGATCCGCTCCAGATCGAGCGGGAAGAGATCGGCCCGGAAACTGTCGGGAACGCCGTATTCGAACCGTGCCGGCGCGCCTTCTTCATAGGGGCCGAGGATCCAGCCGCCACGTTCTTCCCGAACGTACCACTTCGCGTCCGCATCACGCAGCACGGGGTGCTCGCCATGGCTCTTGCGATACTCGACCAGCGCCGGATCGGGCTCGGTGACGATGAACTGGTGCTCGACCGGGATCGCCGGGCTTTTGATCCCCAGCAGCTTCGCAGTGCGCTGCGCGTGGTTGCCGGTGGCGGTCACCACATGCTCGGCCTTGATCGTGACCGTCTCGTCGGTCGGCACGAGGTTGCCGCCGCGTTCGGCCATCTTGGTGCAGGTGACCTCCCAATGGTCGCCGATCCAGCGGTAGGCATCGACCTGCCACTTGCGCTCGATCAGGACGCCGCGCTGACGCGCGCCCTTGGCCATGGCCATGGTCACGTCGGCGGGGTTGATGTAGCCGTCGGTCGGGTGGAAGATCGCCCCCTTCAGATCGTCGGTGTTGACGAGCGGCCAGCGCTCCTTGATCTGCGCCGGGCTCAGCCATTCATAGGGCACGCCGCAGGTCTCGGCCGTCGTGGCATAGACCATGTATTCGTCCATGCGCGCCGCGGTCTGCGCCATGCGCAGGTTGCCGACCACGAAGAACCCCGCGTTGAGGCCGGTCTCCGCCTCCAGCGTCTTGTAGAAATCCACCGAATACTTGTGGATGTGGGTCGTGGCGTAGGACATGTTGAACAGCGGCAGCAGCCCGGCGGCGTGCCAGGTGGAGCCGCTGGTAAGCTCGTCGCGCTCCAGGAGCATCACGTCGCTCCATCCCGCCTTTGCCAGATGATAGGCGATGGAGGTGCCGACGGCACCCCCGCCCACGACCAATGCCTTGACCTCTGTCTTCATGTCCCGACTCCGGATCCGCTGTCCGGCGCATCCTGCGCCTGCCGCCCGGGATACGGGCTGTTGGCCCCGACCTATCGCTTCGGAAAAGCGACATCGGTCCTGCGCGGCCCGCCCCCGGCACCCCGATCATAACGGATTCTTAATCGCACCGGGCAGATGCTCGTCGCGTGGTCGCCGCAAGGGCATCGGGCCCGCAGGCAACGATGGAGCCGCCGAACATGGCGAACCGGAACGGACGGGCCTGCCGACAGCGCGGTCGCGACAGGATGTCCACGAACACTCTGAACTCGGCTTCCGATCCTGCAATTGGTCAGGGTCAGGATGCGGCGGGGCGCATCGGCATCGAGGTCCTGCCGGCCGCGGCGGCGCTTGCGCTTCCCATCGCGGGATGCGCCACCAACACGACGATCCTGTCGCTGCTTTTCCTGTCGGTCGTCTTCGCGCTTCTGGTCATCGGCACTGCGCCGAGAGCCATGGCCCGCGTCCGGGTCGGCCGGTGATCCATCCACGGCTCCTTCGGGCCGGCTTCGCGCTCCTGATCCTGGCGGCCTGTCTCGCGTCGGTTCAGGCCGCCTTCGCCCCCAGCGCCGGATTCTGGATCGCGCTCGCCGCGGGCTGGGTCTGGGGCGGCTGCGGCGGGCTGGCGGGCAGCCTACTGGGAACCCTTCTGCCGAGTCGCCGGGACTGACCGCTCCGGCCGACCCGACCCGCGTGACCGCGACTCCGGTGTCACTTGTGCCGTGCCGCCCCCGATTCTACTGAGAGGGAGACACGACCATCCGGGTGCCCGATGCAGATCTGCCCCACGAAAACCGAGATCCGCGCCGCCACTGCGAAGCTCCGCAACGGCGGCGCCAGCATCGGGCTGGTGCCGACGATGGGATTCCTGCACGAGGGGCACCTGACGCTGGTTCGCCGGGCCAGGGCGGCCTGTGACCGCGTCGTCGTCTCGATCTTCGTCAATCCGACCCAGTTCGGCCCAAACGAGGATCTGGCCACCTATCCGCGCGATCCGGAGCGCGATTTCGCGATGCTGCGCGCCGAAGGCGTGGATGCGGTGTTCACCCCCGATCCCAGCGAAATGTACCATGCCGACGCGCAGACCATCGTGGAAACGACCGACCTGTCGGGCGTGCTGATCGGCGCCCTGCGGCCGGGCCATTTTCGCGGCGTCGCGACCGTGGTCAGCAAGCTCTTCAACATCGTCCAGCCGGACCGCGCCTTCTTCGGAGAGAAGGATTACCAGCAGCTTCTGGTCATCCGCACCATGGTCCGCGACCTGGACGTGCCGCTCGAGATCGTCGGCGTGCCCACCGTCCGCGAACCGGACGGGCTGGCGATGTCGTCCCGCAACGTCCGCCTGACGCCCGAACACCGCGCCGCGGCCCCGGCGCTGAACGCGAGTCTCGACTGGGCCGAGGCGACGCTGCCGCGCACGCCGATGACCGTGGACGAACTCGCCGCCGGGGTCACAGCCCGGATCGCCGATGCGCGGGGAGCCGAGATCCAGTCGGTCGACATCCGCGATGCCGAAACGCTGGCGCCGCTCGCCGGAGCCATCACCGCGCCCGCGGTCATCCTCCTCGCCGTTCGTTTCGGCCAGGTCCTTCTCATCGACCAGAGGGTGGTCCGTCCCTGACGCCGGATTGCCCCTGGCCGGGTGGCGCTGCATGATCCGGCAAGCTGCCCGCCGCGTCCATGCCATCTGAAAGGCCCGACATGAGCACACGTCCCGCACCCTCGGCCACTGCCCCGGTTCGCCGCACCACCGCACCCGAGATCGCACGGCGCAAGGGGGGCGAGCCGATCGTCTCGCTCACCTCGTACCACGCCCATACCGCCGCCCTGGTGGACAAGTACGCCGACTTCATCCTGGTGGGCGACAGCCTCGGCATGGTCATGCACGGCATGGAAAGCACGGTCGGCGTGTCGCTCGAACTTATGATCATGCACGGCAAGGCGGTCGTGCGCGGCACGCGGCAGGCACTGATCGTCGTCGACATGCCCTTCGGCACCTACGAGGAAAGCCCCAGCGTCGCATTCCGAAACGCCGCGCGGATCATGAAGGAAACCCAGTGCGGCGCGGTGAAGCTGGAAGGCGGCGTCCGGATGGCCGAAACGATCCAGTTCCTCACGGAGCGCGGGGTGCCGGTGATGGCCCATATCGGACTGACGCCCCAGTCGGTTCATGTCATGGGCGGGTTCAAGACCCAGGGTCGCGAGGAGAACGACTGGCAGCGACATTTCGACGATGCCCAGGCCGTGGCGGAAGCCGGTGCGTTCAGCGTCGTCCTTGAAGGCATGGTGGAGCCGCTGGCCGCGCGGATTACCAGGGATGTGCGGATCCCGACCATCGGCATCGGCGCCAGCGTCGATTGCGACGGCCAGATCCTTGTGCTTGAGGACATGCTGGGCCTGAACCCGCGCACACCGAAATTCGTCAAGGTCTATGGCCAGATCGGCCCTCAGATCGAGCAGGCCGTCGCGGATTACGCCGCGGACGTGCGCGCCCGCGCATTCCCGACAGAAGATCAGGTCTACCGATAGGCGCGTCAGGCCCCCGGGACCGCCGCCTTCGCGACGATGCCTCGCGCGGAAATAGCTGCGGCAGCGGAGTGCCGCTCGCGCGTGACAGTGCCGCCTTCGCTGCGCGCCCGGCCCGCGGGCCGCACTCCGGGTACCACAACGTCGATTTCGCGGTCAGACGTCGAAGCGCCCGGCTTCCACGTTCTTGTCGAGCTTCTCTGCAGGGATCACCCGGCCGTTCATCACCCCGTAGATGCCTTCCGGCAGCAGCTGCGCCGCAACGACGGCACCGCCCAGATTGAATGACCCGTCGGATGCCGAGATCGAGTGCGGCCGCATCGCACCGGTCAGCACGACCGTCTTGCCCGTCACCCGCCCTTCCAGGAAGCGCGCGGTCTGACCCATCGTGCCGGTGCCATGCGTCACCACGACCGACCGCTCCGGCGCCGCTGCCACCGCCTCTGCGATCGCGTCGCGATCGGCATCGACGAAATCGAGACTGTCCTTGAGCATAACCTGCTGCACGACCGGAAAATGGCAGCGTCCGGTCAGAAGGATTTCCGGAATCTGGCTGGCACCATCCTTCGCGAAGACGAGTGCCTCGACCCGCGGATCATGGATCTTGTCGATGGTTCCGCCAGTCACGAGAATGCGCACATCTGGTCCGAACATGGCTGACTCACTTTGTCTCTGTGGTCAGCCGGTGATGCAGTTTCGCGTCGTGAAAGTCCAGCATCACGGGCCCAACCGGCGGCTCGACCGCCGGACGGGCCCAGGGCCGGTCAGTTGCCTGCGCCCAGTTCGTTCACGCTGAGAACCTCGCCATCGGCCGATGCGGTGCAGGTGATCGTCTGGCCGCTGACCATGGTCTGGACCGTGGTCACGCCGTCGTCCCCCACAGTCACCACGGGATCGCCGATATCGCCGGCGGTCTTCGCAGCGATCGCGTCCTTGCAGGCCTGTTCCGCCGTAGCGGCCAACGCGACTTGGGGAAGAACGGCGGCCGAGCCGACGATCAGGGCGACCAGAGCAGCCGGTGCAAAACGGAAGGCGGAACGAATATTGTGTCGCATGATGTTCTCCTTATTGGCGGGACGCCGCATCGGCATCCAACTCATACATCTGCATGTTTCCGGTCCGCGGCAACGCCCCCGAGAGATAAAATGTCCGTGTTATTCGGAAGTTCGGGAGCAGACCCGTCCGTCGCTCAGAGCCGACCGGGCACCACCTGGTCGGGCGGACGGTGGCCATCGGCAAAGGTCTTGATGTTGATGATGACTTTCTCGCCCATCTCGATCCGCCCTTCCTCGGTGGCCGAGGACATATGTGGCAGCAGCACGACATTCGACATCCCGCGCAGCGCCGGATTGGCCTCGGTGCCGTGCTCGTAGACATCGAGGCCCGCGCCGGCCAGTTCACCGGCCCGCAGCATCCGCACCAGCGCGTTCTCGTCCATCACCTCGCCGCGGGACGTGTTCACGATGACGGCGGTGGGCTTCATCAGCTTCAACCGGCGTGCATTCATCAGGTGGAACGTCTCGGGTGACGACGGACAGTTGATCGACAGCACGTCGACGCGCTTGACCATCTCGTCAAGTTCTTCCCAGTAGGTCGCGCCGAGCTGGGTTTCGACCTCGGCGTCGACCCGGCGACGGTTGTGGTAGTGGATCTGCATCCCGAAGGCCGTTGCCCTGCGCGCCAGGGCCTGGCCAATCTTGCCCATGCCGAGAATGCCGAGCCGCCGTCCGCCGATTCGCCCGCCCAGAAGCGCCGTGGGCGCCCAGCCCGACCAGCCGCCGTGCTGCATGATCGCCAGCCCTTCGGGAATGCGCCGGGTTACCGCCAGCATCAGTGCCATCGCCATGTCCGCGGTGTCCTCGGTCACCACGCCCGGCGTGTTGGTCACGAGAATGCCGCGCTGCCGGGCCGAGGCGATGTCGATGTGATCGACACCTGCGCCGTAGCTGGCGATCAGCTTCAGATCGGGTCCGGCATGGGCCAGCATCCCGGCATCGATGGAATCGGTGACCGCCGGCACCAGCACGTCGGCCGTCTGCATGGCAGAGATCAGCTCCGCCTTGGTCATCGGCGTGTCGTCCTCGCGCAGATGCGTGTCGAAGAGATCGCGAAGGCGTCGTTCGACCGGCTCGGGCAACCGTCGCGTCACCACAACACTCACACGCTTTGCAGGCATCGCGGGGACTCCTCGTCTTCACCAAGTCTCGATTAGCTGGCAAACTGACCGATAGGCAAAGACTCCACAAGCGCGCGGAATGAAAAGCGACAAAAAGCTCCCGCGCCGGATCCGATCGAGACAGGAGAGGCAGGGAATGACACGACTCGGGCGCATCGGGGCGCTGGTGGTCACGATTCTGGCACTGGCCGTGCCGGCCGCCGCGCAAGAGAACCCTCCGCAGTTCCAGCCGCTTCAGGTCGGCGCCGAAACAGGCCTACCGCTTCCGCGCTTCGTGTCGATGAAGACCAGCGAGGCCAATATCCGCCGCGGTCCGTCGCTGACCCATCGCGTGGACTGGGTTTTCCGACATCAGGGCCTGCCGCTGATCGTGACGGCGGAATACGGGCATTGGCGCCGGGTCGTGGATCGCGACGGGGTCGGCGGCTGGATCCACTACGCGCTGCTCTCGGGCACGCGCACGGTGATCGTGGACACAGACATGGCCGAATTGCATGCCCGGCCCGACCTCACCGCTCCGGTGCGGGCCGAGGCCGAGCGCAACGTGATCGCCCGTCTCGACGAATGCGCCGACGGCTGGTGCCGGATCCGCGCCGGCGGCCGCAAGGGCTGGGTGCCGCAGGACCAGCTCTGGGGCGTCACGCTGGAACCCGTCCGAACGGCGGCCGTCGCCCCCGGAGGATAACGGACCAGACAGTCAGGGCAGGCGAGAAAGTCGGCCCATACTGGCCCCGGCCCGCTGGACCGGCGGCACGTCAGCGATTACATGGGCCGGTCATGGCCCAGAAGAACGACAACCCCAACTACAAGATCGTCGCCGAGAACCGGCGGGCACGCCGCGACTACGAGGTCGGCGACGACGTTGAATGCGGCGTGGCACTGATGGGCTCGGAAGTGAAGTCGCTGCGCGAGGGCGGTGCCAACATCGCCGACAGCTATGCCGAGGTGAAGGGCGGCGAGCTGTGGCTGGTGAACGGCTACATCGCGCCCTACAAGCCCGCCGTGACCTGGGGCCACGAGGAGCGGCGCCGCCGCAAGCTTCTGGCAAGCAAGCGCGAAATCGCGCGGATGTGGAACGCGACCCAGCGCGAGGGCATGACTCTGGTGCCGCTTGTGCTCTACTTCAATCACAAGGGCATCGCGAAGCTGAAGATCGGCATCGCCAAGGGCCGCAGGGCACCGGACAAGCGCGAGGCCGTGGCGAAGCGCGATTGGGAACGCCAGAAGAGCCGGCTTCTGAAGGAACGGGGCTGACGCGGAACGCCCGGGACCGTGATCCCGTTCCGACCGGCCGACCGGGCCCTTGATGGCCGGCTGCATGCGAATGCTGCATCCGGACCGCGCACGATGGCGAATTGGGCCAACCGGGCACAGCATCGCCGACCGGCCCGGCGCATCGCCGGCCGCGCGGCGCAGCACACTTGCACGGCGCTGCCGAGCCGTCTAGCAATGGCCGTGCCTTGTCGGGGAGGAGCCTGCGATGACCGAAGACGACCCCAAGACCCTGGTCTCGACGCAATGGCTGGCCGAGCATTTGCGCGACCCCGATCTGCGGGTCCTCGATGCCACGTGGTACATGCCGGACAGCGGTCGCGATGCGAAGAAGGAATACGACGCGGGACATATTCCCTCGGCGCGCTTCTTCGACATCGACGAGATCTCGGACAGCCGATCGGACCTGCCCCACATGGCGCCCCCGGTCGAAAAGTTCATCTCCCGATTGAGGAAGATGGGGGTTGGCGACGGCCACCAGGTGGTCGTCTACGACGGCTGCGGCATCCTGTCCGCGCCTCGGGTCTGGTGGCTGTTCCGGCTGATGGGCAAGACCGATGTGGCCGTGCTGGATGGCGGCTTCCCGAAATGGAAGGCCGAGGGCCGCGAGATCGAGGACCTTCCGCCGATGATCCGCGACCGCCACATGACGGTGCAGCGCCAGTCCTTCCTGGTGAAGGACGTGACCCAGGTCGCCGCCGCGTCGAAGCTCGGGGATCACGAGATCGTCGACGCTCGGTCGCCGGGACGATTCGCCGGCACCGAGCCGGAACCGCGGCCGGGCGTGCGTCCCGGGCATATTCCGGGCTCGAAGAACCTGCATTACGCGACGCTGCTGAACCCGGACGGCACGATGAAGGACCCGGACGCTTTGCGCGCCGCCTTCGAGGCTGCGGGCGTGGACCTGACGAAGCCGGCGATCACCTCCTGCGGATCGGGCATCACCGCCGCCGTCCTCAGCCTCGCGCTGGAACGGATCGGCAAGACCGACCATGCGCTCTACGACGGCTCCTGGACGGAATGGGGCATGTACGGCGATCTCAACGTCGCCACCGGCTGAGCCGGGCGAAGGGAGGTCTGACCATGCGGTTCGTGGACAGCGGCGAGGGGCACCTGCACTGCGCCTGGCATCAGGGCCGTGGCCGTCCGGTGATGTTCATCAATGTCCTGGGCATGGATCTGCGGATCTGGGACGGGGTCCTGGCGCATCTGCCCGGGCTGCCGGTGCTGCGCTACGACCTTCGCGGGCACGGCTTGTCGGCCGGGGGCGGCGCGCCGGGCATGGCCCAGCATGTCGCCGATGCCCTGGCCCTGCTGGAGCATTTTTCCCTAGCAAAACCAATCGTTTGCGGCGCATCTGCCGGTGGGCTCGTGGCGCTTGGTGTGGCCGGGGCGCGGCCCGATCTGGTCGGCGGTCTGGTCCTGTGCAACACCGCGGCGAAGATCGGCACCACGGAAAGCTGGAATGCGCGGCTCGCCGCCGTCGCCGCCGGCGGGATCGAATCGATCGCCGACGGCGTGGTCGGAAAATGGTTCTCGCCCGATTTCCGCGAAAGCCGGCCGGCCGATCTCGCCGGCTGGCGCACGATGCTGACGCGCTGCCCGGCCGAGGGCTATGCAGATCTCTGCAACGCCATCCGCGACACCGATTTCTCCGGCATTGCCAAGGCCTTGAGCCTTCCCGTCCAGGTCGTCGGCGGCAGCCTCGACGGCTCCACCCCGCCCGATGTCGTCGAGGCGCTCGCCGCCCAGATCCCGGGCGCCGCGCTGAGCATGATCGACGGCGTCGGGCACCTTCCGGGGATCGAGCGCCCGGACGTCCTGGCCGGACTGATCGCCGATTTCCGCGACCGGATCGACGCCGGGATCTGAACGGCCGTCCCCACCGCGGGGCGCCCTGACCTTTCGTCAGGAAATGTGCAAACGCACCGATTGCACAGAGTCGTTCGCGCGGCGTTCCGCCCGCCCGCGCGCCCGCTCATTCCTCTGCCGGTGGCGCAATCCGCGCACAGGCGGCCGCCTCGCCCAGATCGCAGGCCCGCCGATAGGCCGCCTGCGCCGCCGCCGTGTCCGGGGCCGTGCCGGTCCCGTCGTCGAGAGTCCAGCCCCAGTAGAAGCACCCCCTCGCCCCGCCCATCTCGCAGGCCCGGCGATAGAGGTCCGTCGCCGCTTCCGGGTCCGCCGCCATCCCGATCCCCTGCTGATGGAGATAGCCGAGACCGGTGCAGCCCGCCGCATCCCCGCCGTCGCAGCCCTGCCGGAAGAGCCGCACCGCCTCGCCCGGATCCGCCGACAGCCCGATCCCCTGCTGATGGAGATAGCCGAGATTGGTGCAGCCCCCCGCATTCCCGCCGGGTCCGCCGCCATCCCGATCCCCTGCCGGTGGAGAATCCCGAGATTGGTGCAGCTTTGCGCGTCACCCGCATCGCAGGCGACGCGCCAGTATTGCGCCGCCAGGGCAGCGTCGGATTCCCAGCTGTCGAGCCCGCCCTGGAAGCATTCGAGCGTCACGCCACCCGCGCAGGAGTCGAGGGTGAGGGCGAGGCGGGTATTCTCGTCTTCGGTCAGGCCACGCACATGGAGGCAGACCGGCCCCTTGAAGACCGAGCAGAGGCCGCGGTCGATCGCGGTCAGCCCGGTCGCGTCCTTCGCGGTCAGCCCGGTCGCGTCCTTCGCGATCAGCGCGGCGAGCGCGGCGGAACCGAGGAAGGCCGGGACCAGCACCGCCGCGAAGACGATCGCCGCGAGGATCTTGACCGGCTCGGTCTCGACTGCGAGCACCCGGTCGAGTCGCAGCCGTGCCAGGGCCCGCATCAGCCATGTCGAGAGGATGTAGAACCAGACCCAGACGCTGGTGAGAAAGGTGGAATAGAAGAACACCGCCAGCGGTGAAAAGATGCCGGCGACCTCGGCGAAGCCCGCCCCTTCGAGATCGAAGAAGGGCAGCCTTTGCACAGCCCAGATCACGCCCCAGATGATCGCCGCGGTGAGCGCGAGGTCGAGGAGCAGCACCAGAATCTGCAGCCACCAGGCGCGCAGGCGGTGCATGCGGCCGAGCAGCCAGCGCGTCTCGTAGAGCGACAGGTAGTCCGCCACCGCGTTGATCGCGAGCCCGTAGACCAGCACCTGTCCCAGCGACAGCGTCAGCGCCAGCCGCGTCCCCAGCCCCTGGGCGGTGCCGATCAGCAGCCAGATCGCGGTGACGGAGAGGATCGAGGCGAGCGCCGAAAGCCCGATGCAGCGCAGGCTCAGATGCCGCGTGCCGAAAACCGCGTCGAAGATGGCGCAGAACGAGCGCGACCAGTCCTGCTCGCTCTCGGCGCCCATCATCCAGAGCGCGATCTCGTCCTTGCGGGCGCGGTTGAGCAGGCCGAGACCGGTCGCGGTCAGCCCGGCGAATCCCGACGCGGCGGCGACCGCCCCCAGCCAGTGGGCGCGGAGAAAGGCGAGAAAGGTCTGCGCGTCGAGATCGAGGAGCATCGGCGCCGGGCTCCGGCGAAAGGCTGCCCCCACCTTGCCACGCGCGATCCGGTTTCCCCAAGGGCGGACTGCCGCAGCCGGCCCCCCGTGAAACCGGCGCACCGCAAGCAGCGCGGCGCGGGCGGAAGGCGGCCATGGGCGGGACAGCGAACGCGCCGCCCCCGCCGGAGGCAAAATGGCCCGGGCGGCGGACGCCCGGGCCAGGGGAGGACCGGCCGGAAGGAGAACCGGCCCCGGTCGGTCTGCGCCGGGGGGCGGCCCGTGGCGGGCGCGCTCCGGCGGAGGCGGGGGACCGATGCCGGCCCCCTGCCGGTTTCAGTAGACGTAGGCGCGTTCGCCGTGCTCGGAGATGTCGAGGCCTTCGCGCTCGGAATCCGGGGCGGCGCGCAGGCCGACGATCAGGTCCACCACCTTGTAGAGGATGAACGAGACGATCCCGCTCCAGCACACCGCGATGACCACGGCGATGAACTGCACCCAGACCTGACCGCCCATCGTATAGCCGTCGATACCGGTGCCGCCCAGCGCCGGGCTGACCAGGATGCCGGTGCCGATCGAGCCGAGGATGCCGCCGACGCCGTGGATGCCGAACACGTCGAGGCTGTCGTCATAGCCGAAGGCGTGCTTCATGCTGGTGCTCGAGATGTAGCAGACCACGCCGGCCGCGAAGCCCAGCACGATCGCGCCCATCGGCCCGGCGAAGCCGGCCGCCGGTGTGACCGCGACGAGACCCGCGATGGCGCCCGAGACCGCACCCAGCATCGAGGGATGGCCCTTGGCGTTCCATTCGATCAGGAGCCAGCCCAGCGCCGCAGCGGCGGTGGCGACGAAGGTGTTGATCATCGCCAGCGCGGTGATGCCGTTGGCTTCGAGGTTGGAGCCGGCGTTGAAGCCGAACCAGCCCACCCAGAGAAGGCCGGCGCCGATCAGCGTCATCACCAGGCTGTGCGGAGGCATCGCTTCGCGCGGATAGCCGATGCGGGGGCCAAGCACGATGCAGCCGACCAGGGCGGCGATGCCCGCGTTGATGTGCACCACGGTGCCGCCGGCGAAGTCGAGCGCGCCCATGCCGAACAGCAGCCCGTCGCCGTACCAGACCATGTGGGCGATCGGCAGGTACGAGAAGGTGCTCCACAGGATGCAGAACAGGATCACCGCCGAGAACTTCATCCGCTCGGCGAAGCCGCCGATGATCAGCGCCGGGGTGATGCAGGCGAAGGTCATCTGGAAGCAGATGAACACGTATTCGGGGATCACCACGCCGTCGGTGAAGGTCGCGGCCATGGAATCGGCGTTGATGCCCGACAGGAACAGCCGGCTGAAGCCGCCGATATAGGCGTCGAGCGCGCCGCCGCCGCCGTTGAGCGCCAGGCTGTAGCCGTAGACGCACCACAGGATCATCATCACGCAGGTGATGATGAAGGTCTGCATCAGCACGCTGAGCATGTTCTTGGCGCGCACCAGGCCGCCGTAGAAGAGCGCGAGGCCGGGCACGATCATCAGCAGCACCAGGATGGTGGCGGTGAGCATCCAGGTCACGTCGCCCTTGTCCATGGTGGGCACGACTTCGTCGAGGTTGGCGGCGTCCTGGGCCAGGGCCAGCGCCGGAAGCGCCGCCAATGTCGCGGCAAGGGGGAGGAGCTTTGTCGCTTTCATTCGGTTGGGTTCCTTGTCTCGGTCACGCCGCTCAGAGCGCGTCTTCGTTGGTTTCGCCGGTGCGCACGCGCACCGCCTGTTCCACGTCGAGGACGAAGATCTTGCCGTCGCCGATCTTGTCGGTCTTGGCGGTCGCGCGGATCGTGTCGGCGACCTGATCGGCCATCGAATCGCTCACGACGATCTCGAGCTTGACCTTGGGCACGAAGTTCACGGCGTATTCGGCGCCGCGATAGATTTCCGTGTGTCCCGATTGCGAGCCGAAACCCTTGATCTCGGTCACCATCATGCCGCGGACGCCGATGGTGGTCAGCGCCTCGCGGACCTCCTCGAGCTTGAACGGCTTGATTGCTGCTATGATTAGTTTCACGTCTGCTATCCCCTTCCAGTTCGCGCAGGCTGGCCCCACTCGGGCGTTCACGCTCGTCACTAGCCGCGGTGTTCCCCCCGATCACAAGGAAACTTGGCCCATAAAGCGGGCTCCCGGCGCCGGTTGTTGCACATTTTTTGCACATTAAGGCTTTTGAGCCGCAAATTTAATCAGTTTGGAATCTTGCATCTGCGGCATCGCCGCTCCACATGCCGGCGGATTGCGGCTACACTCCGCGGCGAAACGACAGACCCGGTGCGAAGCCGGCACGAAGGCGGGCAGATGGGTACAGCGAAATCGGGAAAGCGGCCGCTCCGGGCGGACAGACGCTATTCGGGCAGCAGGCAGGCCGCCTCGGGCGCGAAACGCAAGAGCGGGTCGGGCAAGCCCGGCGGCACCGCGCGGCGGAGCCGGCGCGGCGGCGGCGGGCGGCGCGGCGGCATCCTGGGATTTGCGGCCGGGCTGATCCGCCTGGTGATGCGGGCGATCTGGGGCGTGAGCTGGCGGCTCGGCGTGGTCGGCGTTCTGGTGCTGGGCTTCGCCGTGGCGGCGGTCTATGCGACGCTGCCGCCGGCCAGCACGCTGGTCGACGGGCGTGCCCGCGGCTCGGTCACGCTGATCGACGATACCGGCAAGCCCTTCGCCTGGCGCGGCGACACGTTCGGCGGCGTGATCACCGCCGACACGGTGTCGCCCTATCTCAAGCACGCCATCATCGCCACCGAGGACCGCCGCTTTTACCACCATTTCGGGGTCAGCCCGCGCGGCATCGCCAGCGCCATCGCGATCAACCTGCGCGAGGGGCGCGGGGCGCTGGAGGGGCATGGCGGCTCGGGCATCACCCAGCAGACCGCCAAGCTGCTCTGCCTGGGGCGGCCCTACGACCCGAAGGAATGGAAGAGCGAGGCCGATTACGAGGCCGATTGCCGGCGCGGCTCGCTGGGGCGCAAGGTCCGGGAGGCGGTCTATGCGCTGGCGATGGAGGCCAAGTACAGCAAGAACGAGATCCTCACCATCTACATGAACCGCGCCTATCTGGGCGCCGGGACCTACGGCTTCGAGGCCGCGAGCCAGCGCTATTTCGGCAAGTCGGCGGCCGCGGTGGACCCGTCCGAGGCGGCGATGCTGGCCGGGCTGCTGGTGGCGCCGACGCGCTATGCCCCGACCTCGGATCTGGAGCGGTCGCGGGAGCGTGCCGAGACCATCATCGGCCTGATGGAGCAGGAGCATTACCTGACGCCCACGGAAGCCGCGGTGGCGCGCGCCCATCCGGCGGAGCTGTCGGACGCGGCAGCAGCCCGCGCGGGCGGCTATTTCGCCGACTGGGTGATGGAGAGCACGCCGTCCTTCCTGTCGTCGGACACCACCGAGGACGTGCTGATCCGCACCACCTATGACAAGCGGATCCAGGAGGCCGCCGAGGACGCGCTGCACAAGGTCTTCGACGAGAAGCTGCGCGACGGATCGAAGGTCGAGGCGGCGATCGTGGTGATGAGCGCGGACGGCGCGGTCCGGGCGATGGTCGGCGGGCGCAACACCTCGGCCTCGGGGCAGTTCAACCGGGCCACCCAGGCGCTGCGCCAGACCGGATCGGCGTTCAAGCCCTTCGTCTACGCCGCGGCGCTGGATCTGGGCTATACCCCCGACGCGACCGTGGTCGACGAGCCGCTGACCATCAACGTGCCGGGATCGGGGCCGTGGTCGCCGAAGAACTACAACCGCAAGTTTGCTGGCCGGGTGACCCTGACCGAAGCGCTGGCCGAAAGCCTCAACATCCCCGCGGTCAAGGTGTCCGAGGCGGTCGGCCGCGACAACGTGCGCCGGATCGCCAGCGATTTCGGCATCAAGACCGAACTCGACACCGGCCCGGCCGTGGCGCTCGGCACCTCGGAGACGACGCTGCTGCAGATGACCGCGGCCTACGCCGGGATCCTGAACGGCGGATCGAGCGTGATCCCCTACGGCGTCACCGAACTGACGCTGATGGGCGACAGCACGCCGCTGATGGACCAGGAAGGCGGCATCGGCGAGCGGGTGATCACCGAGCATGCCGCGCGCGAGCTGGTCTGGATGATGCATCAGGTGGTCGAGACCGGCACCGGCCGGCGCGCGCGGCTGGGCGACCGTCCCGCCGCCGGCAAGACCGGCACCACCAGCGCGGCGCGGGACGCCTGGTTCATCGGCTTCACCGGCGATTACGTCACCGGGGTCTGGATGGGCTATGACGACAACCAGAAGCTGACCGGCACGACCGGCGGCGGGCTTCCGGCCGAGATCTGGCGCGAGACCATGCTGCGGGTCGAGGACGGCCTGCCGGTGACGCCGCTGCCGATGGACGCGCCGGCCTCGCTGACCGCGGGCACCGGGTCGAATGACGGCACGGCGGGGCCGGGGGCGGCGCTGAACCAGGCGGCCGAGAATGTCGGCAACGGCGTGCGCCGCACCGGAAACGCGATCACCAACCTGTTGCATTCGATCTTCGGCGGCTGAGCCCGACACGGAGCGGGCCGGGACCGACACGGAGCGGCCCCGCCGCCCGCACCGGTCCGAAATGCGGGAGCCACACATGCGGACGCCGCGCCCCCGGAGGGACGCGGCGCTTCATTTTTCCTGGCGGGGATGCCGATGCGGCGGCCGGCCGCCCGTGGCCGCCGGCGCGCCGCGATCAGCCCTGCTTGAGCCGCTGGGTCAGCTTCGGGACGCTGCCGCCGGACTGGTCGAGCAGCGCGCCGATCTCGGTCCGCTCGGTGGTCAGCATGTTCACGCCCTCGATGATGACGTTGAACACCTTGGCGCTGCCCGAGCGGTCGGAGACGTGGAAATCGACCGCGAAGGGCGACTCGTTCTTCAGGTTGGCGACCGATTGCACCACCACGATGCCGTTCTTGTCCGGGCGCGCGTTCTTCACCGTCACGGTGCCGCCGATGAATTCCTGGAAGCGCTGCCCGTACTTGCGCGAGATGTAGGTGGAGAATGCGTTGGTGAAGGCGCTGAGTTCGGCCGGGCTGGCGGTGCGGGCCGCCGGGCCGAGCGCGAAGCGTGCGATGGTCGGCACGTCGGCATAGCGTTCGAAGATCGACTCGAACGCCCGGTAGACCGCCGCATTGGACTTGCCGGAATTGACCGTGGTCTGGATCTCGGCCACGAGGCTGGTCACCAGCGATTGCGCGGTGGCGGTGGAGAGAGCCAGCGCAGGCGCCGGCGCGAGCGCCAGGACGGCCAGTCCGGCGATCAGATGGCGTCGGGTCAGGGTCAGGTCATTCACCGTAAAGCTCCTCATAGGGGTCGATGGTCGCCGAAGCGGCCGGTGTGCGCTGTGCCGCCGCAGCCTGGGCGATCGGTGTCGCGGCACCGGCATAGGCATCGGCATAGGGATCCACCACCTCGCCGCCATAGGGGTCGGCGACATCCTCGCCGCTTTCGGGATTCGCGGCCTTGGCGAGCGTATAGCGGCGGTTGTCCAGATAGATCACCCTTGTCTGCGCATAGCTGTCGGCACTGTCGTAGAGCACGCTGTCCACCGTGTTCTTGAACTTGTAGCGATAATCCGCCGCTTCAAGGACGTAGGTTCCTGCCGGCACGTAAGCCGCCGGCGGGCTGAGCCCGACGATGGACAGCGGGTTGAGGAACAGGTCCACCACCTCGCCGCTGAGGTCGCGGGCGGTGTAGGGGCCGAAGAACGGCACCTCGACATAGGCGCCCTCGCCCACCCCCCAGACATAGAGCGTCTCGCCGAAATCGGTGTCGCGCCGTTCGAGCCCGAACGAGGTCGCGGGGTCGAAGATGCCGAACACGCCGAGCGTGGAATTCAGCAGGAACCGGAAGAAGTTGTGGGTCGCGTTGTCGAGTCGTCCCTGGAGGACGCCGTTGACCACTTCGCCCGGCAACTGGAAGTTGTATTGGACGTTGTTCACCTTCGCGCGGATGAAATCCGGCACGGCGCTGCCGTAGCCGATCGAGAACGGGCGGAAAACCGCCTGATCCACGGCCTTGTTGAACTGGTGGACCTCGCGGTTCACCGGCTCCAGCGGATCGCCGGCGCGGGTCGACGTCACGGCCGGATTCCCTGTCGCGCAAGCCGTTAACGGCAGGACGATCGCCAGCACCGCCGTCCTGGAGACCTGGGCTGGCCGCTGCTGGGCCTGGATGGGGCTGGGCACGCGCTTAACAACCTCTTGTTAGGATGTCCGAAGAAATAGTAGACGACGGTCCGACATGCCACCACCTCGCAACGACATGAGGCCGCGCGCCGGTACCGAACTGCCGAACGCCCTGCAGAAGGCAGTGGGCGTCGATCGAGGAGGAACAGAATGATCCGATCCGACTCCCGTGGACGCGCAGAATTGCGCGAGGCCCGGTCGGAAAGCAATGGGCTGCTCGCCTTCGTGGCGATCTTCAGCGTGTTCGTGAACCTGCTGATGCTGACCGGCCCGCTTTTCATGCTGCAGGTCTATGACCGCGTGCTCGGCAGCCGGTCCGAGGCGACGCTGGTCGCGCTGGCCGCCATCGTGACCTACCTCTACCTGATGATGGGGCTGCTCGACTATGTCCGCGGGCGGGTGCTGACCCGAATCGGCGCGCGGTTCCAGTCCCGGCTCGACCGGCGGGTTTTCGCCGCTGCGATCGAGGATGCGGCGCGGTCGGAAAGCAACCCCGCCGCCGCCGGGGTGCGCGACCTGGAGACGGTACAGAAGTTCCTCGCCTCGCCGGTGCTCACGGCGCTTTTCGACCTGCCCTTCACGCCGGTCTTCCTGGCCGGGATCTTCATCTTCCATCCCTGGCTCGGCTACCTCGCGATCTCGGGCGGGCTGGTGATCGTGACGATCACGGTGCTGAACCAGCTCAGGACGCGCGACGTGGTGGTGCGCGCGCATGCGATCTCGATCGCCGCCGACCGCATGTCCGAGCGGCTGAAGACCGATGCGGACATGGTGCAGAGCCTGGGCATGCGCGAGGCCGCCTTCGCCCGCTGGCAGCAGTTGCGCCGGCTGGCGCTTGGCAGCGCGATCGTGGCGTCCGACACCCAGGGCAGCTATGCCGCGGCGACCAAGACCTTCCGGCAGTTCCTGCAATCGGCGATGCTGGGGCTCGCCGCCTATCTGGTGCTGAAGCAGGAGATGACCGCCGGCGGCATGGTCGCGGCGTCGATCCTGATGGGCCGGGCGCTGTCGCCGATAGAGATGGCGGTGGGCCAGTGGTCGCTGGTGCAGTCGGCGCAGAAGTCGTGGAACAACCTGGCCGAGCTTCTGTCCCGCGTGCCGGTGCACCGCCAGCTGACCGAGCTGCCGCGGCCGCGCGCGCTGCTCGAAGTGTCGAGCGCGACGGTGCTGCCGCCGGGCGAGCAGGTCGCGACGCTGCGGCTGGTGTCGTTCAAGCTGCAGCCGGGTCAGGCGCTGGGCGTGATCGGCGCGTCGGGCGCCGGCAAGTCGACGCTGGCGCGGGCGCTGACCGGTGCCTGGCCGACCGCGGGCGGCTTCATCCGCCTCGACGGTGCCACCATCGACCAGTACGACCCGGACCGGCTGGGCCGCTATGTCGGCTATCTGCCGCAGAAGGTGAACCTGTTCGACGGCACCATCGCCGAGAACATCGCCCGGCTGGAGCCGGACGCGAAGTCGGCCGACATCGTGGAGGCCGCCAAGAAGGCGGCGGCGCATGACATGATCCTGCAGCTGCCGCGCGGCTACGACACCCGGCTCAGCGCCGGCGGCGGCCGCCTGTCGGGCGGGCAGATCCAGCGCATCGGCCTGGCGCGCGCGCTTTACGGCGATCCGGTGCTGCTGGTGCTCGACGAGCCGAACTCCAACCTCGACAATGACGGCTCCATCGCGCTGAACGAGGCGATCCGGTCGATGAAGGCCGAGGGGCGCGCGGTGATGATCATGGCCCACCGCCCGGCGGCGATCCGCGAATGCGACCTGCTGCTGATGCTGGAAGGCGGCGTCGTGCGCGCCTTCGGCCCCCGCGACGAAGTGCTTGGACGCATGGTCCGCAATGCCGGCGAGATTCAGGCCGCGCAACATTCCGGAGGCATCGCATGACCGCCAAGCGCACTCCCGACGCGATGTTTTCCGCGCGCCGCCCGATCCTGATCGGGGTGATCTCGCTGATGCTGCTGGTCGGCGGGTTCGGCGGATGGATGGTGTTCACCGTCATCGCCGGGGCGATCGTCGCCCCCGGCCGGGTCGAGGTCGACCAGAACCGGCAGGTGGTGCAGCATATCGACGGTGGCACCGTCGAGGAGCTGCTGGTGAAGGAAGGCGACGTCGTCCAGGCCGGCGACGTGCTGATCCGGCTCGACGGCACCGACCTCACCTCGCAGCTCTCGATCAACGACAGCCAGCTCTACGAGGTGATGGCGCGGGTCGGACGGCTGGAGGCCGAGCGCGAGGACGGCGCCGAGATCCGGTTCGACCCCGCCCTGCTGGCCGAGGCCGAGGCCCATCCCGACATCGCCGACGTGGTCGAGGGGCAGCGGCGCCTGTTCGAGGCCCGGCGCGAGACGCTGGAACGTCAGGTCGAGCAGCTGGAGAAGCGCACCGCGCAGGTCCAGAGCCAGATCACCGGCATCGACGCGCAGCAGGACGCGCTCGGCTCGCAGCTGGGCCTAATCCGCGAGGAGCTGTCGGACCAGAAGACGCTGCTGGCCAGCGGGCTGGCGCAGAAGTCGCGGCTGCTGGAGCTGCAGCGCGAGGAAGCCCGGCTGAGCGGCACGCTGGGCGAGCTTCAGGCCTCGAAGGCCGAGGCCGAGGGACGCATCACCGAGACCGACATCCAGGTGATCGGGCTGCGCAACCAACGCCGCGAGGACGCGATCAGCCAGCTGCGCGACGTTCAGTCGAAGGAATACGAGCTGCAGGAGAGGGGCCGCGCGCTGCGCCAGAAGCTGGCGCGGCTCGACATCACCGCGCCGGTCTCGGGCGTGGTCTACGACCTGAAGGTATTCGCCCGCCGCTCCGTCATCCGCCCGGCCGACCCGGTGCTGTTCATCGTGCCGCAGGACCGGCCGCTGGTGATCATGACCCAGGTGCAGCCGATCAACATCGACGAGGTGTTCCCCGGACAGCAGGTGCATCTGCGGTTCCCGTCGCTGTCGTCGCGGACCACGCCGGACCTCGACGGCAAGGTGGTGCGGGTGTCGCCCGACGCTTTCGTGGACGAAGCGAAGGGGATCAGCTACTACCGCGCCGAACTGGTTCTGGACGAGGGCGAGATGTCGAAGCTGCCGGAAGGGGCGAAGCTCCTGCCGGGAATGCCGGTCGAAGCCTTCCTGCGCACCCACGACCGCACCGCGCTCGCCTATCTCCTGAAGCCGTTCACCGACTACTTCGCCAAGGCGTTCCGCGAGACCTGAGCGCCGAGGCCCACCAGAGGGGAGCCCCGAGATGAGCCAGAAAGTCGCTGACCGCCTTGCCGAACTGGGAATCACGCTGCCGGAGGCCCCGCTTCCGGCAGCGAGCTATGTGCCCTTCGTGCGCACCGGGGACCTGTTGCATGTCTCGGGCCAGATCGCGCGGGACGAGGCCGGGCTGATCTGCGGCAAGCTGGGCGAGAACGTGGACGTGGCAGAGGGCGCGCGCGCCGCCGAGACCTGCGCGCTGGCGCTGCTGGCGCAGGTGCGGGCCGCCTGCGACGGCGATCTCGACCGGCTGGTGCGGATCGTGAAGCTGAACGGCTTCGTCAATTCGGCGCCGGGATTCACCGATCAGCCGAAGGTGATCAATGGTGCCTCGGACCTGATGGTCAAGATCCTGGGCGATGCCGGGCGCCATGCGCGGTCTGCCGTCGGCGTCGCCGCATTGCCGCTGGGCGTGGCAGTCGAGATCGACGGAGTGTTCCAGCTCCGCTGAGTACGGGCCGATTCGCCGCCACCCACCGGGCCGGTCCTTGACCGGCCGGGCCGCGACCCCACACTAGAGGGGAGCAGCAAGCCACGGCCAGGTCGGACGCGACGGCATGAAGGACGCCCAGATCGAGATCATCGCGCACCGGTCGCTCGACGCGATCGCGCCTGCGGAGTGGGATGCCTGCGCCTGCCCCGAAGCGGCCGACGGCGGCCCGCCCCGCGATCCCTTCACCACCCACCGTTTCCTGAAGGCGCTGGAGGACAGCGGCTCGGTCGGTCCGCGCACCGGATGGGACCCGCATTACCTGGTGGCGCGGCTGGGCGGCGAGGCCGTGGCGGCGGCACCGCTTTACGTCAAGAGCCACAGCCAGGGCGAATACATCTTCGACCACAGCTGGGCCCATGCCTACGAGAATGCCGGCGGGCGCTACTACCCGAAGCTGCAGATCGCGGTGCCGTTCACGCCGGCGACCGGGCGGCGGCTGCTGACCCGGCCGGGATACGAGGAGCTGGGGCAGCGGGCGCTGATCCAGGCCGGGGTGCAGATCGCCTCGGATCACGGGCTGTCGTCGCTGCACGTCACCTTCTGCACCGAGGCGGAGGCCGAGGCCGGCGCGGCGATGGGGCTGTTGCGCCGCGCGTCGCAGCAGTTCCACTGGCTGAACCGCGGCTATCCGGACTTCGACGCCTTCCTGGCCGAGCTGTCGTCGCGCAAGCGCAAGAACATCCGCAAGGAGCGCGCCCAGGCGCAGGGATTCGGCGGCGAGATCCTGCGCCTGTCGGGTGCCGAGATCGAGCCGGCGCACTGGGACGCGTTCTGGACCTTCTACCAGGATACCGGGTCGCGCAAATGGGGCCGGCCCTACCTGACCCGCGCGTTCTTCGACCGCGCGCAGGAGACGCTGCGCGACGACATCCTGCTGGTGCTGGCGGTCCGCGCGGGCCGGCCGGTGGCCGGGGCGCTGAACTTCCTTGGCCGCGAGACGCTTTACGGCCGCTACTGGGGCGCGGTCGAGGACCATCCCTGCCTGCATTTCGAATGCTGCTACTATCAGGCCATCGAGGCCGCGATCGAGCGCGGGCTTGCGCGGGTCGAGGCCGGCGCGCAGGGCGAGCACAAGCTCGCCCGCGGCTACCTGCCGAGCCCGTGCCATTCGCTGCACTGGATCGCCGATGCCGGGCTGGCCCGCGCGATCCGGCGCTATCTGGACGCCGAGGCGGCCGCGGTGGACGAGGAGATCGAGGTGCTGACCGCCTATGGCCCGTTCCGCCGCGGCGGCCCCGATCCCGAAGCCTGAGAGGAGACCGAGATGACCGGCAAGCTTGAGGACCGCAGCGCGCTCGACCCGCTTCTGGCCAGCGGCTGGAGCCTGGTGGAGGGCCGCGACGCCATCGCCAAGACCTATACGTTCCGGAATTTCGTCGAGGCGTTCGGCTGGATGACCCGCGCCGCGCTGATCGCCGAGAAGATGAACCACCACCCGGAATGGTCCAACGTCTACAGGACCGTCGAGGTGACGCTGTCGTCCCACGATGTCGGCGGGCTGAGCGAGCGCGACGTGACGCTCGCCAGCAGGCTCGACGCGCTCTGAGGCGGGAGCGGCCTCAGAGTTCCTCGAGCAGCGATTCGCCGGTGGAGACGCTGCATTCGCCCGGCTTGTCGAGATGGGCGCAGGTGACCACGCCGTCCTCGATCACGACGGCATAGCGGTTCGACCGGCCGTAGAAGCCCTTCGGTGCGTAGGTGAAGGACATTCCGAGCGAGGAGGTCAGCGCCCCGGCGGGATCGGCCAGCATGGTGATCCCCGCATCGCCCGCCCCGGTCGCCTTTGACCAGGCCGCAAGCACGAACGGATCGTTGACCGCGAGGCAGTAGATCGCATCGACTCCCTTGGCGCGGAACGCCTCGGAGGTGCGGATGAAGCTCGGTAGGTGGGCGGTGCTGCAGGTGCCGGTGAAGGCGCCGGGAAGGCCGAACAGCACGACCTTGCGGCCGCCGATCAGGGCGGAGAGATCCACCGTCTCGGGGCCGTCCTCGCCCATCACGAGAAGCTCGGCCTCGGGCAGTTTGTCGCCGACTTCGATCGTCATCGTCTCGCTCCCTTCGCGGTTTGCCTCGGTCCGTTCACCGATGTAGGGACACATGGCGGAGAGGATGGCAAAGGGCAATGGCGTGAGCGGGATCGTCGTCATCGGGGCCGGCCAGGCGGGCGCGTCGCTGGTCGCCAGGCTGCGGGCCGAAGGCCACGGCGGCGAAATCACGCTCATCGGCGCCGAGCCGGTGCCGCCGTATCAGCGCCCGCCGCTGTCGAAGGGCTATCTTCTGGGCGAGTTGCCGGTGGAGCGGCTGTTTCTGCGCCCGACGAGCTTCTACGACGAGCACGGGATCGTGCTGAAGCTTGGCACCGAAGCGGTCGCGGTCGACCGGGCGGCGCGGCAGGTCGCGCTGGCGGACGGCGAGAGGCTCGCCTACGACCAGCTGGTTCTGACCACCGGATCGCGGCCGCGGCGGCTGCCCGAGGCGGTCGGCGGCGGGCTGGACGGCGTCTTCACGGTGCGCACGCTGGCCGATGTGGATGCGATGGCGCCGACGATGACCGCGGGCGCCCGCGCGCTGATCGTCGGCGGCGGCTATATCGGGCTCGAAGCGGCGGCGGTGGCGCGCAAGCTGGGGCTCCAGGTGACGCTGGTCGAGATGGCCGAGCGCATCCTCGCCCGCGTCGCCTGTGCCGAGACCGCGGCCTGGTTCCGCGCGCTGCACCGGTCGAAGGGCGTCGATCTGCGCGAGGGCGTGGGGCTGGAGCGGCTGGAGGGCGGTCCGGGCGTCACCGGCGCGGTGCTGAGCGACGGCAGCCGGATCGCGGCCGACCTGGTCATCGTGGGCATCGGCGTCGCGCCCGACACGCGGCTGGCCACGGCGGCGGGGCTGGCGGTCGAGAACGGCATCGCCGTCGATGCGATGGGGCGGACCTCGGAACCGGCGGTCTGGGCGGCCGGGGACTGCACGTCGTTTCCGTGGCAGGGTGGCCGGATCCGGCTGGAAAGCGTGCAGAACGCCATCGACCAGGCGGAATGCGTGGCGCGGAACCTGGCCGGTGCCGCCGAACCCTATCGTCCCCAGCCATGGTTCTGGTCGGACCAGTACGACGTCAAGCTGCAGATCGCCGGGCTGAATGCGGGGTACGACCGGGTGGCGGTGCGGCCCGGCGCGCGGGACGGCACGGTGTCGCACTGGTATTACCGGGGCGGCGTCCTGGTGTCGGTCGACGCGATGAACGATCCGCGCGCCTACATGGCCGGCAAGCGCCTGATCGAGGCGGGGCTGTCGCCCGCCCCGTCGGTGATCGGCGATCCGGCGCAGGATCTCCGGACGCTGCTGGCGGCGGGCTGATGCGGATCGTCGCCGGGCGGCTGCGCGGCCTCCGGCTGGCCGGGCTGGGCCGGGGCGATCCGGCGGCGCAGTTGCGCCCCACCGCGGACCGGGTGCGCGAGAGCCTGTTCAACGTGCTGTGGAGCGGTTTCGCCCAGCCGGCGCCGGGGGTGCCGGTGCTGGACCTCTTCGCCGGGACCGGCGCGCTGGGGCTGGAGGCGCTGTCGCGGGGCGCGGGCTTCGCCACCTTCGTCGAGAGCGGCCGGGTCGCGCTGGGTCTGATCCGCGACAACATCGCCCGCGCGCGGGCCGGGGAGTGCACCCGGATCGTCGCCCACGACGCCGCCCGCATCGGCCCCTGCCCCGGCGCGCCGGCGGGGCTCGTCTTCCTCGACCCGCCTTATGGGCGGGGACTTGGCGCAAGGGCCCTGACGGCCGCCGCGGCGGGCGGATGGCTTGCCCCCGGCGCTGTCGTCGTGTGGGAGGAGAACGCGCCGCAGGACCCGCCTGAAGGTTTCGTCCTGCGCGATCACCGCGAGTACGGCGACACCCATGTCACCCTGCTGACCGCGCCGGACTGATCCGGCGCGCCGCGGACGCGGTCAGAGCGTGTAGGTCGGGTGGAACAGCCCCTTCGGCGACAGCGTGAAGATCTCCACCCCCCCGGCGGTGATCCCCACCGAATGCTCGAACTGCGCCGACAGCGACCGGTCGCGGGTGACCGCGGTCCAGTCGTCCTGAAGGACCTTGGTTTCCGGGCGGCCGAGATTGACCATCGGCTCGATGGTGAAGAACATGCCTTCTTCCAGCACCGGGCCGGTGCCGGGGCGGCCGTAATGCAGCACGTTGGGCGGGGCATGGAACACCCGACCCAGCCCGTGGCCGCAGAAGTCGCGCACAACCGACATCCGGTTCGCCTCGACGAAGCTCTGGATCGCGAAGCCGATATCGCCGAACGTGTTGCCCGGCAGGGCCGCCTCGATCCCCTTGAAAAGCGCGTCGTGGGTGACCTCGATCAGCCGCTCCGCCTTCCGCGTCAGCTTGCCGGCCACGTACATGCGGCTGGTATCGCCGAACCAGCCGTCGACGATCACCGTCACGTCGATGTTGAGGATGTCGCCGTCCTGCAGCACTTTCTTGACGTCGGGAATGCCGTGGCACACGACATGGTTGACCGATATGCACGAGGCGTGCTGGTAGCCGCGATAGCCGATCGTCGCCGAGGTCGCCCCGACCCCGACGATCGCGTCGGCGATGGCCTGGTCGATATCGGCCGTGGTGATGCCGGGAACGATCAGCGGCACGAGGTCGTCAAGGATCGTCGCCGCGACCTGACCTGCCGTGCGCATTCCGGCGAAATCCGCCGGGTCGTGGATCCGGATGCCGTCCTTGGTCAGACGGCCGCGGGTTCTGTCGTCCAATTGCTGCTCCCGCAAACTTGCATCTTCCCGATGTAATACAGCTTGCACACTTACACCAGTGGGGCGCCCCGTCACGAGTCACCGAATACGGGTAGGTCCACCCCAAGATGGACGCCGTCAAGGCCAATTCGGGTGTCGCAGGACCGCATTTCGACGCCGCGGTGCCGCGCTTCGGCAAAGCCGCGTGCGTAGTCGGGGTCGAGATCGGCCGCCATGCGCAGCCGGGCGCAATCCGTGCGCTGCACCACGTAGAGCATGACCGCGCGGTGACCGGCCGCGACCATGGCGGCCAGATCGGCAAGGTGGCGCGCGCCGCGGCGGGTGACGCAATCGGGAAACTCCGCCCAGTCGCCGCTACGGCGCAGATGGACGTTCTTGACCTCGACATAGGCATCGGGAAGGCCCGGCTCGCGCAGCAGGAAATCGACGCGGCTGCGGGTGGCATAGCGCTGCTCGGGCAGGACGGTTCCGTATCCGGCCAGCGCGGGGATGGCGCGGGCGGCCAGCGCCTCCTTCACCACGCGGTTCGGCACCGCGGTGTCGATCCCCGCCAGATGGCCGCCCCCAAGCTCGACCAGCCGCCAACCAAAGGGCAGCTTGCGCCCCGCGCCCTGCACCGGTTCCAGCCAGATCCGCATGCCGGGCTCGGCCAGCCCCAGCATGGCGCCAGGATTCGGGCAGTGGACGCTCACCACCTGCCCCGACTCGAGCGCGGCATCCGCGAGGAACCGCTTGTAGCGGCGGATCAGCCGGGCCGGGACCAGGGGAGAGGCGAAGCGCATGGCCGCCCTTACCTGTGGCGGAGGGGGCCCTGCAAGCCGGAGGCGCCGCGGATCGCCGGTGCGTGCGCGTCCCGCACTACCAGGGAAGGGTGCCGAGCCGGTAATGCTGGAGCGTCCGGGTGCCGTCGGCCCCGCACAGGCGCAGCGTCAGGACCTCGTCGCCCGCGCCCGGCACGAAGGTGAAACTGCCCGCGCGGTCCTTGCCGCTGCCCGTCAGCTTCACCGGCTGCTCGGGGCCGTCGCCGGCCCGGAAGGTGGCGCTGTCGAGGTCGGTCATGGCACGGACCTGCAGCTGCAGAAGCGCCGGGCGGCCCTTGCGGAACCGCGCTTCGGTGGTCAGGATGACCGGCGCCGGTCCCCGCTCGGTGGCGTAGATGCGCTGCGGTTCGACCCGTGCGGGGCTGAAGAAATGGGCGGTTCCGCCGATCAGCGCCGCCAGGACCAGCAGGTAGCCCCAGCGGAACAGCCCCAGCCCGCGCCAGACCCGCCTCAGCGGCCCGGCCCCGCCGGCGCGGGCAGCCGCGCCCGGGGTAGTGCGCGAGGCGAAGACGAGCACCCCTGTCAGTGCCAGCCCGCTGGCCAGCAGCCCCATCGCCACCCACAGAAGCTTGGAGCCGTCCCCGCCCCAGATGCCGAAATGAAGCGCGTTCACCATCGGCTTCCAGCGCGCGATGCCCTGGCTGTCCGCGGGTAAGGTCACCTGCAGGACCTCGTAGCTGACCGGGTCCACCGCCACCGAGGTCTGCCCGAGGAGCCCGCCCGCCAGCGGCGACGGCCCGCCGAACACGATCGGCAGATCGCGGCCGCGCGGCGGGATCATCAGCTGCGGATCGAAGCCCGGCACCGCCGCGACCGCCGCGTCCTGCGCCCGGTCAAGCTCGGCCCCGCCGAAGCCGGGTGGCATCAGCGTGCTGCGCATCTCGGTCTTGGGCTGCGGGGCGGGGCGTCCGGCGATGCCGATGCCGCTGAGGAAGAAGACGATCGCGGTCGCGGCGGTGATCGCCAGGAACGGCAGCGACCAGAGCGCGATCAGGCGGTGCGCGCTGCCGAGCCAGCCGCGCCGCCCGGCCGTCGCGCTGGGCCAGCGCAGCCAGCCCTTCCAGAACCGGCGGTAGCTGACCAGCCCGGAAACCAGCATCGTCGCAAGCACGAAGGACACCCCGCTGATCGCGAGGTACGGCAGCCGCCCCGGCAGCATCAGCGATTCGTGGAGCGCGGTCATCACCCCCTTCAGCCCCGCCGCCGGGTCGACCGAGGTCACCCGTCCCTCCGCGGGATCGGTCCAGACATTGACGATCTCGCCCCAGGGCATCCGGATCTGGGTCTTGTCGGCCATGATCGACCCGGACTTGCGCTCGATCACCACGATACCGGCATCGGGAAACGCCTCCCGGACCGCGCCGTAGATTGTTCCCATCGTCGCCGTGCGTTCCGCGTCGGGACGGAACGAGAAGGCGCCAGGATGGCCAATCTGCTCCAGCTCCGGCGCCACGGTCAGCACCGTGCCGGTCAGGAAAAGGAAGGCCAGAAGGATCGAGACATGCAGGCCGAGCCAGGTATGGACGCGGAACACGGCGTTCCGGATGTCGCGCCAACTCATGCGACGGACCCCCTTTGACGGGCAGGGATGGAGCCCCGGCAGCATCGGTACCACCGGTCGAGGGCGCGTTAAGCGCCGTGGCGCGGGACATTACTGCGCCGCAGAGCGCGCGGCCAGACCTGTCATGCGCCCGCAGCGGCGACGGCCGGCGCGCAGGACGGAGACCCGCGCGCATGGCAGGGCTTTGAACGGCCCGGGCGCTGGCCTATAGACGGTGCCGTAACCGCTTGCGAGGCTTGTCCATGGCCAAGGACCAGACACCCAACGCCGCCATCCTGGTGATCGGCGACGAAATCCTGTCGGGGCGGACGCGCGATTCGAACCTGCATTTCCTGGCCGGAGAGCTGACCCGCCACGGCATTCCCGTGGCCGAGGCGCGGATCGTCGCGGACGACCACGACCGGATCGTCGCGGCGGTGCGGGAGCTGGCGGCGCGCCATACCCATGTCTTCACCTCCGGCGGGATCGGACCGACCCATGACGACATCACCGCCGACGCGGTGGCCGACGCCTTCGGGCGGAGGATCGACGTGCGCGCCGATGCGCGCGCCCTGCTGGAGGCGCATTACGCGACGCGGGGGACCGAGCTTAACGCCGCCCGGCTGCGGATGGCGCGGATCCCCGACGGCGCCACGCTGATCGACAACCCGGTCAGCGCGGCGCCGGGCTTCACGCTGGAGAATGTCCATGTGATGGCCGGGGTGCCGGAGGTCTTCCAGGCGATGGTCGCGGCGCTGCTGCCGGGGCTGCGCGGCGGCGCGCCGGTCCTGAGCCAGACGCTGACGCTGCTGCGAGGCGAAGGCGACATCGCCGCCCCGCTGTCCGAACTGGTGCGCGATTTCCCCGAACTCAGCATCGGCTCCTACCCGCAGTTCCGCAACGGCGCCTTCCAGGTCAGCATCGTGGTGCGCGGCACCGAGGGCGCGCGGATCGACGCCGCGATGACGCGGCTGGCCGCCCGCTTCGCCGAAGACATCGCGTGAGCGCGCCTGATCCCGGGGTGCTGGAAGCCGCCTTCGCGGCGACCTGGCCCGCGGCGGCGCGGCAGCGGCTGGGCCGCTTCGTGCTGCAGCAGAGTCCGGGCGGCGGCCGGCGGGTGACGGCGGCGGGCCTGATCGGCGATGGCGCCGGCGCGGACGAGATCGACGCGGCGATGGCACGGATGCGGGACTGGGGACAGGTGCCGCGGTTCCGGGTCCGAGCCGATCAGGCCCGGCTCGACGCGGCGCTGGCGGCACGGGGCCTGGAGGTGGCGGCCCCGTCGCAGATTCTGGCTGCACCGGTCGCAGCCCTGCGGGCGATCGAGGTGCCGCGGCTCAGCGCCTTCGAGATCTGGCCGCCGCTGGCGATCATGACCGAGATCTGGGAGGACGGCGGCATCGGGCCGGACCGGTGCGCGGTGATGGCACGGACGGCCGGAGCGCGCACCGCGCTGTTCGGCCGCCTCGGCGACCGCCCGGCAGCGGCCGCCTTCCTGGCCGCATCCGGCCCGGTGGCGATGCTGCACGCGCTGGAGGTCCGCCCCGGCCTGCGCCGCGGCGGCGCGGGGCGGCGGCTGGTCGGTTACGCCGCACGCTGGGCCGCAGGCCGGGGCTGCCGCCACCTTGCCGTGGCGGTCGAGGCGGCGGATGCGGATGCGCGCGCCTTCTACGCCGCACTTGGCATGGCCGAAACCGGGCGCTACCACTACCGGGAATGCCAGTGATCCGAATGACATACCCGGCGCGAGCCGTTGCCGCGCCCGTCAGGTCCGGCCTGCCGGGAGCCGCCAGGGACGGCGCGGCCCGGCCGCCGATGCGGTGATCCGCGCCGTCCTGTGCGCCTGCGCGGCGATCTCAGCCGCGCCGTGCCACGCCTGGTCGCCGGTTCCGCCCGCGGGCACGGAGCTGCTTGCCGAGCGCAGCGCGCCGGCCGGACCGGTTGGCGTGGCGGTCGGCCCCGCCAGTGCCATGGCGCCGCCGCCGATGCTGGCGCTCGATGGCGTCGAGACGCGGCGCGCCTACCGCGCCGCCGATCCCGGCCCCGCCACGGCGCTCGGGCTACTCGCCGATCTGCGCCGCCAGCTCGTCGATGCGGGGTTCGAGGTCGTCTTCACCTGCGAGGCCCGCACCTGCGGCGGGTTCGACTTCCGCCGCGCGATGCCCGTCCTGCCGATGCCGGACATGTACGTGGATCTGGGGGCCTACGGCTATCTCGCCGCCCGGCGCGACGGTCCCGAGGGCGCGTCCGCACCGCCGACGGATCTGGCCAGCGTCCTTGTCAGCCAGAGCGCCACCGGCGCCTACGCCCAGCTCACCCTGATCGCCGCCGCCGCGGAGGACCCGGCCGACCCGGAGCCTGATGCCGCAGCGGCGGCGCCAAACGCCGTGGCAGATGCGTCCGATCCCGGACCCTGGACCGCCGAGGCCGTGGTCGCGGCCTTCGCCGCGTCCGGGCGGCTGGTCCTGGAAGGCACCGATTTCGCCCCCGGCTCGGCAGCGATCGTCGGCGCACCTGCGCCGCGGCTGCGGGCGCTGGCCGCGTACCTGACCGCCGACCGCCGCCGACGTGTGGTTCTGGTGGGGCACTCCGACTGGACCGGCGGGGTGGACGCCAACGTCGCGCTGTCGCGCCGCCGGGCCGCGTCCGTCGCGGCGCTTCTGACCGGCCAGCTTGGCGTCGACCGGGCCCAGATCCGGGCCGAGGGCGCCGGTCCGTTCGCGCCTCGCGCCGCGAATGCCGATGCCGAGGGCCGCGAGGCGAATCGCCGGGTGGAGGCCGTCGCCCTGCCCGACGCGCCCTGACCTTGCCGGCTCAGGCGGCTTCGGGCGGACGCTGCACCCGGTTCGCCGCGGTCACCGCGGCGACGAAGCGCGTCAGGGTGCGGTGCAGGTCGGAGTCGCTCTGGGGGACATCGCGGTGGCTCGTCGCGGTCAGCGACACCACCCGGTCGCCGACCGGAAATACCGCCCGCCAGACCACATCGCCAAGTCCTTCGGGCCGCGCGGCCGAGCCGTCGCGCACCTTGAGATAGAGGACGCCGCCCTCCCGCCGCATCTCCAGCAGGTCGACCGCGCCGGCCCGGCTGCCCTGGGCCAGCGAGGCGCGTCCGGCGGCCGAGCCGAAGAAGGTTTCGAGCTGTGCCGCTCCCGGAGTCGTGCCCGGGAACCACCGCAGCGACACCGATGCCGCCAGCACCGCGTGACGGCCGGTATCCCGCCCGGTGCCGCCCAGCGCCGCACAGCTGCCCAGCAGCACGAAAGCACCCGATTTCGTGTCCTGCGCGGTCGCGGGATCGACGCAATAGCCTGACGGGCCGGCGATGATCACGTCGTTCTGGGCGACGCGGACGGCGCGGATGGCACGGTCGCCCGGCGCCCCCCGCCCGGCCACGCCGGGCGCCTCCGCACAGGCGGACAGGAGCAGCGCCGCGGCCACGAGCGCCGCAGCCGCCGCGCGCTCAGAGATCGGCATAGACGTGCTTTTCCGCCGCGCCGCCGGGATGGGTCACCGCGCCCTTGTAGGTCGCGCCGACCTGCTGGGCGTATTTCCAGAGCGCCCCCGAGGCGTAGATGGTGTCGCGCGGGCCGGACCAGCCGGCTTTGCGCGCCGCCATCTCCTCGTCGCTGATCGCCACCGAGATTTCGCCCTTCACCGCGTCGATGGTGATGATGTCGCCATCCTTCAGCAGGGCGATCGGCCCGCCATGCGCCGCCTCGGGGCCGACATGGCCGACGCAGAA
>JAGQRV010000006.1:2661-15957 GCA_020425125.1 Paracoccaceae bacterium | reverse complement strand
CATCTCGCGCATGCCGGGGCCGCCTGCCGGGCCCTCGTTGCGGATGACGATCACCTCGCCTTCGCGGTATTCGCGCTTCTGCACGGCGTCGAACGCGTCTTCCTCGCAGTCGAAGACGCGCGCCGGTCCGCTGAACACCTGCTCCTCGGGCTTCATGCCGGCGACCTTCACGATGGCGCCTTCCGGGGCGAGATTGCCCTTCAGCCCGACGACGCCGCCGGTCTTCGAGATCGGCGTGTCCACCGGATAGATCACGCGGCCGTCGGCCTCGCGGGTGATCAGGTCCAGTTCCTCGCCCATGGTCTTGCCCGAGGCGGTCATGCAGTCCTCGTGAATGAGCCCTGCCTTCCGGAGTTCCTTCAGCACCACCGGCACCCCGCCGGCCTCGTAGAGATCCTTGGCGACGTATTGTCCGCCCGGCTTGAGATCGACGAAATAGGGCGTGTCGCGGAAGATGGCGCAGACATCGTCGAGGAAGAACTCGATCCCCGCCTCGTGGGCGATCGCCGGCAGGTGCAGCCCGCCATTGGTCGAGCCGCCGGTGCAGGCGACGACCCGCGCCGCGTTCTCCAGCGCCTTGCGGGTGACGATATCCCGCGCACGGATGTTCTTTTCGAGCAGGTTCATCACCGCGACGCCGGACGCCTCGCCGTACTGGTCGCGGCTTTCATAGGGCGCGGGCGCGCCGGAGGAATTCAACAGCGCCAGCCCGATCGCCTCGGAAACGCAGGCCATCGTGTTCGCGGTGTACTGGCCGCCGCAGGAGCCGGCGGACGGGCAGGCGACGCGTTCGATGATTGCCAGTTCGGCGTCCGACATGGTGCCGGCCTGATGCTGGCCCACCGCCTCGAACACGTCCTGCACCACGACGTCCCGGCCGTTCAGCCGGCCCGGCAGGATCGACCCGCCATAGATGAAGACCGAGGGCACGTTCAGCCGCACCATCGCCATCATCATTCCCGGCAGCGACTTGTCGCATCCGGCCAGCCCGACGATCGCGTCGTAGCAATGCCCGCGCATGGTCAACTCCACCGAGTCGGCGATCACCTCGCGGCTGGCCAGCGAGGAGCGCATCCCCTCGTGCCCCATGGCGATGCCGTCGGTCACGGTGATCGTGGTAAACTCGCGCGGCGTCCCGGCGGCGGCCTTGACCCCCATCTTCACCGCCTGGGCCTGACGGTTCAGCGCGATGTTGCAGGGTGCGGCCTCGTTCCAGCAGGTGGCGACGCCGACCAAGGGCTGGTGGATCTCCTCGTCCGAGAGCCCCATCGCATAGAGATAGGACCGGTGCGGCGCCCGTGCGGGCCCTTCGGTCACGTGACGGCTGGGCAGGCGGGACTTGTCGAACGGGCGCTTGAGCATGGTGACCTCCGCGGAAGATGCTGCCCCGGGGAATAGGCAAGCACGCCGCCGGGCGCAAGCTGCCCGTCCCGCGCAGCGGGGCAGCGCCCGCGCCGCTTGATTGCAATCCGCGCCCCGGCGGCATATGTCCCGCTCCAAATCGCAACGGGACCCCTCGATGAACTGGATCTCGAACTACGTCCGACCGACGATCAATTCGTTCTTCTCGCGGCGCGAAGTGCCCGAGAACCTCTGGACGAAGTGCGAGAGCTGCGGGACCATGCTGTTCCACCGGGAGCTCGCCGACAGCCTGAACGTCTGCACCAATTGCGGGTTCCACATGAACCTGCGGCCGCGTCAGCGCTTCCATTCGCTGTTCGATCTCGGCCTCTATTCCGAGATCCCGGTGCCCGGGCCGGTGGCCGACCCGCTGCAGTTCCGCGACCAGAAGCGCTATCCCGACCGGCTGCGGGCGGCACAGAAGGCGACCGGCGAGATCGAGGCGATGCTGGTCGCCGAAGGCGAGATCGGCCGCACGCCGGTGGTCGCGGCGGCGCAGGACTTCGCCTTCATGGCCGGGTCCATGGGGATGTATGTGGGCAATGCGTTCCTTGCCGGCGTCGAGCGGGCAATCGCGACGGGGCGACCCTTCATCGTCTTCTCGGCGGCGGGCGGGGCGCGGATGCAGGAAGGCATCCTGTCGCTGATGCAGATGCCGCGCACCACGGTCGGGGTGGAGATGCTGCGCGACGCGGGCCTGCCCTATATCGTCGTGCTGACCAACCCGACGACCGGCGGGGTCACGGCGAGCTTTGCGATGCTGGGCGACATCCAGATCGCCGAGCCCGGTGCGCTGATCTGTTTCGCCGGCCCGCGGGTGATCGAACAGACCATCCGCGAGAAGCTGCCGGAGGGGTTCCAGAGCGCCGAATACCTGCTGGAGCACGGGATGCTGGACCGCGTCGTCCACCGTCGCGACATGCGCGACGAGCTGATCACGATCCTCAGGATGCTGATGGGTCTGCCGCCGGCGGTGCGCGGCGAACTGCCGCCGCCGGGTCCGGTGCAGACTGCCGAGCCCCCCGCGGCGCCGGACGCGCCCCCCGCCGCCCCGGATGGCGGGACGCCGAAACCGTGAGCGCGGCGGGCTCGGACATCCTCCTCGAACGGATGATGTCGCTGCACCCGAAGATCATCGACCTCACGCTCGACCGGGTCTGGCGGCTGCTCGACCGGCTCGGCCATCCCGAACGGGCGCTGCCGCCGGTGATCCACGTCGCCGGGACCAACGGCAAGGGATCGACGCTTGCCATGCTGCGGGCCGGGCTCGAAGGCGTCGGCGACAGCTGTCATGTCTATACCTCGCCGCATCTGGTGCGGTTCCATGAACGGGTGCGCCTGTCCGGCAAGCTGATTTCGGAGCCCGCGCTGAGCGCGGTGCTCGACGAATGCCTGGCGGCGAACGGCGCCGATCCGATCACCTATTTCGAGATCACCACCGTCGCGGCGATCCTCGCCTTCGCCCGCACCCCTGCGGGCTGGACCCTGCTGGAGGTGGGCCTCGGCGGGCGGCTTGATGCGACCAACGTGGTCGACACGCCGCGCGCCTGCGTGATCACTCCGGTCTCGCTCGACCACCAGCAATATCTCGGCGAGACGCTGGCCGAGATCGCCTTCGAGAAGGCGGGCATCCTGAAGCGCGGCGTGACCTGCGTGGTCGGCCCGCAGGAGGACGCGGCGCTGGAGGTGATCGAGCGGCAGGCGGAAAAGGTCGGGGCGCCGCTTCTGGTCCACGGCCAGCACTGGCATGCCTGGGAAGAGCGCGGCCGACTGGTCGTGCAGGACGAAACCGGGCTGGCCGACCTGCCGCGGCCGAACCTGGCGGGGCCGCACCAGATCGTGAATGCCGGGGCGGCGGTCGTGCTGCTGCGCCATCTGGGCCAACCCGAGGCGGCGCTGGAGGCGGCGGTCAGCCGGGCGGACTGGCCGGCACGGATGCAGCGGCTGACCGGCCACCCGCTGAACGCCGTGGCGCCGGAGGCCGAACTGTGGCTCGACGGCGGCCACAACCCCGATGCGGGCCGGACCCTCGCCCGCACGCTGGCGGCGATGCCCGCGCGCGAGACACAGCTGATCTGCGGGATGCTCAATACCAAGGATGTCGACGGCTATCTGCGGCCCCTCGCCGGCGTCGCCGCCGGATTGCAGGCGGTGTCGATTCCCGATGCCGCGGCGACACTGCCGGCAGACGCCACCGCCGCCGCGGGCAAGGCCGCGGGGCTGCCTTCCGCGGTCGCCCCGGACGTCGCCACCGCACTGTCGCGCATCGCGGCGCGGACGCCGGCGGCGCGGGTGCTGATCTGCGGCTCGCTCTATCTCGCCGGTGCGGTGCTGCGCGAGGCGGCCATCCTCGACCCCGACGCGCTGCGCGACACGGGCTGAGCGAGGGTCATCCCGGTCCGGCAGCCGCCGGACACGGGATCAGCGGACGATGAACTCCGCGTGCAGGGCGCCCGCCGCCTTGATCGTCTTGAGGATGTCGATCATGTCGCGCGGGCTGACCCCCAGCGCGTTGAGCCCGGCAATGACCTCGGCCAGCGAGGTTCCGTCGGGAACTTCGGCAAGCCCGGTGCCGCCGCTGTCCTCGATGCCGGCGGTGGTCCGCGGCACGGTCACGGTATGGCCGTTGGCGAAGGGGTTGGGCTGCACCACCAGCGGATCTTCCTGCACCCGCAGCGTCAGGCCGCCCTGGGACACCGCCACACGGCTGATCCGCACGTCGTCGCCCATCACGATGGTGCCGGACCGCTGGTCGACGACGACAACCGCTTTAGTCTGGGGTTCGATGCGAAGATTTTCGATCTGCGCCAGCGCTCGCGCCGGCGTTCCGGCGCGGGTCGCCGACAGATCGAGCTGCACGGTCCCGGAATCGAGCATCTGCGCGACCCCGCGCCCGTAGCGCTTGTTGATCACCTGCTCGATCAGCAGCGCCGAGGTAAAGTCGGGATTGCGCAGCGCCAGGCGCAGCGAGGTGAGTTGCGAGAGATCGAATTCCACCTCACGCTCCACCCGTGCGCCCGAGGGAATCACGCCGGCGGTCGGCACGCCCTGCACCTCGCTCGCCGCGTCGCCCTGGACCGAGACGCCGCCGGCGATCACGGTGCCCTGCGCCACCGCGTAGATCTGCCCGTCCGCCGCGTTGAGCGGCGTCATCACCAGCGTTCCGCCAAGCAGGCTGGTGGCGTCGCCGATGGCCGAGACGGTGATGTCGATCTGACTGCCGACCCGGGCGAAGGGCGGCAGCTCGGCAGTGACGAAGACCGCGGCGACGTTCTTGGGCCTGAACTGCTCGCCCGCGACGTTGATCCCGAGGCGTTCGAGGATGTTGGCCATGATCTCTTCGGTGAAGGGCGAGTTGCGGATGCCGTCGCCGGTCCCGTTCAGACCGACCACGAGCCCGTAGCCGACGAGGTCGTTGCCCCGCACACCGTCGAAATTGACCAGATCCTTCAGCCGCACCTCGCTGGCGCGGAGCGCCGCGGGAGCCGAAAGCCCGGCGATCAGGCAGGCGAGAAGCAGAACCAGATGCGCCGCCCAGGCCCTCATCGCAACACCGCCGCCAGCGACAGGCCCGAGACGCGCGCAGTGATCGTGTAGATCGTCTCGATCCGGGTCTGGGCATTCTGGAGCGCGATCGCAGTGGCGTAGGGATCGGCCTGGACCAGCGCGTTGAGCGCCGTCTCGAGGCCCGTCGCCTCGGCCTCGCCCCGTACCCGGGCAGTCTCGATGCGCTCTTCGGCGAAGCCGATCCCGGCCCGGAGCGCCGTGAGGTCGTCGCCTGTGTTCACCAGCCGCGCTCCGGCGGATTGCAGCAGCCGCTGCTGTTCGGCCGGAGACCCCGACAACAGCCCCTGATCCATCATTGCCGCCAGCGCCAGACCTTTCAGCGTGTCCCGGATCGCCGGATCCGCCGCGGTGGTGTCAAGCCGCTCGGTCGAGCCCTCGGCGATGTCGAACGGGGACAGCGGCGTGGTGGAACCGATATATGCCAGCGTGTCGAAGCCACCGCCGGGCGTGTCGAACCAGGCATCGGCCGCGGCAAGCACGCCCGAAGCGGTCGTCTGGCCCGCCACTGCGGCCCCGAGATCGGACAGAAGCTGTGCCGCGTCGACCAGCGCCGGCCCCTGCGTCGCGGCACCCGCGAACAGCGCGCGCGAGCCGTAGTGGCCATTGAGGTTGTCGATGACCTGGGTCAGCGCGCTCGACGCGTTCGCATAGGTCACCTGTCGCTGGGTGGCATCGCCCTGCGTGGCGGCACGCAGGAAGTCCGCCCCGGAATTCACCACGCTGCTCTGGACCGCGTCGAGCGCAAGCTGCTGGGCGTTGGCGAACTGGGCCGCCGCCTTGTTCGACGCCGCATACGTCGCGTTCATGGTCCGCGCCCGCTCGATCCCCGCGAGCGGCGTGAACTGGCCGCGCAGGTGGCTCTGCAGGTCCTCCTTGCGGCCCGAGGACATTTCGGCGGTCAGGCGGTTCAGTTCGGTGCTGGCGGCCGAGGTCTGGCGGCGCAGCATGAAGGCCTGGGCGAGATCCCCGAGATTGGCGCTGAACATGGATCACATCTCCAGAAGCGTGTCGATCATCGACTGTGCGGTGGTGACGACGCGGGCATTGGCGGCATATGCCTGTTCGAGCAGCAGAAGCTTCTGCATCTCGGCATCGCTGTCGACGCCATCCTCGGCCAGCCGCTCGGTCAGCGCAGAGGAGCGCGCCCCGGCATAGGCCGCGACCCCGTCAACCCCGTCGCGCCGGACGCCGACGGCGGAGAGGAGATCCGCAGCGAGGGTCCCGGCGTCGCGGGCAGTCGATCCCAGCCCGCCGGATGCGGGCGAGCGCAGGCCGGTCAGCGCGGTGCGCAGGCGGACGATCCCGCTGGAATCGCCCACGTTGCCCTGGGACGTTGCACCCAGACCGTCGCGTAGGCGCCAGACCGCGCCGCCCTGGTCGGGATCGACCGCAGCGTTGACGGTCAGCCGGCCCGCAAGGCCGACTTCGTTGGCGACGGCAAAGGGCAGGCCGTTGTCGGTGAAGAGCCCGGCGCTTCCTGGCGCCAGGGTCGGATCGACGCCCGATGCCTCGAATCGCTCCATCAGGTCGCGGGCAAGCGCATCGAGGTCGGACTGAACCGCCGGGGCGACCTCGTCGCGGACCGCGAACAGGCCGTCGAGCTTGCCGCCCGAGAGCAGATGCCGGTCGCGTGTCGTATCGACCGGAACGCCGTTCACGGTGATGCCCGAGAGGGTGCTGCCGGCAAGGCTCGACTGCGCCACCACCATGGTCGCCGCCTGAAAGCCGATCACCGGCGCCTTGCCGTCCAGCAGGAGCCCGCCTTCCGACAGCAGCGCCACGGTGCCGTAGCCGCGGTCCAGTTCGCGCACGGGCACGATCGCGGACACCTTGTCGATCAGGCTCTGGCGCTGGTCGACCAGCGCGCTTGCAGTGTCGCCGGCGATCCAGGCCTTGCGGATGTCGGTGTTGAGCTGCTCGATCTGCGCCAGGTTCTCGTTGAGTTCGCTCACGGCGCTGGCAATCGCGGTATCGGCCCGCCCGCGCTCGGTCTGCACGCTGTCCGAGATCTGGTCGAGGCGTACGGCCAGGGATTTCGCGGCGTCCACGCTTTGCTGCAGACGCGGCTCGCTGTCGGGCTGCGCCGCTGCCGAGGTCAGCGCGGATTCGAAGCCCGCGATCAGGTCGGACAGGGAATAGCCGCTGCCCGGCTCGCCGATCGCATCCGCGACGCTCGCGTAGAAATCGCTCTGCACCCCGGACCGCGCCACCTCGGCATCGGCCGAGCGCCGATCGGTAAGCACCGTCTGGTTCATCGACCGCGTCACCGACACCACGTCGACGCCGCCGCCGATACCACGCGCCGCGAGTTCGATGTCGCGGCGGCCGTACCCATCGGTCATCGCGTTGGCGATGTTGGTCGACACGAGGCTCACCGCCCGGCTGGCGGCGGAGAGCCCGCTGAGCGCGTTCGACAGGGCGCCGCTGATGCTCATGGTCCGGGTTCCTTCGGCGATTCAGCGCTCAGCGCTTGATGTTGGTGGTTTCCTGAAGCATCTCGTCCACGGTCTGGATGACCTTGGCATTCGACGAATAGGCCCGCTGGGTCTGGATCAGGTCGGTGAGTTCGCCGGCCACGTCGGTGGTGGATTCCTCGCGCGCGTAGTTGACGAGGTCGCCGGTCGGCCCGTCGCCGGCGTTCCACAGGAAGAAGGCGCCGCTTTCGTTGGAGACCTGGTAGGTCTGGTTGTCGAGCGCGGTGAGGCCGTTCATGTTCGGCACGTCCGCCACCGGGATCTGATAGAGCGTACGGGTCAACCCGGTATCGTAGAGCGCCTTCAGATAGCCGTTCTCGTCGATGTCGAGTCCGGTGATGGTCCCCACCGGCGAGCCGTCCTTGGTGATCGAAACCGGCGCGAACGTATCCGATAGCTGCGTCATCCCGTCATTGGCGTTGAGTGTGCCGATCATGATGGACACCGGGCCGCTGGCGACGTTGACGCCAACCTCGCCGGTGGCCGCGTTGTAGGCCGTGCCGGTGACCGTGGTCACCGAGGCGAGCGTACCGCCCGCTGTGCGGGTGTCGTTGAAGGTCAGCACGTATTCGCCGACAAGCGTGCCCCCGCTGGCATCGTCGTAGAGTTGCATCGTCCACTGGTTGGAGGCCGGCGTCGTCGCCGGGACCGTGGGCGTGAAGGTGACCGACAGGTTCTGGGACTTGCCAAGGTTGTCGTAATACTCGACCGAAAGGACTTCCTGGTTGCCGGCGGCGCCGGGTTCCGTCGAGGTCGCAGGCAGGTTCACGCCCAGCGTCATCGCGGTTGTCGGCTCGCCGGCGAACTGGTTGGCCTGGATCTGCACCGGATCGAGCCCGGCGGCGGTGTCGCGCGGATAGGTCGGGATGGTACCGTTGGGCAGGGCCGGCCAGCCCATCAGCACCTGGCCGGTCTCGGTCCGCAGGTACCCGTCGGCATCGGTCCGGAACGACCCGGTCGTCGCGAGCTTCAGCGGAAGGTTGCCGGAAGCGTTCTTGACGGCAGAGAGGTCGGTCACCGGGATCATGCCGCGCCCGCGGACGGTCAGGTCGGTGGCGTTCGATGTCCCGATCAGCGACCCGCGGTCGCCGATCAGCTTGAGCGTGGTGACCCGGACCCCGCCGGCGGCATAGCCGGTGAACGGCGTTCCGATCACCATCGAATGAAAATCCGCTTCCGAGCGCTTGTAGCCGTAGGTGGCCGAGTTGGCGATGTTGTCCGAGATCACCGCCAGCTTGGTGGCATTGGCCGAAAGGCCCATGACCCCGGCATTGAGCGAAGAGGAGATCGTCATGCGTGCGCCTTTCTGCGTCAGACCGTCCGTTGCCGATCATCCCTAAGGGGCACGCGCCTAATTCAGGCTTAACAGATCAAGTTTGAACGACTTCATTCTGCCCCGCAGCGCCATGTTGCGCCTCCGCATCCGATGCCCGCCCGCGACCGGTCATTGATCGTCAACCGTCGTTCGCGTAATGTTCGGGCGGCAAAGCGCTTGACAGAACGGCGCGGGTAATCCGACATATGGGCGATGACAGGGCTGGCCTCACAAGATTTGCGGAACTTCCTGGGAGGTGACCGGTTCGGCACGGTTCTCGCCGACCCGCCGTGGCGCTTCGTCAACCGCACCGGCAAGGTCGCGCCCGAACACCGGCGCCTGTCGCGCTACCCGACGCTTGAGCTGGAGGAGATCTGCGCCCTGCCGGTGGCCGATGCCCTGCAGGACCGGGCGCATTGCTATCTCTGGGTGCCGAACGCGCTGCTGCCCGAAGGGCTGAAGGTGCTCGCGGCCTGGGGCTTCGACTACAAGTCGAACATCGTGTGGCACAAGGTCCGCAAGGACGGCGGCTCGGACGGGCGCGGTGTCGGATTTTATTTCCGGAACGTCACAGAACTGCTGCTGTTCGGCACCCGCGGCAAGGGCGCACGCACCCTGGCCCCCGGACGCCGGCAGGTGAACATGATGCAGACCCGCAAGCGCGAGCATTCGCGCAAGCCCGACGAGCAGTACGACCTGATCGAGGAATGCTCGTGGGGGCCGTATCTGGAGCTTTTCGGGCGCGGCGTGCGGCAGAACTGGACGGTCTGGGGCAACCAGGCCGACGAGGATTACAAGCCCGACTGGAAGACCTACGCCTACAATTCGTCGCTGGCCGCGGAATAGGATGGTTGAAAAGATCATCGCGATCCTGCCGCAGAAATCCGATTCAGATCTGCGCAAGATGGTTTCAAATGCGGAACGTCTGATTGCTTCGGGGGCGGACGGGCAACGCAAGAACGCACAGCGGGTTCTCGAAGCAATCGAAGTCGAACTCTCGAGACGGAACCAAGCAATGGTCGCCATGCCCTTGCCTCAGCGACTTCATCAGGCCTTTTGCAAGAGTCCCCCCAGCGACAGTGAGCGTGTCGTGATACGTGCGCTTCTGGACAACCCCGGGTCTACGTCCGCGCATCTCACCAAGGTCTGCGGCTACGCTGGCAATTCTGCTTGGCACTTGCGTTTCGGCGAGCTCTGCAAGCGGCGGCAAGCCGACCTCTGGCCGGCGCCCGCTTCGGAGCAACGAGACGGAAGCTTCTTTTCCGGAATTCTGGCCGAATTCGACACGAAGGCCGCGACCTTCACCATGTAACCAGACGTTGCTGCGGTGTTTCGCGCGATGGGTCTGTAGGCGGCGCACCAAGCCGGAGAGCAGTCCACCTCCGTCTCGCAGGCTCCCGAAGCACTCGCAGGTCCCGGAATCAAAAAAGTTCCGCGAGTTTGTGCGAATCCGGTCCGCCAGACAGGATCGTCTCGGGAAGGCCGATCAGAAGCAGCGGGCACGGATTGCCGACGCCGCGCCGCACCCGCGCCTCCAGCTTCGCCCAGTGGGTCGTCGCCATGCCGAACTTGTCGGCCACGAAGCGCCTCGCGAACGCCTCCGGGTAGGACATCCCGTGATCGACCAGCCTGCGCACCGCCGCGCTCTGGGCCGCAGTGCGGGCGCCGATGCCGAGCCGCGCAAGATCGGCCTCCGTTTCAAGCCCCGCCGCCTCCATCCAGGCCCGGATCCGCGGCAGCATTCCGTCCTGCAGGCTCGCGCCGCGGGTCACGATGATGCCGACCGAAACAGCAGAAAGGGCGTGCAGGCGCTGGAAGTTCTCCAGGTCACGGTCGAAGAACGGATCCTTGTTGTTCCACTCGATCTCCAGCGCCAGCATGCCGCCGACGCCGCGCCGCACATGGTCGATTTCGTGGCTCACCGCCTCGCGCTCGGCCCCGTCGACGATGGTGCGGACGACGAAATTGTGCTTCTGCCAGCCCAGCTGGCTCAGCGCCCGGCGCAGCCGCCGCGTCTGGCCCGACTCGCCGCCGCCGCCGCGGATGAGTTCCTCCGTGGCGATGTTGAAGCCGCTCAGGGTCTCGATCAGCTCCGCCGTCTCGGCGGGGAAGTCGTGGCGCAGGATCGCCTCGGCATGGTTTCGGGTGGCGACGTCGAAGCCGGCCTCGCGCAGCGCCGACAGCATCAGCCGAGATCGGGGTCGCGCAGGACCAGATGGGGCCGGGTCAGCGTGCTCAGGGACAGGCTCTGGCGCCCGTCCGCGTCGAAGTTTTCCCGGTCGAGCCAGGTCTTCAGCGCGATGCGGATCGCCGGCCAGTCGCCGTCGGTCATCGCGAACCAGGCGGTGTCGCGGTTATGCCCCTTGACCACCAGATGCTGCCGGAAGACGCCTTCGTAGGAGAAGCCGAGCCGCTCCGCCGCGCGCCGCGACGGCCGGTTGGCGGCATCGCATTTCCATTCGTAGCGGCGGTAGCCCGCGTCAAACACCCGCTCGGCCATCAGTGCCATCGCCTCGGTCGCGGCACGGGTCCCCTTGAGCGCCGGGGCGAAGTTGATATGCCCGACCTCGGCCACACCATGTTCGGGCACCACGCGCAGGTAGCTGGCCACGCCCAGGGGCAGGCCGCCAACGAGGATCGCGAAGAACCACGGATCGGTCTGCGCCGCCGCCCAGCCGACCCAGTCCGCCAGGCCGTCGGCATCGAACGGACCGTAGGGCAGGAAGTTCCAGTTCGCGTCCGCACCCTCAAGCGCCGTGTAGAGACCCGCCGCATGGGCGGGCGTCAACCGTTCCAGCCGCACCCCGCGCCCCTCCATCGGATCGAGCGGCAGCGGCGCGCGCGGCGTCCAGCCGGGCAGCGGCGCCGTGGAGGGCGCGATCATTCCTTCTCCACGACGCGAAGCGACAGGTCGCGCAACTGCTCGTTCGTCGGCAGCGACGGCGCGCCCATCATCAGATCCTCGGCGCGCTGGTTCATCGGGAACATGATGACCTCGCGGATGTTCGCCTCGTCGGCCAGAAGCATCACCATCCGGTCGATCCCGGCCGCGCAGCCGCCGTGGGGCGGCGCACCGAAGCGGAACGCGGTCGAAAGGCCGGGGAAGCGGGTCTCGACCTCGTCCCGGCTATACCCGGCGATCTCGAACGCCTTGAACATCAGGTCGCGGCGGTGGTTCCGGATCGCGCCCGAAACCAGCTCATAGCCGTTGCAGGCAAGGTCGTACTGGAAGCCCTTGACGCTCAAGGGATCGCCCTCCAGCGCCGCCATGCCGCCCTGGGGCATCGAGAACGGGTTGTGCTCGAAATCGATCTCGCCGGTTTCGGCGTCCTTCTCGTAGATCGGGAAATCGACGATCCAGGCAAAGGCAAAGCGGTCGGTCTGCGTGAGCCCCAGCTCTTCGCCGATGACAGTGCGCGCCCGCCCGGCGACGGCCTGGAAATCCTTCGCGTGGCCGCCGAGGAAGAAGGCCGCGTCGCCCTTGCCAAGGCCAAGCTGCAGGCGGATGGCCTCGGTCCGCTCGGGACCGATGTTCTTGGCCAGCGGACCGGCGGCTTCGATCCCGTCGCTGCCCTCGCGCCAGAAGATGTAGCCCATCCCCGGCAGGCCTTCGCCCTGGGCATAGGCGTTCATCCGGTCGCAGAACTTGCGGCTGCCGCCCGTGGGCGCCGGGATCGCGCGGATCTCGGTCCCGTCCTGCTCCAGCAGCTTCGCGAAGATGGCGAAGCCCGAGCCGCGGAAATGCTCGGACACGTCCTGCATGTGAATCGGGTTCCGCAGATCCGGCTTGTCGGTGCCGTATTTCAGCAGTGCCTCGGCATAGGGGATCTGCGGCCAGACGGCATCGACCGACCGGCCGTTGCCGAATTCCTCGAACACGCCGCGGATCACCGGCTGGATCGCCGCGAAGACCTCGTCCTGGGTGACGAAGCTCATCTCGAGGTCGAGCTGGTAGAAATCGGTCGGACTGCGGTCGGCGCGGGGGTCCTCGTCGCGGAAACAGGGCGCGATCTGGAAATACCTGTCGAACCCGGACACCATGATCAGCTGCTTGAAGATCTGCGGCGCCTGCGGCAGCGCATAGAACCGCCCCGGATGCAGCCGCGACGGCACCAGGAAATCCCGCGCCCCCTCGGGCGACGACGCCGTGATGATCGGGGTCTGGAATTCGGTGAAGCCGGACTCCCACATCCGCTGGCGCAGCGACCGGATCACCGACGAGCGCAGCATGATCTTGCGGTGCAGCCCCTCGCGGCGCAGGTCCAGATAGCGGTAGCGGAGCCGGGTTTCCTCGGGGAATTCCTGCTCGCCGAAGACCTGCATCGGCAGTTCCTCGGCCGGCCCCAGAACCTCGAGATCGCGGATATAGACCTCGATCTCGCCGGTCGGCAGCTTGGGGTTCACGAGGCTTGCATCGCGCGCCTTCACCACGCCGTCGATCCGGATGCACCATTCGGCGCGCACCTTCTCGACCTCGGCAAAGACCGGGCTGTCGCCGTCGGCGAGCACCTGGGTGATGCCGTAATGGTCGCGCAGGTC
>JAGQRV010000006.1:0-2651 GCA_020425125.1 Paracoccaceae bacterium | reverse complement strand
CGCCGCCATGGTCGCGCACCCGGTGAACCCAGCCGGAAAGGCGCACCTCCCGCCCCGCATCGGACAGGTTCAGGGCGGCGCAGGTATGGCTGCGATAGGCATGCATGGCGGCGGATCCTCGGGCTTTTCTCGGGCGGTCGTCCGGACGGTGGCGATAGAACGTCCGCGACCGCCGAAGTCAAGCCGCGCCCGCATGCGTACAGGTCGAAAGCCCCGGAACCAATCGGCCCGATGCCGCGTTGCACCGAGTGGCCCGCCGGTCGCGACGGCCCCGCGCGGCCGGTCGCGGGTCAACCCAAGAGAGAAAACAGCTCCGCCCTTACGTAACCGATTGCGTGTGATCGACGAATTACTAATCTCTTTAAGAGGTTCGACCATGTGGACACGATTGCTTGACAAGCTGGTCCGCGGACTCGTTCACCACGGCAGGCTTGTGGTGGAATATCCCGACGGGCACAGGGCCGAATACGGCGATGGCAGAGGTCAGCCGGTGGTCATGCGCATCACCGACCCGGCGGTTCCGCGCCGGATCATGGCGTCGCCCGAGCTTGGCCTGGGCGAAGCCTACATGGACGGAACGCTGACGATCGAGAACGACGATCTGGCCGGGCTGATCGCGCTCCTGTTCCTGAACCGCGAAGGCCGGAGCGGCGCCTGGCTTCAGGCACCGTCCCACGCCGCGCGCTGGCTCCGCCGCCGCTACGATCAGGTCAACTCGGCCGCCAGCGCCCGCTCCAACGTGGCGCACCATTACGATCTCAGCCAGGCGCTGTACGATTCCTTCCTCGACCGGGACCGGCAGTATTCCTGCGCCTATTTTCCGACCGGACACGAGACGCTGGAAGACGCGCAGGAAGCCAAGAAGCATTTGATCGCCCGCAAGCTTCTGCTGAAGCCGGGGATGCGCGTGCTCGACATCGGCTGCGGCTGGGGCGGCATGGCCCTGACGCTTGCCCGCGAGTACGGCGCGCAGGTGGTCGGCGTGACGCTCAGCCGGGACCAGCACCGCATCGCCACCGAACGGGCCGAGGCTGCGGGACTGACGGGGCAGGTCGAATTCCGTCTGCAGGATTACCGGGCCGTCCCCGAGACCTTCGACCGGATCGTTTCCGTGGGCATGTTCGAGCATGTGGGCGTGCCGCAGTATCGGACCTATTTCGGCAGCGTACGCGAACATCTGGCGCCGGACGGGGTGGCGCTGGTCCACACCATCGGGCGGATGCTGCCGCCGGGCACCACCAGCCCGTGGATCCGCAAGTACATCTTTCCCGGCGGCTACATCCCGGCGCTGTCGGAGACCGCGGCGGCGATCGAGCGCGAATCTCTCTGGATCACCGACATCGAGGTGCTGCGGCTTCACTACGCGGAAACCCTGAACCGCTGGTACGGCCGCTTCATGGACGCGGTCTCGGACCCCGAAATGCGCGCCGAAGTGCCGATCCTCGACGACGAACGTTTTGTCCGGATGTGGCGGTTCTATCTGATCGCGAGCGAACTGACCTTCCGCCATGGCGGCCACGACGTCTTCCAGATCCAGCTCGCCCGCGACCAGGAGGCGGTGCCGCTGACCCGCGACTACATGTTCGACCGGACCGGCACCACTGCTCAGGCGCGAAAGCACGCCGCGGAATGAAGTGCGCCCGTCGGCTCGAACGGCGTCAGAACGGCCGCACGACATAGCCCGAATAGAAGTAGATGCCGAGACCGATGAGGAAAACCAGATCCCCGGCCACGGCATGCGCCGCGACCGCGGTGGCGAAGCTGCGCCGGCGCAGATAGGCCTCGGCGAAGGCGATCCCGCCGACAAACGTCATCACGCCAACGATCCAGTTCCAGTACATCAGATGCGCCAGCGCGAAGACCGCGGCATTGAGCCCGATCGCCGCCGGCCCCCGCGGCAGGATCTCGCCGTACCGGCGGAAGAACAGCACGCGGAACACGATCTCCTGCGGCAGCGCCGACAGGACGGGATAGAGGACAAGGATGGCCAGCATGAATCCGGGGTGCTCGCGCAGCAGAGCGAAGGCCGAGTCGGGGGCGCTGACCAGCACCACACCGTAGCCGCCCACCGCGGTCACCGCGCCGACCACCGCGACGCGGTGCCAGTCCACCCGCCCCCAGCCGCGCGCGATGTCGCGCCAGTGAAACCCCGGCGTGCGGTTCAGCAGCACGAGCCCCAGGACGGTCATCGCGAAGAGCATTCCGAACATCGCATTGGCGGGGAGCAGAACGGCACCGGCCACCGGCGCCACCAGATAGAAGGCGGCAAATTCCACCGCCAGCCAGCGCCGCGGCGCCACCTGCCGCACCTTCCGATCCGCAAGTTCGGCCAAGATCGCGCTCCCGCCCAGGTCCCGTGACCGAGATGGGGGACGAGCGGCGCCGGGACCAGTGCTGGCACGCAGATGTGTCGCGCGCGGCGGCAGGCTGCCCGATCCCGAACCGGCCGCCCCGACCGGGCGACATCGCCTTGGCAAAATCCGGCGCGCGGGCGGCTTCCCCTTGCGTGCCCCGGCCCCGCTTCTATAACGCAGGCGATTTTGCCCGACGGCCCGAGGAGCAGCCATGCCCAGACGCACGGATATCTCGTCCATCCTGATCATCGGTGCCGGGCCCATCGTCATCGGACAGGCCTGCGAGTTCGACTATTC
>JAGQRV010000063.1 GCA_020425125.1 Paracoccaceae bacterium | reverse complement strand
TGAAGCTGAAGGAGATCAGCTACATTCACGCCGAAGGCTATGCCAGCGGAGAGCTGAAGCACGGGCCGATCGCGCTGATCGACGGCAATGTGCCGGTGGTCGTGCTGGCGCCGCGCGACGCGCTGTTCGAGAAGACGGTTTCGAACATGCAGGAGGTGATGGCGCGTCACGGCCGGATCCTGATGATCACCGACGGCGCCGGCGCGGACCATTCCGGCGAGGGCGTCTGGCGGGTGGTGCGCATGCCTGCCGCGGACAATGCCTTCGCACCGATCCTTTACGCTCTTCCGGTGCAGATGCTGGCCTACCATGCCGCGGTCGCCAAGGGAACGGATGTCGATCAGCCGCGCAACCTGGCGAAATCCGTGACGGTGGAATGAGGTCGGCGTCGGCGGGAAGATGGCCCTGTCTTCAAGGCCTTGGCGCCCGCGTGGTCCATTGAGGTGATCTTGCCTCCAGACATTGCGGCGTTCATGTGCGCTTCGGGGGACGGAGCAGCGGCCTGTTGCCTGCCGAAATCCTCGGCGCCCGCTTCGCTCGCCGGTCCCGTTTCCCACATCGCCGAGCAAAAGGCTGGACGGGCCGGGGAATTTGGCCTCTAGTCGGAAACGACGGGGGAACAACGACCTAGCGCCGCAGGATCGCCGCTGCCCGCGGCAGGGTCAGGCGGAGCCGGGCGAAGGCGGGTGTGGACGACATGGTGACGCCGAACGGGCACGGCAATGGACGCGCAGCACTGGAAGTCACGGGACTGCGCAAGGCATTCGGCAGCCACGAAGTGCTCAAGGGGATCTCGCTCACCGCGCGGGATCACGATGTGGTGGCGATCCTCGGCTCGTCCGGGTCGGGGAAATCGACCTTCCTGCGCTGCATCAACCTTCTCGAGATCCCTTCGGCCGGCGAAGTCCGGGTCAAGGGCGAACTGATCGAGATGACCCAGCGGCGGGGGGAGCCGGCGCCCGCCAACATGAAGCAGGTCGACCGAATCCGGTCGAAGCTGTCGATGGTGTTCCAGCAGTTCAACCTTTGGCAGCACATGACGGTGCTCGAAAACGTCACTGCCGGGCAGATTCACGTGCTTGGGCGCGACAAGGCCGAAGCGACGGAAAAGGCCGAGGCGATGCTGGCCAAGGTCGGGGTGGCCGACAAGCGCAGCCATTATCCCAGCCAGCTCTCCGGCGGCCAGCAGCAGCGCGTCGCGATCGCGCGGGCGCTGGCCATGGACCCCGAGGTGATGCTGTTCGACGAGCCGACCTCGGCGCTCGACCCCGAACTGGTGAACGAGGTGCTGCGCGTGATGCGCTCTCTGGCGGAGGAGGGCCGCACGATGCTCGTCGTGACGCACGAGATCGGCTTTGCGCGTGAGGCCGCGAACAAGGTCATGTTCCTGCACCAGGGCCTCGTCGAGGATGAAGGCGAACCGCGCGCCTTGCTGGCCAATCCCAATTCCGAACGGTTCCGGCAGTTCCTTTCCGGCAGTCTGAAATGACCGGACCAGTCCAGGCGGGCCCGTGCGGCCCGCGTCAGAGCGTGAGGACGACCCAATGATGAAACTCCTGAAAGCCCTCGTTGCCGTTTCGGCCATCTCCGCCGGCCTGCCTGCCGTTGCGCAGGACAAGCTGGTGGTCGGGACCGAGGCGTCCTACAAGCCCTTCGCCTATGTGTTGCCCTCGGGCGAACTGACCGGCTTCGACGTCGACATCACCTATGCACTCTGCAAGCAGATGGGCGTCGAGTGCACGATCTCGAACCAGAGTTTCGACGGGCTGATCCCGGCGCTCAACGCCAAGAAGATCGACGCGATCATCGCCTCCATGTTCATCACCGAAGACCGGCTGAAGGCGATCGACTTCGCCGGACCCTATTACGTGACGCCCGGACTCTTCATCGGCGAGAAGGGGGCGGGGCTGGAACTGAGCCCGGATGCGCTGCGCCGGAAGACCATCGGGGTTCAGCGCGGCACCACCATGGCCGACTACGTCAAGGACAAGCTGCCGAAGGCGCGGATCCAGTATTACGACACGTTCGACGCCGCGACGCTCGATCTGGTCAGCAACCGCATCGACCTCGTCTTCGCCGACTCTGTGGTGATCGACGAGTTTCTCGCGTCGCCCGATGGTGCCAATTACGAGCAGGTCGGCGAACCGGTCTATGACCCGATCCTCGGCGAAGGTGCGGGAATCGGCATCCGCAAGGGCGATGACGACCTGAAGACGAAGTTCAATGATGCGCTGGCCGCGATCATCGCGTCGGGCGAATATGCCGAGATCAACAAGAAGTACATGTCGTCGGACATCGCGCCGAAATGATCCTGTGACCGGCGTGCCGATCGGGCCCGCCGGTTGATCGAGCGAGGGCCGGGCATGGACAACGTTGTCGAGTACCTTCCGCTGCTGCTGCAGGGGCTCAGGACCACCCTTCTTCTGGCGGTCTCGACAGTCGTCGTCGGGCTCGCGCTCGGGATGCTCCTGGCGATGGCGAAGCTGTCGGACCATGGCTGGCTCAAGCGGCCCGCCTATGCGCTGACGAACTTCCTGCGCGGTATCCCGGAATTCCTCGTCCTGCTGGTGATCTATTTCGGCGGGACGCAGGTGCTGAATTCGATCCTGCCGCCGGGTACGATCGAGGTCAGCCCCTTCGTCGCGGGCCTGATCGCTCTGGCACTGATCTTCGGCTCCTATGCGTCCGAGACCTTCCGCGCGGCCTTCCAGTCCGTGCCCAATGGCCAGATCGAAGCGGGGAGGGCCTACGGGTTCAGCGCCTGGAAGACCTTCCGCTACATCCAGCTGCCGCAGATCTGGCGGGTCGCGATTCCCGGACTCGGCAATCTCTGGCAGGGCTCGGTGAAGGATACCGCGCTGGTCTCGGTGGTCGGGCTCGACGATCTGATGCGGAAATCCGGACAGGCCGCGCAGTCGACGCGCGAGCCCTTCACCTTCTACCTCGTGGCCTCGCTGATGTTCCTGCTGATCACGCTGGTTTCCATGTGGATCATCGGCCGCCTCGAGAAGCGGGCGAGCCGCGGCATGGCGGGGGTGCGCTGACGTGCAGGTCTTTCTCGATATCGTACGGGAATACGGCTTCGATTTCCTCGAAGGCACCTGGCTGACCGTCCAGCTCGTTGTCATCTCGGCGATTCTGGGATTTCTGCTCGCGGTGCCGGTGGCGCTGGCGCGGCTGTCGGACAGCCGTATCGTCGCCGCGACTGCCTCGGGGTATTCGCTGTTCTTCCGGGGCACGCCGCTGCTGGTGCAGATTTTCCTGGTCTATTTCGGCCTCGGTCAGTTCGGCTTCGTCCGCGACTCGATCCTCTGGCCGCTCCTGCGCGAACCCTTCGTCTGCGCGCTGATCACCTTCGTGCTTAACACGGCGGCCTATTCGGGCGAGATCGTCCGGGGTGGAATCCTGGCCGTGCCCCGCGGCGAGGTGGAAGCGGCGCGGGCGTGCGGGATGTCGACGGCGAAGACGTACCGGCTGGTGATCCTGCCGCGGGCGTTTTCGATCTGTCTGCCGGCCTATTCGAACGAGGTGATCATCCTGATGAAGGGGACGTCGCTGGCGTCGACGATCACGCTCCTGGAGCTGACGGGGATGGCGCGGCTGGCCGCGTCGGCGACCTACCAGCCGATCCAGGTCTTTGTTATTGCTGGGCTAATCTATTACCTGATGACGCTGATCATCGCCCGGATCTTCCGCGTGCTGGAAGCCCGATACAACCGCTACATCACCGACGCGCGCTGAGCGGCGGGGGCCTGCCGGAGCCGCCGGGACGGGCATCGGGCCGCACCGGACGCGGCGTTCAGGGCCTGTCAGGAAATTGGCAATCGCACCGCTTGACGATTCGTGTTCGCGTAATGTCCCGCGGATGGTGCGCGCTCACTGGTTGTCGTCGCGCGGGCATTCCAGGTCGAGCCAGGCGGTCGCGCCCTCCTGGTCGCCGGGGGTCACGCTGACCCCCTGGATGCCGGCATTGTCGCCTGAGACGGCGGCGCCGGCCTCGGCGGCGAGTCCCCTGACGAGTTGCGCGAGGACTGCCGCGCTGCCCGCGACCGGACCGGCGCGGGTCACTGCGCGGGTGGTCAGGTCGACGCTGTCGCCGGGGCCGAGCACGGTCAGGCAGATGCCGTTGGCGATGAAGCTGTCGCTTTGCAGCACCAGCCGGGCCGGGTCGATCTCGATCAGCACGAAGCCGGTCCGCCCGGCCGCTTCCAGCCGCGTGCCGGCATGGGTGGCGATCACCGCGCTGTCCTCGAAGACGCCGATGCCGAAGCGTTCGCTTTCCTCGGCGCAGGCGACCACGAGCCGGCCGAGCCGTTCGTGGCGGATCAGGTTCTGGTCCACGATCCCGCCGGCGAAGAGGCCGATCCCTTCCTGGATCGCCAGACCCTGGTGGCCCACATCCGAGGAGACGCCGAAGCGCAGCGCCTCGTAGCTCGACCCGCCGGCGATCATCACGCCCGAGAGCGCCGAGGCCGCGCCGCTGGCCGCAAGCAGCGGCACGCCCTTGGCATGGGTCATGGCGATCGCGCGCAGCAGGGCGCTTTCCTCGCCCCGGTGCAGCAGCGTCTCGACCAGCCGGGTCTGGTTGCCGCCGCAGACCAGAATGCCGGTCATCGCGCCGATGCCTTCCAGGAAATCCTCGTCATGGGCGGTGTATTCGACCGTGTCGATGGTCACGCCCAGATCGACGCCTTCGATGCCGTAGCGGGCGAGCAGCGCAATGTGGTCGCGGGCCGTCGCCGCCGCTTCGGCCGAGGCTGCGGCGAGCACGCCGACCGGCCCCTTGCCGAGCATCGCGAAGGGCCGGGCCAGCATCTCGGCATCCGCGGCGAGCGGCGAGGAGCCGAGCAGGACCATCGCCGCCTCGGGGCGGGGCTCCATCCCGTAGGTGCGGGCCTTGCGGCCCATCCGCGCGGCGATGCGGGTGGCGTTGAGCTTTTCGAGGCTGATCGTGGCCCGGAAATCGAGCGCGGTCATCCGCAAGCCCGACTCCGGCGTCGCGATCAGGCAGCGGCTTTCCTTTTCCCGCTCCAGGATCACCGTGACGTTGATGCCGCTTTTCGCATCGAACGCCTCGACCTTGTCCTCGGCATAGACCTTGGGGTCGCCGAGGACGAGTCGCGCGGTGAGGTCGTAGAGCGTGTAGGCGCCGAAGGCGTTGCGCTGCGACCGGAGCCGCGCGCGGTAGGCGACGTCGCGCTTCAGCGCCCTGCGCTTGGCCTCGGCCGGAAAGACGGTGCGGGTCCTGAGGTCGATCATGTCGCCGTCATCGAGATAGCTGACCCGGAAATCCTGGAAGATGCGCAGGTTCCGGTCGGTCTGCATCTCGGCGAGGTCGATCATCATCGCGCCGTATTCGCCGACCACCTTGCCGGCGGCGCCTTCGACGATCAGCGCGGTGTTCTCGTCGATGCCATAGCCGAACGGCTCGCCCGCCCAGGTCATCGCCACCACCAGCCGCCCCAGCCGCCCGCGCTTGATGAAATGCTGGTCCACCATGCCGAACGGGAAGAAGCCGAGCCCGCTGCCCATCAGCAGGCCGGGCTGCGCCGGATCCTCGGTCACGCCATGCACCAGCGCCTCGAGCGAGGTGCCGCCCTGCAGCATCGGCTGGGACATCATCGCCGCCCCGGCGCTGGACCCGGCGATCAGCCCGCCGGCATCATGCGCGGCGCGGATCGCGGCGAGGGCCGGGCTGTCCGTGCCGCCCGGCTGCAACGCGGCGAGGATGTTGCGCTGGTCGCCGCCGGTGAAGAAGAAATGGCCGATCTTGCCGATCTGTGCCAGCAGCGCCGGATCGGCGGCCAGCTGCGCCGCGCCGGGGCCGTAGAGCGGCGCCACCTCGGCCTCGAAACCGTGCCCGCGGAAGACCTCCAGCGTTTCCTCGCCGACCTCCTCGGGCACCGAGGAGGCGGTCGGGAAGATCAGGATGCGGCCGCCCGACAGGCGGTGCATCTCGGCATAGACGCCCGCATTGTCGTCTTCCAGGCGCCCGCCGACCACGGCAAGCCGTCTGCCCCGTTCGGCCCTGTGGGCCGCGCGGGAAGGGGTCTTCACCATGGGAAAGCCGTTCTCCGATCAGGGGGCGGGGACGATGCGGACACCGCGGTCGTCGCTGAATAGCGTGTAGCCTTCTGGCACGTCGAAGCCTTCGGCGGCCAGCCGTTCCTCGGCGGCAACCGGGCGGGGCGCCTCCTTTGGCTTGAAGTAGATGATCCGTTTCCAGCAGCGGGTGATGCCGTCGCAGAAGATCAGCACGAGATCGTTGGGCCGGGCCATGTCGAGCGCGGTGTCGATCGACTGCAGCTCGCTCGGCACGACCTCGATCGCCTCGGGCGCGACGCCGCTGGCGATCAGTTCGGCCTTGATCATCTCGGGCACTTCCTCGGGCGCGCGGCCGCGGGGATTGTCGTCGCTGTGGCAGATGTAATGGTCGAACTTGCCCGCCACGGTGCGGGCGATGGCATGCACGTCCTCGTCCCGGCGGTCGCCGGGGCAGGTGACGCAGACGATCTTCTTGCCGATCGGCTTCAGCCGCCCGACCAGATCGACCATGGCGCCGACCGCGGCCTCGTTGTGGCCGTAATCGAGGATCACCCGGAAGCCGTGTTCGTCGAAGACGTTCATCCGGCCGGGACTCTGGAAGAAGGAATTGTCGAAGGTCCTGAGCCCGGTGCGGATCTGGTCGAGGCTGAGCCCCAGCGCATAGGCCATGGCGGCGGTGAACATGGCGTTCTCGACATTGTGCAGCGCCTTGCCTTCGAGCGTCGCCGGGATCAGGTGGGTCCAGATCAGCGGGATCTGGTGGCCGTGGTCGTAGATCACGATCTGGTCGCCGTTCAGCCCCTGTTCCAGCACCACCGCGCGCTTGCCGAGGCGGATATGTTCGCGCACCAGCGCGTTGCCCGAGTTGCGGGTGACGTAGCAGATATGCGTCGCGTCCGTGTGGTCGGCCATCTTCAGGGTCTGGACGTCGTCGGCGTTGAGCACCGCGCAATCCTTGGCGACCTCCACCACCAGCCGCTTGACCTCGGCCAGTTCGTCCACCGTTTCCACCCCGCCGAGGCCGAGATGGTCCGAGGTGACGTTGAGCACCGCGCCGACATCGCAGTAGCGGTAGCCGAGCCCGGCGCGGACGATGCCGCCGCGGGCGGTTTCCAGCACCGCCATGTCGACGGTCGGGTCGCGCAGCACCATCGAGGCCGAGGCGGGGCCGGTCATGTCGCCCTTCACGGTGACGTTGCCGTCGACATAGACCGCGTCGGTCGAGGTCTGCCCGACGGTGAAGCCGGCCATCTTCAGGACATGGGCGAGCATCCGGGCGGTGGTGGTCTTGCCGTTGGTGCCCGTAAGCGCGGCGATCGGGATCCGCGCGGGCGCGCCTTCGGGGAACAGCATGTCCATCACCGCGCCGCCGACATCGCGGCCGGTGCCTTCGGACGGGGAGATGTGCATGCGCATGCCGGGGCCGGCGTTGATCTCGCAGATCGCGCCGCCGGTCTCGCGGTAGCTCTGGGTGATGTCGGTGGTGAGGAAGTCGACCCCGCCGATATCGAGCCCGACGGCGCGGATCGCCCGTTCGGCCATCAGCTTGTTGTCCGGGTGGATCACGTCGGTGACGTCGATGGCGGTGCCGCCGGTGGAGAGGTTCGCGGTCTTGCGCAGGAACACGACCTCGCCCTCGGGCGGCACGGTGGCGGCGTCGTAGCCCTTCTGGCGCAGCATCCGCTCGGCGGCCTCGTCGAACTCCAGCCGGGTGAGCATGTTCTCGTGGCCCTTGCCGCGGCGGGGATCGCTGTTCACCACCTCGACCAGCTCGGCGATGGAGCGGGTGCCGTCGCCGACGACATGGCCGGGCATCCGCTTGGCGGCGGCGACGAGGCTGCCGTTGACCACCAGAAGGCGGTGATCGTCGCCCTGGATCATGCTTTCGACGACGACGCCGGAGCCTTCCTTCTCGGCGATCAGGAACGCCTCTTCGGCCTCGGCGTCGGACATCACGTTCACGACCACGCCGCGGCCGTGATTGCCGTCGATCGGCTTGATCACGACCGGGTAGCCGATCCGGGAGGACGCGGCGGCGGCGTCCTGCGGGTCGCGGACGAAGCGCTGCGCCGGCACCGGCAGGCCGAGATCGGACAGAAGCTGCGAGCAGAGCTCCTTGTCGGCGGCGATCTCCACCGCGATATGCGAGGTCTGGCTGGTCAGCGCGGCCTCGATCCGCTTCTGGTACTTGCCCTGGCCGACCTGGATCAGGCTGGCATCGTTCAGCCGCACCCACGGAATGTCGCGGGCCTCGGCGGCGCGCACCAGCGCCAGCGCCGAGGGGCCGAGCGACCGGCGCGAGGCGAAATACATGAAATCGTCGAGCATCTCCTCGATCTGCTCGCGGCTGGTGCCCTCCTCGGGGGCGATCAGGTCGAGGATCAGGTCGCGCGCCACGTCGCCGGCCTGGAGCCCGATCTCTTCCGATTCGTAGCCGAACAGCACCTCGACCTCGTCGGGATGCTTCGACGGGCGCGAGAAGGCGAGGCTGCCCGGCGCGCCGGCCTGATCTTCGAGCGCGAGCGCGAGATGCGCCATCAGCTCGCCCAGATGGCAGTCCTCGGCGGTGCGGGCGCGCTCGATCAGGTTCTCGCCGGTCTCGGCCACCGCCTTGGCCAGACCGGGCACGTAGTCGAGCAGCGGGTCGATGAGCTGGTCGGCATAGTCGCGCACGGGCTGTCCGGCGCGGCGGTGCAGATCGACGGTGAGCCGGATCAGCGGCTGTCTGGAATAGGTGTTCGGCCCGACATAAACCGACGTCTTCACGATCTGCATGCTGTGTCTCCCCCGGAGGCGCTGCCGGAACGCGGCAAGGCGACTGCCTTATTGCTACCCGTGCCGCGCGGCCGCGGGAAGGCCCTGCGTGGCGCGGAGGCGCGCGAAAATGCGGTCCCGGCGGGGCGCTGCCCAAGGCTTGACCTCGGCCGGTCCTGCGCCGAGAAACGGGCGCGACCCGGAACCTGAAGGGATGGTGCCGACATGCAGGACATGCAGGACATGACCCCGGCCATCGACGCCGCCGGACCCGGCGGCGCGGCCGAGACGGGCGCGGCGGACAGCGCGGCCGCGGCGGCCTCTCCGGTCAGCCGCGAGACGGTGCCCCTGCCGGCACCGGCGGACGGGCCGGCGCGGTCGCTGACCGTGCTGCGCTTCGGCACGCCGGGAGCCCGGCCCAAGGCCTATCTGCAGGCGGGCCTTCACGCCGACGAACTGCCCGGCATGCTGGTCCTGCGCGAACTGGCGCAGCTGCTGCAGGAGGAGGCCGCGCGGGGCCGGATCACCGGCGAGATCGTCGTGGTGCCGGTAGCCAACCCGATCGGGCTGGGCCAGCGCAGCTACAACCAGCTTCAGGGCCGCTACGAGGCGGAGAGCGGCGAGAACTTCAACCGCGGCTATCCCGATCTCGCTCCCGACGTGCGGACGGCGGTGGCGGGCCGGCTGGGCGCCGATCCTGCGGCCAACGTGGCCGAGATTCGCGCCGCGATGGGCGCGGCGCTGGATGCGATGGCGCCGCAGGGCGAGGTCGACGGGCTGCGCCATGCGCTGCTGCGGCTGGCCCATGACGCGGATCTCGTGCTCGACCTCCATGCCGACAACGAGGCGCTGGTGCACCTTTATACCGGTCCCGCACTCTGGCCCGCGGCGGCGGATCTGGCCGCCGAGATCGACGCGCGCGCGGTTCTGCTGTGCGACCTGTCGGGCGGCAATCCGTTCGACGAGGCCTGTTCGGCGCCCTGGTGGGTGCTGGCCGAGGCGTTTCCGGACGTGCCGGTCCCGCCCGCCTGCCTGGCCGCGACGGTGGAGCTGCGGTCGAACAACCAGGTCGAGGAGCGGCTGATCGGCGACGATGCGCGGGCGCTTCTGAACGTCCTGCGCCGCCGCGGCCTGGTCGCGGGCGCGGCGGGAAGCCTGCCGCGGCTGCTGTGCGAGGCGACGCCGCTCGACGCGATGCAGCAGCTAGTGGCGCCGGTCGAGGGAATCGTCGTCTACCTTGCGCGGCTGGGCGACCAGGTCCGCGAGGGCGAGGTGGTGGCGCGCATCGTCGATCCGATCGGCGACAGCACCGAGATCGCCGCGCGCACCGACGGGATCCTCTTCGCGCGCCACGACCAGCCCTATGCCTGGCGCGGCAAGGTGATCGGCAAGATCGCCGGGCCGACGCCGCTGCCCGAACGGACCGGCAAGCTGCTGTCGGACTGAGCCCCGCACGCCTGCGGCGGCGGGCCGTCAGAGCACCGAGTCGAGCAGGATGCTGGTCTCGCTGTTCAGCACGCCGGGGATGTCGCGGATCGCCCGGAGCACCCGGTCGAAATCGCGCAGGTCGGCGGCGCGGATCCCGGCGACCAGATCCCACGCGCCGTTGGTGGAATGCAGCGACGTGACCTCGGGGATCGCGCGCATCGCCCGGATCACCTGCCGCGACAGGCTGCCCTGAAGCTCGACCATCATCACCGCGCGGACGCCGCCTTCCTCGGCGGTGCGGGTCAGGATGGTGAACTTGCGGATCAGCCCGTCCGCGATCAGCCGGTCGAGCCGCGCCGCCACGGTGGTCCTGCTGAGGCCGAGCCGTTCGGCCAGCACCTTGACCGGCACGCGGGCATCTTCGGTCAGCGCGGCAAGGATGCGGCGGTCGGTATCGGAGAGGTCGGTCATGGCGGTCCGGCGGGTTCTGGCGCGAAAAGCGGCGGATTGGTCAGGATGTGCGACGTATACTGGCGATATGTAGCATTCAATCGCATATATGCTCAAGTTGTCCCTTCGGATTGAACAAACCCTGCTGCATAATGACAGGGAGGCCGAAATCGACAGCATTGAGTGAGGTAACTCGTGAGACATCCGGAGACTTGCTGCCTGCTTGGCGCGCCGGTCGGCGCGGGGGCGGGCGTTGCGGGCTGCGAGCTGGGCCCCGCCGCGTACCGCGCCGCGGGACTGGCCGAGGCGCTGGGGGCGGCGGGATGGTCGGTCGCCGATCTGGGCGACGCGCATCCGCAGCCGGCGCCGGTGGCGCCGCATCCGAACCGCGCCCTGCGCCACCTGCCCGAAACCGTCGGCATGATCCGCGGCCTTGGTGCCGCCGCGCTGGAGGCCGGGCGGCGGTGCGACCTGCCGGTCTTCCTCGGCGGCGATCATTCGATCTCGGCGGCGACGATCCCGGCGATGGCGCTGCGCGCGCGCGAGGCGGGGCGGCCGTTCTTCCTGCTCTGGCTGGACGCGCATCCCGACCTGCACGACCTCGACACGACGGCCAGCGGCAACCTGCACGGCACGCCCGCGGCCTATGTGCTGGGGCTGGACGGGTTCGCGGCCTTTCCGGCGCTGCCGGCGGGGGTGGCGGCCGACAACGTCTGCATGATGGGGCTGCGGTCGGTCGACGGCGCCGAGGCGCCGCGTCTGGCGGCGCTGGGGATTGCCGCGCATCCGATGGCGGAACTGGCGAAATGCGGCGTCGACGCGCCGCTGGCGCGATTCCTCGACCGGGTGGCGCACGCGGGCGGCGATCTCCATGTCAGCTTCGACGTCGATTTCCTCGACCCCGCGGTCGCACCCGCGGTCGGCACGGCGGTCCCCGACGGCGCCAGCGCGGCCGAGGCGCACAGGATCGCGGCGGCGCTCAGCGACAGCGGTCTCGTGACCTCGCTCGACCTCGTCGAACTCAATCCGCGGCTCGACCCGGAGGGCAGCAGCGTGGCGCTGATCCGCGATCTCGCCTGCGCGATGCTGCCGCCGCGCGCCGCCCTGCGCAGAACGGGAACCTGACCCATGAACGACATGAACCTGTCCGCGGGGTTCGTCCCGCATCTCGCCCCCTCGGCGCTCGCCATGGTGCCGTTCGTGTCGGTCCAGGACATGATGCGGCTGGTCAACGAGGCCGGGATCGAGACCGTGCTGCGCGATCTCGCGCGCTATATCGAGGCCGATTTCCGCCGCTGGCCGGAATTCGACAAGACGCCGCGCGTCGCCAGCCATTCGCCCGAGGGCGTGATCGAGCTGATGCCGACGGCGGATACCGAGAGCTACGGCTTCAAGTACGTGAACGGGCATCCGAAGAACATGCGCGAGGGCTATCAGACGGTCACCGCCTTCGGGGTGCTGTCGTCGGTCGCCAACGGCTATCCGCAGCTTCTGACCGAGATGACGATCCTGACCGCGCTGAGGACCGCGGCGACCTCGGCGCTGGTGGCGAAGCACCTGGCGCCCGAAGGGTCGGAGACGATGGCGATGATCGGCAACGGCGCGCAGTGCGAGTTCCAGACGCTGGCGTTCCGGGCGCTGCTGGGCCTCAACCGCGTGCGGCTTTACGACACCGATGCCGCGGCCACCGCCAAGGCGGTGCGGAACCTGACCGCCCGCGGCGTGGAGGTGATCGCCTGCCGGAGCGCGGAAGAGGCGGTCGAGGGCGCGCAGATCATCACCACCTGCACCGCGGACAAGCGCAACGCGACGATCCTGACCGACAACATGGTCGGCGCGGGGGTGCACATCAACGCCATCGGCGGCGACTGCCCGGGCAAGACCGAGCTGCATGCCGACATCCTGGCGCGCGCGTCGACCTTCGTGGAATACCCGCCGCAGACCCGGATCGAGGGCGAGATCCAGCAGATGGCGCCGGATCACCCGGTGACCGAGTTCTGGCAGGTGCTGACCGGGGCGGCGCCGGGGCGGCAGGATGCGCGTCAGATCACCCTGTTCGACAGCGTCGGCTTCGCGATCGAGGATTTCTCGGCGCTGCGCTACGTGCTGGACCGGGTGCGCGCGGGGGCGCCGCATGTGCTGCTGGACATGCTGGCCGATCCGGACGATCCGCGCGACCTGTTCGGGATGCTGGAGCGCGCCAAGGGCTGACCGCCGGATCCCCGTCCGGCCCCGTTTCGGGGCTGGACCGCGGCCCGATGCTCGGGTCTTCTGGCCCCGGCCGGCATGCGGACCGGCGCGGGTGCGAGTCACGAGGTGCGGGGATGGCGGAGCTGGAACGGCGGATCGCCCAGGGGCGCGGCGACGAGGCGGCGGATCTGGTGCTCAGGGGTGGGCGGGTCTTCGACCTGATCACCGGCGAGCTGCTGGACGGCGACGTGGCGATCTGCGGCGACACCATCGTCGGCATCTGTGCCGACTACGAGGGGCGCGAGGTCCTGGACGTCAGCGGCCTGATCCTGGTGCCAGGCTTCATCGACACCCACCTGCATATCGAAAGCAGCCTGGTCACGCCGTTCGAATTCGACCGCTGCGTGGCGCCGCGGGGCGTCACCACGGCGATCTGCGACCCGCACGAGATCGCCAACGTGATCGGCGCCGCGGGGATTCGCTATTTCCAGGCGGCGAGCCGCCACGCGCTGATGGATATCCGCGTGCAGCTCAGCTCCTGCGTGCCCTCGACCGACATGGAGACCGCCGGGGCGGCGCTGTCGGCGGCGGATCTGGCCGCGCTGATGGGCGACCCGTCGGGGATCGGGCTGGCCGAGTTCATGAACTATCCCGGCGTGATCCACCGCGATCCGGGGGCGATGGCGAAGCTGAGGCTGTTCGCGGGCGGGCATGTGGACGGGCATTGTCCGCTTCTTTCGGGGAAGGATCTCAACGCCTACGTCGCCGCCGGCATCTCGACCGAGCACGAGGCGACGAGCGCCGCCGAGGCGCTGGAGAAGCTCAGGAAGGGGATGCGGGTACTGATCCGCGAAGGGTCGGTGTCGAAGGACCTGCACGCGCTGCAGCCGCTTCTGAGCGAGCGGACCGCGCCCTACATGTGCCTCTGCACCGACGACCGCAATCCGCTCGACATCGCCGAGCACGGGCATCTCGACTACATGATCCGCGAGCTGATCGCGCTGGGCACGCCGCCCTTGGCCGCCTATCGGGCGGCGACGCTGTCGGCGGCAGAGGCGTTCGGGCTGAAGGACCGCGGCCAGATCGCACCCGGAAAGCGCGCCGACATCGTCGCGGTCGACAGTCTCGAAGGCTGCCACGCCGCGCTGGTCCTGTGCGCGGGCCGCGTCGTGGACGATGCCGCCTTCGCGGCGCGCGAGACGATCCCGCCGGTAGGGCGCGGTTCGGTCAAGGCGCCGCGGCTGGCGCCGGCATCGTTCCGCACCAGGGCGAACCGCGAGGAGACCGACGTCATCGGCATCCGGGTGGGCCAGATCCTGACCGACCACCTGCACGCCGACATCCCCATCGTCGACGGCGACAAGGCCCCGGACCCCGGCCGCGATCTGGTGCGGATCGCGGTGGTGGAGCGGCACGGGATCAACGGCAACATCGCCACCGGCTTCGTGAAGGGGTTCGGGATGACTGCCGGGGCGATCGCCTCCACCGTCTGCCACGACCACCACAACATCGCCTGCGTCGGCGTCGATTATGGCGACATGGCGCTGGCGGCGAACCGGCTGTCGGAGATCGAGGGCGGCTTCGTCGTCGCGGGCGGCGGCAAAGTGCTGGCCGAGCTGGCGCTGCCGGTCGCCGGGCTGATGAGCCTGGAGCCGTTCGAGGCGGTGCGCGACCGGCTGGTCGAACTGCGCAACGCGGCGCGGTCGCTCGGGGTGACGCTCCCCGAGCCGTTCCTGCAACTGGCCTTCCTCGCGCTGCCGGTGATCCCGGCGCTGAAGATCACCGACCGGGGCATGGTGGACGTGACCCGGTTCGAGATCATCGGCTGAGCCCCGCGCCGGGGCGGGGCGGTCAGCCCGCCGGCGCCAGCGCCGCGGCGGCGGTGCCGGTGACCCCGGCGAGCGCGGCGAGCCGGCGGATCCGTGCGGGATCGGGTGCCGCGTCGGCGCGGTCGGCGAGGATCGTCCAGACCGCCTGGACATAAAGCGCCGCCGTCGCGTCGGCGAAGGCGCGGGCCTTTTTGACCGCCGCCGCCGGATCGGAGGCCAGCCGGTCGCGGAAGTCGCACCAGCGGGCGAGGCCGGTGGCGAGCCGCCCGGTGCCGGCGTCGATCTCACGGATGCGCGCCGCGAAGGCCTGCGCCGGGGCGCCGCCCTTCGCCAGCATCCGGGTCGCGAGGGTCAGGGCATGGATGCCGTTGGTGCCCTCGTAGATCGCGGTGATGCGGGCGTCGCGCCAGACCTGCTCCACCCGGTATTCGCGGAGATAGCCGTACCCGCCGAGCACCTGGATGCCGAGATCGGCAGAGCGGATCCCGGCCTCGGTGGCGTAGATCTTGCAGAGCGGCGTGAGGAAGTCGACCAGCGCCCGGTCTTCGCCGGACTCGAGCGCGACCAGCGCCAGGTGGCACATCGCGCGCGCACCGATCGCGAGCATGTCCTGTTCGTCGAGCATCCGCTGCACGTCGGGATGATCGGCCAGCATCGCCGGGTTGCCGTCGGGGCCCTGGCCCTGGCGGCGGTCGGCAGCATAGGCGCGGGCGATCTGGGCGGCGCGGGCGGCATGGGCGACGCCCTGCAGGGCGACGTCGAGCCGGGCGTGGTTCATCATCGTGAACATCGCCTTCAGCCCCTCGCCGGGGGCGCCGATCATCTCGGCGCGGGCGCCGTCGAAGACCATCTGGCAGGTCGGCGATGCGTGGAGGCCGAGCTTTTCCTCGATCCGGGCCACGCTGACGCCGTTGCGGGCGCCGTCGATCTCGGACGGACAGAGGAAGAGGCTGAGCCCGCGGGTGCCCGCGCCGTCGCCGGTTCGGGCGAGGACCAGATGCAGGATGCCCTCGCTCATGTCCTGGTCGCCGCCGGAGATGAAGATCTTCTCGCCGTCGATGCGCCAGAGGTCGCCGTCCGGCGTGGCGCGGGTGCGGATCGCGCCGAGGTCGGAGCCGGCGCCGGGTTCGGTCAGGCACATCGTGGCGAGCCATTCGCCGGAGGCGAAGAGCGGCAGGAAGCGGGCCTGCTGGTCCGCGGTGCCGAAAGCGAGGATGGTGCGCGCGGCGCCGGGGGCGAGCGAGGTGACCATCTGCAGCGCGTGGCAGGCGCCGGTGAAGATTTCGGAGACGGCACCCAGGACCGGACCGGACATGCCCTGCCCGCCCTGCGCCTCGGGCAGCGACAGGCCGGGCCAGCCTTGTTCGGCATAGGCGGCGTAGGCGACGGCGAAGCCGTCGGGCATCCGCACGCGGCCCGCTTCGAGCCGGCAGCCCTGAACGTCGCCGGGTTCGTCGAGGGGGGCGATCACGCCTTCGGCGAAACTGGCGAAATGGCGCACGATCTCGGCCGAGAGGGCGCCGTCCCAGTCGGGCAGGCGGTGCGCTCCGGCGACGTGTTCGAGCGAGAAGAGGATGTCGTCGACGGGGGCGGTGAAGGGGATCATGGGGGGCCTCCGGTCACTCAACCACGCCGAGCAGGCGCATCGCGTTCTGTTTCAGGATCAGCGGGCGGACATCGTCGCGGAACTCGGCCTTGTCGAAGGCGTCGAGCCATTTTTCCGGCGCGATCATCGGCCAGTCCGAGCCGAACAGCATCTTCTTCTTCAGAAGCGTGTTGGCGTAGCGCACGAGGATCGGCGGGAAGTATTTCGGCGACCAGCCGGAGAGGTCGATATAGACGTTGGGCTTGTGGGTGGCGACCGACAGCGCCTCTTCCTGCCAGGGGAAGGAGGGATGCGCGAGGATGATCGGCATGTCGGGGAAATCGACCGCGACGTCGTCGATATACATCGGGTTGGAGTATTTCAGCCGCATCCCGTTGCCGCCCTTCATGCCCGAGCCGACCCCGGTCTGCCCGGTATGGAAGAGCGCCGGCTTGCCGGTCTCGGCGATCGCCTCGTAGAGCGGCCAGGCCATGCGGTCGTTGGGATAGAAGCCCTGCATCGTGGGGTGGAACTTGAAGCCCTGCACGCCGTGGTTCTCGACCAGGTCGCGGGCTTCGCGAGCGCCGATCCTGCCCTTCGCCGGATCGATCGAGGCGAACGGGATCAGGATGTCGGCGTGTTCCGCGCAGGCCTCGGCGACCTCGTAGTTGGAGTAGCGGCGATAGCCGGTCTCGCGTTCGGCATCGACCGGGAAGATCACCGCGGCGATGTTCATCGCGCGGTAATGCGCGGCGGTCTCGGGGATCGTCGGCGGATGGGTCCAGGGCGCGCCGAAATACTTCGCCATGGTGGTCTGCAGGTCGTCGTAGCCGTCATCGGCGTGGCAGCCGCAGGGCTCTTCGGCATGGGTGTGAATATCGATCGCGCGGACCGAGGCAAAATCGACCATGGGAGTTCCTTCAGAGGCGGATGGTGGCGGGATCGTCGGAATAGAGCCGGTCGAGCAGGGCGGCGCGCCGGGTCAGGATCGTCCGGGCGTTGAGGCTGCCCTTGTCGGTGATCTCGCGATCGGTGATCGAGGGCGGCTCGGCCAGGACCAGCGCGCGGACGATGCGGGTCGAGGAGCCGGTGGCGCGTTCGGCGAGCGCGGCGAGAAGCGGCTTCAGCGCCTCGCCGAGCGCGGGCCCGACCAGGGCGCCGCCGGCTTCACCGTATGCCACGCCCGCCTCGTCGAGCGCGGCGCGGTTCGGGAAGACGAGGATGCCGACCTCGGCCCGGTCGTGGCCGGTGATCACGATGTCGCCCGCCCAGGGACTCAGCGCCTCCAGCACCTGCACCCGCAGCTTGGTGGCATGGACCCAGGTGCCGCTTTGCAGCTTGAAGTCCTCGGAGATGCGGCCGTCGAACTGGAGGCCGCGGTCCGGGTCGGCGGGATCGACGAAGCGCACCGCGTCGCCCGAGATCATGAAGCCGTCCGGGTCGAACAGCTCGGCCGTCTTGGCCGGGTCCTTGTAGTAGCCTGCGGTGATGTTCGGCCCCTTGACGCGAAGTTCGTAGCGGCCGTCCTCGGTCGGGATCAGCCTGGCGACGGCGCCGGCCACCGGCACGCCGACGATGCCCGAGCGGCGCACCGGTTCATGGACGATGAGCGTCGCCGGTGCGGTCTCGGTCATCCCCCAGGACGATCCCATGAAGGGCAGGGAGCCGCGTTCGGCGAGGCACATCTGCTCGAAGCCCTGCCAGACCTCGAGCGGCAGCGAGGCGCCGGCATAGAAGATCAGGTCGAGATCGGCGAAGAAGCGGCGGCGCAGGGTGGCGTCGCCGCGCAGCGCGGCGAGCAGCATCGCGTAGCCCATCGGCACGTTGAAGGCCATGGTGCCGGTATGCATGGAAAGGTTTTCCAGCGTCCGTGCGAACCCCGCCTTGGTCGGCTTGCCGTCGTCGACATAGAGGCTGCCGCCATGCGCCAGCATCATGTTGAAATTGTGGCTGCCGCCGAAGACGTGGTTCCAGGGCAGCCAGTCGACGATCTTCGGCGCGCGTTCCAGCAGGAACGGATAGGCGGCGCCGATCTGGGCCTGGTTGACGCAGAGCATGCGGTGGGTCGTCGGCACGCCCTTGGGGTTCGAGGTCGAGCCGGAGGTGAAGAGCAGCTTGGCGATCGTCTGCGGACCGACATGGGCATAGGCGGCGTCCACGTTGACCCCGGCATCGCCCTTCAGCAGGTCCGCCAGCGGGGTGACCGGACCGGGCGCGCCCGCGGTGCGGGCGGCGACGATCTCGATCCCGGCAAGCTCGGGCAGGGCGAGGGCTTCGGCGAAGGTCCCGGCATCGGCGACGAAGATCAGGCCGGGCTCGACGGTCCGAAGGATGTGGATCAGCCGGTCATGGGCGCCGGGGATCAGGGAATACTGTTCGGTCACCGGGACCATCGGGATGCCGGCATATTGCGCGGCGAGCGCGATCAGGCCGTGATCGACGCCGTTGCCCGAAAGCACCGCGACGGGGCGGTCCGGCCCCAGCCCGCGGCCGAGCAGCGCGGCGGCCAGCGCGCGCACCTGTTCGAGCGTCTCGGCATAGCTCAGCTCGCGCCATCCGGCGCCGGAGCGTTCGGCGATGAAGATCGCGTCCGGCGTGGTCTCGGCCCAGTGGTGCAGCCAGTTGCCGGTCTTTTCGGCCACCGGCGGCAGCCGGTAGACCGAGGCGTAGTGCAGGCTGCCGTCGCCGCGCCGGGTCAGCGTGGTGCGGTGCGGCAGGAAGCCCGGCGCCGTCACGGTCTTGTCGGGATCAATCGTAAGCATTGGCTTTTCCTCCTCCTCCTCCTTCGCCGAGCGCTGCTGCCGCGGTCTCGACCCGCCGCAGCATGTCGTTCAGGGCCTCCCGTTCGGCTGCGCTGAGCCCGGAACAGATCCGGTCCTCGTGGCGCTGCATGGCGGCCTCGGCCTTCTGCCAGAGCCGCCGCCCGGCCAGGGTGACGCGCAGCGCATAGGAGCGGCGGTCTCCCTTGACCTTGTTGCGCGAGATCAGGTCGCGGTTCTCCAGCTCGTCGACGAGCACCACGATGCCGGAGCGTTCGACGCCGAGCGCCTGGGCCAGCTGGCTCTGGGTCAGGTCCGGGTTCTCGATGATGATGCCGAGCGCCGAGAAGGTGGCGGTCCGCAGCTCGAACGGCGCCAGGGTGGCGGTGACGTCGGCGCGCAGGGCCAGGAAGGCGCGCTTCATGGTGTAGCCGGCGAACTGGCGCAGCTTGTGATCGGTGGGCTCGCTGGGGCGATCCTGCATCGGGGCCTCCTTTCGACGGGTCACGGGTTGACGATCTGGACCAGCCAGAAGCTGAGCGCCGGGAAGGCGACGAGCAGCGTGATCCGGCAGAATTCGGCGATGATGAACGGGACCGAGCCGCGGAAGACCTGGGCGGTCGGAATCTCCCGCGCCATCGCCGAGATGACGAAGAGGTTCATGCCCACGGGCGGCGTGATCATGCCGAGCTCGACCACGACGAGGGTGATGATGCCGAACCACATCGCCTGCTGTTCGGGCTGCAGGCCGAAATCGAGCGCCATCATCGCCGGGAAGAACACCGGCACGGTGAGCAGGATCATCGACAGGCTGTCCATGACGCAGCCCATCACCAGGTAGAAGGCCACCATCGCGATCACCACGCCCATCGGCGCGATGCCGGCGCCGTTCAGCCAGGCCGCGGCCTCGGTCGGCATCCGCGTCAGCGCCAGCGCCACGTTGAAGAGATCGGCGCCGAAGACGATGGCGAAGATCATCGCGCTGCTGGCGGCGGTGTCGATCAGGCAGTCGAGCAGGCCGCCGAGGGTCAGGCCGCCGACCGTCACGCCCATAACCAGGGTCAGGAAGACGCCGACCGACGCGCCCTCGGCCGGGGTGAAGAAGCCGCCATAGATGCCGCCGAGCACGATCACGAAGATGGCGACGATATGCCAGACCTCGCGCAGGCTTCTGAGCCGGGTGGCGAGGTCCGCCTTGTCGTGGGTCGGACCCTCGTCGGGGAACATCCGCACATAGACCGAGATCGCGGCGAAGAAGCCGAGCACGGCGAGGGTGCCGGGGATGGTCGCGGCGAGGAACAGCTTGACGATGTTCTGTTCGGTCAGGAGCGCATAGATGATGAGCACGACCGACGGCGGGATCAGGATGCCGAGGGTGCCGCCCGCGGCGAGCGAACCGGCGCTCAGCGCCCCGGAATAGCCGTGCCGGCGCATCTCGGGCAGGGCGACCCGCGCCATCGTCGAGGCGGTGGCGAGCGAGGAGCCCGAGATCGAGCCGAAGACCGCGCAGCCGGCGACCGCGGCCAGTGCGAGGCCGCCCTTGAGATGGCCGATCCAGGCGTTTGCGGCCTTGAAGATCGACTGCGAGATGCCGGTCTTCGTCGCCAGGTGGCCCATCAGGATGAAGAGCGGCACCATGGCGAAGTCGTACGACATGAACTTGTCGACCCAAGCGGTGTTCAGATAGGCGGCAAGCGGGAACCAGCCGGTCTGCAGGACGTAGCCGACGGCGCCGACGACCCCCATGGCGAGCGCGATCGGCGCGCGCAGGAAGATCAGCAGGAGCAGCACCGCGATCATCGCGAAGGCAAGGACGGTCGGGGTCATGAGCGGGCTCCGACGATGGCGCTGTGGCCACGCAGCATGGGGATGGAGAGCATCAGCGCGATGAGCGCCGAGAGGGCGGTGCCGAAGATGGCGGGCAGGTAGATCAGCCAGACCGGTACGCCGAGAAGCATGGTGCGGTCGCCGTAGTCGAGCATCTCGGCCGCGCCGAGGCTGAGCCGCCAGGCGAGGACGGCCAGTGCGGCGGCGAACAGCAGTTCCCAGATGCCTTCGAGGACGGCGCGGGCCGAGCGGTGCAGCCAGTTGGTGAAGAGATCCACCATGACATGGCCACGGCGGAGCTGGCAGAGCGGCAGGAACAGGCTGGCGCAGAGGCAGCAGGCGATCTCGACCATCTCGAAATCGCCGGTGAAGCCGCCGAATCCGAGATTGCGCAGGATGACCGACAGGCTGACCACCAGCGCGGTGACGAAGATCGTCACCCCGCCGAGGCCGGCCGAAACGAGGCAGATGCGCTCGATCAGCCGCAGCGCGGCGGAGCTGCCGCGCTGGACCCGGATGTCCGGTTCTCGGGACATGTGTCAGGCCGTGGTCTGGTCGAGAAGGTCGTTGGCGCGGGCCAGGATCGCGGTGCCGTCGAGGCCGGCCTTGTCCAGCTTGGCGGCCCAGGCGTCGTAGATCGGCGCCGACAGATCCTTCCAGGCGGCGATCTCTTCGGCCGGGATCTCGTGGATGCCGCCGCCCGACGCCTCGACGGCCTCGAGACCGACCTGTTCGGACCAGTCGAACAGCTCGCCGATGCGGCGCGAAAGCGGCGCGCCGGCTTGGGCGTCGATGATCTCCTGCAGGTCCGGCGCCAGCCGGTCGAACGTGCGCTGGTTCATCACGAGCGCGAAGGTGTTGGAGTAGAGCCCGCGGGCCGCCGGGGCGGGGGCGGAATGCTCGTGCGTGAGTTCCTGCAGCTTGAAGGCCGGCACGACCTCGTAGGGCAGGCAGCAGCCGTCGATGACGCCATTGGTCAGGCCGACCGCCATCTCGGTCACCGGGAAGAAGACCGGCTCCACCTCGAGCAGCTTCAGCAACTCGCCGAAGCTCTGGTTCGGGCTGCGGATGCGCAGGCCCTTGAGATCGGCGCCCGAAGTCACGACCTTGTCGCGCATGTGGAACTTGCCGCCCGCATGGGTGTGGAAGGCGAGCGGCTTCATGCCGCGGTATTCCTTCTGCCCGTATTCGGACATCAGCTTTTCCATCGCCACCGAGGACCGGGTCGCGTCGGTGACCATGAAGGGCAGCGACATGGTTTCGGCGACGGGGAAGCGGTCGGGGGTGTAGACCGGCAGCGTCCAGGCGATGTCGGCGATGCCGTTGCGGGCCTGGTCGGCAAGCTGCGGCGGCTTGCCGCCGAGCGTCATCGAGGGGAAGATCTGCACCTCGATGCGTCCGCCCGAGGCTTCGGACAGTTCGGCCGCCCAGGGTTCGAAGAACTTGGTCTGCATGGACGAAACGGCCGGCAGGAAATGCGACAGCCGGAGCGTGACCTCGGCGGCCTGGGCGCGCCGCAGATAGGCGGGCGTGGCGACGGCGGCGCCGAGCAGCCCGAGGGCGGTGCGGCGGGTCAGATGCGTCGGGTTCATGGGTCTCCTCCCGTGATGTTGGACCGGACGGTGAAGGGATGTGCCGGGCCCGGGCGCTCCTCCGCGCTTCGGCCCGGGCCGGGTCAGCGGAACTGGGGCGCGCGCTTTTCCAGGAAGGCGCGCAGGCCTTCCTCGGCATCGGCGCTGGTCTGCGAGACTGCGGCGCAGAGGCTTTCGGTGAACAGCCCCTCGGTCCGGCTCATGTCCGAGATCCGGCCGATGGCGTGGATCATCATGTAGTTGGACAGCGGCGCGTTGCCGGCGATCTGGAGCGCGAGCTTCCGCGCCAGCGGCAGCGCCTCGCCGGCGCCGACGCTGTAATGGGTCAGGCCGAGCGACAGGCCTTCCTCGGCCGAATACTTGCGCCCGGTCAGCATCATCTCGCGCATCCGGTCGGCGCCGATGATCCGGCCGACCCCGACCGTGGCGCCGCCGCCGACGAAGATGCCGCGCCGCCCCTCGGGCAGCTGGAAGATGGTCGAGGGTTCGGCGATCCGCACATGCGTGTTCGCGGCCAGTTCCAGCCCGCCGCCGATCACCGCGCCGAACATGGCCGAGATCACCGGAAGGCCGCCATACTGCACGGTCTCCATCACCCGGTGCCAGTTGCGCGAATGGCGCATCGTGCCTTCCGCGTCGCGCGCGACATGTTCGGACAGGTCGAGGCCCGAGCAGAAATGCCCTTCGGTGCCGGTGACGATGACGGCGCGCACGCCTTCGGGCGGACGGCTGAAGAAGGCGTCGAACGCGTCGAGCAGCTCGTCGCACATGGCGTTGCGCTTGCCCGGACGGTTCATGGTCAGGGTGGCGACGGTGCCGTCGATCTCGACCTTCAGGATGGGTTCGCTGCGCGTGTCCATGGTCTTTCCTTCTGTCAGCGGGGCTGCAGGCGTACGGCGGCGTCGAGCCGGATCACGCTGCCATTGAGCATCTGGTTCTCGACGATGTGGCGGGCGAGGGCGGCGTATTCCTCGGGCGCGCCCAGCCGGCTGGGAAACGGGATCGCCGCGGCGATGGAGGCGCGCGCCTCGTCGGGAAGGCCGGCGGTCATCGCGGTCTCGAAGAGGCCCGGCGCGATGGTCACGACGCGGATGCCGAGCCGGGCCAGTTCGCGCGCCGCCGGGAGCGTCAGTGCGGCGACGCCGCCCTTGGAGGCCGCATAGGCGGCCTGGCCGATCTGGCCGTCCTGGTAGGCGACCGAGGCAGTGTTGACGATCACGCCGCGGGCGCCGTCGGCGTCGACCGTCGGCAGGGCGGCCATCCGCTGGGCGCCGTGGCTGAGCACGATGTAGGTGCCGAGGAGGTTGACGCGGAGCGTGCGCTCGAACGCGTCGATCGGCAGCACGCCGTCCCGCGGCAGGATCCGCGCGGCGGTGCCGATCCCGGCGCAGTTCACGACGATCCGCGGGGCCGCGCCGAAGGCGGCCTCGACCGCATCGAAGGCGGCGGCGACGCTGGCCGTGTCGGCGACGTCGGCGGCCGCGGCGATCCCGCCGATGCCGGTGGCAACGGCCTGCGCCGCGGCTTCGTCGCGGTCGAGCACCGCAACCCGGCATCCGCCGGCTGCAAGCTGCCGCGCGGTGGCGGCGCCCAGTCCGCTGCCGGCGCCGGTGATCAGGGCGATCGTGTCTGTCAGGTCCATGTCCGTCCTCCCGCCGTCACATGTACATAGAGATAATTGTTAAGTCAATGAACAGTTATGCCGCAACGCAGAATCGGATCGGCCCCGTCTTGCGGGGGCGGCAGATTCCCTGTCCTGCGCCCTGGTCTGGGCGCAGGCGGGACGGATCAAGAGATTGAAATGACGGTCAGATCAGGCCGCGCGCGGCGAGATTGCGCATCAGGTGGCTGGCGCCGAAGGTCCATTCGGGGCAGTCCGTCGAGAGCCGCACCGTGTTGCGCAGGAGGCCGAATCCGGGGGCGCGAATCTCCACCACGTCGCCGATCTTGTGGGTGAAGCCCTCGCCGGGCGAGTCGCGGTCCTGGACCGGCGCAAAGAGCGTGCCGAGGAACAGCATGAAGCCGTCCGGGTACTGGTGGTGGCGGCCTATGGTCTGGGCGACCAGGGTTTCGGGATCGCGGCTGATCTCGGACATCGATGACCGCCCCGCCATCCGGAAGCCGTCCGTGCCGGTGACTGTGAGCGTCAGTTCGGCCCGGCGCACCGCGTCGAGGCCGAACCCGCCGTCGAACAGGCGGATCATCGGCCCGATCGCGCACGACGCGTTGTTGTCCTTCGCCTTCGACAGCAGCAGCGCCGAGCGGCCCTCGACATCGCGCAGGTTGACATCGTTGCCGAGGCAGGCGCCGACGATGCGCCCGCGGGAGTTGACCGCCAGCACCACCTCGGGCTCGGGATTGTTCCAGCGCGAGCTCGGGTGCAGGCCGACATCGGCGCCGTGCCCGACCGCAGAGAGGACCTGCGCCTTCGAGAAGATCTCGGCATCCGGGCCGATGCCGACCTCGAGGTATTGCGACCACATCCCCTCGCGGATCAGCGCTGCCTTGACCTCGGCCGCTTCCGGCGACCCGGCACGCAGGTTCCTGAGGCTGCCGCCGATGAGGCTTCCGATCCGCGCCCGGATCTCCTGGGCGCGGCTGGGATCGCCGGCGGCGCGCTCCTCGATCACCCGTTCGAGCATGGACCGGGCGAAGGTGACGCCACAGGCCTTGATCGCCTGAAGATCGCAAGGGGCGAGGAGATGCGGCCGGTCGGGGGTGCCGGGCATTTCGGCGGCGATGGCGGAGAGCGGGCCGACGAGTGTTCCGGCGGCGCCGCGCACATGGGCGGCCGGGTCGTCCATCTCGCAGATGTCGCGCAAGGTCGGGGCGGCGCGGCTGGTGATATCGACCAGCGCGCCGTCCCGGAGCGTCACCACCGCGGGGCCGCCGGCCTCGGGGCTCCACATGCGCCCCACGAAGAGGCCGTTCCGGTCGGCGTCGGGAAATGGATCGCTCATGGCCGGACCACGATGCGGTGCAGGTCCCGGCTCTGTCCGGATGGGTGCATGGTCGGCTCCTCCCTCGGACCCAAGACTAGCGCAGATGGCTGCCGGCGCGGAACCGCCGATTGCCGTGGACCAGCGCCCGGATCGGTGTCGGGGGCTGGACACCGGGGACCCTGGCCCGTCATCTTCGCGCAATGATTGATCTCTCTGCGGGCGGCGCCCGAACAACGCGTTATCGCTGGTTCGTCTTCGCCCTGGCGGCCTTCTATTTCGTCGATCGCGCGCGGACCACGACCTACGGCCTCGACGATTTCGGCTGGCAGTTCCGCTATCTGACGATCTGGGCGCTGACCCTGAGCCTGATCGCCGCGGCGCTGATGCTGGCCCGGCGATTCGGCGCGCCCGACGGCCGCGGCGCGGTCTATGTCTCGGTCACGGCGGTGATCAACATGATCGTGGTGGTGTCCTACTGGCGGCTCTATTTCCGCGATCCCACGCTGGTGAATGGCGACAATCCGGTGGCGGCCTACCGCGAGTATTACCTGCACCTTGTGGGGCCGCTGCTGCAATGGATCGACGTGCTGTGCCTGAAGCGCGGGTTCCGCCGGCCCGGCGCGGCGGCGCTGTGGCTGGGCGTCCTGGTGCTGGCCTATCTCGGCTGGGCGGAGCTTGTCGTGGCGCCCCTCAACGATGTGCCGGTCGGCCGCGTGACCTCGGGGCTGCCGTATCCGTTCCTGAACGACATGAGCCTCGGTGCGCGGCTGGTCTTCTACGCCGCGACCTGGGCGTCGGGTCTGATCTTCATCGCGCTTCTGCGCGCGCTGCAATGGGGCGTGGACCGATGGTGGCCGGCGGACCGGGCGCGGGGCTGACCGGGCTCTATCCCGGTTCCGGCCCGGGGCGGGTCAGAAGTCGAGGTCGCTGTAATGGGGTGGCGGCAGGAAACCGACCACCTGGTCGGCCAGGAGACTGCGGAAGGCGGGTCGGGACTTGATCTTGGCGTACCAGTCCTTGACCACCGCGCTGCGGTTCCAGTCCACGTCCGAGGTGTAGTCGAGCGAGGAGAGCTGGGCGGCGGCGGCGAAATCGGCCAGCGTCATCACGTCGCCGGCGAGCCAGCGCCGATGGTCCAGCAGGTGCGCCATGTAGTCGAGGTGATACTTGATCCGACTGACGCCGTCCTTGACCATGCGGGAATCGGGATAGCCGGCGCCGGTCAGCTTCTTGTTCACCCGCTCGCCGAGGATCTTCAGCGTGACCTCGTGGTAGAAGCTGTCGTCGAACCAGGCGCAGAGGCGGCGGACCTCGACCCGGTCGCGGGGATCGGACGGCATCAGACGGGGATTGGGATAGACCTCGTCGAGGTATTCGCAGATCGCCTGGCTCTCGCTCAGGGTAAGATTGTCGATCTTCAGGACCGGCACCTTTCCGGCCGGGTTACGCCGCAGGAATTCCGGGGACTTCTCCCAGTAGCGCTCTTCCTGGAGGTCGGTGTCGAGACGCTTTTCCGACAGGGTCAGGCGGACCTTGCGGCAGAAGGGGGACAGCGGCGCATGGTACAGTACGGTCATCGGGAACCCCGGCATGTGGTGGACCCGTCATGCCGTGCCGGGGCGGAGGATTCAACTCCTCCAGGGGCTCGCAGGCGGTCTCCAGGGGGTCCGACTTGGCACACGCCGGTCATGCGGGCCGGTGCAAGCCAGGATCAGGGGCCGCTGATTTTTGCGGCGCGGGCCTTAACGCGCTGATTGCGCGACCGATTCTTCGGTGCCCAGGTCGTGACGCCTTACCAGATGGGGCGCATCGGCACGTAGAAACGGCGCACGAAGCGTTCGCCATAGAGGGCACAGAGCTGTTCGTAAATGATGCGATGGACGGGCATGGCAGCCTCGGATGGTGCAGTAAGATGGTATACCAAGTAATATTCTTTCCTTAAGAAATGTCAAATGCGACGAAAGTTGGGGGTTAAAATATTGTTGCGCCGTGGACACCGTGCCGCAGCGAAAGCTTTCGCGGCCGGGCAACGCCTGGGTCCGAAGGCAGTGATCACTTCGCCTGCGCCTGTCAAGCGCCGGGGCTGGATTGGCGCCGCGCGGCGGACGCATTGAGACAAGCGGTCGCGGCGAAGGGCGCAAGGGAAGACGGCCGCGGGTGTTCCGGGCAGCGGCGCCCGTGCCCGGCGGCGACCTTCAGAGGAGCCGCGCCGACGGGCGCGACTCGGCTGGGGAGAAATCGGTGTGCGGTCAGGCCGCGCGGGGCCGCCCCCGGTCTACCAGAACGGCCGCGCCGGCGTGTAGAACATGCGCACGACCCGTTCGCCGTAAAGCTTGCAGAGCTGTTCGTAGTAGATGCGTCTGATGGGCATTGGCTTGCCTCCCTGTTCTTGCTGCTCTGCACCGCAGAATAGCCTCCGGATTGATCCAGGACAATACAATCTTGCGTTGAAAAATGCCGCACTGGCGAAATCTTGCGGGGGCGGAGCACGCGGGAGGGCGCACGACCCTACGGCAGGCCACGGATCGCTGGACCGCCGCCCGGATGCCCGGCATCATGCGGTGAGGGCCCCGACCGGGGCTGATACGCGGCCATGCAGAGGAGCGGTCCATGGGTCTGATCATCGCCATCATCATCGGAGCCCTTGCCGGCTGGCTCGCGGGAATCGTCGTCCGCGGCGGCGGCTTCGGCCTGCTCGGCAACATCGTCCTGGGAATCGTCGGCGCCGTGGTGGCGAGCTACGCGCTGCCGGCGATCGGGCTGCACATGGGCAACGGCTTCTTCGGCTCGGTCTTCTCGGCGATGATCGGCGCGATCATCGTGCTGGTGGTGATCCGACTGGTGAAGAGCGCCTAGTCGGCTCTCATAGACCTTCCGTTTTTGCATGTGGCGAGCCGTCAAATTGCGGCGCGTCCATTAGGCGGTCCGTTTCATTTCGAGGGCATCGACTTGCGCCGTCAACTGGTCTCTTGATCTGCCGATTCAATCAGCTAAAGGTTGATTCAGAAGGTATTATCGAGGGATGACGCGTCAATGTTTCGGATCGTCCTATTGGCCTCACTGATCGCAGGCTCGTCTGTGCCTGCAGTCGCTGCATCCTATCCGGATCTACTTGGAACTCGGGCCGAGACGGCGATTTGTGGGCCCGATGGTTCGGCGTGCCCAGAGAGGTCTTACATTTTCTACAGCCCAGACTCGGCCACAGATTCAGCGGTATCTCAGGTCGCATCGGCGGTCTTCAAGATTCCACCAGGGAGCGGCAGTATCGCTCCTTCCGGATTGTCGACCGGATTCTGGAGGCACGACCGATCGAGATTTTCCGTACGTTGGATTGAGTTCAGCGAGATATGGACAGACTTCGTGGATGCTCCCAGTTCCCCAAACCCGGTCGAGGGGGTGCCAATCTATGACCAGGTCAACGGCCGCGTCATTCAAAATGTAGATGCAGCGCGTGAGTTCTCCGACTGGCTTTCCGAATGGCGCCCCTACACCGGACCGCTCTTTGATGTTCTGGGCTACAGAAATGGCTCGGTCGTCTCACGAACCCAACTGTCGCTGGGAGAGTCAAAGTCCGATGTGTGGGACTTCTCCAACTACCGTGGGCCGGGATACTACTGGGAAAGCTATGCTCAAACTAAGCGCCCAACGAAGTTTGATCTCGGACAAGCCTTCGAGGACATCGAGTTTCTCGAGATCATGCCACTGGGCGCATTTACGTACCGAGGAGGAAGCTACTTTCCGGGGTTTGCCGGCGCTTTCCCACACAACCAGTGGAGCTATTACTCGAAATACAGTACTTTCGGGCTGCCGTATTCATGTCCCGAATTTTATGACAGCAGCATTTGCTATGTTGAGGGACAGATCTCTCGAATCGGCGTCGCACCGAACCGCGCCGGATCTCCGCAAGTCATCCCATTGCCCGCATCGTTCGCTCTGCTCGGCGGGGCGTTGATTGCTCTAGGCGCAGGCTTCCGGCGATCAGGGAGAGTGAGCGAGCGCATCACGCCTGCAGCGCCCTGACCCCGATCTCGCGCTCGACGCGGGCCTTCATGGCCAGCGCGGCGGCGTGGCTGGCGGCGAGCGTGGTGAAATAGGGGATGCGGTCCATCAGCGCGACGTTGCGCATGGAGCGGCTGTCCTCGACCGCCTGGGCGCCCTCGGTGGTGTTCAGGACCAGCGCCACGCCCTTGTCCTTCATCACGTCGACGATGTTCGGCCGGCCCTCGTAGACCTTGTTGACGATGGTCGACGCGACCCCGCCCTGGGCGAGGAAGGCGGCGGTGCCGCGGGTGGCGAGGATGTCGAAGCCGAGATCGCGCAGCACCCGCCCCGCTTCCATCAGCTGCGGCGTCTTGTCCGCCTCCTTGATCGACAGGAACACGACCGGCCGGCGTCCGTTCGCGTCCGGCGTGCCCTCGGGGAGCATGCTGCCCGCGCCCATCTGCGCCTTCAGGAAGGCGAGGTGGAAATCGGCATCGGTGCCCATCACCTCGCCGGTGGAGCGCATTTCCGGGCCGAGGAGCGTGTCGACGCCCTGGAAGCGGGCGAAGGGCAGCACCGCCTCCTTCACCGCGAAGCGGTCGGTGGGCATCGCCGGCAGGTCGAAGGCCGACAGCTTCTCGCCCGCCATCAGCCGGGCGGCGACCGAGGCGATCGGCGCAGCCACTGCCTTGGCGACAAAGGGCACGGTGCGCGAGGCGCGGGGATTGACCTCGAGCAGGTAGACGATCCCGCCCTTCACCGCGTACTGCACGTTCATCAGCCCGACGACGCCGAGGCGCAGCGCCAGCGCGCGGGTCTGGCGGTCGATCTCGGCGATGATGTCGGGGGCGAGCGAATAGGGCGGCAGCGCGCAGGCTGAGTCGCCGGAATGCACGCCCGCCTCCTCGATATGCTGCATGATGCCGGCGACGTGCACCTCGGACCCGTCGCAAAGCGCGTCCACGTCGACCTCCACCGCGCCGTCGAGATAGCTGTCGAGCAGCACCGGCGAGCTGCCGGACACCACCACCGCGTCGCGGATGTAGCGTTCGAGCTGGGCGGTGTCGCGGACGATCTCCATCGCCCGGCCGCCGAGGACATAGGACGGGCGGATCACCAGCGGAAAGCCGATCGCCTCGGCCGCGGCCATGGCCTGGGCGTCGTTCGCGGCGATGGCGTTGCGGGGCTGGGCGAGGCCAAGCTCGGTGACGAGCTTCTGGAACCGCTCTCGGTCTTCGGCCAGGTCGATGGCGTCCGGTGTGGTGCCGAGGATCGGGATGCCGGCGGCTTCGAGCGCGCGGGCGAGCTTCAGCGGCGTCTGGCCGCCGAACTGGACGATCACCCCCAGAAGCGTGCCGTCCTGCTGTTCGACGCGCAGGATCTCCATCACGTGCTCGAAGGTGAGCGGTTCGAAATAGAG
>JAGQRV010000005.1:118461-135644 GCA_020425125.1 Paracoccaceae bacterium | reverse complement strand
TCGACCTGATCGGCAAGGATGCGATCAAGCTCAAAGACGGCAAGCAGTATACCGAGTTCCAGGAAGGCATCCTGCCCTGGGCCCTATCCAACCCCTGCGCCATCGTCTTCGACGAATACGATGCCGGCCGGGCAGACGTGATGTTCGTCATCCAGCGGGTGCTTGAAGCGGACGGCAAGCTGACCCTCCTGGACCAGAACAAGGTGCTGACGCCGAACCCCTATTTCCGTATCTTCGCGACCGCAAACACGGTCGGTCTGGGCGACACGACGGGACTGTACCACGGCACGCAACAGATCAACCAAGGCCAGATGGACCGTTGGTCCCTGGTGGCGACGCTGAACTATCTCAGCCACGACGCCGAGGCGGCGATCGTGCTGGCGAAATGCCCGCACTACAACAGCGCGAAGGGCCGCCAGCAGATCAGCCAGATGGTCACGGTCGCCGATCTCAGCCGGACCGCATTCATGAACGGCGAACTCTCCACCGTGATGAGCCCAAGGACGGTGATCAACTGGGCCCTGAACGCAGAGATATTCCGCAATGTGGGCTATGCGTTTCGGGTGAGTTTCCTCAACAAGTGCGACGAACTTGAGCGCCAGACAGTGGCCGAGTTCTATCAGCGCTGCTTCAACGAGGAACTGCCGGAAAGCGCCGCCAGCAACGCGCTCGGCTAAGCGGCGGCGCAGGTCGCGTCAGTATTCGACAAGCGGCTCGAACGCGCCGAAGATCATTCGCTTGCCGTCGAACGGCATCGAAGTTCCGCCCGACTGCATGGTCGGATCCTCCATGATTTTCGCCCAGCCGGCATCGCGCGTCGCCTTGTCGGGCCAGACCATCCAGCCGAAGACCACGGTTTCGCCTTCCACCGCTGCCACGGCCTTCCGCATGTCGGTCAGCTTGCCGTCGGGCAGATCATCGCCCCAGCATTCGCAGCCGCTGATCACGCCATGCGACTTCATCAGTGGAATGAACTTTTTGCAGTGGTCGACATAGGCGTCCTTGCCGGTCTCGGGAACCGGCGCCAGAAATCCGTCGATATAGGCCATGCGCCCTCTCCTGTTGTCTCGGCCGCCCCTCGCGGCGCGAGTCTTTACACGTCGAGCCTGCGCGGTATGATTATAAAATGCAACTTAGTAGTTATGAAAGATAACCTACAGAATGCCACCCGGACACCGCCGTTCCTATGACGATGCTTGTGCCGCGGCGCACGCGCTCGACCTTGTCGGCGAACGCTGGGCGCTGCTGGTGATCCGGGAACTGATGCTCGGCCCGCGCCGGTTCTCCGACCTGCTCCGAAGCCTGCCGGGGCTCAGCGCCAATGTCCTGACCCAGCGCCTGACACATCTGGAAGCGACGGCGATTGTCCACAAGCACGCCATGCCGCAGCTTCCCGGCGTCACCGTCTATGACCTGACGGATTGGGGACGCGAAATCGAACCTGTCTTCCAGGCCCTCGGACGCTGGGGCGTGCGGTCGCCGCTCCGCGGAGGAGGCAGCTTCAGCACCGCATCGCTCATGCTGTCCCTCAGAACGATGTTCGACCCGCAATTGGCCGGAGAGTTCTCTTGTGTGATCGGTCTCAGGACCGGCGAGGCAGAGTTGCGCGCCGTCCTGGACGCATCCGTCCTGAGCGTCGCGCCGGGCAATATCGATGATGCCGACGCGATCCTGACAGGGCCGCCACCGGCACTGGGCACGGCGATCTACGGGGACCGTTCCCTTGCCGACTTAGTTTCGGCCAACGGGCTTGAGGTCGCGGGCGATCTTGGCATCGCACAGCGGTTCTGCGACATGTTCCGCCTGCCTGAGGCGGCGCCCTGTCCCCCGACCGGACGTTGACCTAGACAGAGAGCGAGACGCCCGGCCACCGCGAAGACGCCATGGCTGCACCATCTGGCCGCATCGCGATGGCGCTGCCTGGGTTAACTTTCTTGCAGGCACGCATCGGTTGCCATACTCCCGTTACATGAACGAGATCGAGCTCAAGTTCCTCATCGGCGAAAGCGAAGCGCGGCGCCTGCGCACCCGCATCAAGGCACTGCAGGGGCTGGAAAGCCCGCTGGCGATGCGCAAGCTGCACAGCGTCTATTTCGACACCGCCGATGGAGACCTGCGCCGGGCCGGGATTGCCCTAAGGTTGCGGCGGGACGGGCGGCGGTGGATTCAGACGGTCAAGGCGAAGACCACAAACATCGGCGCCATGCAGTCGGGCCTCGAAGCCGAATGTCCCGCTCCCGGTGGCCGTCTGCATCTCGACCGGATTCCCGACATTGCGCTCCGCAGCCAGATCATCGATCTGACCGCCGGTCATCCGCTGACGCCGGTCTGCGAGACGAATATCCGCCGCACGCTCGGAACCGTCGCGCTGAACGGCCATGCCAAGGCCGAACTGGCGATCGATCTCGGTGCCATTTCTGCCGGCGAGGCGACGCAGGAATTCCGCGAACTGGAAATCGAACTGAAGCAGGGGAGTGTCGGCGCCCTTTTTGATCTGACCCGGCAACTCTTTCCAGAAGGCGGCCTCAACTTTTCACGCATGTCCAAGGCGGCGCGCGGATTCCTGCTGGCCCGTGAAGGACGGATCGTCAGGCCGATGGCGCCGCGGAATGCGGCCACTGTGCCGCTGTCTGCGGACCAGTCCGCCGAGACGGCGGCCCGCGACGTCCTGCGCGAGTGCTTCGATCAGGTCGCGCACAATGTGGAGGTTGTCCGGGCGCTTGACGATCCCGAAGGGCCGCACCAGCTTCGTGTCGGACTGAGACGCTTGCGCAGCGCGTTCCTGGTCTTCGGCGACACGATCTGTCATCCCGAATTGACTCGGCTCGGTGACGAGGCCCGCTGGCTCGGGCAGAAAGTCGGAGGCCAGCGCGACCTCGACGTCGCAATCGTCGACTTGCTCGAACCGGAAGCACGCGCTCATCCACAGGAAAGCGGATTCGGCATTCTTTCTGGCATGCTCAGGACCCGGGCCGACGCCCACCGCGGCGAGTTGCGGAAAGTCCTGGAATCGGCGCGCACACAGAATTTCCTGATCGACCTCGCCCGTTTCATCGAAGCGCGGGGGTGGTTGCAGGCCGACGATTTCGAGCAGACCCAGCGGCTGGCGCGCCCGGTCGGCGATCTGGCGCGGGACGCGATCGGCCAGCTCTGGAAACGCACGCGCAAGCGCGCGCGGGACATCGAGGCGCTGGATATCGAGGCCCGCCACGAACTGCGCAAGGAGCTGAAGAAGCTCCGCTATGCCATTGAATTCTTTTCCCCCGTCCTTCCCGCGAAACGAGTCGGTCCGTTCATACGCCGGCTCAAGGACCTGCAGCAGGTCTTTGGCGACCTGAACGATGCCGCCATGGCCGCGCACCTGCTTACCGGCCTTGACGCGCCCGGGGCGGGCGACCCCGACGCGCAGCGCGCCGTAGGCTGGCTTCTGGGAACCCGCACGGAACGCGCCGACCATCACTGGCTGGACGCCAAGGCGCTGTGGGATGCCCTGCGCAGCACCAAGCCCTGTTGGTGAGGCCTGCCTGGAGGCACCGTACTGTGGTCTCAAGGAGGATTAACCATCCCTGACGCAATGGTTGAGAGCCGGTAAAGGCGGCTTGCGACCTCGGGGGATGTGATGGCGATCGGTCTGGCAGCGGCGGTTTTGGCAGCGGCGGTGCGACCGCTGGCGCAGAAGGGTATCGATTTGGTGGGCAGCGTGTTCAACGGCGCCACCGAGGCCGGCGCCGAGAAGATCGCCGCCGAGATCGAGAAGCGGACCGGGATCAAGGTTCAGGACATCGCCGACGACCGGCTGACCGCCGACGAATGGGCGCAGCTCAAGGATTTCGAGCTGCAGAACCAGGAACTTCTTCTCAACGAACTGCAGGAAGCGGAAGGCCGGGACATCGACCGGGTCCGCCTTCTCAACGAGGACCGCAGCGATGCACGCGCCCTGCAGAAAGCGGCAATGGCCCAGGACGACTGGCTCACCCGGAATTTCATCCACATCTACGCGATTCTGCTGACCGCCTTCACCTTCGCTTTCGTCGCCTGGGCGGCCTTCGGGGCCCGGTTCGACATTGGCGCGGATGGCACGCTGTCCGCCGCCGGACAGGCGCAGATCCGTACGGTCGATACCGTGCTCGGTTTCCTCCTTGGTGTGAGCCTCTCGGCAATCATCCAGTTCTTCTTCGGCTCATCCAAGGGCAGCAGCGACAAGAGCCGGATGCTCGAGGATCTGATCCGGACCGCCCAGGTTCGCGAGCGTTGAGATGGGGCTGGTCGCGGAACAGGACCATTTCCTGACCGATGTCGCCCGTCTGGTGGCCTACGCCAAGGATCTGGGCTTCACGGTCACCGGGGGGGAACTTTACCGCACGCCCCAGCAACAAGCGATCTACATGCGCGAGGGGCGGTCGCGAACCCTGGCAAGCCAGCACCTGCGCCGCCTCGCGGTCGACCTGAACTTCTTCGTGAGCCGGGGCGGCCGCCTCGAGCTCTGCTATGACCGGGCGATCCTGCAGCCGTTGGGGGACTATTGGGAATCGCTGGCGCCCGGATTGAACCGCTGGGGCGGCAACTGGACGACGTTCAAGGATACGCCGCATTTCGAACGGCGCCCGCGGCGATCCGTTCCCGAGACGGCGCAGCCCGCCGATACGCCAACTCAGGCCGCCGCTGAGGTCACGGCGTCGAGCGGCACGGACCCGCGAGCCAGCCGCCTCATCGCCGCGCCCGTCGGGTCGAAGCGCCCCAACCACCGCGACGACGTCAAGACCATACAGATTCTGTTGAACGCTCTCGCCTCCGGCAATGGCTTTCGCATGCCCGAGGCCCTGAAAGCCGATGGAATTTTCGGCCCGATGACGCAGGCCGCGATTCTGTCCTGCCAGCACAGCGCCGTCGGGCTCAGTGCCCCGGATGGCGTCGTCGATCCGGGCGGACGAACGATGCGGGTGCTGTGCAGGCTGGTCCCGAGCGCGTACGGCGAGATGCTCCTGCAACTCGTCATGCTGAACGCGGCGGAGGCGGATGTTGCGCGTTTTGCGGCTCCGATCTCGGCAGCCTTCAAGCGCTATGAGATCGACACAGCCTTGCGGCAGGCGCATTTCCTTGCCCAGATCGGCCATGAAAGCGGCGAACTGCGGTTTTCGGAAGAGATCGCTTCGGGATCTGCCTACGAAGGCCGGACCGATCTTGGCAATGTCGAGCATGGCGACGGTGCCCGGTTCAAGGGCCGCGGGCTGATCCAGCTGACCGGAAGATACAATTACACGAAATTCGGCGCCGCATTGGGGCGGGAGGAAGAGATCCTGGCCGATCCGGCTGTCGTCGCGACGGATCTCGCGCTTTGTGTCGGCGCCGCCGGCTGGTACTGGGACGGGCACGGATTGAATGCCCTGGCAGATGACGACGACATCCGCGGAATTACGCGCAGGATCAACGGCGGCTACAACGGAATCGCACACAGACAGGCGCTTCTCGGTCGCGCAAAGGCGCTTTACGGATTGATCTGACCGCAGGGCTTCCGGTTCGCGTCCACTCGGGTCATATAGGGAGGCAAGCCGCCGGCAGACGACCGGTTGCCGGAGACCGCCCTGCCCCGAGGAGCCATGAGCCAGCCCGAAAGTCCCTCAGAGTCGTTCAAGAAGGCGCTTGCCGAGGCAACGCGCGTGCTTGCCGACGATCCCGACATGGTGGTGAGCTATTCGGTGGATCCGCCCGGCCTTGCCGGCGAGACCATGCGCCTGCCGCAGATCAGCCGGCGGATGACGCGCGCCGAGGTGATGCTGGCCCGCGGCACCGCCGACGCCTTCGCGCTGAGGCGACGCTATCACAACGACGCCACGCACAGCCGGTATTGCCCGCAAGGTCAGATCGCCCGCGACATCTACGAGGCGCTGGAAACCGCACGCTGCGAGGCGGTGGGCGCCCGGACGATGCCGGGGACGGCGGGAAATATCGACGCCAAGATCGCCGCCGAAGCCGACCGCCGGGGCTACGGCCAGATCACCGAGGCCAATGACGCCCCGCTGGCCCCGGCCGCCGGCTATCTTCTGAGGCATCTCGCAACCGGCCGGGAATTGCCGCCAGGCGCGAACAACGTGATGCGGCTCTGGCAGGAGCATATCGAGAAGGAGGCCGGGGCCACACTGTCCGGGCTCGAATCCGCTCTCAGGGATCAGGCCGCCTTCGCCCGACTTTCGCGGCAGGTGATCGCCGACCTCGGCTACGGCGACCAGTTGGGTGACGACCCGGATCTCGACGATGACGACCAGGAAGACGACTCGCAGGGCGAGGAAGATCAGGACGAGTCGGACAGTGCGCCCGAGGAAGACGAAGACAGCCAGGACGACCGCGAGAGCCAGCCCGAGGACAGCCGGGATGAAGGCGGCGACGCGTCGGATGCCCAGGTCACGATGGACCAGACGGCGGATGCCGAACTGACCGACGAGGTGGAGATGCCCGATGGCGACGCGCCACTTGAGGCACCGCCGCCCGCACCGGTTTCAGAGGCCGATCCCGACTACACAGTCTTCACGACCGAATATGACGAAGAGATCCGTGCTGAAGACCTGGCGGAGCCGACCGAGCTTGAGCGTTTGCGCGCCTACCTTGATCAGCAGCTCGATCCGCTGAAAGGCGCTGTCTCGCGGCTTGCCAACAAGCTTCAGCGTCGTCTCCAGGCACAGCAGAACCGGTCCTGGGAATTCGACCGGGAGGAAGGCATCCTCGATGCCGGGCGCCTTGCGCGGGTCGTGGCGAATCCGACCACGCCGCTGTCCTTCAAGATCGAGAAGGACATGGAATTCCGCGACACGGTCGTGACGCTGCTTCTGGACAATTCGGGCTCGATGCGCGGCCGGCCGATTTCGATCGCGGCAATCTGCGCCGATGTGCTGGCGCGCACCCTGGAACGCTGCGCTGTCAAGGTCGAGATCCTCGGCTTCACGACGCGGGCCTGGAAGGGCGGGCAATCGCGCGAGGCCTGGCTCAACCTGGGGAGACCGCAGCTTCCGGGCCGCCTGAATGACCTGCGGCACATCATCTACAAGCAGGCCGACGCCCCCTGGCGGCGGGCCCGGCCCAATCTCGGACTGATGATGAAGGAGGGGCTGCTGAAGGAGAACATCGACGGCGAGGCGCTGGAATGGGCGCATCGGCGGATGCTCGGGCGGCCGGAAGCGCGGAAGATCCTGATGGTGATCTCGGACGGTGCGCCGGTGGACGACTCGACCCTTTCGGTCAACCCGGCGAACTACCTCGAAAAGCACCTGCGCGACGTGATCGCGATGGTGGAGCGCAAGAAGCAGGTGGAGCTGATCGCCATCGGCATCGGCCACGACGTCACGCGCTATTACAGTCGCGCCGTGACCATCACCGATGTGGAGCAGCTGGCCGGAGCGATGACCGAGCAGCTGGCCAACCTGTTCGAGGCGGATCCGCGCAAGCGGGCGCGCGGAGCGGGCCTGCGCCGCACGGGTTGAGCGGGCGGGGCCCATGCGGGCAGCCACTGCTGCCAGCTGGATCCACGGTCCTGCAAATGCGGACGCGCTCCCCCGTAGCATGCTCCGGGCAAATCTCTCGACGCTTGGTCGGCCCGACGCCTTTTCCTTCCGGCCCGCCGCTGGTAGCTCTGGGTTTCGGATTCGCAGTGTCGCTTGGAAACGGGATCGGCAATCCATGTTCCAGAATTTCGACGTGATCACCCGACCCGGCGACGGGCCTCCGCGGCTGGCTGCGCTGAGAAAGGCCATCGCCGATGAGAACCTGGCCGGGTTCCTGGTGCCGCGCGCCGACGCCCATCAGGGCGAATATGTTGCCGATTGCGATGCCCGCCTGGCCTGGCTTACGGGGTTTACCGGCTCGGCCGGATTCTGCGCGGTCCTGCCCGATATCGCCGGCATCTTCGTCGATGGGCGCTACCGCCTTCAGGTCCGGGCGCAGGTCGACAAGTCCGCCTTCACGCCCGTGAACTGGCCGGACACCCGCCTCAGCGACTGGCTGAAAGAGCATGCACCGAAGGGCGCCGCGATCGGCTTCGATCCGTGGCTTCACACCATCGATGAGATCGAGAAGCTGCGCAAGGTGCTTACCGGAACCGAGATCACTCTGGTCGAATGCGCCGCCAACCTGGTCGATGCGGTCTGGACGGACCGCCCCGATCCGCCCAAAGGAAAGGCCGTCGCGCAACCTGAAGCCCTGGCTGGGCGCAGTGCGATGGACAAGCGCAAGGACATCGCATCCACTCTCTGTGCCGCCGGAGAGGCGGCCGCAGTCATCACCCTGCCGGACAGCATCGCGTGGCTGCTGAACATCCGCGGCAGCGACATCCCGCGTGTGCCGATCATGCAGGGCTTCGCGGTGATCCAGGATGATGCGTCGGTCGACCTTTTTGCCGATCCCGAAAAGCTCGACGGGCTTGAGGACCACCTTGGCGCCACCGTGCGGATCTGGCCTGCAGAAGAATTCGATCCGTTCATGCGCCAACTGACCGGCAAGGTGCGGGTTGACCGCCAGAGCGCGCCAATGGCTGTGCAGCTTGCGCTGAATGCCGCCCTGGTCGAGCCGATCTACGGCCGCGATCCCTGCATCCTGCCAAAAGCCTGCAAATCAGCGGCCGAGATCGCCGGTGCGGAGGCGGCGCATCTGCGCGACGGGGCCGCGATGGTCGAATTCCTCGCCTGGCTCGCAAGCGAGGCCGCAAAGCTGAAGGACGATCCGAAGTACAGGCTGACCGAAATCGGCATTGTGGAGGCGCTCGAATCCTTTCGCAGGGCGACCAACAAACTGCGCGACATCAGCTTCGATACGATCTGCGGGGCGGGACCGGATGCGGCCATCGTCCATTACCGCGTGACAAGGGACAGCGACCGCGCCGTCAAGCCCGACGAATTCCTGCTCGTCGACAGCGGCGGACAATACGAAGACGGCACGACCGACATCACGCGAACCATCGCCATTGGCGATCCGGGCGAAGCCGCGCGCGCGGCGTTCACCCGCGTCCTGCAGGGAATGATCGCGATTAGCAGGGCCCGCTTCCCGAAGGGCGTCGCCGGGCGCGATCTCGACGCGCTTGCCCGTTACGCGCTGTGGTGCGCAGGGCAGGACTACGATCACGGCACGGGCCACGGCGTCGGTGCCTATCTCAGCGTCCACGAGGGGCCGCAGCGCCTTGCGCGGACGGGGACGGAGCCGCTGGCGGCGGGCATGATCCTCTCGAACGAGCCCGGACATTATTGCGAGGGGGAATACGGGATTCGGATCGAGAACCTGATCGTCGTGGAGCCCGCCCCGGCACTTCCGGGCGCCGATGCGCGCGACATGCTGGCATTCCGCACGTTGACCTACGTGCCGATTGACCGCAATGGCATGATAGTCGAGATGCTGAGCGCCGGTGAACGGGCGTGGATCGACGAATATCACGCCGAGACCTGGCGCCGGCTGTCGCCGCTTGTCTCCGAACCGGCCCGCGACTGGCTGAAGCAGGCGACCAGCGCGCTCTAGCGTTGGCGTCATCATCCTGTCATCGTCGCCGCGACATTGTTGCGGTGCAGCACAACACCAGAAAACGGGGATGCAGACTATGCAAGATCAGGATCCGAGCGGAATCGAGATTCGCACTGCCCCGGGCAAGTGGGTCGTCTACACGCGCGGCGGAATTTTCGGTGAATCCGCTCGCGCCCTGCAAGTGCTGGAGCCCGGCCGGAGCCCGGTCATCTACGTTCCGCGCGAGGACGTGGCGATGGCCTTCTTCGATCGCAGCGACGAACAGGCGGCCAACGCGCGCATGGGCACCGCCACCTATTATGCGCTCGACACGAAGAGCATGGTCCTCGAGAACGCTGCCTGGTCGTTCGAGAACCCGCTTCCGGCTGCGGAGCGGATCCGTGGCTACATGGCCTTCGATACCGAGAAGGTCACGGTCGAGCAGCAATAAGCCCAAGGTGGCCTGACTCAGCGGGACCGACTGGCCGGGACAGGCGCCGGCCCGTTCCGGCGTCCACCGCCGGGTCAAATCAGCTGTGGTAATCCTGAAGCACGCAGTCGGCAATCGCGATCCGGGTAACCACGCCGGTCACGTTCTCGGCGCGCGGCGTGGCGCCCTTCGGCACCACGAGCAGGGCGCGCTGCCCCCGGTCGCTCATGTGGCTGATCACCTCGCGCAGGAAGGCGTCTTCGCGCACAATTCCGACGGGCTTGAGAACCGGCCCCATGGCGTGATCGGGTGTCTCGCCTTCGACCACCACGGCCCCGACGATGTGCCGCCCGTTCATGACCACGGCGAAATCGCGCTTGCCTTCGCCCCGAGGGTGCACCCCTTCGGCGGGGCGCATCGCGGCTTCCTCGACCACGGCCACGACCGGCTCCATGACATCACCGACCTTGCGCAAGGGGAACATGTGCTGGCGGCTTTCCCGCGGAATGTGATGTCCGCGCCGCGTGAGCTTCATTGTGTAGATGTTGTCGGTCATCAGGCTGCGCCGCACGCCGACGGCCACGACCACCGCGATGATCGCCGGCAGGGTCGTGGTGTAGTCGCCCGTCATCTCGAAGATCATCATGATCGACGTCAGCGCCGCGCCAGTGCTGGACCCGACGATTCCGGCCATGCCGATCAAGGCGAATGTGACCGGGTGGAATCCCAGTGAGGGGAACAGCAGATCGAGCGAGGTGCCGAAGGCCGCGCCCAGGGAGGCGCCAAGGAACAGGGACGGTGAGAACACGCCGCCTGACGCGCCCGCCCCGAGACTGACCGAGGTCGCCAGAAGCTTGAGGACGAAAAGGAGCAGCAGGAAGACAGGTGCGGTGATGCGGCTCGTCAGGATCTGCTGGATCGTGCCGTAGCCGACGCCGCCTGTATGGTACTGGCCGGTCGTCAGCATCAGCACGTAAAGCAGCACCCCGATTCCCGTCATCCCGATGGCGGTCTTGAGATAAGGGTTGATCTGGATCCGGTCGAACAGATCCTCGGTGCCATAGAGCGTGCGCACGAACAGCGCCGAGGCGACACCGCAGAGCACCCCGGTCAGCACATAGAGCGGCAGCATGTCGGCATCGAGCGGCACGAAGAGATCGGGTTCGGCAAAGGACGCTATGAGAAAGGCCGGTTCCACCCCGAACGCGAAGCGCCCGACATAGGTCGCGGTGCCTGTGGCCAGGACAACGGGCATCAGCGTGCGGGGGCTGAATTCCGGGAGCATCAGTTCGACCGCGAAGAGAACCGCCCCGAGCGGCGTGTTGAAGGTGGCGGCGATCCCCGCCCCCGCCCCCGAGGCCACCAGCGTGATCACCTGCCAGCGCCGAAGGTGGAACGCTTTCCCCAGGACCGATCCGATCCCCGATCCGATCTGGATGATCGGCCCCTCGCGCCCGACCGAAGCCCCCGAGCCGATCGAAAGTGCCGAGGCGATCGACTTGACGACCACGACCGCGGGCCGGATCTGCCCGCCGCGGTAATAGATCGCATCCATGACTTCGGGCACGCCATGGCCCTTCGCCTCGGGCGCGTAGCTGCGAACCAGATAGAGAACGATCAGCCCGCCGATCACCGGGGCCAGGATAATCGCCGGACCGAAGGGCGACGGCGGTGTGGGAACATTGGCGTCGTAGTGAAACGACAGATGCCCGAGAAAGAAAAGGTTGTGAAACAACGCCATCAGGTACCGCAGCACGATGGCGCCGATGCCGGTCACGACCCCTATCATGATCGAGACAAGCGACATGCCGACGAGCGTGAACTGGCGGGCGTCCTGGGTTTCGCTCTCGGGCATGGCATCGCTCCCTTTCTTGTGCGCGGGGTGCCTTGTTCCGGCCAATGCCCCGCGGAATAAGACCTTGTGCCAAGGTATTCAAACGCATAATCGGGGCACATGGACTGCGACAGGCTCGCCCGCCATGACCTATGAAAGTGCAACCACCCAGCGGAGCATCCGGAATCGCCGGGTCACCATGATCGGCGCGGCACTGGTCGCGACTGCGCTCTATTTCGGTTACCTGACCGAACAGAACAATCGCGCCCGTGCCTTTCTCACCGGGCTCCGGCAATCCGATCCGGCACTGTACCTCGATGAATTGCGCCGACTGGACGGCTTCAACGCGTTTCTCCGCGCATATCGCGAGATCCGGGGATTCAGCAACTTCGGCCCGCAACCCCCGTCGTTCCTGGTCGGGCGCTGGACGATGCGGAACGCACCAGTGCGGATGTTGCCCAACACGCAGTCGGCGGTCTGTCCGCGCCCCTTCATGATCGACTACGGACACGTCCGGATCACCGAGCCGAAGGACATCACCGACCGTGCATCCTACCGGCTGTCCGATGGCAACATGCTCGAGATCCGGACACGCGACCACGGTCGCCTTTCCGTCCAGATCGTCGCCTTTGGCTCGTCCATCGACTATCTGGTCTTCACCCCGCCGGGGGCAGACGCCCCGGTCTACGCGTACCGCTGCGCCATCTGATACGATCCGCGACGCTGGCTTGTTCCGGCGTCAGCCGTCGAGAAGCACCCGTGCCGCCTGCCGCGCCGCCTCCGTGATCTGGTCCCCTGAAAGCATCCGCGCGATCTCGTCGACCCGGTCCCCGGGCGCCAGTGCCACGACGGTCGACCGCGTCGCGCCGTCGGCGATGTGCTTCTCCACCCGCCAGTGGTGCCGGGCCAGTGCCGCGACCTGAGGGGAATGGGTCACGACCAGAATCTGCGCCCCGGCTCCCCCCGCCAGCGCCGCCAGACGGCGCCCCACAGCATCCGCGGTAGCGCCGCCGACACCCCGGTCAATCTCGTCGAAGATCAGCGTCATCCCGCGCGCACCCGCCGTCAGGCAGACCTTGAGCGCCAGCATGAAGCGCGAGAGTTCGCCGCCCGAGGCAATGCGCTCGAGCGGACCGGGTGGGGCGCCGGGATTCGTGGCGACCTGAAAGGCAACCAGGTCCTGTCCGTCCGGGCCCGGCGGTGCCGGCGCAATCTCGGTCCGGAAAACCGCCCGCTCCATCTTGAGAGGGCGAAGCTCGTCCTGCATCGCCTGATCGAGCCGGGTTGCCGCCGCAGTTCGGGCCTCGGTCAGGGCCTTGGCCGCCTCGGCATGGCAAGCTTCGGACGCACGGACCTTGGCGACGATCTCGACGAGATTGGCCGCACCACTGTCGATCGCCTCGAGCTTGCCGCGGAAGTCTGCCGCCAGCCCGGCAAGATCGTCCGCCAGTACGCCATGCTTGCGCGCCAGCGCCCGCAGTGCAAAGAGCCGCTCCTCGACCCGTTCCAGTTCCAGCGGATCGAAATCGAGCAGATCGAGGCAAGACTCGATTCCGGCCAGCGCCTCCCCCAGATCCACCAGCGCCCGGTCAAGCGCAGCCTGCGGCGCCTGCAGGGTCTCGCCCAGGAGATCGGCGGCCCCCTCAAGCCAGCGCAAGGCAGTCCCGGTCAGGACTTCGGCGCCTTCGTCGGCGCCCAGGGCTTCGGCGGCTCGGCGAATGTCCACGCGCACCCGCTCGGCGCCCTGCATCATCCTGCGCCGGGAATCCAGTTCCGCGTCCTCTCCGGCCTGCGGATCGAAGTTGTCCAGTTCGGCCACCGCATGGCGCAGGAAGTCCGCTTCGCCCTGGGCGGCCTCGATCCGGGCGCGCAATGTGCCTTCTTCGCGCCGCGCCGCCGCAAGCGCCGCCCAGGCCGCGCGCACGTTCGCGACCAGCGCCGCATCGTCCAGCAACGCATCGAGAAGCGCCCGGTGGCCCCGCGGATCCAGAAGACCGCGATCGTCGTGCTGTCCGTGCAGTTCCACCAGCGTGTCGGAGAGCTGCCGAAGCACCTCTCCCGATACCCGCCGGTCGTTGACGAAAGCCTGCTTCCGGCCGTCGGTCGCGTTGGTCCGTCTCAGGATCAGCTCGTCGGTCGCTTCCAGACCTGCTTCGGCCAGAACCTCCAGTGCAGGGTGCCCGGCGTCGAGATCGAAGACGGCCGTCACTTCACCCCGCTCCGCGCCGGGGCGCACGATGTCCGCACGTCCGCGCCAGCCGAGCACGAAGCCGAGCGCGTCAAGCAGGATCGACTTTCCGGCGCCGGTCTCGCCGGTGAGGACATTGAGCCCCGGCTGGAAATCGATCTCCAGCCGGTCGATGATCAGGATATCGCGGATCGCAAGGCTACGCAGCATGCCGGCACGGCGCCCCCCCGACCGGGGCGCCCCATGTCAGAGCCATTGCCCCCGGATCGTCTGGCGCCAGATCGACGTGAGCCAGTTCTCGCCGGCAGGTTCCAGCAGAAGGCCCTGCCCCGTCAGAAGCGTATAGGCATCCTGGTACCAGGTCGTCGCCTGGTAGTTGTACCCGAGGATCGCGCCGGCAGTCTGGGCCTCGTTCACGAGTCCGAGCGACAGATAGCACTCGACCAGCCGGAACAGCGCCTCGGGAGTGTGGCTGGTGGTCTGGAAATCCTCGACCACCACCCGGAAGCGGGCCGCCGCGGCAGAGAAGAAGCCCCCCTTCTCGTAGTACCGGCCGACCTCCATCTCCTTCGCGGCAAGGTGATCGTAGGCGAGATCGAACTTCAGGATTGCAGATCGTGCGTATTCGCTGTCGGGATAGCGCTCGATCACCGTGCGGAGCGCCTGCAATGCCTGGTAGGTCACGCCCTGGTCGCGCCCCACGTCGTCGATCTGGTCGTAATAGCTGAGCGCAAGCAGATACTGCGCATAAGCCGCATCCTCGTCGGCCGGATAGAAATCGATATAGCGCTGCGCTGCAGCACGGCTCGACTCATAGTCCTTGTCGCGGTGATAGGCGAAGGCCTGCATGATCAGCGCGCGCTTGGCCCAGTCGGAATAGGGATAAAGCCGCTCGACCTCACCGAAGTAATGCGCCGACTCCTCCAGGTTACCCTGATCGAGCTCGTACTCCGCGCGGTCGTAGATTTCCTTGGGCGAAAAGTTTTCGAGCGACGGCTCGCGCCCCTGCCCGCATCCGGCGACCAGAAGAACGGCCGCGACCATCGTCGTCAGCCGCACTCCGTGCCAGCATCCCTGCCAATTCCTGCTGCCCAACCTGCGGCTCCTTACCCACCGGGTCGGAGTTACCACGAAAGAAAGACGGGGAAAAAGGGCCATGCCGATTGCGCACGGCGATTTGTGGCCATCTTCCTTCCGTGGAGCCTCAGGCGCAAAGCGCCAAGTCGGACTCGCGCACGCCGGCGCCGGGGAGCGAATGGAGCATGGACGGCTCGCATTCGACGACCTCATAGGCATCCGGACGCGCGAACAGCTCCCGGAGCAGCCGGTTCGTCGTCGCGTGCCCGGCGCGGATCCCGGTATAGCGACCAAGGATCGGCATGCCGGCAAGGCCAAGGTCGCCAAGCGCATCCAGCATCTTGTGGCGCACCGGTTCGTCCTCGTGGCGCAGGCCGCCCGGGCTGACCACCGCATCCCCGTCGAACACGACCGCATTCTCATGCGTGCCGCCGAGAGCCAGACCCTTCGCACGCATCGCGTCCACGTCCGACTGCCGGCAGAAGGTCCGGCTGTCGCAGAGATTGGCGACGAAGGCGCCGTTGCGCAGGTTCAGTTCGCGGTGCTGGCGACCGATCGACGGAAGGTCGAAATCGATCTCGAAATCCATGTGGAAGCCTTCGGACGGATCCAGCCGCGCGACCGCGTCACCGTTACGCACCTCGACCGGCTTCAGGATCTTCAGCAGATGGACTTTCCCGCCCTGCTGACGAATGCCCGCACGGACCAGCTTGCGCACGAAGGGCGCCGCGCTGCCGTCGAGGATCGGGACCTCCGGGCCGTTCACGTCGATCCGTGCGTTGCGGATGCCGAGACCGGCCAGCGCCGCCATCAGATGCTCGATCGTCGACACCGACACGCCGGCATCGTTCACCAGCTTGGTGCAGAGCGGGCTCTGGTCCACCAGATCGAACTGGGCCGGCAACAGGGCGGCTTCGCCCTGGATGTCGGTACGACGGAAGACGATGCCGTGGTCGATCGGAGCGGGGCAGACGTCGAGCCGAACCGGCCGACCGGTATGCAATCCCGTCCCAGCAAAATGTACAGTCCTTGCCACAGTCGTCTGCATCGCGCCCTCACGATTTTATGCCATCTCGCGCAACACGTTCCGATTGCGCCGTGACCTTTGCTTGCAGCCTGTAGCTAGGCGAGGCGCCCATCCAGCTCAATTCAATGATTGCAACAGCATGAAACATGGAAATGGAATTCTCCGCGGGTTATTGCGCACGCGCAGAAAAATGTGGCTCATGTGTCTGATAAAAAAAGAAAAGGCCGGCGAATGCCGGCCCTTTCAGTCGTGATCTTCTGGCTTCAGTTTGCCTGGCGCCGCAGGAATGCGGGAATCTCGATCTTGTCGAGTTCGGCGTCATCCTCGGGATGATCCGCCGGCAGACTCTGCATCGGCGGCTGCGCGCGACCGCCGCCATGACCGCGCTGGTCGTGCGAATGGCCGGTCATCCGGTTGATCAGCGAGTTGATCCCGAAGCGCGACTTGTCGGCCGGCTGGTCCCGGTGTGCAGTCGCGGAAGCGGCGCCCCTCGGCTCGTAGCCGTCGGCCGCCTTGCGCACGGCGGCCTCCAGACGCCGGATGGTTTCCGGCGACGGCGTGCCCGGCGCCGGAGCGCGGACCTCGGCCGGAGCGTCCTTCCGGGCGGCAGGTTCGAATGCCGGCATCTGCGGCGCGTAGGCGGGCGGTGGCAGATCGTCGTCCGCCTCGGACTTCGGCGCTGCAGCGGGCTGCGGTTCGAGGTCGTGGAACAGCGTCGGCTCCTCGGCCCTGGCGGCAGCCGCCACCGCCGGCGTCGGTGCGGTGTGGCCGGGCGCGCCCGGCTTCGTTGCCTCGACGGTGACCGTGTTGGTCAGCGGTTCGGACAGGCGGCGGCGCGGCACCGGAACTTCCTTGAGTTCGGTGGCGGCGTCGATACCAGTGGCGACGACGGACACACGCATCATGCCTTCCATGTCCGGATCGAGCGTCGACCCGACGATGATGTTGGCATCGGAATCCACTTCCTCGCGGATCCGGTTCGCGGCCTCGTCCAGTTCGAACAGGGTAAGGTCGTAGCCGCCGGTGATGTTGATCAGCACGCCCTTGGCGCCCTTGAGGCTGATCTCGTCGAGCAGCGGGTTGGCGATTGCCTTCTCGGCCGCCTGCAGGGCGCGAGTATCGCCCTCGCCCTCGCCGGTGCCCATCATCGCCT
>JAGQRV010000005.1:2436-118437 GCA_020425125.1 Paracoccaceae bacterium | reverse complement strand
TCGGCGAAATCGAGGTTGATGAGGCCGGGCCGCACCATCAGGTCGGTCACCCCCTTGACGCCCTGATACAGGACGTCGTCCGCAAGCGAGAACGCCTCGGTGAAGGTCGTCTTCTCGTTCGCCAGGCGGAACAGGTTCTGGTTCGGGATGATGATCAGCGTGTCGACGACCTTCTGAAGGTTCTCGACGCCTTCCTCGGCCTTGCGCATCCGCTTGGCGCCCTCGAAGTGGAAGGGCTTCGTGACCACGCCGACCGTCAGCACGCCCAGTTCGCGGGCCGCCTGGGCGATGATCGGCGCCGCACCGGTTCCGGTGCCGCCTCCCATCCCGGCGGTGATGAAGCACATGTGGCTGCCGACGAGGTGATCGACGATCTGTTCGATCGATTCCTCGGCCGCCGCCGCCCCGACCGCGGGCCGCGCACCGGCACCCAGGCCTTCTGTGGCTTTTATGCCCATCTGCACCTTGGCTGCCGCCCGGCTTTGCGCAAGGGCTTGTGCATCGGTATTCGCGACGACAAACTCGACACCATCGAGCTGCTTCTCGATCATGTTGTTGACCGCATTGCCGCCGGCGCCGCCGACCCCGAACACGGTGATTTTCGGGCGCAGATCTTCTTGCGCGGGAATCTTCAGGTTCAACGTCATCTCTGGTTCCGCCTGTATGTCCTGTGCGGTCTTTGCGTCCGCACGCTGCTTATTGTTCGAAGTCTAGTTATTGTTCGAAGTCTAGCGACGACAAGGCCGCGGGTCACGCGCAAATCTGCGTGCCCGCTCAAAAATACACAAGATTTCGGCTTGTTTCAGCGAAATCCTACCAATTCTCCCGGAACCAGCGCACGGCACGGCGCAAAGAGCGCGCCGGATAGCGGTGATCCTCGATGTTGAAATCCCAACATTCGTCCTGTGGATGGGCCGCAAAGAGGCAAAGACCCACCGCTGCCGAGAAGGCCGGGCCCGTCGCGGCCTGGGGCAGCCCCTGCACCCGGAGCGGTCGGCCCAGCCGCACCTGCTGGCCGAGAATGCGGGTGGCGAGATGCGCCAGGCCGGGCACCTGACTCGCCCCGCCCGTCAGCACGATCTTCTGGCTCGGCAGCGAATCGAATCCCGCCGCGTCAAGCCGACCGCGGACCTCTTCGAGAATTTCCTCGACACGGGGCCGCATGATGCCGATCAGCTCGCTGCGCGAGATCTCGCGCCGGTCGTGCTCCCAGTCGCCGGTCTCGCCCTTCAGCTCGATCATGTCCCGGTCATCGCGTCCGGTGGCGACGAGCCCGCCGTGGAGCGTCTTGATCCGTTCGGCCAGCGCCAGCGGGATGCCGAGCCCCTTGGAGATGTCCTGGGTCACGTGATGACCGCCGATCCGTACCGTGTCCGCATAGATCATGTGGCCGCGCAGGAAGATCGACAGCCCCGACGTGCCGGCGCCGAGGTCGATGCAGGCGGCGCCGATCTTCTGTTCGTCCTCGACCAGCGCCGAAATGCCGCCGACATAGGCCGACGAGGCCAGCCCGGCCAGTTCCAGGTCGCAGCGCTTGATGCAATGAAGGATGTTCTGCACGGCGGCCCGGTCCACCGACAGCATGTGCAGGTCGGTCGCCAGCCGGTTGCCGATCTGGCCGCGCGGATCGGCAAGACCCGAACGGTGGTCCAGAATGAAGTTGACCGGCTGCGCATGAAGCACCGTCCGGTGCGTGCCGATATCGGGCGTCTCGCAGCTCGCAAGGACCGCGGCGATGTCGCTTTCAGAGACTTCCGATCCCGAGACCTCGATCTCGCCCGAGAGACCGTAGGAGCGCGGGCCGGCACCTGAGAAACTGACGATGGCGTGGTCGACACGGACCTGGGCCATCTTCTGTGCCGCCTGAACGACGGTCCGCACCGCGCGCTCGGTCTCGGCCATGACCTCGATCTCGCCATGGCGCATTCCCCGCGCCCGGGTCGTTGCCGCTCCGATGATGCGGAACTGCGACTGCCCGGCCATCGGCCCGACACCGTCGCCCGACGGCAGTTCGCCGCCGTCGAAGCGCAGCACCAGACAGGTGGCTTTGGAGGTCCCGATATCCAGGATCGCCACAACGCCACGTTGCATCGCGGCCTTGCGCATCTGGCGCATCGCCCGCTGGATCTCGAAGAGCTCGATCATTGGCTCACTATTCCCTTACCAAAACTGCGCGTCGTCTCGAGGTTTTCGGCCGCTGCCGGGCCCAGCCGGACGGTGAGGCGGGCCGGATCGCGAATGTCGACGATGGCCACGTCCCGGGTCAGCAGGCCGGTCGAGTCCTGCATCGCGAGCACGCGCTCCAATGCAGACACCGGTTCGGTCTCGGGCAGCTCGATGACCTGTCCGCGGTCCAGAACCACGTCCCACCGACGGGCGCCCTGCCGCATCAGCGCGCGGACACGCTTCATGATCGGCTTCCCGGCGTCGAACAATGCCAGGGCCTCCGGCACCGCGGCGTCGGCGCCGTCGCCGGTGACCAGCGGCAGAAAGGACAGCCCGTCGCGACGGTCGATGTAGGCGATGCGGTGTCCGGTGGCGTCCAGCATCTCAAGCGCGCCGTCATGGCGCCACAGCACCACCGGCTCGCGTTCGCGAACGTCGATATGCAGCGCACCGCCGAGTTCCACCGTGACCCGCGCATCGGCGACGGCGTCGAGCGCCGCGACAGTGTCGTGGATCTCGTGCGTGTCGAGATGGAACCAACTGACCGGGAAATCGAGCCCGATGCGCTGCCGGATGGTTTCGGCCAGCACCGGCGATGCCCCGGTAATTGCCATCTGGCGGATCTGGAATTCCGGGCGCGCTTCCACCGAGGCGCGGATCTGGGTGGCCCCGGCGACGATCCGCTGCTGCTGTGCCGGCTGCATCAGCCAGAACCCCACCGCACCGGTCAGCGCGCAGACCGGCAGGACCGTTGTCACCGTCCAGCGCAGCCAAGGCGAAAGCCAGAACCGTGTGAGCCGATAGGCCGTCCGGCTCGGCGCCGGATCGTGGCCGTAGCGCCGGCGGGGGCGGGTCAGCGTCCGCATGAGGCGTCCTCCACCATCCAGCGGCAGAGCGTCGGGAAGTCGATCCCCGCATGGGCCGCCTGCTCAGGGGCCAGCGAGGTCGGCGTCATGCCGGGCTGGGTATTGGTTTCGAGAATGATCAATCCGTCCCGTCCCCGATCGGGGTCCCAGCGGAAATCGGTCCGCGAAACGCCCCGGCATCCAAGCGCCCGGTGTGCCCGGACGGCATAGTCGAGGCAGGCGTCGAAAACCGTCTGGGGGATCTCGGCAGGAAGGATGTGGCGTGAACCGCCGGGGCGGTACTTGGCGTCGTAGTCGTACCAGCCGTCGGTCACGATGTCGGTGACAGTAAGCGCCCGGTCCTCCGGCCCGCCCACCCCGGCACCAAGGACGGCGGTCGTCAGTTCGCGCCCGGGCGCGAAGCGTTCGACCATCACCAGAGACGGCATGTCGGGGTCGAGTTGCGGCGGGCCGTTGGCCTCCTCGTGCACGAGGTAGACGCCGACGGAGGAGCCTTCGTTGTTCGGTTTCACCACATAGGGCGGATCCATGACGTGACGCGCGCGCACCTCGTCGGCGGAAAAGATGCCGCTCGGGAGGACCGGCAACCCCGCCTCGCGATAGGCAAGCTTGGAACAGGTCTTGTCCATGGCGAGCGCCGAGGCGAGCACACCGGAATGGGTATAGGGGATGCCCAGCCATTCCAGCAGGCCCTGCACCACGCCGTCTTCGCCCCACCGGCCATGGAGCGCGTTGAAGGCAATGTCGGCCCGGCACTCGCGGAGCCTGTCGGGAAGGTCGCGGCCCGCGTCGATCTCGACCACACGGAAACCCGCCGCCCGAAGCGCATTCGCGCATTCGCGACCCGAGCTGAGCGACACTTCACGCTCCGCCGATGGCCCGCCCATCAGGACGGCGACCAAGGGATCTGTGCTTGACGACACGATCCTGCCTCAATTTCCCGGGCCCTGCGGCCCTTGCCTGCTCGATCCTCCGGGTTTTCCCGGATGGTTCGGGTGACGTCCGGTTATTGCCCCGGTTCGCCGACCCGCATGATTTCCCACTCTAGTGCCACACCGCTGGTTTCGAAAACCTTTTTTCGCACCAGTTCGCCCAAAGCTTCCAGATCTGCCGCCGTGGCGCCGCCGGTGTTGACAAGGAAGTTCGGGTGCTTGGGGGACATCTGGGCGCCGCCAAGCGAAAAGCCGCGCAACCCGGCCTCGTCGATCAGCTTCCAGGCCTTCAACTCATGGGTGTCGTCGGCGCGCCCGGTCGAGGAGAATCCGGCCGGGTTGCGGAAGGTCGAACCCGCGGTGCGTTCCTTCGTGGGCTGGGTCGCGTCGCGCCTGGCGAGCTGGTCCGCCATCTTCGCGGCAAGCACTTCGGGGTCGCCCTTGGCTGCGCGGAAGGTCGCCTCCACGATGACCCAGCCATCGGGCAGATCGGTCTGTCGGTAGCGGAAATTCAGGTCGTCCGGGGTCAGGGTAACCACCTCGCCCTCGCGCGTAACCGCTTGAGCGGACACGAAATGATCCGCAACATAGCTGCCGTAGCAGCCGGCATTCATCCGCACCGCCCCGCCGATCGCACCCGGGATGGTCCTGAGAAAGGAGAGATCGCGCCCGGCCTCGGCGGCCTTCCGCGCCACATGCGCATCCAGCATCGCCGCCCCGGCGGTGACCAGATCGCCGTCGATCTCCAGGTGGTTGAACCCCCGCCCCAGCCGGATCACGAGGCCCCTTATGCCGCCGTCGCGGACGATCAGGTTCGACCCCACCCCCATCGGAAAGACCGGAATTTCCGGCGGCGTTTCAGCGAGAAGCTGGCGCAGCTCGTGCAGGCTCGCAGGCTGCGCGAACCGCTCGGCCGGACCGCCGACACGAAGCCAGGTGAGATCGGAAAGACGTCGGACTTCCATCGGAATTGCATCGGACTTTTTTCGGACAGGATCAAGGCAACGAACAGCCGCCTCGGCACATGTTGTCCCGGTCCCTTGGGGGCTTCACCGGCTCCGAACCCCGCCGCAAGCGCCAGGCGACTCGGCGACGCCCGGCCTGCCACACGTCTTCGAGATGCCCCGGACCTGGCACGGAAAGATAAGTCTGGCGCCCGGACCTCGGCTAATGAAGAGTCCATCTCGTCCGGCTCTTCCATCCCGCCCCCGCAAGCAACCGGACGGCAATCGTGCCGGCGCCGGCCAGTTCGGTCCGGCGTCCAACAGACGTCAGGAGTGATTTCATGTCTGCCTCACATCGGCCCGCGGATGGCCTCAGCCGACTGTTCGCGATCCGTCGCGACCGATTTTCGTTTCCGAGCCTTCCCATTAACCTGATGAAGCAGCGAACCGCGTTCCTCGTGCTGGCCTCCGTGACGGTCCTGTCGACCGGACCCGGTCATGCAGACGGCTACAAGTTCGAAACCCCCATGCCGCCGGGCGTCGCCGCACCCGACAGCGTCGAGACCCGCCTTGGTACGCTGAAGTTCGACTACGGCTATCCGGACGAGGCGACGGCCAAGACCATCTATGACAACCTGGATTTCCAGCGGGCGGTGCAGTCCTACCTTCTGGCGCTGCCGCCGGTAAACCAGGCGGCGAACCGCAACGCCATCCGCCCGCTCGGACCCGTCAACCGCACCGTGCCGATGTTCGAGCAACTGGTGACGCCCGAACAGATCTTCCTGACTGCGAACGACAACACCGTCTATTCCTGGTCCTGGCTCGACCTGAAGGACGGGCCGCTGGTCGTCGAGGTGCCGCCAAAGGTGCTCGGGGCGGTCGACGACATGTGGTACCACTGGGTCATCGACGTCGGCATCACCGGCGCCGACAAGGGCGAGGGCGGCAAGTACCTGTTCCTGCCGCCGGGCTGGACGGGCGACGTGCCGGAGGGCGACTTCGTCGAGGTCGTGCATTCGCCGACCTACAACCTCTGGATCCCCTGGCGGAGCTTCCTCGTCGACGGCGACCCGAAGCCGGGCATCGACCTCGTGAAGGCGCACACCTACTTCTATCCGCTCGGCAGCGAGAAGGAGGAGATGACCTATGTCGATCTCTCCTCGAAGGGCTATTTCAACACCGTGGGTCCGTCAGGCTTCGAGTTCTGGGAGATGCTCGACCAGGTGGTGCAGGAGGAGCCTGCGGAGTCGCTCGATCCCGTCACCGCGGGCTTCTTCGCCTCGATCGGCATCGAGCACGGCAAGCCCTTCGCCCCCGACGAGCGGATGAAGAAGATCCTGACCGAAGCCGCGGCAGTCGGCGACGCGACCGCGCGGACCATCGTCTACCACAGCCGCGACAAGGACTTCTTCGTCTACGAGGACAGCCAGTGGCAGGTCGCCTTCGTCGGCGGCTACAAGTTCCAGTCGCAGCCCGGCGTGAACGACCTCGACGGTGCCAACTTCTTCTTCTTCCTCGCCACGGGTGTCACCCCGGCGATGGAGGAGAAGCTGATCGGCAAGGGCTCGCAGTACCTGTGGACAGCCCACGACAAGGACGGCGCGGCGCTGGACGGCGGCAAGTCCTATCGCCTGCATCTGCCCAAGGACGTGCCGGTCAAGGATTTCTGGTCGGTGATCCTCTATTCGAACCAGACGCGGTCGATGATCCAGACCGACCAGGTCCACCCGTCGGTCTCCAGCCAGCAGAAGGACCTGATGGTCAACGACGACGGCTCGATCGACATCTGGTTCGGGCCGAAGGCGCCGGCAGGCAAGGCATCCAACTGGGTGCAAACCGTTCCGGGGCAGACCTGGAACGCGATCCTGCGGCTCTACGGTGCGCTGGAGCCGTTCTACGACAAAAAGTGGCAGCCCGGAGAGATCGAGGTCGTGAACTGAGCACGCGCTCAGCACTGTCAGCCGAAAGTTCGGTCCCGGTGCATCCGCATCGGGACCGCTTCGTCCGGGCTCAGACCTTCTCGGCGACCTTCAGCCGGTCGGGAAGGCCGTGGGCCCAGGTCGAGATCGTGCCGGCGCCGAGGCAGACGACCATGTCGCCAGGGCGGGCCTGCTCGCGGACGAGGCGTTCGAGATCGTCCTCGCTGAGGACCTCGCGGGCGTGGCGGTGGCCGTGCTGGATCAGGCCGGCGACCAGCCCCTCGCGCGTGGCGCCGGGGATCGGGTCCTCGCCCGCGGCATAGACCTCCGCGATGCCGACCACGTCGGCGTCGTTGAAGCAGGTGCAGAAATCGTCGAAGAGATTGTGGAGGCGGCTGTAGCGGTGCGGCTGGTGCACCGCGATCACCCGGCCCTTGGTGGCTTGGCGCGCGGCCTTCAGGACCGCGGCGATCTCCACCGGGTGATGGCCGTAATCGTCGATGATGGTGATGCCGTTCACCTCTGCGACCTTGGTGAAGCGCCGGTTCACGCCCTTGAAATTCGCCAGCGCGGTCCGGATTTCCTCGCGCTTGATGCCGAGATGGCGGGCGACGGCGACGGCGGCCAGCGCGTTCGACACGTTGTGGTCGCCCGGCATCGGCAGGGTGCAATCCTCGATCAGCGCATCCTCGCCGCGGATGGCGATGTCGAAATGCGCGCTGTCATTCTCGTAGCGCAGGTTGACGGCGCGGACGTCGGCCTGGGCATTGAAGCCGAAGGTGCGGACCCGCCGGTCGTTCAGGCGGCCGACCAGCGCCTGCACTTCCGGGTGGTCGGTGCAGAGCACGGCGAGGCCGTAGAACGGGATGCGGGAGACGAATTCGTAGAAGCCGTCGCGCAGCTTCTCGATCGAACCCCAGTGCTCCATATGCTCGGGGTCGATGTTGGTCACGATGGCGATGGTGGCGGGAAGGCGGGTGAAGGTGCCGTCGGATTCGTCGGCCTCCACCACCATCCATTCGCCCTGCCCGATCCGGGCGTTGGAGCCGTAAGCGTGGATGATGCCGCCGTTGATCACGGTCGGGTCCACCCCTCCGGCATCGAGCAGCGTGGCGACCAGCGTCGTCGTCGTCGTCTTGCCGTGGGTGCCGGCGACGGCGATGTTCGAGCGCAGCCGCATCAGTTCAGCCAGCATTTCGGCGCGGCGGACGATGGGCAGGCCGCGGCGGCGGGCTTCGTCGAGTTCGGGGTTGCCGGACTTGATCGCCGAGGAAATCACGACGACCTCGGCCGCATCGAGGTTCTCGGCCTTCTGGCCGATCGAGATGCGGGCGCCGAGCTTGGCAAGGCGGTCGGTGATCGGCGAGGCCTTCAGGTCCGAGCCCTGCACCTGGTAGCCGTGGTTCAGCAGCACCTCGGCGATGCCGGACATGCCGATCCCGCCGATGCCGACGAAGTGGATCGGTCCGAGTTCGAGGGGGAGTTTCGTTGCCGCGTTCATGCGCGCTTCCCAGTGCTTCATCTGCCTGCCTTCTTTTGACTGCTTGTTCTTGCCAATTGCTCAACCATGGCCACAAGGCGGTCCGTGGCATCTGGCCTGCCCTGGTCGAGCGCGCCAGCCGCCATGCGTTCGGCAGCCTCGGGGTGTTGCAGGATCGCCGCGATATGATCGGCCAGAGTCGCGGAATTCAGCCTGCTTTCGGGGATCAGGATCGCCGCCTCGGCCGCGACGAGGCCGCGGGCATTGGCGGTCTGGTGGTCGGCGGCGGCGGCGGCGAAGGGGATCAGGATCGCCGGGCGGCCGATGACGGTGAGATCGGCGATGGAGGAGGCGCCGGCGCGCGAGATCACCAGCTGCGCATCCGCCATCCGCGCCGGAAGGTCGGTGAAGAACGGTTTCACCTCGGCCTTGATGCCGGCCTCGGCATAGAAGGCCGTGACGCGGGCGCGGTCTTCCTCGCGGGCCTGGTGCGACACGGCGAGGCGTTCGCCGATCGCTTCGGGCAACATCGCGATCGCCTCGGGCACGACATCGGAGAGGATCCGGGCGCCCTGGCTGCCGCCGATCACCAGAAGCCGCATCGGGTAGTCACCGGGCGGAATGTAGGGGGCGCCGGCCCGCGCCGCGACCGCGCCGCGCACCGGGTTGCCGGTGAAGGTGCCGTAGACGCCTTCGGGAAGGACGGTCGGCCAGGTACCGCAGGCCACTGCGTCGACGCGCGGGGCGAAGACCGTGTTGACCTTGCCGAGAATGCCGTTCTGTTCGTGGATCATCCGAGGCAGGCGCAGCAGCCAGGCCGCCGCGAGCGCCGGGATCGAGGGATAGCCGCCGAAGCCGACCACCACGGAGGGGCGGTCGCGGCGCATCTCGAGCGCGGCGGACAGCACCCCGCGGGCAATGCGCAGCGGCACGCGAAGCCGGTCGAGCCGCCCGCCGCGGGCAAAGGTGGCGGAGCGCACCGTCTCGACCGCCACTGCCTTTGGGAAACCCCCGGCATAGCGCGCGCCGCGTTCGTCGGTCGACAGCTTGACCTGCCAGCCGCGCCTGAGCATCGCCTCGGCAAGCGCCTGGGCAGGGAACATGTGCCCGCCGGTCCCTCCGGCAGCGATGACCAGAAGCGGCGGCGCCATCTCAGCGGGCGGGCCGCCGGATCAGATCGGCCATGCGTCCCTGCGGACGGGTCCGGGTCAGCGCGAGCAGCATCCCCACGCCGATGCCCGCCGCGATCACTGAGGAACCGCCATAGGACACGAAAGGCAGCGTCATTCCCTTGGTCGGCAGCAACCGAACCGCCACCCCCATGTTGATCATCGCCTGCATGCCGAGAACGCAAGCCAGCCCGGTTCCCGAGTAGCGCACGAAGGGATCCCGTTCACGCAGGAGCCGCAGCAGAGAGCGGAGCGTGATCGTGGCATAGAGCACGATGATGACGAGGACGAGCACCAGCCCGTATTCCTCGGCAGCAACGGCAATGATGAAATCGGTATGCGCATCGGGCAGGTAGGACTTCACCTCGCCCTCGCCGACGCCGACGCCGAAGATGCCGCCCTCTCGGATCGCGTCCGCGGCATAGCCGATCTGGGTTGTGGGATCGATATCGGCCGAAAGATAGCCGTCGATCCGCCGCGCGAAATGTTCCGAGCCGTTATAGGCGGCCAGCCCGCCGGCCACGGTCAGGCCGGCGACGACGACCAGCAGCGCCATCGGCGCGCCGGCGACGAAATACATCACGCCCCAGGCGAACAGGATCAGGCAGGCCTGGCCGAAATCGGGCTGCAGCGCCAGGATGGTCACGACGATGGTCGCCACCAGTCCGGACAGCGCCTTGCCCGGCGGGCCGTTGACCTCCTGCCCGGCCGCCATCAGCCAGCCGGCAAGGACAACGTAGAATGGCTTGAGGAATTCCGAAGGCTGGACGCTGCCGAAGCCGAGCGAATACCAGCGGATCGCGCCCTTGCCGAAATTGGTGCCGAAGACCGGCAAGAGGACGAGCGCGACGAAGGCGATGGCAAAGCCCACCACGCCGATGCGGCGGACCTGCTGTGGCGACATCATCGAACAGGCCAGCAGTGCGACGAAGGCGATCACGCCGAAGGCGGCCTGCCGCTCCACATAGTAGAAGGGCTCGAGCCCGTTGCGCTCGGCCAGCGGCGGCGAGGCGGCAAGCCCGAGCAGCAGCCCGATCCCGGCCAGTGCGAGAACGCAGAGAAGCGACCACCGGTCAATGGTGCGCCACCATTTCGGAAGGAGCGGTTCCCCGATGGTGACGGGAACGGCGCCATGGACCATCTCAGTCATGGGGTCTGCCTGTACTGTCTGCTCGGCCCCTTTTTCCGGGGCTTTTGCTGAATCCTACAGCATCCGGCCTCGCTGCGCCAGCGAAAGCAAGCGGGCGGTGATCCCGCCGGCGCCGTGGCCGCGGGATCCCCGCTTCGCACATCCCGGACGCGCACCCCGGATTCGGCTGGCGTGCCAGCGTCGCTCGGGCCAGGTCGGCTCCGCCTATTGGTCAGTCCCCATCATCGCCGCCGTGTCCCGGGGCGAAAAATGGACCATCAGATGTTCGTGTGGCTGCCCTGCGGCCATGATCCAGGCGTCAAGCGGATTTTCGAGGTTGTACCTGGTGGTGAGCCCTGCCACCGACTCGTCGAAGGGCAGCGGCATGATCATGATATGCGGCGTCATCTGAATGACGTCGGTGTCGGCGGTCCCGGACGTCGTCGCGATCGTGCTTGCGCCGATGTCCACCGCACTCTTGGTGACGTTCATTCCGGCCAGCATCCAGACCAGCCCCGGCGCCATGGGCAGCGGCTTGTCCTTCCGTCCGGACCAGAGCGCCTGGATGAACGACCACGCGTTCTGGTCGAGACACATCGGATCGGCGAATGGCAGGGCGGGCTTGCCGAGCCGAAGCGAGAAGGCACCGCTGGCGATGCAGGTATACGGGCCGGGGCCGTAGCGGGCGAGCGCGAGCTCACCGCTGCCGGTCCAGCCGAAGATCGTCGCATCGGCGGTCACCGCGGGCGGAGCAGCCCGCGACGCATCCGCAATCGCCGCAGCGATCCAGGCATCGTCGGCCGCGGAGGCGTGTATTGGGACATTTCCGATCAGGATCACAACTGCCGCAATCGATAGCCGTCGCAACGATTGAGAGTCAGAGGTCATCATCTTTCGCTCCCGTCGAAAGGGCGGCGCCGCGCACTTTGGGGAGACACAGTCGGCCGCCTTTCGCTGACGCCGCAGTGTGGAGATCAACCCTACCATGACCGCGCCCGAACTCCAAAGCGCAACCGCGCGGTCCCTGCGCGCCGCAGGCAGAAATTGCGCTGACCCGGCGCCGATCCTGCCGGGCGCCGGTGTGCCCGTCACGCAGTCCGCGAGATTAGGCGTCCGACCGCCGCCACGAAGGCCTCGCCGCGCTTCTCGAAATTCGGGAACTGGTCGAAGCTGGCCGCCGCCGGGGCCAGCAGCACCGTTTCGCCCGGCTGGGCCTCGGCCGCGGCGCGGATCACCGCGCGCTCCAGCGTCTCGCAGATCTCGTGGGGCGTCTCGCCGAGCTGAAGCGCGAAGTCGCGGGCCGAGTGGCCGATCAGATAGGCCTTCACCACCCCGGCCAGATCGGGCGCCAGCGCGGCGATGCCGCCGTCCTTGCCCAGCCCCCCGGCGATCCAGCGGATCTTCGGAAAGGCGCGCAGCGCCTGGGCGGCGCTGTCCACGTTGGTGGCCTTGCTGTCGTTGACGAAGGTGACACCGCCCCGTTCGGCGATGATCTGGCTGCGGTGGGCCAGCCCTTCGAAGCTGTGGAATCCGGCCTCGATCTCGCGCGGGGCTAGGCCGAAGGCGCGCAGCGCCCCGTAGGCGGCGCAGGCATTCTGGTGGTTGTGGCGCCCGGGCAGGCCGCGGATGCCGCGAAGGTCGATCGACGCGACTTGGCTGCCCTTCCGCGTCTCGGACAGGAAGCCCTTGTTGGCATGGACCGACCAGGCGAAGCCGCTCAGCCTGCGGGTCACCGACACACGGATCACCCGCTGGTCCTCGGGCCCCTCGCCCAACTGGTCGGCAAGATAGAGCCCCTCGACCTCGTCCACGCCGACCACCGCGCGGTCCGGCCCGCCTTCGGCGAACAGCCGGCGCTTGGCCGCGAAATAGCCTCCGGGCCCGCCATGGCGGTCAAGATGGTCGGGCGAGAGATTGGTGAAGACGGCGACGTCCGGGGTCAGGGCGCGGGCCAACTCGGTCTGGTACGAGGACAGTTCCAGCACCACGAAGCCGCCGTCGCCGGGCGGGTCGATGTCCAGCACGCCCCGGCCGATATTGCCCGCCAGCTGGGACGGCCGCCCCGCTGCCGTGAGGCAATGATGAATCAGCGCCGACGTGGTGGACTTGCCGTTCGACCCGGTGACCGCGGCAACCCGGGGAACGGCGTCGTAGCCGTCCCACTCGGAGGTTGCGAGCGAGCGGAAGAAGAGCCCGATATCGTTGTCGACCGGAACGCCCGCCTCCAGCGCGGCGCGGATCGCCGGATTCGGCGCCGGGTAGAGATGGGGGATACCCGGCGAGACGACGAGGCAGGCAATGTCGCGAAAGGCGCCGTCGCGGCTGAGATCGCGCAGGGTGAAACCTTCCGCCGCGGCCTTCGCCCGGCCCTCGGCGCCGTCGTCCCAGACCAGCGGCTCCGCGCCGCCGGCTACCAGTGCCCGCGCCGCGGTCAGACCCGACCGGCCGAGCCCCAGTACCGCCACCTTCCGGCCCTCGAACCCGCGCACCGTTATCATGTGCAGTCTCTCCCGTTCATCGCGGCGGTTCCATCGCACGCCCCTTGCACCAGGTCCAGAAGCACCGGGAACTCCGCCGCAATCGGCGGCGGGCCCCGTCCGCGCCGGAGGCGGGGATGGGGAGAATCGCGCGGCGCGCGGCACGCGCGCCTCCGCCTGGCTGAAGCCGGTGGCGGATCCCGCGCGGACTCAGCGCAGCTTCAGCGTCGCCATCCCGATCAGCGCCAGGATCAGCGAGATGATCCAGAACCGGATCACGATCTGCGGTTCCTGCCAGCCCTTCTTCTCGAAATGGTGGTGGATCGGCGCCATCAGGAAGACCCGCCGCCCGGTCCGCTTGAAATAGGCGACCTGGATGATCACGCTCAGTGCCTCGACCACGAAGAGCCCACCGACGATCGCCAGCACGATCTCGTGCTTGGTTGCCACCGCGATCGCGCCGAGCGCGCCGCCGAGCGCGAGCGATCCGGTATCGCCCATGAAGACAGCCGCAGGCGGCGCGTTGTACCACAGAAAGCCCAGGCCGCCGCCCACCAGCCCGGCGACGAAGACGATCAACTCGCCGGTATGCGGCACATAGTGCACGTCGAGATAGTCGGCGAATTTCACGTTCCCGACCGCATAAGCGATCACCCCGAGCGCCGAGGCCGCGATCATCACCGGCATGATGGCGAGCCCGTCGAGCCCGTCGGTCAGGTTCACCGCATTGGCCGAGCCGACGATCACCAGCATCGCGAAGGGGATGAAGAACAGGCCCAGATGCAGCAGCACGTTCTTGAAGAAGGGAACCGCGAGGTTGCCGGTCAGGTCGGCCGGCTGGAACCACATCGCCCAGGCCCCGGCGATCGCGGCGATGGCGAAGCCCGCGGCCAGCCGCACCCGGCCCGGAACGCCCTTGTGGTTCTGTTTCGAGACCTTGGCGTAATCGTCGGCGAAGCCGATCAGCCCGAAGCCCGCGGTGACGAAGAGCGCCATCCAGATGAAGGGCGTGTCGAGCCGCGCCCAGAGCAGCGTGGCGACCAGCAGCGCGCCGAGGATCAGGACGCCCCCCATCGTCGGGGTGCCGGCCTTGGTCTTGAGATGGCTTTCCGGCCCGTCCTCGCGGATCGGCTGGCCCCGGCGCTGGCGCTTGCGGAGCAGGTCGATCAGCGGGCGGCCGAACAGGAAGCCGAAGAGCAGCGCGGTGAAGAAGGCGCCGCCGGCGCGGAAGGTGATGTAGCGGAACAGGTTGAAGATGTCGCCGCCATCCGACAGGTCGGTCAGCCAGTAGAGCATTCGCGGGAATCCTGCATCTCTCGCGCCGTGTCGCGCCCCAGGCAGCGCAGGGCGTCAACCACCATGGACACCCGCGATCCGAAGGAGCCCTTCACCAGTACGACATCGCCCGGACCGGCGAGGGCGGCGGCCTCCTCGGCCAGTGCCGCGGCGGTCTCGGCCCAGCGGCCGCGCTTTGCCGCGGGCAGCGCGTCGTGCAGATGGCGCATCCGCGGTCCCGCGCAGTGCACCCGGTCGACCAGTGCCATCGCCGGATGATCGGCGATTGCAGCATGCAGCCGGGCTTCGTCCGGGCCAAGTTCCAGCATGTCGCCGAGAATTGCGATCCGCCGCCCGCCGGCCGGACGGCTTGCGGCCAGCACGTCGAGCGCCGCTCCGAGCGAGGCCGGGTTGGCGTTATAGGCGTCGTCGATGAGCGCGAACGCACCATCCGGCGCCGCCACGGTCTCGCGCGTACCACGCCCCCCCGGCGGCCGCCACGACGCAAGGCCCGCGGCGGCGGCATGGAGATCGCCGCCAAGTGCGGCCACGGCCGCCAGCGCCCCGGCGGCATTGGTTGCGAAATGGCGCCCCGGCGTCGCCAGACGCACCGGCACGTTGACTCCGGCAAAGCGGAACACGAAATGGGTTTCGTCCGACCCGACCAAGAGGTCGGTAACCCGGGCCTGGGCGTCTTCGGAATGGCCGAAGCCGATCACATGCGCCGCCTTGGATGCTCCCGCACGCAAGATCGCCGAGGTCGGCAGGTCGGCGTTCAGCACCGCTGTTCCGCCATCCGCGAGACCCGAGAAGATTGTCGCCTTCTCGTGGGCAATGCCGTCGAGTCCGTCCGGAAATGCCTCCAGATGCGCCGGGGCGACAATCGTCACCAGCGCCACGTCGGGCCGTGCGATCGCGGCCAGGGGCGCGATCTCGCCCGGGTGATTCATGCCGATCTCGATGACCGCGACATCCGCCGTCGCCGGGCAGCGCGCCAGCGTCAACGGCACCCCCCAATGATTGTTGAAGCTCTTCTCGGCGGCATGCACGGAGCCGAGCGGCGCCAACGCCGCCCGCAGCATCTCCTTGGTTGACGTCTTGCCGACCGAGCCGGTCACTGCGACGACCTTGCCCGCCAGCCGCGCCCGCGCCGCCCGGCCGAGCGCTTCGAGCGCCGCCTGGACATCTTCGACCACGAGCAGCGGTGCGTCCGCCGCAACCCCATCGGGGATCCGCGACACCATCGCTGCCGCGGCCCCCCTGTCCAGCGCATCGGCGACGAAATCGTGGCCGTCGCGGCGGTCCTTCAGGGCGACGAACATCTCGCCCGGCTGCAGGCTGCGGGTATCGATGGACAACCCCGTCGCCGCCCAGTCGCCCTGTGCCGTGCCGCCGGTCGCCCGCGCAGCGTCAGCGGCATTCCAGAGCACGCTCATGTCGGCCGCCCTTCAAGCGCTGCGACGGCCACGCTCGCCTGTTCGGCGTCGTCGAAGGGAAAGACGCTGTCGCCGATGGTCTGGCCGGTCTCGTGGCCCTTGCCGGCGATCAGCAGCGCGTCGCCGGGTCCGAGCGCGTCGACCCCCCTCAGGATCGCCTCGGCCCGGTCGCCGACCTCGATCGCTTCGGGGCAGCCTTCCAGGACCATCGCACGGATCGCGGCCGGATCCTCGCTGCGGGGATTGTCGTCGGTCACGATGACCTCGTCGGCGGTTTCGGCCGCGGCGCGCCCCATCAGCACGCGCTTGCCTCTGTCGCGATCGCCACCCGCGCCAAGAACCAGAACCAGCCGTCCCATCACATGCGGGCGCAGCGCCCGGCAGGCCGTCGCGACGGCATCCGGCGTATGGGCATAGTCGACGAAGACCGTGGCGCCGTTCGACCGCGTCGCTACGTGCTGCATCCGCCCGCGCACGGTGCTGAGCCGGGGCAGCGCGGCGAACACGTCATCGGGATCCTCGCCAGCCGCGATTACCAGTCCTGCCGCCACCAGCACGTTCTGGGCCTGGAAACCGCCGATCAGGTCGAGCCGCATCTGCCGCGGCTGACCCTGCCAGGAAAATCGCAGTTCCTGCCCGGTGGCATCGAAGCGCTGACTGTCGATCCTGAGCGTGGCGCTGTCCTGTCGGCCGATGCCGATGACCTCCTGACCGCGCGCCCGTGCCCGTTCGGCCACCTCGGCGCCCTTCGGGTCGTCGAGATTGGCGACGACAATCCCGTCTTCGCCGAGCACCCGGTCGAAGAGGCCCGCCTTGGCGGCGAAATAGGCGTCGAAATCGTGATGATAGTCGAGGTGGTCCTGACTGAACGTGGTGAAGCCCGCCGCCGCCAGCCGCACCCCATCGAGACGCTTCTGGTCGAGCCCGTGGGACGAGGCCTCCATCGCCAGGTGGGTGACCCCGGCCTTGGCCATGGCGGCAAGATGGCGGTGGAGCGTGATCGGATCGGGCGTGGTATGGGCCAGCGGCGCCTCGTAGGCGCCTTCGATGCCGGTGGTGCCCAGGTTGGCCGCCTCACGGCCGAGCAGCGTCCAGATCTGGCGCGCGAAGGTGGCGACCGAGGTCTTGCCGTTGGTGCCTGTCACTGCAACCGCGGTTTCCGGCTGTCCCCCGTACCAGAGCGCTGCGGCGAAGGCGAGCGCCTGGCGCGGATCCTCGGCGATGACGACCGGCACGCCGGCCTCGGCCAACGCACCGGCAGCCGCCTGGGCGCCGGTGCGGTCGGTCAGGACCGCGCCCGCCCCCTTTCCGAGTGCGGCGGGGATGAACTCGGAGCCATGCACCCTGGAGCCCGGCAGTGCGGCGAACAGATGGCCCGGACGGACGGTGCGGCTGTCGACGCTGAGCCCGGTGATCCGCGCTTCGCGCCCGCCCTGCGCATGAAGGCCGAGTTCGGCCAGTGTCCGTATCGCCTGATCCGTGTCCATGCCCCGCCCTTTCAGCCGCGCCTCGCTTCCCGTACCCCATCCGCCGATGCAGGTTCAATCTCGGGCGGAAGGCCGAGAAGCGGCGCGATGCGCCGGATGATCTCGGCAGTGACGGGAACGGCGGTCCAGCCGGCCGTGCGGAATGCCTGACCGTTGACGATCTCGTAGCCCTCGTCGAGCGAAACCACGAAGACGTATTTCGGGTCATGCGCCGGGAAGGTGCCGGCGAAGGTCGCCAATACCTTGTCGCGGTAGTAGCCGCCGTTCGGCCTCGGCTTGTCGGCCGAACCGGTCTTGCCGCCGACATCGTAGCCCGGCACGTTGCCGAACGTGGCGGTCCCCTTGACCACCACGTCGCGCAAGAGGCTGCGCACCGTCGCGGAGGTTTCAGGCTTGATCACCTGCGGGCCGAGCGTCCAGCCCGATTGCTTCAGCAGAGTCGGCTTGACCAGCGTGCCCCCGTTCACCAGCGAGGAATAGGCGCTGGCGAGATGCACCGGACTCGTACTCATGCCGTGGCCATAGGAGATCGTCATCGACTGGATCTCGCCCCACTTGCCGGGCAGCAGCGGCCGGCCCGAGGGCGCCTCGAACAGCTCGACAGGTGTCGGCTCGAACAGACCCAGACTTTCCAGGAACGCTTTCTGGCGCGGCCCGCCCAGCATCTGCGCAATATGCGCCGTGCCGACGTTCGACGATTTCACGATCACGTTGCGCACGCTTAGCGACGGCCCGTAATTGTGGAAGTCGCTGATCTTGAACCGCCCCCAGCGCATCGGGCTCTGGGTGTTGACCACCGTGTTGACATTGACCACGCCTTCGTCGAGCGCCGCCGAAACGGTGAGGATCTTGAACACCGACCCAAGCTCGTAGACCCCCTGGACCGCGCGGTTGAAGAGCGGGCTGTCCGACTGGTCCCCCGTGGTCAGTGGCTGCGGCCGGTCGTTCGGATCGAAATCCGGCAGCGAAACCATGGAGATGATCTCGCCCGAATGCACGTCCATGATGACGGCGCTGGCGCCCTTGGCGTGCATCAGATGCATACCGCCTTCCAGCACTTCGGTCACGGCGGACTGGACGGTAACGTCGATCGAAAGCTGCAGCGGCTTGTCCAGTTCCGCCGGGTCCCGCAGCCGGTCGTCGAACGCCTTCTCGATCCCGGCGACGCCGATCACCTCGGCGGCGTTCACGCCCTCGGTGCCGAAGCTCGCCCCGCCCAGCACATGTGCCGCGAGATGGCCGTTGGGGTAGATCCGCATGTCGCGGCTGGCAAACAGCAGTCCGGGATCGCCGATATCGTAGACGGCCTGAATCTCCTCAGGCGACAATGTCTTGCGGATCCAGACGAATTTCCGGTTCTTGTCCTCCAGCCGCGCTTCGAGTGCGGCGGCATCGATATCCGGGAAGATCGCGGCGAGCTGGGCCACGGCGCCGGGGATGTCGACCATCTCCTGCGGGTGGGCATAGAGTGCCTGGGTGACGAGGTTGGTCGCCATGAGGCGGCCGTTGCGGTCGACGATGTCGGCGCGGGCGCTGGTGATCTGGCTGCCACCACCCAGCCGCGTCGGTTCGACCGGCACCGAGGTCGCCAGCGTGCCCATGCGCACGCCGACCGCCGCGAAGGCCGCGATGAAGAAGACACTGAGGACCAGCAGCCGGCCTTCGGCCTGGCGCCTGAGGCGGTCGCGCAGCGCGTCGCTGCGGCGGGCGCGGTTCTCGCGCTCGATCAGGTCCGGGTTCTCGCCGCGCTCGCGGGCACGCAGGACCGGGGCGAGCGGGCGCAGGGGCCGGCGGGGTTCACTCATTGTCTGCCCCTTCCTCGATCGGCAGCGTCGCTATGGGATCTTCCGGCAGCCCGCCGGCGGGCGCGGCCAGAATCGTCGGAGCCGCCGGTTTCGGCGGCGGCAGCCCATCCTCGGTGGTGGCGTTGGGCAAGGCCGGCATGGCATCGATCTCGACGGTTTCCACATCGGCGACCGGCGGCGGCGGATAGGCAATCTCGGACACCTTGCCGAACTGGTTCGGCGTCATCGGCAAGAGGCCCAGCCGGGCGAAATTGAGATCGGCGAGTTCGCGCAGGCGGTCGGGGCGGTTGAGGTAGGCCCATTCGGCCTTCAACACGCCGAGTTGCTCGCGCAGGTGGCCGATCTCGGATTGCATCGCCCGCGTTTCGGCCAGGACTTCGCGGGTCCGGTAATTCTCCTGATAGGCCCAGAAGGCGAGTGCGAGCACCGTCGCACCGAGCAGCAGACCGAAGAACACACGCATCACTACGTCTCCAACACAAGCCGCGGAAGTCCCAGGGTCCGCAGGTCGACCTCTCCCGCCGGCGCGGCGGTGCGCCGGGCCACCCTGAGACGCGCGGACCGTGCCCGCGGATTGGCAGCCAGTTCCTGCGCATCCGGCGTCACCGCGGGCGCCACCCGATCGAAGCGCGGCGCCTCGGTCTCGGCTTCGGGCGCATAGCGGTTCGCCCGGCCGCCGCGTCCGGAGCGCGCCTGAAGGAACCGCTTGACCACCCGGTCCTCGCCGGAATGAAAGGTGACCACAGCAAGCGCGCCGCCGGGCTCCAGCGCCCGTTCCGCCGCCGCAAGTCCCCGGGCGAGCTGGCCGTATTCGTCATTCACGGCGATGCGCAGCGCCTGGAAACTCCGCGTCGCCGGGTGGCTCTGCCCCGGCTTCGCGCGGGGCAGGCAGGATTCGACGATCCCGGCAAGGGCACCGGTGGTCTCGATCGGGGCGTCGGCCCGGGCGCGCAGGATGGCCCGCGCGATCCGCCGGGCCGCGCGCTCCTCGCCATAGTGGAACAGGATGTCGGCGAGAAGCGTCTCGCTGGCGCCGTTCACCAGATCCGCAGCCGACGGTCCCTCCTGCGTCATGCGCATGTCGAGCGGTCCGTCGCGCAGAAACGAAAAGCCGCGCTGCGCCTGATCGAGCTGCATCGACGAGACGCCCAGATCGAGGACGACCCCCGCCACCGCACCGCCGGCATGCTGGTCGAGTTCGGCAAAATCTCCGTGCACCAGGGTCAGCCGCGCGCCCAGTTCGGCCGCGAGCGGCGCTGCCATGGCTATTGCCGACGGATCGCGGTCGATGCCGATGACCCGCTCGGCCCCGGCATCGAGAAGCCCCAGAGCATAGCCGCCGGCGCCGAACGTGCCGTCGACCCAGGTGCGCGAGACGGGCGCCACGGCAGCCAGAAGCGGCCCGAGCAGAACCGGCACATGCGGCGGGCGGATCGGGGGCACCGGGCACATCATCCTAACTCTCGCGGAACTGATCGAGGATGATGAGCGGATCGGCCCCGTCCGGCAAGGCGTCGTAGACGCGGTCGATATTGGCGGAATGCACGGCTTCGTAGGTCGCTTCCTTCCAGATCTGGAAGGTGTCGCCGGCCGCCTTGTAATAGACCATCTCGTCGGCTGAGAGCCCGATCTTGTCGCGAAGCTTCTTCGGCAGCACGAGCCGTCCGCTGCTGTCGACCTGCACCTCTTCCGACTTGGCGTAGATGAAATCTTCCATCGCCCGGCGCGCGTCCGAGCCGCGGGGCATCCGGCCGATCGCCTCGTCGATCTCGTTGATCGCCTCGACGGTGTAGCATTCGAGGAATTGCCGCCGCTCGTTACCGTAGACGATGATCAGCGTGGCAGGCTTGCCTTCAACCCAGTCGGGATCCGACAACTCGATCACCCGGCGGAATCCGGCAGGGATCGACAGGCGGCCCTTGCCGTCGATCTTCTGGCTGTGCTCGCCCCTGAACCGCCGCGCCACTGCCCTGGCCCCGATGCCCTTTCCGGACGTGAAAGCGGCGGATCAAGCCGCTGCCACCGCCCAATCCGCCGCTTCCATGTCCCTCTGAGGGGGCCCGCCTGCGCGCCTGTCTTTGGGGGACTGCTCTGGCGCGCGGCGGAACTTCTTCTGTTCGGGGAAAGCGATATGCCTGTATGAACCTGCCGTTTTTTTGTTTGGCCCTCGTTGGAGCCGTCATCGTTTCTCCGTGAACAATGGGTGCCATGAGTCTCGACCCAAATCAAGGGAAAATATGGTACTTCATGGGAATTTTGTGGGACTTGTCACGGGCCTAGCGGAAACCTTGGTTAACGCCGCAGAGCAGCAACCAGATGAGGTGGCCGGTCGCGAAGGATTCACCAGATCGTGAAGGGCTCCCTACGAGGCCGCTTCAGGAATGCTGCACAAGCATTGGAAAAGGTGTGCAGGCCGGCCACACGGACGGCCATTTTCGGGCGAAGTTCCGTGAAATCCCAGCCGGCGACGGGCCGGATGCAGGCTCAGGCCGGCGCGTCCGCCAGAAGGCGCTGCGCCAAAGCCTGGAACGGGGCGGCCAGCGGGCCGTCGGTCGCGGCGATCGGCGTCCCGCCATCGCCGGACAGACGAATCTCGAGATTGAGCGGCAGGGCGCCGAGGAAGGGAATCCCGAGCCTGGCCGCCTCCGCCTCCACTCCGCCATGACCGAAGACGGCATCCTCATAGCCGCAGCGCGGGCAGATATGGGTGCTCATGTTCTCGATCAGGCCCAGAACCGGCGTATCGAGGCGGCGGAACATGTCGATGGCGCGGCGGGCGTCCATGAGGGCCACATCCTGCGGCGTCGACACGACGAGCGCCCCGGCCAGTTCGTAACGCTGGCACAGCGTCAGCTGCACGTCGCCCGTGCCCGGCGGCATGTCGATAAGCAGATCGTCCAACTCGCCCCAGGCAACCTGCCCCAGCATCTGTTGCAGCGCCCCCATCAGCATCGGCCCACGCCAGACCAGTGCCTGCTCGGGCTCCACCATCAGTCCGATCGACATGACCGTGACGCCATGGGCGTGGAGCGGCACGATTTCCTTGCCGTCCGGCGAGGCCGGCCGTGCCGAGACCCCCATCATCCGCGGCTGGCTCGGCCCGTAGAAATCGGCATCGAGCAGTCCGACCCGCCGCCCCGCCCTCGCCAGCGCCACCGCCAGGTTGGCCGCCAGCGTGGACTTTCCGACACCGCCCTTCCCCGAACCGATGGCCAGGATACGGCCGATGCCGGGCAGGCGCTGCGGCCCCTTCGGCGGTGTCGGATGCCGGCCGAACTTCAGTCCCGGCGGCTCGGCCCCGGAGGCCGCGCGGGCCGCGCCGCCGCTATGCGCGGTCAGTGCCACCGTGACCCGAGCAACCCCAGGTAGGGCCGCCACCGCCGCCTCTGCAGCCTTGCGGACCGGCTCCATCTTCCGTGCCGCCTCGGACGAGGGGGCCTCGATCACGAACTGCACATTGCCCTCGCTGATCGAGAGCGCCCGCACCAGATCGTCCCCAACCAGATCGCCGCCTCCCGGGACGGCAATTCCAGACAGGGCCGCCAATACCTGATCTCTTTCTACCGCCATCTGCGCCTCGCTCTTCGCACTTCTCCAGCCCCGGCGGGTTGCCGGAATGCCTCATCCTGCCGTCGCGCCGGCAGCCCCGCAACCGGACCAACCCATGCACTTTCTGCATGGCAGCTTTGCGCAGGTTTTTGCTTGTGCAGGTGCAGCATCGTGCTATGTTTAGTTCAGACGACAGATTAATGATGACCCGTCAGAGTATCGACGGACCGCCAAGTAACAGGGTCGGTGCCCCGGCATCGGTTAACAAGTGCGGCGATCCGGAAATGCAATCGATGCAAGGCGGTGGCATCTTTCGATTGAAGCAGTTTCACAGCTCAGAAAGCCCCTCCTCCTCCCTGGGTTTTCTGTTTCTGACGGCGGCACCCTCCTCCTCCCTGGTGTCGCCGTCTTTTTTTGTCCTTATGCCAAATTCACCCCCGGACACTGCGGGGATTCCCGCCGCGCGGGTTGTCACTTTATTTCCTAACAAAAAGTAAATTTACGCCGCGCCGCAGCAATTCAACGATGAATCGCGCCACTTCGCGGCATCCCGGACGGACGCCGAGGTAACCGAACATGGCGGGCAGACGGCGGGATTCGGGTCCGGTCAGGCCTCGAAAGGACGATCGGCGGACGCCAGGTTCAGCTCGGGGGAATCGCTTCGCTGCGGTCGAGGTCGACACGGCGGCGCAGTGGGCTGCCCCGGTCGATGCGCCCGCAGACATCGAGCAGATCCTCGATATCCACCGGCTTGCGATGCACCGACACGACGGAGCGCGCGGAGGTCCGGATTTCCCGATCGGACAGCTCCGCCGCACCGGCGACGATGATGACCTTACAGCCGGGGTTCAGGCGCTCTGCGAGGCGGACGAGACTGAACCCGCTGGCCCGCCCCAGATAGAGGTCGAGAAGCATGACGTCGAAGACGTCCTCCTCAAGGGCCGCGCGCGCCTGATCGGCCGACGACGTCTCGGTGACATCATGGCCGTGTCTGGTCAGAAGCGTGTGCCACAGGAAACGCAGGTTCGGATCGTCTTCGGCGATCAAATACTTCACGTTCACCCCCCCATGCGGCATATCGTTACGGGTTCGAATGACGCATAGCGAACGATTGTGACTGTTGCCAGACGGCAGTCAAGGATTCGACCTCCCGTCACGCACGAAAATTGCCGGGATCAGAATGGCAAGTCGTCCGTGGCCGATGCATCGGCAACAAACCGCGCAACAATATGTTTGGTGCCGGCCTTGTCGAACGCGATCCCAAGCTTGTCGCCTTCCACCGATTCTACCGTGCCGTAGCCAAATTTCTGATGGAATACCCGGTCGCCGGGAGAAAAGCCGCTGATCGCCTGGCTGTCGACGGCCGGTGCGCGCGATTCGCGAGGCTGCGACAGCCCGTGCTGGCCGCTGCGCGCCTGCAGCCGCCGCCAGCCGGGAGAGTTGTAGACATTGGCTGCGGCCGCCGCTTCCTCGATGTTCGTCGGGCCGGTGCTGCGCGCCGCCGCCCCATAGCCGCCGCCATAGAGGCCCGGAGGCGTCAGCACGTCGACATGGGCCTCCGGCAATTCGTCGATGAAGCGCGACGGCAGCTGGCTTTGCCATTGCCCGAAGACCCGCCGATTGGCGGCGAAAGAGATCGTGCAGACCTCCTCCGCGCGGGTGATCCCGACATAGGCCAGCCGGCGTTCTTCCTCGAGCCCGGCGGCGCCGCTCTCGTCCATCGACCGCTGCGACGGAAACAGTCCATCCTCCCAGCCCGGCAGGAAGACGGCCGGAAACTCGAGTCCCTTGGCGGCATGGAGCGTCATGATGGAGACCTTTGGGCCGCCATCTTCGGCTTCGTTGTCCATGATCAGCGCGACATGCTCCAGAAAGCCCTGGAGGTTCTCGAAGCCTTCCAGCGCCTTTACCAGTTCCTTCAGGTTTTCGAGCCGCCCGGCCGCTTCGGGCGTCTTGTCGTTCTGCCACATTCCGGTGTAGCCGGACTCGTCGAGGATCCGCTCGGCCAGGGCAATGTGATTGTGGCCGGGATCCAGAACCTCGCCGTGCCAGCGGCCAAGCGAAACCAGCAGCCGGGTCAGTTCCGCCTTGCCCTTGCCGCCGATCCCGCCGGCATCGATCAGGTGCCTGGCGCCCTCTACCAGGCTCAGCCCCGCCTCGCGGGCTGCACGCTGGATGTTCTGCTGCGCCTTGTCGCCAAGTCCGCGTTTGGGCGTGTTCACCACCCGCTCGAAGGCAAGGTCGTCCGTCGGGCTGACGGCCAGGCGGAAATAGGCCATCGCATCGCGGATCTCCATCCGCTCGTAGAACCGCGGGCCGCCGATCACCCGATAGGGCAGGCCGATGGTCAGGAAACGGTCCTCGAAGGCGCGCATCTGGTGGCTGGCCCGGACGAGAATGGCGCATTCGTCCAACGCGAACGGGCGCATCCCGCGGGTGCCCCGGCTCATCGCGTCCAGTTCCTCGCCGATCCAGCGGGCTTCCTCCTCTCCGTCCCAATGGCCGATCAGGCGGACCTTCGTGCCCTCCTCGGCATCGGTCCAGAGTGTCTTGCCGAGCCGTCCGCGATTGGCCGAGATCACTCCGGACGCGGCGGCCAGGATATGCGGGGTGGAGCGGTAGTTCTGCTCCAGCCGGATCACCGCGGCGCCGGGAAAGTCCTTCTCGAAGCGCAGGATGTTGCCCACCTCGGCACCGCGCCAGCCATAGATCGACTGGTCGTCGTCGCCGACGCAGCAAATGTTCCTGTGTCCTGCCGCAAGCAGGCGCAGCCACAGATACTGGGCGACGTTGGTGTCCTGGTATTCGTCCACGAGGATGAAGCGGAACCAGCGCTGGTACTGTGCCAGCACGTCCGCATGGGCCTGGAAGATCGTGACCATGTGCAGCAGCAGGTCACCGAAATCCACCGCGTTCAGCTCGCGCAGGCGGGTCTGATAGTCGGCATAAAGCTCGGTGCCGCGGTTGTTGAACCCGCTGGCTTCGGCGGCGGGGACCTTCTCGGGTGTCCAGGCGCGGTTCTTCCAGTGGTCGATCAGGCCCGAAAGCTGCCGCGCCGGCCAGCGCTTCTCGTCGATGTTGCGGCCGGCGATCACCTGTTTCAGCAGCCGGATCTGGTCGTCGGTGTCGAGAATGGTGAAGTTCGACTTGAGGTCGACCAGCTCGGCATGGCGGCGCAGGAGCTTCACGTTAATGGCGTGGAAGGTCCCGAGCCAGGGCATCCCCTCGACCGCCTCGCCAAGGAACTGCCCGACGCGGCTCCTCATCTCGCGCGCGGCCTTGTTGGTGAAGGTGACCGCCAGGACCTCGTTCGGGCGCGCCCGGCCGGTGCTCAGAAGATGGGCGATTCGCGCTGTCAGGGCGCGGGTCTTCCCGGTTCCGGCGCCGGCCAGCATCAGCACCGGCCCGTCCAGTGTTTCCACCGCGCGGCGTTGTTCGGGGTTCAGCCCATCGAGATACGGGGCGGACCGAGCCGCCATCGCGCGCACCGAGAGCGGCACCGGCGCTTCCATGAAGGCATCACTGTCATCGTAACCGGACATGGCCTGACACTAGGGTAAAGCCCGCACGGAGAAAAGATGCGTTCCATGAATGTTCACGCCTGCGGGCTGTCCGCGCCGGGTCCCAGCCCGTAGACCCGGCGCGCACCGTCGAGATAGCGGCCGAAGAGCCCGGCGAAGGCGGTGATGTCCGCCTCGTCCCAGCCGCGGAAGATCTCCAGGAAGCGCGTCCATTTCAGGTCCCGGAAGGCAGCCATGGCCGAAAGTGCTTTCTCGGTCGGCCGCAGGATCGTCTTCCGGCCGTCGCTCTGGTCGGCCTCGCGGACCAGAAACCCCTGGCCGATCAGATCGGCGGCGATCCGGCTTGCCCGGGACGGGTCGATCGCCATTTCCTCCGCCAGAAGACCCACGGTCGGCGCTTCGGGTCCCGCACGGCCGATACCGCATTCGATCCGGGTCAGGGCGGTGAGCGCGAAGAATTGGGACGGCTCCAATCCCAAGCCGAGTTCGGCCACCAGCTTGCCCGGCCCTTCCCCCTTCATCGCCATGCGCAACCACTGGAACAGCGCCGAATCGAGTTCGAGCAGTGCCGCGGCGACGTCACCGGGAACGCCCTCGCGCGCGAGACGGTCAAGGACGCCCGCGGCGTAGCGTGGCGGGAACGGGCTGGTCGGTGCGGACATATGCGGGCGATAGCCGGTTCCCGTGCGCCTGTCAATTACATGATAATATCATTTATGTGCCATTGACATATAATTTGCCGCGGCCTAGGCATCACGGAATGCCGCCCCGCCGAGTCTTCCCGAGCCTGCCATGAACGACGCCGCACCAGATCCGCATCCCTCCGACTCGCCGGCCCAGGCGGCCGTCGGGTCGCCCCGCATGGTGATCGCCTCGATCGGGGTGCTGCTGCTTCTGGCGGCAATGGACCAGACCATCGTCGCCACCGCGCTGCCGACCATCGTGGCCGACCTCGGCGGCCTCGATCATCTGTCGTGGGTGGTCACGGCCTATGTGCTGGCCTCGACCGTATCGGCGCCGCTCTACGGCAAGCTCGGCGACCTCTACGGCCGGCGCAGCATGGTCTATGTCTCGGTCGGACTGTTCCTGCTGGGCTCCACGCTGTGCGGGCTGGCCGGGTCGATGCTGCACCTCATCGTCGCCCGGGCGATTCAGGGACTGGGCGGTGGCGGTCTCTTCGTGCTCGCGCTTGCCGTGGTGGGCGACGTGATTCCGCCACGCGAGAGAGGCAAGATCCAGGGACTGTTCGCCGTCGTCTTCTCCATCGCCTCGCTGCTTGGCCCGCTGATCGGCGGATGGTTCGTCGAGGTGGCCAGCTGGCACTGGATCTTTTTCATCAACCTGCCGTTCGGACTGCTCGCGGTGATCGGCTTCACACTCAGCTTCCCGCATTTCACGCCGCACCATCAGCACCGGATCGACTGGGCGGGCGCCGCAACCCTCACGGTCGCGCTGGCCGCCCTGACGCTGGTGACCAGCCTCGGCGGACGGTCCTTCGCCTGGAGCTCTCCCGCGGCACTCGGCCTTATCGCCCTGACGGTGCTTGGCGGGGCGCTGTTCTTCCGCATCGAGCGCCACGCGTCCGAGCCGATCCTGCCGCCGTCCCTCTTCAGGCTGAACGTCTTCCGCAACACTTCGGCAATCGGCTTCGTGGCCGGAGCGGCGATGTTCGGCGCACTCACCTTTCTGCCGATCTACCTGCAGATCGCCAAGGGCGCCTCGCCCACCCTTTCGGGGCTGCAGCTGATCCCGATGACGCTGGGCATCCTGGCCGCCGCGAACCTGTCCGGCCGCTACATGCGCAGCACCGGACGCTATCGGTTGCTGACCCTGATCGGAACCGGGGTGCTAGCGGTGGCCGGGATCCTGCTGTCGCGGCTTGGCACCGAAACCGGGCCGATCGCGTTTGCCCTGTCGCTCGCCTTCCTCGGGGTCGGGATGGGGTGCAACTTTCCCGTCATCACCACCGCTGTTCAGAATGCGGTGCCGCGCAAGCAGCTTGGCACCGCCACCGCGGCGGGTGTGATGTTCCGACAGGTCGGCGGATCGCTGGGCGTCGCCGCGTTCGGCGCGCTGTTCGCCAGCAGGATGGCAGCGCTGCTTGCGGGCTCGGAGGTGGCGCTTTCCGGCGGGATCGAGATCGGCCCGGCTCAGATGGCCGCGCTGGCGCCGGCTCAGCAGGCAGCCGTCGCCGCCGCCGTGGTCGTCGCGATGCAGCCGATCTTCTGGATCGTGGCAGCGCTGGGAGCGGTCGGATTCGTCCTGGCGCTGCGGCTGGAGGAGATCCCGCTCGCCGGACGGATCGCCACCGACCGCGGGTGAACGCCGCGCCTCACGGCCGGCTCGGTCAAACGTGTTCGCTGCGGTAACGGGATAACACCCGGACCGCTCAGAGCAGCGCTATAGTCCACCTGTCACTGTCAGAGGAGGACGAGATGGCCAAGATCCTGATGATCACCGGCGACTTCACCGAAGACTACGAAACGATGGTGCCGTTCCAGACGCTCATGGCCTGCGGGCACGAGGTCGATGCGGTCTGTCCCGGCAAGACCAAGGGCCAGACGGTGAAGACCGCGATCCACGATTTCGAGGGCGACCAGACCTACACGGAAAAGCCCGGACACAATTTTGCGCTGAACGCCACGTTCGACGAGGTTGCCCCGGACGCCTATGACGCGCTGGTCATCCCTGGCGGTCGCGCACCGGAATATCTGCGCCTGGACGAGACCGTGCTGGCCCATGTGCGGCACTTCTTCGATGCCGGCAAACCGGTCGCCGCAATCTGCCACGGCGCCCAGCTCCTGGCCGCGGCCGGGGTGCTCAAGGGGCGGCGCTGCTCGGCCTACCCGGCCTGCGCGCCGGAAGTGGCCTCAGCGGGCGGGTCCTACGCCGCGATCGAGGTGACAGACGCCGTGACAGATGGCAATCTCGTCACCGCGCCCGCCTGGCCGGCACATCCTGCCTGGCTGATGCAGTTCATGGCGCTGCTCGCAAAGGCCAGCGTCGGCAAGGCCGCCTGAGGCCGTCACCGGGGGCCGCCCGGCGGCCCCGCACGACCGCGACACACCGCAGGGAGGAGGACCCGACATGTGCCAGCTCTTCATCAATGCCGATCCCGCGCATTGGGTCAGCCGGACCAAGTCCCTGCGGATCGACGGCATGGCGACCAGCGTGCGGATGGAGAATTTCTTCTGGGAACTTCTGGAGGAAATCGGCCGTCGCGACGGCATGACCGTGAACCAGCTGATCACCAAGCTCTACTACGAGTCGATCGACGCCGATCACGACCTGGGCAACTTCACCTCGTTCCTCCGGGTCTGCTGCGCGCGCTATCTGGCGCTCATCGCCGAAGGCGAGATCGACCGGACCGATACGACGCCGCTGGCCGAGATCGACGCGGCCGGCATCCTCGAACGGGAACGCACCGCGCATCGGACCAGCCGGGACCCGCGACTCAACTGACCGGCACGCTTTCCGGGATGAACCGGGCGCCGCCGCGGCACACTCGGTGCCCAATGATCAGGCAGATGCGGGCCGGACGGGCATGCGCGGGTCTTTAGCGCCAACACATCGAGTTGTAGCCCCCTGACCGAGCGTCTACACCCGGCACGCGGGGTCCCGCGACGCGGGACAGACAGGGGATGACGGGGAATGACCGAGTTCAAGAAGCTTCTGATCGCCAACCGTGGCGAGATCGCGATCCGTGTGATGCGCGCCGCGAACGAGCTGGGCAAGCGCACCGTGGCGGTCTACGCCGCCGAGGACAAACTCAGCCTGCACCGGTTCAAGGCCGACGAAGCCTATCTGATCGGCGAGGGCATGGGCCCGGTGGCAGCCTACCTGTCGATCGACGAGATGATCCGCGTGGCCAAGGCGGCGGGCGCCGACGCGATCCACCCGGGCTACGGACTCCTTTCGGAAAACCCGCATTTCGTCGATGCCTGCGAGGCTGCCGGCATCGCCTTCATCGGCCCCAAGGCCGAGACGATGCGCGCGCTCGGCGACAAGGCCAGCGCCCGGCGCGTCGCGATCGAGGCGGGCGTACCGGTGATCCCGGCGACGGAAGTGCTCGGCGACGACATGGACGAGATCCGCCGCCAGGCCGGCGAGATCGGCTATCCGCTGATGCTCAAGGCGTCCTGGGGCGGCGGTGGACGCGGCATGCGTCCGATCGAGGGGCCGGAGGAACTGGCCGAAAAGGTCCGCGCCGGCCGCCGTGAGGCCGAAGCGGCCTTCGGCAACGGCGAGGGCTATCTGGAGAAGATGATCCTGCGCGCCCGTCACGTCGAGGTGCAGATCCTCGGCGACCAGTACGGGCACATCTATCATCTGTGGGAACGCGATTGTTCGGTCCAGCGGCGCAACCAGAAGGTCGTGGAGCGTGCGCCCGCCCCGTATCTGAGCCAGGAGCAGCGCGAGGAGCTGTGCGAGCTGGGCCGCAAGATCTGCGCCCATGTGGGCTACACTTGCGCCGGCACCGTCGAGTTCCTGATGGACATGGACTCCGGCGCCTTCTACTTCATCGAGGTCAATCCCCGCGTCCAGGTCGAACACACCGTGACCGAAGAGGTCACCGGCATCGACATCGTCCGCGCGCAGATCCTGATCACCGAGGGCAAGACGCTGGCCGAGGCGACCGGCGCCGCCAGCCAGTCGGACGTGACGCTGTCGGGCCATGCGCTGCAATGCCGGATCACCACCGAAGATCCGCAGAACAATTTCATTCCCGATTACGGCCGCATCACCGCCTATCGCGGCGCCACCGGCATGGGTATCCGGCTGGATGGCGGCACCGCCTATTCCGGCGCGGTGATCACCCGCTACTACGATTCCCTGCTGGAGAAGGTCACCGCCTGGGCACCGACCCCCGAGGCCGCAATCGCCCGGATGGACCGGGCGCTCAGGGAATTCCGCATCCGCGGCGTCTCGACCAATATCGACTTCGTCATCAACCTGCTGAAGCACCCGACCTTCCTGAACAACCAGTACACGACGAAGTTCATCGACACGACGCCGGACCTGTTCCAGTTCCGCACCCGGCGCGACCGGGCGACCAAGATCCTCACCTACATCGCCGACGTGTCGGTGAACGGGCATCCCGAGACCAAGGGCACCCAGCGCCCGGCGGAGATTGCCGATCCGAAGCCGCCCAAGGTGCTGCGCGATCCTGCGCCCGGCACCCGGACCCTGCTGGAGGAGAAGGGGCCCCAGGCCGTCGCCGACTGGCTGGCCGCGCAAAAGCCGCTCCTGCTGACCGACACCGCCATGAGGGACGGACATCAGTCGCTTCTGGCGACCCGCATGCGCTCCATCGACATGATCCGGGTCGCGCCCGCCTATGCCGCGAACCTGCCGCAGCTCTTCTCGGTGGAATGCTGGGGCGGCGCCACCTTCGACGTGGCCTACCGCTTCCTGCAGGAATGCCCCTGGCAGCGCCTGCGCGACCTCAGGAAGGCGATGCCGAACATCATGACCCAGATGCTTCTGCGCGCCTCGAACGGGGTCGGCTACACCAACTACCCCGACAACGTGGTACAGTTCTTCGTGAAGCAGGCCGCCGAGACCGGCGTCGACGTCTTCCGCGTCTTCGACAGCCTCAACTGGGTCGAGAACATGCGCGTCGCGATGGACGCGGTGGTCGGGGCGAACAAGGTCTGCGAGGCCGCGATCTGCTATACCGGCGACATCCTGAATCCGGAGCGTGCCAAGTACGACCTGAAATACTACGTCGCCATGGGCAAGGAACTGAAGGCGGCAGGCGCACACATCCTCGGCCTCAAGGACATGGCGGGGCTCCTGAAGCCCGCCGCCGCCCGGGTCCTCTTCAAGGCCCTGAAGGACGAGGTCGGGCTGCCGATCCATTTCCACACCCACGACACCTCTGGCCTGGGCGGCGCCACCATCCTGGCCGCGGCCGAGGCCGGCGTGGACGTGGCCGACGGAGCGATGGACGCGCTTTCCGGGAACACGTCGCAGCCGACGCTCGGCTCCATCGTCGAGGCGCTGCGTCATACCGACCGCGACACCGGGCTTGATATCGAGGCGATCCGCGCGATCAGCGACTACTGGGAATCCGTCCGCGACTATTATGCGGCCTTCGAATCCGGCATGCAGGCGCCGGCCTCCGAGGTCTACCTGCATGAGATGCCCGGCGGGCAGTTCACCAACCTCAAGGCGCAGGCCAAGTCTATGGGGCTCGACGAGCGCTGGCACGAGGTCGCTCACATGTACGCCGAGGTGAACCAGATGTTCGGCGACATCGTGAAGGTGACGCCGTCCTCGAAGGTGGTGGGCGACATGGCGCTGATGATGGTCGCGCAGGGCCTGACCCGCGCAGATGTGGAGAACCCGGACAAGGACGTGTCCTTCCCCGACAGCGTTGTCGACATGATGAAGGGCAATCTCGGCCATCCGCCGGGCGGCTGGCCCGAGGCGCTGCAGAAGAAGATCCTGAGGGGTGAGAAACCCCTGACCGAACGCGCCGGCGCGACGCTGCCGCCGGTCGATCTGGAGGCCAAGCGCGCCGAGCTCGAAAAGAAGTTCGACGAGAAGATCGACGACGAGGATCTGAACGGATACCTCATGTATCCCAAGGTCTTTTCGGACTACACGGAGCGGCACGCGATCTACGGCCCGGTCCGGACGCTGCCGACCCCGGTCTTCTTCTACGGCATGGAACCGGGCGAATCGATCTCGGCCGAGATCGACCCCGGCAAGACGCTGGAGATCCGGCTGCAGGCGATCGGCGAGACACAGGAGGACGGCCAGATCCGGGTCTTCTTCGAGCTCAACGGCCAGCCGCGGGTGATCCGTGTCCCCGACCGCAGCGCGACGGGCGCGAAGGCGGCACCGCCCAAGGCCGACCCGTCCAACCCCAATCATATCGGTGCGCCGATGCCGGGGATCGTCGCCAGCGTCGCGGCGACAGCCGGAGGCGAGGTCAAGAAGGGCGATCTGCTGCTGACGATCGAGGCAATGAAGATGGAAACCGGCCTGACCGCCGACCGCGACGGCAAGATCAAGGCGATCCATGTCCAGCCCGGCGCCCAGATCGACGCCAAGGATTTGCTCGTCGAAATGGAATGACCGCGGGCCGGCCCGCCGTATCTCCGGTGGGCCGTGGGTCTCTCGAACCTCAGACCATTTGCGCATCTGCAAGGCTGGACTGGCTTCGGCCTCTGCCGCGCGCGGATCGTGCGCCGGATACGCGTCTGGGCAGAGGGTGGGACCGGCCACGACGCGCGCATGAGGACGGGACCTGGATCGGCGTCGTCAAATACGGCAACCGGGGAAATGTGGCGCCGAGGCCCGCGATCAGGGGCCGGATCGCCGCACCCGCCGCGCCACCCAGCGCAGGAAGGCCGCGACCCTCGGCAGGCTGGCCCGGTCGGGAACCGGCACCATCCACACCTCCGATGGCCCCGGCGCCGCAAGCGCGACCTCGAGCAGCCGCGGATCGTCCGCGGCGAGCTGCCGGGGTAGCAGCGCGATCCCCTGACCGCGCGCGCAGGCTTCGAGATGCGCCAGCGGACTTGACGCCCGGAGCACGGTTTCGCCGCCCAGCCCTGCCAGCCAGTCATAGACCCCGAACCGGACCAGCGACCCCGAGGCGCCGATCACCCTGTGCCCCGCCAGTCCGCGTCCGGCACCGGGCATGCCGCGCGCGGCCAGATAGTCCGGCGCCGCAAAGAGCGCCCAGTCGAGCGCACCGAGCCGGACCGCCGGCGCCGGCGGCGGCGCATCGAAAGGCGACACCATCACGTCGAAACTGCCGGGCTTCAGCGCAAAGAGATCGTCATGCACGGCCAGATCGACGCCGCCCGCGGCCTCGCGCGACCAGTCGGGGATCAGGTCGGCAACGAACAGGCGGGCGGTCACCTCGCAGGCCGCCACATGCACCGGAGGCGGCGCCGCGCCCAGCGCCTCTTCCGCCCGCGAAAACGCCGCCCGCATCTCGACCGCGGTCGCGACCAGCTCGCGCCCGAGCGGCGTCAGCTCGGGCCCGGCGCCGTCCGCAAACAGGGCGAGGCCGCGCGCCTCGATCGCCGCCATCCGCCGCGACATGGTTGACTGGCTCACCCCCAGCGCCCGCGCCGCCGCAGACAGGCTTCCAGCTTCCACCACCGCGAGCAGATCCCGCAGCTCGTCCCAGCCCAGCGTCGCAACCGCCCCCATCGTCCCTCCGACCCGGCAGAGCCCGCCCGCCGCACCCATCCGGAAACGGATGGCACACTGCAGGATCGCGGATGGACCGCGCCCCGTCAATCGGGTCCTGTCGCGCACGTGATCCCCCTTTCGGAGCCTGCCATGTCCTTCGATCTCGACCGCTATCTCGCCCGTATTTCCCACGTCCCGCTGCCGGTGTCGCCCGCCGGCCTTGCCGCGCTTCAGATGGCGCATCAGACCGCGATCGCGTTCGAGAACATCGACGCCTACCTCGGCCGCGTGCCCGATCTCGACCCCGGCGCGCTGTGGCGCAAGCTGGTGCAGGACGGTCGCGGCGGCTGGTGCATCGAACATGCGCTGCTCTATGGCACTGCGCTGGCCGCGCTCGGCTATCCCGCACGCCAGGTGCTGGGCCGTGTCCGCATGGGCGCCCCCACCGGCGGCCCCCGCGCGCACCTCGCCCATGTCGTCACGCTGGACGACGGCGCGTGGCTCACCGATACCGGCTTCGGCGGTCCCGGACCGGCCGCACCGCTTCGCCTCGGCAATCCGGCAGCGGTCGAAACCCCGCTGGGAACCTATCGGCTGCGCGCCGACGCCGCGACCGGCGAACAGGTGCTGGAACGCCGCGACGGCGACGACTGGCTCTCGCTCTGGGGCTTTGACGATGTGGCCGTCACGGCTCCCGACATCGTCGCCGCAAACGTGCTCTGCGCCCGCTGGGACGCGTCCCCCTTTCCGCACCACCTGATGCTGAACCGCGTCACCGGAACCGGCCGCGTCAGCCTGTTCGACCGTCAGTTCAATCGCGACGGCGACGGCTCCGAAATCGATGGACTGGGCGCCTTTGCCGCCACGCTGGCCGACGATTTCGGACTGGTCCTCGACAGCGCAACGCTCCGCGACCTCTGGCAACGCCTCGCCGCTGCGGCATCGCGCGCGGCGGCGTGAGCCGGCTGGCCGTCAGGACCGGTGCGCGACGCCATGCGGGCGGCCGTCCGCGCGGCAGCCGGTCGCGCCGTCTCAGGAGGGGCAGCGATAGGCCGATGCGGTCGCCGACTGCACCACGCCGCCGGAATTCAGCGAATTCCACACCACATCGGTGGCGCCCTGCCTTCCTGCCTCCACCAGAACCTCGTTCTGGGCCTGCTTCAGCCCGGTGCCGGCAAAGAGCAGGCCGGAATGGTAGCTTTCGGTGATCGAGTTGACGAACTGACAGTCGGCGACGCGGGTCGCGTCGGTCACCCGCACCTGCGAGGTTGGGCCCTGTCCCGCCACCGGCGCCGTCGACGACGTGCAGGACGCGGCGACCAGAACGCTCCCCAGAAAGAGGCACAGTCCTTTCATGTGCGGATTCCTCGCTGATTGCGCTGCGACCGCCGTCGTTTCGGCAAGATCACGTAAGGTAAGGATCACACTGGCACGGTTTGGCCGCTGAGGGAAGTTCCCTTCCGGGTCGCCAAATTTCCCCCTTGCGGTCGTGGAGAAGACTTTATATCTGCACCTCCACTCTCCGGGATGCGGGCGTAGCTCAGGGGTAGAGCATTACCTTGCCAAGGTAAGGGTCGTGAGTTCGAATCTCATCGCCCGCTCCAGAGAGGGAAGAAGGAACTTCCGGTTGCGGGCGTAGCTCAGGGGTAGAGCATTACCTTGCCAAGGTAAGGGTCGTGAGTTCGAATCTCATCGCCCGCTCCAGGAAGATCAGGTTGACCGGGCGCCGGTGCGTGTCCTGACAAGACACAAACGGAAACCCGGCGCTCCTTGCCGATTTCCACATTACGCTGCGTCGGGCCACTTGCCCGGGGAACCGCACGTCGCCACGTCTGTTGAATAGCGGTCACAGCAGATGGCCCGATGGAGGTTCGATTGCAGATCAGAATAGGCGCCACGCTCACGTATCAGCTGCCCGCCCCGACACCGATGATCGCCCTGCTCAGCGTGCATCCGTCGCAGGCCGGGCGGCTGGCAGGTCCCGAACGGCTGACGACCTCGCCCGCCGTGCCGATCGAAAGCTACCTCGACGGCTTCGGCAACCGCTGCAGCCGCATGGTCGCCCCGGCGGGTCTGTTCCGGCTCACCACCGGCGCAGTCGTCAACGATGACGGCCGCCTCGATCCGCTGGCGCCGGATGCGCGCGAATGGCCGGTCGAGTGGCTGCCCGCGGACACGCTGCAATTCCTCCTTGGCAGCCGCTATTGCGAAACCGACCTGCTGTCCGAGGAAGCCTGGCACCGGTTCCAGCATGTCCGTCCCGGCTGGTCGCGGGTGCAGGCGATCTGCGACTACGTGCATACGCATCTGCGCTTCGACTACATGCAGGCCCGCGCCACGAGGACCGCGGCCGAGGCCAATGCCGAACGGGTCGGGGTCTGCCGCGACTACACCCACCTGGCGATCACGCTCTGCCGCTGTCTCAATATTCCGGCGCGCTACTGCACCGGATACATCACCGATATCGGCCTGCCGCCGCCCTATGCACCGCAGGATTACGCCGCCTGGATGGAAGTCTGGCTCGACGGGCAGTGGTGGACCTTCGATCCGCGCAACAACGAACGCCGGATCGGCCGCATCCTCGTCGCGCGCGGACGCGACGCCGCGGACGTGCCGCTGACACACACCTTCGGCAGCCATGTCCTGACCGGGTTCGAGGTGATCGCCGACGAGATCGTCGAGGAATACAGGGCGAAGATCGCCTGAGGGAGGGGGCGCCCCGGCGCCCCCTCCCCGTCCGACCGTCAGAGCCGATCGCGAAGAAAGTCCTGCAACGCGGACCACGACCGTGTGTCGGCGTCGAGATCGTAGTCGGACGAGCCCCAGACGGTGAAGCTGTGCCGGGCGCCGCCGAACACCTCGGCATCCATCGGCACGCCCGCGGACTGCATCTCGTCGATGGCAGCCGCCAGCACCGGCATCCCGAAATAGGGATCGGCCGCCCCGTGCAGCAGCAGGACCGGCGCCTTGGTCTGGCTGTAATCCTCTCCCTCGGGCGTCGTCAGCGCGCCGTGGAAGCTTACGAACCCGGCGACGTCGGCGCCGGCCCGGGCCATCTCAAGGGCGCCGCCGCCACCGAAGCAATAGCCGATCACCACCGTCTTCCCCGACGCTCCGGCCGCCTTCTGCGCCGCCGCCAGACTGCCCATCAGGCGCTCGCGGAACAGCGGCCGGTCGGCGAATAGCGCGCCCGAGAGCTTCTGGTACTCCTCGACCGAGCTCGGTTTCGCCTCCTTGCCGTAGACGTCCACGGCAAAGGCCGTGTAGCCGGCCGCGGCCAGCATGTCCGCCCTCAGCTTCTCGTAGTCCGTCAGCCCGTCCCAGTCGTGCACGATCACCACCAGCCCGCGGGTCTGGGGCAGGTCGGTGTTGCGCGCCAGATAGCCCTCGAACGTCTCGCCGCCGACCTCATAGTCGACCGCCTCGCCGACAATGCCGGCCGCAGCCGGTGCAGCCAGCAAAGCCAGGATCCCTGCCCAGAGCACGCGGTTCATTCCTTCCTCCCCGTCGTCATCCCATTGGGCAACACTAGCACTGGCGCGCTGCGGAACCAGCGCCCCTTTCCTCGCGCGGCCCCCCCGGCTATACGGCCTTCGCAATCTGCGAAAGGCCCAGCCCATGCGCACCGCCAGCGTCACCCGCACCACGGCCGAAACCGACATCGCCGTCGCGCTCAATCTCGACGGAACCGGCTCCTACGACATCGCGACGGGTGTGGGTTTCTTCGACCACATGCTCGATCAGCTCGCGCGTCATGCGCTGATCGATCTCGACGTTCGGGCGAAGGGCGACCTGCAGGTCGATGACCACCACACGGTCGAGGATACCGGGATCGCCATCGGTCAGGCGCTGAGCCGCGCGGTCGGCGACAAGCGGGGCATCCGGCGCTACGGCGCCTGCCTGCTGCCGATGGACGACACGCTGGTGCAGGCGGCGCTCGACCTTTCGGGGCGGCCCTATCTGGTCTGGCAGGTCGATTTCCCGACGCCGAAGATCGGCAGTTTCGATACCGAACTGGTGCGGGAATTCTTCCAGGCGCTGTCGACCCACGGCGGTATCACCCTTCACGTGACGCGGCAAAGCGGGCTGAACAGCCACCACATCGCCGAGGCGGCGTTCAAGGCGGTCGCGCGGGCGCTGCGCGACGCGCTGGAGATCGACCCGCGCAAGGGCGACGCCGTCCCGTCGACCAAGGGCACGCTGTGAGCGGACAGCCCGGCGGAGCGCGCCGATGACCACGGTCCTCATCGACTACCAGTCCGGCAACCTCCATTCGGCCGAGAAGGCGTTCCAGCGCATGGCGCGCGAAACGGGGGGCGGCACGGTCGTCGTCACTTCGGATCCCGAAGCAGTGGCGCGGGCCACGCGCATCGTGCTTCCGGGCGACGGCGCCTTTCCCGCCTGCATGAAGGGGCTCGCCGGATATGCCGGAATGCTGGAGGCGCTCGAGGATGCGGTCATCCGGCGCGGCGTGCCGTTCCTCGGCATCTGCGTCGGGATGCAGCTTCTCGCCACCTGGGGGCGCGAATATCAGGACACGCGCGGGCTTGGCTGGATCGGCGGTGAAGTGGTCCGCATTGCGCCCGAAGATCCGGCGCTGAAGGTGCCTCATATGGGCTGGAACGACCTTGTCATCGACCGGTCGCACCCGGTCCTCGACGGCATCGCCACCGGCGACCACGCCTATTTCGTCCATTCCTACCAGTTCCGCGTGGCCGATCCGGCAGAGCGCCTCGCCCATGTGGATTACGGCGGCGAGGTGACCGCGATCGTCGCGCGCGACAACGTGGTCGGTCTGCAGTTCCATCCCGAGAAAAGCCAGGCGCCGGGCCTCAGGATGATCGCCAATTTCCTGACCTGGGCGCCCTGAGGGCGGACGGATGGCAGAGCTTCAGGACATTCTCGATCAGATCGCGGCGGAAATGGCCACCCGCGCCGACCGCGGCAAGGTCGCCGACTACATCCCGCAGCTCGCCCGCATCGACCCGAAACAGTTCGGCATCGCCGTCGCGCTGCCCGACGGGTCCGTCCTGTCCGCGGGCGATGCCGGGACGCCGTTCTCGATCCAGTCGATCTCGAAGGTCTTCACCCTCGCCATCGCGCTCGGCCGCCTCGGCGACCAGCTCTGGCGGCGCGTGGGCCGCGAACCCTCGGGCAATCCGTTCAACTCCATCGTCCAGCTCGAACAGGAGCACGGCCGGCCCCGCAATCCCTTCATCAATGCGGGCGCCATCGCGGTCACCGACGCCATCCTGGAAGGCTACGAGCCGAAGGAGATCCTGGGCGAACTGCTGCGCTTCATCCGCCTCGCGGCAAACGACACCGACATCCACATTAACAAGGCCGTGGCCCAGTCCGAGGCCGCGACCGGCGACCGCAACTTCGCGCTCGCGCATTTCATGCGCGGCTTCGGCAACCTGCGGAACAGCCCCGAACGCGCGCTCGGCACCTACTTCCACCAATGCGCGGTCGAGATGACCTGCGTCCAGCTGGCCCGCGCAGGGATGTTCCTGACCAACGCGCCGGGCCAGCCGCGGCTGATCTCGGTCGAGCGGGTGCGGCGGATCTGCGCCATGATGATGATGTGCGGCCATTACGACGCGTCGGGCGATTTCGCCTTCAAGGTCGGCCTTCCGGGCAAGAGCGGCGTCGGCGGCGGCATCCTGATGATCGCGCCGGGCCGCGCCTCGATCGCGCTCTGGTCGCCGGGACTGAACGCGCGGGGCAATTCCCAGCTCGGCACCGACGCCGCCGAAATCCTCGCCCGCGGCACCGGCTGGTCGGTCTTCAGCGGACGCCATTGAGCGCGGCTTCCGCGCCGCGCCGCTATCGCCCCAGCCAGGCGCTGCCGTCGTTCGACAGGATGGTGTCGAGTTCCGCTTGCGTGAACGGAAACTTCGTCAGGATCTCCAGCGTCTCCTGCGGCGTGTCCCCGAAGAAGGCGAAGTAGTCGCTGCCGAACAGGACATGGCCGATCCCCCATTTCCGCAGCCGCCAGACCATCAGTTCGCGCTGCGCCATCGGCGCGTCGGCATAGTAACCGAGGCAGGCGCTGACATCGACGAACGAGGTCTCGGGGTTGTAGCCGGACTGCCCGACCCGCAGCCAGAGGTCGATACTGTCGTCGTCGGTATTGCCGGCGCAATGGGCATGGGCCACGCGCACCGACGGATGCGCGTTCAGGATCTGGCCCAGGGCGTCGAAGCCGGCGCCCTCAAGCGGCAGCCCGGTCGGCCCCGACACATGGATCATCACCGGCGCGTCGCGCGCGGCGATCCGGTCGAAGACCGCGCCCAGCGCCGCCGCGTCCTCCGGGATCGTCAGCTCCACGCCCGAGCCCTCGAGGTGCAGCTTGACGCCCGCCATGCCCGGCAGATCCAGACAGCGGTCGACCTCGGCAGGCGCACCGGGATAGAGCGGGTTGATGCCGCAGAACCCGATCAGCCGGTCGGGATAGCGGGCGATCTCGGCCGCGACGAAATCGTTCTCCTGGCGCATGTTCACGTCGTCGACGAGGCCCACGGTCTTGCCGAAATACCCCGCCGACAGAATGACCGCCCGGTCGACATGGGCCTCGTCGAGCCGCGCGACGAGGTCGTCGGCGCCGACATTGGGCGTGCCGCCCCCGGTGAAGAGGTCGGTCAGCACCTGACTCGCGACATGGGTATGGACGTCGAGCGCCGCGTGATCCGCCACCAGCGGCGCACTCTCCTGGCCCTGCGCCAGGGACGAGGCCAGGACGAGGCCGGATGTCGCCACCCAGAGTCGGGCGGTGCGGACAAGGCTGAAGCTATCGTGCAGATGCGATGCCATCGCTGCCTCCCTGCGCACGGGGTCGCGACAGGCGGCGGCCGCCCAGACCCGGCGGCGGTATCCCTCCGCCCCGCCCGCACGAGCGGGCCGCGTCTTCGGCGGGCTCGTCTCGCCCCTCCCGATCCTCACGGGCATGACGCCACCAAGGCGGGCCGCGCGCAAGCGCGGAGTTGCGGCCCGCCGCCGCCACGCGGGTCCTTGGCAAGGCGGCGCGTCCGTGGCAGACCCCGCACCGGCAGCGACAGGACCGGCAGCGATGATCCTCTATCCCGCAATCGACTTGAAGGACGGACAGTGCGTGCGTCTGCTGAGGGGCGAGATGGACCGGGCCACCGTGTTCAGCGACGACCCCGCAGCCCAGGCCCGCGCCTTTCAGGATGCCGGCTGCGCCTGGCTGCACCTCGTCGATCTCAACGGCGCCTTCGAAGGGCACCCGGTGAACGGCGCCGCGGTCGAGGCGATCCTTGCCGCGACCGACGTCCCGGTCCAGCTCGGCGGCGGCATCCGCGACCTGAAGACGGCCGGGATGTGGCTCGACAAGGGGATCGCGCGGGTGATCCTCGGCACGGCAGCAGTAGAAAATCCCGCCTTCGTGCGCGAGGCGGCGCGGACCTTCCCGCACCAGGTCGCCATCGGCCTCGACGCCCGCAACGGCCACGTCGCCACCCGCGGCTGGGCCGAGGAGACCGAGATTCTCGTCACCGAACTCGCGAAGCGCTTCGAGGATGCCGGTATCGCCGCCATCATCTACACCGACATCGATCGTGACGGGGCGATGGGCGGGCCGAATATCGGCGCCACCGCGGCGCTCGCCCGCCATGTCGAGGTGCCGGTGATCGCCTCGGGCGGCGTCAGCAGCCTGGCCGACCTGATCGCGCTGCGCGATACCGGCGTGGTGGCCGGCGCGATCTCGGGCCGCGCGCTCTACGACGGCAAGCTCGACCTCGCCGCCGCCCTCCGCGCCCTGGCCTGAGGCCGACCGACGGAAATCACCGGTGCGCGCCGCCTATTGGCGCCGATACTCCCAGCTGTACCCGCCACCCGCGAATTTCATCAGCACAGAATCCGCCGACACCACGACCTCGTGCCAATTGCCGTCGCTGAAGCGCTGCCGCCCGCGAAAGGTGTTGCCGTCGATCGTGTCGAGACGGATGAGGTCGATGCCGTCCGGCACCGAAGCAAATCCGCCGGACAGGATGGTGCCAACGCCGTTGTCCATTTCGACGACGAAGCCGGCCCTGCTGGTGCTTTCCCATTGCCCATCCAGCGCGGAAATCACCATCGGGATCTGCTCGGGCGTCTGTCTCCGGACCCATTGCCACCGCATTCCGCCGCTTTCAAAATCCAGGCGGTTCCCGTCCAGCCGCGCCGTGGCGGGCTGAAACCCGCCGCGGTTGTCGCTGATCTGGCCGGTCAGCGTGACGCCGTCGAAGCTTTCGATCCTCAGGATCTCGGACCCTGCCGGCAGCCAGCCGGGGCCTGCGGTGGTCAGAACGGCAATGAGGCCGTCGATCGTGATCGTATGCGCATCGTAGCCGGGAAGCATCCAGTCTCCTTCAAGGACCGACTGATGCGCCTGAGCTTCGGCGGCGCGTGCCGCGGCGGCTTCGGCTGCCGCCTGCTCCGCGGCGCGCTGTTCGGCGACCACCGCCTCCACCGCCGCATCGGGCGATCCGGGCCGAAGCGCGTAATAGACCTGGCGCTCGTTGTCCAGGATCCCGCCATATTGGCCATCCGGCCGCGAAAAGGCCCCGTCCTGGAAGCAGGATGCTGCGGTTCCGCCGTTCTTGAAACCAAGCGAGACGCAGGCCAGGCTGTCGTTCGGCGTGAAGAAATCGATCCCCATCCGGACCGTGATCGGGGCGGATTCCCCGGGGATCAGATCGGACCAGGCGATCTTTCTGGCGCTGCCGTCCAACGGACGAATCCGTGTTTCTGCCTCGGCAACGTAGGTGTCGCGGTAGCGGCCAAATCCGTTCAGGCGGCTCTCGATTCTCCAGCCAATGGCGGACGGGTCGAACGGCTCCATCACGGCAACGGCGCGCCCGTCCTCCAGCAGGATTGCGCCCTCACGGAACCCTCCGAACACCTGAAGCACGGCTGCCGGGACAATCTCCCTCTCGTGCTGCAACCAACCCTGCATGGCCAGAACGTATTGCCGATAGACATCGCCGTCATAGGGAATCTCGGTCTGGGGATTCAGTGCGGACAAGGGCGTGCAGCAGACGTCGAAGACAAGATTTCCCCGCAAGTCAAAGCCGTCGACGGTTTCCAGAAAGACGATCTCGGCCTTGAAAGGAATGCTCGTCCCCACCGCGACCGCCTGTTCCATGAAGACCTTGATCTGCCCCCAGTCGCCGCTGACGCCCGTCGCCTTGCCATAGCGCAGGATCTGCGCGTCCGACATCCCCAGCGCCTGAAGTTCGGCGCGAAACCGGGCATTCTGGACCTGTTCGGACCGGTATCTCGGCTCCGTGGCCTTCAGGCTTCCGGCGACGCTCACGCGGCCCTGTCCAGAGGAATCCGAGAACACCTTGTAGCGAAGATCCTGAAGCGACAGACCGGGCCCGAGACTGGTTTCGACGAATGCGCGCAGATCGGCTTCCTTCGGCGCGGCCACCGCCTGCGCCGCCAGGAAGAGAAACGCAGCCATCGCCAGGATTGCGCCCCGAGTGCCGCGCAGAAGGCGGCGCATCCAAAGCTGCATCACGCCGGTACGGGTTGATTGAAATTCGACTGCCATGTCAAAGACCTCCCAGGAAACAGCCTTCCAGAACCACCGGTTGACTTGTCGCGTCAACCGCAGCGGCACGATAGCTGCGTCCGCCGACTTGCGTCCACCAATCCGGACGACCGACCGTGCAATCGGCGGCCAGTTCAACGGGATTGGTAAACCGCCCCGAGCATCGTCGTAGGCAAATCCGCCAGGTCGCCAAATCGACCAGGGCTCGCAGATCCGGGGACAGGCCGCCGGTTGTCCGGCCGCAGTCCGGTCCGATGCAATTCCGATGGAAGTCCGATGAAATTCCGACGGTGATTACGCGCGTTTTCAGACGCTTGCGCGGTCACGCATTGAACAGGAAGTGCAGCACGTCGCCATCCTGTACCCGGTAGGTCTTGCCCTCCACCCGCATCTTCCCGGCCTCCTTCGCAGCCTGCTCGCCGCCGAGCCCGACGAAGTCGCCGTACGAGATCGTCTCGGCCCGGATGAAGCCGCGCTCGAAATCGCCGTGGATGACGCCGGCGGCCTGCGGCGCAAGGGTGCCGATGGGGATGGTCCAGGCGCGGGCCTCCTTCGGGCCGACGGTGAAGTAGGTCTCGAGCTTGAGAAGCCGGTAGCCGGCATTGATCAGACGGTCGAGCCCGGCCTCGTGCAGGCCCATTTCCTCAAGGAAAACCTGGGCTTCGTCGTCAGGAAGCTGGCTGATCTCTTCCTCTATGGCGGCCGAGATGACGACGCTCGCCGCACCGTCCTTTTCGGCCATGTCCCGGACCCGTTCGGAAAACGCATTGCCCGTCGCGGCGGCGCCTTCGTCCACGTTGCAGACATAAAGCACCGGCTTGGCGGTCAGAAGCTGCAGCATCCGCCAGGCCCGCGCATCCTCGGCATCGACCGCGACGGAACGGGCGGGCCGCCCGTCCTCCAGCGCGCCAAGCGCCAGCTTCAGCAGCCGCTCCTGCGCCACCGCCTCCTTGTCGCCGCCGCGCACCTTCCGCGAGATGTTCTGCAGCCGCCGCTCGATGCTCTCCATATCGGCGATCATCAGCTCGGTCTCGATCGTCTCGGCATCGGCCACCGGATCGACCGCGCCGGCCACATGGGTGACGTCGTCATCCTCGAAGCAGCGCAGGACATGGGCGATGGCATCGACCTCGCGGATATTGGCCAGGAACTGGTTGCCCAGCCCCTCCCCCTTCGATGCGCCCTTCACCAGCCCGGCGATATCCACGAAGGTCATCCGCGTCGGGATGATCTGGCGCGAGCCGGCGATCTGCGCGAGCTTGTCCAGACGCGCGTCGGGCACGGCCACTTCGCCCACATTGGGCTCGATGGTGCAGAACGGGAAATTGGCAGCCTGCGCCGCAGCGGTGCGCGTCAGCGCGTTGAACAGGGTCGACTTGCCCACGTTGGGCAGCCCGACGATCCCCACCTTGAAGCCCATGTCCGCCTCCGCGCCGCGTATCCGAAATGCGCGCGCATGTAGGGGCCGGCCACGGCCGGGGTCAAGACCCGCCCGGCTGGACGCGGCGGCGCTGTTGCCCCTAGGATCCCGGAGTCGGGAAAGGACAGATCCGAATGCGCCAGGTCGTGCTTCTGAGGGCGGTGAATGTCGGCGGCACCGGCAAGCTCGCCATGGCAGATCTCAAGGAACTGTGCCGCGAGGCCGGATGCAGCGACGTCCGGACTTACATCGCCTCCGGCAACGTGGTGCTGACAACCGACCTTGACGAGAAGGACCTCCGCGCCGCGCTGGAGCCGCGTCTGGCCGCCCATATGGGAGCGCCGCTTCCGGTCTTCGTGCGCAGTGCAGCCGAGATGCAGGCGATTCTCGCCGCCAATCCGTTCCACGCAGCCGAACCGAAGCACACCTATGCGATCTTTCTGCACACCTCTCCACCCGCAGACGCGCTTGCGCAGGTCCGCGGCGCCACGAACGAACGCATGGCCGTCGGAGACCGGGAAATCTTCGTCCAGTATCCCGACGGCATGGGGCGCTCCAAGCTCGTCATCCCGGCCGCGAAAGCGGGCACGGCACGCAACATGAACACCGTCACCCGTCTGGCCGAAATGGCCGGGGCGCATTGAGCCCGCTTGCCTCAGACGAAGGCGACGGCGTGAACCGGCGGCAGATGCGCGCTGACAAGTTCCCATTCGGTCCCCGCCGATTCCGACACCCAGAGGTTGCCGGTCGTGGAGCCCATCGCCAGCACGTCGCCGGAGGCATCCACCGCCAGCGCGTGGCGATAGATCAGGTCATAGCAGGGCGTGCCCGGCAATCCTCCGGAGAGCGCGTCGAACCCGGCGCCGCCGTCCCGGGTCCGGGTCACCACCAGCTGCCCGTCAACCGGTACCCGGCATTCGTCCTTCACCCCCGGCACGAACCAGGCCGTGTCCGGGTCGATCGGATGCGCCGCGACCGCAAAGCCGAAATGGGCCGGCTTCACGCCTGCGATCTCGACGAAGGTCGCGCCGCCATCGGATGACACGAAGATACCGTTGTGATGCTGGCACCAGATCCGCTCCGGACGGGCTGCGCAGGCGGAGAGCCGGTGCGGATCCTGGCTGACCGGGTCGGTGGCCTGGTCGGGCGGCAGGAAATCGGCGCGCAGACCTTGCCCGCCCTGCGTCCAGCTTTCACCGCCATCCTCGCTCAGCCAGACCCCGCCGCAGGAGATGCCGAGCGCCAGCCGCCGGCTGTCGCGGGGATCGACAAGGATCGAATGGATCCCCGGATGGTCGTAGCCGCCGCCGAACCAGCGTGCCCGCTCCGGCTTCTCCCAGAGGCTCGTCACCAGATCCCAGCTGTCTCCCCGGTCACGGCTGACGAACAGCCCGCCCGGCAGCGTTCCCGCCCAGATCAGGCCCGGCTGGTCCGCGCCGCCCGGCACCAGTTCCCAGATCATGTCGAGTGCCGGCGCATCCTCGGCATCCGACTTGGGATAGGCCGGCGCGGGCACTTCCTGCCAGCTTGCGCCGCCATCCCCGGAACGATGCAGGCGGCAGCCGAAATGCCCCAGGCGAAGCGCCGCGTATCGGGTTCCGTCCCTGGGGTCGGTCAGAATCGCAGAAACCGGTTCTCCCAGAAATGCAGGCGGCGTGACGACCGTCCAGCCTTCATCGGCCTTCTCGATCCGGAACAGGCCCTTGCGGGTCGCGACGTCGATGGATGGCATGGGTCAGCCTCCTGAAAGCGCCTGAAGGACGTAGATCTCGGTATCCCGGGTGACAGCGTCGCTGAGCCCGCGCCTGTCGGTGATCATTGCCCCGTCCAAGAAGATCGTGACGTGGCGGCGCAGCCGGCCTTGCTCGTCGAGAACGTAGGAGCGCAGCAGCGCCTCATCCGCCAGCGCGTCGTCAAGCGCTTCACGCACGGTGCCGCCCTCGGCCGTCAGCTCGGGCGCGGCAAGATGGCGTGCCAGATTGGACGTGAAGCGAATGCGCGGCATCGCGGTCCCCCTCGCCGCACAGCTTGTGCCGAATCCCGCCCCTGACGCAATCATCTCGCGTGGCGCTTTGGGACCTCGCCGAGTCGTGGCAGGATCGGCCCGGACCAGAAGGGAGCGCACCGTGACCCCCACACCCTATCTCTTCTTCCGCGGCGCCTGCCGGGAAGCGATGACCTTTTACGCCGAAACGCTGGGTGGAAGGATCACCCAGCTCATGTCCTGTTCGGACGTGCCGCCGGGCGAGTTCGACGTGCCGACCGGCAAGGCCGACTGGATCATGCATTCGGCAATCGAGTTCGATCGGGGGCAACTCATGGGAGCCGATGACATCATGGGCGGGACCCCGGACATGCAGGGCGTGTCGGTCGCGGTATCGCTGCCCACGGTCGAAGAGGGCGGCCGTGTCTTCGATGCCCTTGCCGATGGCGGCGAGGTTCACCTGAAATATGGCAGAACCTTCTGGTCACCCGGTTTCGGCATGCTCCGCGACCGCTTCGGCATCCGCTGGATGGTCACGACCGACGAATTGCCGGATTGAATCGGTAAGGCTGGGCACTAGAACGCAGAGAGCGCGAGCATTTCGGGGGAGAAATGGCGGGACTGGCAATCGTGATCGGCGCCGGACCTGGGCTTGGGGCGGCCCTGGCAAGGAGGTTTGCACGCGGCGGGTTTGACGTTGCGGCAGTTGCCCGCGACGCGCGGCGCCTTGATGGGCTGGCGCGCGAGATTCGGGCCGCTGGCGGCCGCGCCGAAGGATTTTCGGCCGACGTCACCGATTTCGCCAGCATCCGCCGTGCGGTCATGGCCGCGGCCGAGACCTTTGGGCCACCGCGCGTGCTGATCTACAATGTCAGCCAGTGGGTTCCTGCCGAGGCGCCGGATCTCGACCCCGAGATCCTCGACCTGCAACTGCGCATCTGCGCCACCTCTGCGCTCGCCGCGACCCAGGCGGTTCTGCCGGCGATGCGCGGAGACGGCGGCACCGTACTCTGGACCGGCGGCGGCCTTGCGCTTCGGCCGCAGAACGGCCGGGCCTCTCCGGCCCTTACCGCGGGAAAATCGGCGATGCGCGGGTTGGCCCTTGCCACGGCGCCGGCGCTTCACGACATCGGGATCAATTTCGCCACGATCACGGTGAACGGCGCCATCGCCCCGGATACCCGATTTGCGCCCGACCGGATCGCCGAGCGGTTCTGGCAGGCGCACGAAGCGCCACGCAGCGACTGGACCGGCGAGATCATCTTCGACGGCGCCTGACCCGGAACGACCAGGTCGGCGCGTGCGGCTGCGCCCCGGGACGGTCCCGGCGGCGGTTTCGGGAGGACCACGGATGAGCTTCGATCCCTACCTGCATTTCCAGGGCGACTGCGCGGCGGCGATGGAATGGTATGCCGACATCTTCGGCGCCGACGACCTGTTCATGATGCGCTATTCCGAGATGCCGGAGGCGCCGCCGCCGATGGCCGACAGCAACCGCGTGATGCATTCGACGCTGACCCTGGGCGGTCGGATCCTGATGGCTTCGGATTTTCCACCCGGCGAGGAGGGCGATCCGCAGAAGGCGGTCAGCATCAGCCACATGGTGCCGGACCTCGACCACGGACAGCGCATCTTCAACCGGCTCAGGGAGGGCGGGCACGAGATCATGGGCTGGAGCGAGACGTTCTTCGCCGAAGGGTTCGGCATGCTCCGCGACAAGTTCGGCACGCATTGGATGATCATGTCGGGGCCGAAGCAGATGGGCGGCTGATCCCCGCGCCGCCTTGATCTTTCCGGGCCGTTCCGCCACAGGAGGCGGGCGCAAGGCGGGGGACGACATGACACGGATCGATCGCAAGTTCGCGGCGTTGAGGGCGGAAGGGCGCAAGGCCTTCGTCGCCTACGTGATGGCGGGCGATCCGGATTACGAGACTTCGCTTGCCCTGGTGAAAGGCCTGCCCGGCGCCGGAGTCGACATCATCGAACTGGGCATGCCGTTCACCGACCCGATGGCCGATGGCCCGGTGATTCAACTCGCCGGGCAGCGGGCGCTTGCGGGCGGGCAGACGCTGGACAAGACCCTTGCCATGGTGCGGAGCTTCCGCGAGACCGACGACGAGACCCCGATTGTCATGATGGGCTATTACAACCCGATCTATTCCCGCGGCGTGCCGAAGTTCCTCGACCAGGCGCGCGAGGTCGGGATCGACGGGCTGATCGTGGTGGATCTGCCGCCCGAAGAGGATGAGGAGCTGTGCCTGCCGGCCCAGGCAGCGGGGCTCAACTTCATCCGTCTCGCAACACCCACGACGGACGACAAGCGGCTGCCGAAGGTCCTGCAGAACACATCGGGCTTCGTCTACTACGTCTCGATCACCGGTATCACCGGCGCTGCCGCGGCGCAGGCCGCCGACGTGGCGCCGGAGGTGGCGCGGATCAAGGCCAAGACCGACCTGCCGGTGGTCGTCGGCTTTGGCGTGCGGAGCCAGGAGACGGCGGAGGCCATCGCCGGTGTCGCCGACGGCGCGGTGGTGGGGTCGGCGATCGTGAAACGGATCGAGGACCACCGTCCTGTCGGAGAGATCCTCGAATTCGTCGCCGAACTGGCCTCGGCCGCCCACCGCGCCTGATCCGCCGACGCGCGGCCCGCTACGGGACTTCCAGCAGATCCCGGCGCGGCGGCAGCAGCCGTATTCACCGACGGGCCGGGCGATCTTGTCGGAGGAGCGCCTTGTATCCCCTGCTCCGGTGACTAAGATAGGGGTCTGCCAGAGATTGCCCTTGCGACCCGGCGCAGCCGCGCCGCTTCGATCATCACTCACTCCGAAGGTGAACCATGTCCTGGACCGAAGAACGCGTCGAGACGCTGAAGAAGATGTGGGCCGACGGTCAGAGTGCCAGCCAGATCGCAAAGGAACTGGGTGGCGTGACCCGCAACGCGGTGATCGGCAAGGTGCACCGTCTGGGATTGTCGAACCGGGCTCCGGAATCCGGGTCGCCACTGCCCGAGGACGGAAAGTTCGACGATTTCTCGCAGATTGAAAGCGCCGCTGCCGGTTCCCCGCCCGAGCCTTCCGAAGAGATGGAAGAACCCCAGCCTGCCGCGCCGGTCCAGAAGACCGCCGTTCCGGCCCGGAAGGCCATCGTGCCCGCCGGCCAGCCATTGCCGCCGCAGCCCTCCACGAACGAGATCAGTCCCGAGGCCCTGGCATCGCAGCGCGAGGTCGAGAAGAAGGCGCGCCGGCTCAGCCTCATGGAACTGTCCGAGCGGACTTGCAAATGGCCGATCGGCGACCCGGCCACGCCGGATTTCTGGTTCTGCGGCCTGCCCGTGGAACAGGGAAAGCCCTATTGCGAGGCCCATGTGGGCGTGGCGTTCCAGCCGATGAGTTCGCGTCGCGACCGGCGCCGCTGAACGGGCCGGGCGCCTCGGATTTGTGGCCGTGCCTTCTGCACCGTGAGAGCGGGCGGGGCCTAGCCTGACGCGCCGGGGGATCCCGATGCCGGATCGTGCCCGAAGGCGCGTCGAAGACGCAGGAGTCCCGGAAGGCCCAAGGCGGCCAGTGCGGCAATCAGCAGGATCACGGACGAGGGAAGCGGCACGGCCGAAACCGGCGGCTGGCCGCCCGACGGGGTGCCGGGATTGAATGGCGGGTTCGGCTGAGGCCCGGGCGATCCGCCGGGGTGCGGGCCGCCGGAGGGTTTGTGGTGCTGCCCGCCACCCGTATGGGGCGTCGAGGGCTGCCCGGGTGTGGGCTGGGGCGCCGTGCCGACAGGCACGACGGGTGGATGCCCGCCGCCACCCGAAGGATGCCCCAATCCGCCCGACGCCTGGCTCGTCCCGCCTGAGCCTCCTCCGGCACCGAAGAACGGAAACCACCCGAATTGCGGTGCCGGATACGCATAGTTCCATGCCGGGTAGGGCGAGCCCTGAACCACCTGCAATGGCGGCAGACTGGTCGTCTGCGGCACCGGTAGGGAGCCTCCGGCAGAGTCAAGGAACATGACGTCGAGCGCACCGTCGCCCGGATCCATGCCCAGCAGCGTGTCGAAGTTTCGCGCACTGAGCACCGGATCCAAGGGATCGGCGCCATCCAGGACGCAGGTCGCCCAGTAGCGGTACAGATAGACGAACCATTCCTCCGGCTTCAGCGCCCGTCCGAACACATCGCGGGCGAGTTCCGTCGGCGTCATGATGCGCAGGCATGGCCGCGCCACGCAGAATGGCGGCGGACGGATGTCGCCCTTGCCGGCCGGATACGGATCCTCCCAGCGTCCACCGTCGATGCATCCGGTGCCGGTCGGATCCCACATCGCCGTCTCGCCCAGATCCGCCATCGGACTTGACGCCCAGGTGGCCGGGACAAGAGGATGCTCGTGAACAGGTCCGGCCGCCGACCGGACTATAGCTGGCTGGTCCAGCGGCGCGGCGGTGGCGGACACGAAGAAGGCCATCGCCACCGCGCCGACGGCGCAGAAGAGGGACTTCGTGTTCATCGTGAGTCAATTCCGCAATAGTTGTATTCGCTCAACCTTATGTAGTTCATCCGGAAGGCGAAAAATAGATAAAGTTGACGTATTGGTAAACTTGTATCATCCGGGACACGCCGGGGTTCTTCCGTCTGTCCCGCACGAGGAGACCGATCGATGGCGACACCTGGCCAGGGGCGGAACGATGACCGGCCCGCCGCGCCGCTCCGGGATCAGGCGCACCCCGCAGCCGGTCAGTCCTGGTCTGCCCAGGGCTACGCGCACCACGCGGGGTTCGTTTCCGAACTGGGCGGACCGCTGGTGGATCTGCTCGACCCGCGCGGCGACGAGCGGATCCTTGATCTCGGCTGCGGCGACGGCGCGTTGACGGCCCGACTGGCGCAATCCGGAGCCGAGGTCGTCGGACTGGAGCCCGATCCGTCGATGGCCGCCGCGGCGCGGGCACGGGGCCTCACGGTTCTGGAACGGGACGCCCACGACCCGTTCGGTGAAGCGGCGTTCGATGCCGTCTTCTCGAATGCCGCGCTCCACTGGATGCGCGAGCCGGCCCAGGTTCTTCGAAATGTCCAGGCGTCGCTGCGTCCCGGAGGCCGGTTCGTTGCCGAACAAGGAGGATTCGGTAACGTCGCCGCCGTGGTCACGGCGCTCCGGGGCGCACTTGCTGCGCGGGGCCATCCCTGCCCGGACCCGGGCCCGTGGGATTTCCCCCGGCCCGAAGCGCAATCCGTCCGGCTGGAGGCGGCTGGCTTCCGGGTCGCAGAGATTGCCCTGATCCCAAGGCCAACGCCGCTTCCCACTGGAATCGCCGGATGGCTCGAGACTTTCGCCGCACCCTACCTGGCAGCAGTCCCGGAGGCCGAGAGGCCGGCCATTCGCGCCGACGCGGAAGTGCTGCTGACGCCTCTCAGGGACGAGACCGGCCAATGGTGGGCCGACTATGTCCGTCTGCGTTTCGTGGCGGTGAAGTCCGATTGAGTCGGGACCGCACGGCTTCGGATTGCGCCAGCGCCCGGGTTTCCCTATAGAGGCCCGTCATGACCGCAAACCCGCCCGAGTTGCGCCCCGACCTGGCCCCGAAGCCGGTGATCGGCGATGCCCCCCGCCCCGGCCAGCCACGGATCGGGATGGTCAGCCTTGGTTGCCCCAAGGCGCTGGTGGACAGCGAGCGCATCCTGACCCGGCTCCGCGCCGAAGGCTACGCGATTTCGCCGGACTACGCGGGGGCCGATGCGGTGATCGTGAATACCTGCGGCTTCCTCGACTCGGCCAAGGCCGAAAGCCTGGACGCAATCGGCGAAGCGCTGACGGCAAATGGCCGCGTCATCGTCACCGGCTGTCTCGGCGCCGAACCCGACTATATCACCGGCGCGCATCCAAGCGTGCTCGCCGTCACCGGGCCGCATCAATACGAACAGGTCGTCGATGCCGTGCACGCGGCCGTACCACCGAAGCCGGATCCGTTCGTCGATCTTCTCCCGGCCCAGGCAGTCACGCTGACGCCGCGGCATTACAGCTACCTCAAGATTTCCGAAGGCTGCAATCACCGCTGCCGCTTCTGCGTCATCCCGGACATGCGGGGACGGCTCCAGTCGCGCCCGGCCCATGCGGTGATCCGCGAGGCCGAGCGCCTGGTCGATGCCGGGGTGCGCGAGCTTCTGGTCATCAGTCAGGACACCTCGGCCTACGGGCTGGACCTGAAGCATGCGACCGAGCGCGGCCACCGGGCCCACATTACGGACCTCGCGCGGAACCTTGGCAGGCTGGGGGTCTGGGTGCGTCTGCACTATGTCTACCCCTACCCCCATGTCCGCGATCTAGTGCCGCTGATGGCTGCATTCAGCGCCGGAAAGGGGGGCGTGCTGCCCTATCTCGATATCCCCTTCCAGCACGCTCATCCCGACACGCTGAAGCGAATGGCCCGCCCCGCCGCTGCGGCGAAAACCCTGGACGAGATTGCCGCATGGCGCGCGACCTGCCCCGACATCACCCTCCGCTCGACCTTCATCGTCGGTTATCCGGGCGAGACCGAGGAGGAGTTCCAGACGCTCCTCGACTGGCTCGACGAGGCGCAGCTCGACCGGGTCGGCTGCTTCCGCTACGAGAACGTCAAGGGCGCCCGTGCCAACGATCTGCCCGACCATGTGCCGGAGGAGGTGAAGGATGACCGCTGGCATCGCTTCATGGCCCGCGCGCAGGCCATTTCGGCAGCAAAGCTCGGCGCCAAGGTCGGCACGCAGGTCGAGGTGATCGTCGACGAGGTGGACGACGAAGCGGCCACCTGCCGCACAAGGGGCGATGCGCCCGAAATCGACGGAAACCTCTATGTCGACGAGGATTTCGCCGGCCTGAAACCGGGCGACGTCCTGACCGTCACGGTCGAGGAGGCGGACGATTACGATCTCTGGGGACGCCCGGTCAGGAACTGAGCCGCGCCGTCATGGGGCGCGGCTCGGCAGCGGTCCGGATCAGACTTTCGCCATCTTTCCGGCAAAGTAGTCATTGGTGACCTTCACCACGATCGGCGAGAGCGCGACCAGCGAGATCAGGTTCGGGAAGGCCATGAAGGCGTTCAGCGTGTCGGCCACGAGCCAGACGAAGTCGAGTTGCGACACGGCACCGATCAGAACGAAGATCGTCCACAGCACGCGGTAGGGTTTCTCGACCGACGTGCCGATCAGGAACTCCCAGCACTTCTCGCCATAATAGGCCCACCCGAGGATGGTCGTGAAGGCGAAGATGGTCAGCGCGATGGCCAGGAAGTACTGGCCGAAGCCGGGCAACGCCGCGTCATAGGCATTCGCGGTCAGCGCAGCGCCGGACGTGCCGCTATCCCAGACCCCCGTCACGATTATGACCAGCGCGGTCATGGTGCAGACGATGAGCGTGTCGATGAAGGTTCCCATCATCCCGATCAGGCCCGACTGCGCGGCGTTCATCGACTGGCCCGCTGCCTGGGCGATCCCGGCGGTTCCCAGACCGGCTTCGTTCGAGAACACGCCGCGGGCCACGCCATAGCGCATCGCCATCATGATGGTGGCCCCGGCAAATCCGCCACCGGCCGCGGTCGTGGAAAAGGCGTGGGTCACGATCATCGCCAGCGCGCCGGGCAGCGCGCCCGCATAGATCACGAGGACCAGAAGCGCCACGACGATGTAGCCGATGCACATTGCCGGAACGAGCTTTTCGGCCACCGCGCCGATCCGCTTGATCCCGCCGAGAAGCACCAGGCCGGTCAGCACGGCCAGCACGACACCCGAGATCCAGAACGGCATCCCGAAGCTTTCATGCACCGCATGCGCGATGCTGTTCGACTGCACCATGTTGCCGATCCCGAATCCGGCGAGGCCACCGAAGATGGCGAAGGCCGTGCCCAGCCAGCGCCAGTTCTGCCCCAGCCCATTCTTGATCGCGTACATCGGTCCGCCGACATGTTCGCCGCGGTCGTCAACCTCGCGATACTGCACGGCCAGCAGCACCTCGGAATATTTCGTCGCCATCCCGACGAAAGCGGTGATCCACATCCAGAACACCGCACCCGGCCCTCCCAGCGCGATTGCCGTGGCAACGCCGGCGATGTTGCCGGTCCCGACGGTCGCGGCCAGCGCAGTCATGAGCGCGGCATAGGGGCTGATCTCCCCCTCGGCATCTGCGGCAGGGGTTCGCCCGTCCCAGACCATCTTGAAGCCCGTCGGGATGCGGCGGATCGGCATCATCTTGAGCCGGACCTGCAGCAGAAGGCCAGTGCCGAGGATCAGGATCAGCATCGGCGGCCCCCAGACAAAGCCGTTGATGGCAGATAGAATGGCGGTTGCGGTCTCCATGGATGGTCTCCCTCGTTTTCAATCCTGGCCCGGCCTGATTTCGGGTGCCGGGACCGGATTACCCCTGTCCATGGTCCCGTCTTGGCACAGGATCCGCGGAAGCCATGGCACGACCCATCATTGTCGCGGAATTGGCGGTGCGCCAGCTATTCTCGCCCCGGCGGGCCGAAACATCGTGACTTCCGGTTGCAGAGGGTGCCGGTCAGAGGCATACGGACGGCCACCCTTCAAGATTGCAGCGCTTCCCGACCGGGGGGAATGCACTCTTGCGGCGCGCCGCCGAATCCGGCGAGATCGGCGAAGCACAGACAAGACAGGGCATGCGAGAACGCCTGTCCAGGCGGCCTCCGCCGCCGGACACGACATCATTTCATTCCATGCCAGGGGAACAGCGAAATGACCGGTCTCGTCCGCCTACGCTGCGGGTGTCCTGACGCGGAAACCGCACTGGGGATCGGCCGACAAGCGGTCGAGCAGCGGCTGGCCGCAGCAGTCAATGTCGCAGGGCCCGTGACCAGCATCTATCGCTGGAAGGGCGCGGTCCACGAAACCACCGAATTCGTGCTCGAGGCAACGACGCTGGTCGGAAAGATCGAAGAATTCTGCACGCTGATCCATGCGCTCCACCCCTACGACACTCCGTCGATCACCTGGTGGAGCGTCGCCCGCGATCAGGTTGCGGCCGACTGGGTGCGGGCGGAGATCGGCTGATCGGCCCTGATGGCCGCGGCCCTCACTCGGCCGCCAGCAGTCCTTCGAAGGTTTCACGGTTGACGCAGGCGCCGGGAACGGCGGCGTCACCGGGGATCTGAAATTCGAGCCAGCGTCCACACCCGCCATCCGCGCGCTGCCAGTCGCAGCCACGGCAGCGGTGCACGAGTTCTGCCCATTCACCGGCGGCGAGCCGCCCGGCCTCCATCTCGGCCACGAGGTCGACGCCGACGGCCTTCGCCATGTTGAGCGCGAGCCAGTAATGCGTGACGGCATCGCCCAGCGGTTTCGGGCCGTGACAGGACATGGAATTCTCCGATGCTTCTCCCCTTCAGAAGCGACACGTGACAGCACGGACCCGCGCATGTCGTTGATCTGGGTCAAGGCACCGGGCATGGAAAGTCTGTTCATCCGGCACCGACGGGCTAGCCGAGTCGGCGCGCGACGCTGCGAACGACCTGCTGGCGTTCGGCATTCGGCGGATGGCTGCCCAGAAACTGGTTGCCCGGGTCGGGGATGCGGGCGAAGAAGTCCGCACCGCGCACCGGGTCGTACCCGGCTTCCCAGGCGATCACCGTACCCAGGGCGTCGGCCTCAAGCTCGAACTGTTTCGAGAATGTGCGCGACCCGACGGAGGCACCAATGTTCTGGGCCGCCTCGATGGTCGCGGGGCCGGCGCCGCCAAGCTCCGCCACGGTTCCGATCAGGACCGCGCCCAGGATCGCACTCTGCTGCGTCTTGGGGAGGTGGCTTTCGATATGGTGGGCCGCCTCGTGTCCAAGGACGAAGGCCAGTTCGTCATTGTTCCGCATCTGGCGGAGTAGCGGAGCGGTCACGATGAGAACCGGCCGGCCGCTGTTGTCGAGTGTCTGGAAGGCATTGGGAGGAACGTTCGTGCGGCGGTCGAGCACGATGAGGAAGTCGCAGTTGCGCACGGTCCGCTGCTTGCGGCAAACCTGCTCGGCCACCGGTTCCACCCGTCGGGCGACGGCCGCGAAGCTGACCGGCCCCGACGGCGCCCGCGAGGCCTGAACCACGGGTCCTGCGGGCAGCGGCTGCTGCACCGGCCCGGTCTGAACGGCGCACCCGGACAGAACCGCCGTCGCGACGAGAAACGCCCCGAGATATTTCATTCAACCTCCTGCGCAGAATCGGCTTCGGCCCCGGCCGGGGCGAACTCCGCATCGGCAACATGACTGGGAACACTTGACATATTCCGGAAGGACGCAACGGCAAACCTCCGTGATGACGGGCGTCGGAGCGCCCACGGGACAGGGCGCAAGGATGCCGCCGCTCTGGCGCAGGTCTCTCAAAGGCCCTAGCCTGCCCCTCAAGCTGTCCTGGGAGTGTGTGCCATGTTCTCGATCGAGCACGAATTCGACGCCACCGTGATCACGCTGGTCGATGACCGGTCCGGCGCGCTGACGGAAGACATCACCGTCTGCGCCTTCGACGACTGCGTGACGGTCGAGCAATACGATCCCCGGCGAGAGGACACGATCCGGATCACCTTCACTATGGAGCAGATCCGCGATCTGGCCGCGGCCCTCGACCTTCCTGAAGGTGTCTATCGCGTGCGCACCGCAAAAGCCGCAAGCCCGGATTGAGCCGACCCGGCCATGATCAATCCGGGGTCAGGCGGAATACCTTGTTGCGGCTCTTCGCGCCGCGCACCAGGTCCAGCCTCGTTTTCGCGACGCCGAGATGCCTGGCGAGAACCTCGCGCGCCGCGTCGTTGGCCTTGCCGCCTTCGGGCGGAACCGTGACATAGACCCGGTATCCTGCACCGTCCGGCTCGATCCGCTCCCGCGAGGCGCGGGGGGTGACCCGAACTGCGATCTCGCCTCCGCCGGCCTGTGCCGGATTCTCCGTCATCTGTCCCCGCTCCGTCTTCCGTGCCCATCATCGCCCTGGCGGGGCCGGCCGCAAGTCCTCCTTGCCGTGGCCGAGGGTTGAACTTCGCGGCCCGATGGCACAGATCGGCAGCGTTGCACTTGCCGAGGTTGCGTCATGCCCGCCCCGAACCCCGCCGCGCTCGAATTTCTTCTGACCCGACGGTCCCGCCCGGCGCCGACACTGGTGTCTCCATGGCCGGACCGCGCCGAGCTGGAACCGATTCTGACCGCGGCGGCGCGTACGCCGGATCACGGCAAGCTGGAGCCATGGCGCTTCATTGTCCTTTCAAGGGGCGCGCTGGCGCGTCTGGCAGACCTCGTGGCCGAGATCGGCACAGCCCGGGGCCGCGACCCGGCAGAGATCGCCAAGCTCGCCGACCATTTCGACCGCTCCGGCCGTGCCGTCGTCGTGGTGGAATCACCAAAGAGTTCCGACAAGATCCCAGCGATCGAACAGACCTACTCCGCAGGCGCCGTGTGCCTGGCGCTGCTCAACGCCGCGCTCGCCGCCGGGTGGGGCGCCAACTGGCTGTCGGGATGGGCCTCGCATGACCGCGAGTTCATGCGCCGGGGGCTCGGCCTGGCCGATCACGAACGCATCGCCGGTATCATCCATGTCGGCACCGAATCCTCACCGCCGCCGGACCGTCCCCGTCCCGACCTTTCGGCCATTACCGAATGGGTCGAGGCATGATCCTCGACGATATCCGCAAGGCGCTTGGCCAGATCGGCGACCCGCGGTTTCGGAAGGTGCTGTTCCTGGGCCTCGGCCTGACGCTGGCCCTGCTTCTCGGCGCGTCGGTCGGAACCGGCTGGCTGGTGGCCTGGCTGGTTCCCGACACGCTGACCCTGCCCTTCATCGGCCAGGTGACCTTTCTGCAGGATATCGCCTCGGGATTGTCCGTCGTGGCGGTCCTCGGGCTCTCGGTCTTCCTGATGGTGCCGGTCGCCTCGGCGTTCACCGGGCTTTTCCTCGACGAGGTCGCCGATGCCGTGGAGGAGGTGCACTATCCGTCCCTGCCCCAGGCCCCCCGCGCGCCGTTTCTCGACGCGGTGGCGGACACGCTGCGGTTTCTCGGTGTGATGATCCTCGCCAACCTTCTGGCGCTGGTGCTCTATCTCGTCTTCCCGCCCTTCGCGCCGATCATCTTCTGGGCCCTGAACGGGTTCCTGCTCGGCCGTGAATATTTCCAGCTCGTCGCGATCCGGCGGGTGAAGGAGCCCGAGGCAAAGCGCCTGCGCCGGCGCTTTGCCGGCCAGATCTGGCTGGCAGGCTGCCTGATGGCGGTCCCGCTGACGGTCCCAGTCATCAATCTCGTCGTGCCGATCATTGGCGCCGCAACCTTCACGCATCTCTTCCATCGGCTGACCGGCGCGGCGTCCGCCTGACCAGCCGACGCGTGCGGACTTATTCGGACGCCCGACCCGGCAGCGGGTCGAGATGGCCCAGAACGTCAATGTCGCGCACAGTGATCGCGCCGGACAGGATCACGGCAGCCAGAACCGCCCAGACCCCGATCGCCCACCAGGTGGTCAGGCGCATCTTGCGGCCGATCTGCGGGTCGACCGGGGCGGATTCGTGCGTGCCCGGCACCACCTCGCCGGCCTCGCCCTGAGTCTTGAGGCGGAGCGGCAGGACCACGAAGAAGACCATGAACCAGACGATCGAGAAGAGCACCAGTCCCGAGACGATGTTCATGGCTCCTGTCCTCCCACTTCGGACGCGCTCAGACCTGTTCCAGCTCCACGAGGCAGCCGTTGAAGTCCTTCGGATGCAGGAACAGGACAGGCTTGCCGTGGGCGCCGATCTTCGGCTCGCCGGATCCCAGCACCCGAGCGCCCTTTTCCTTCAGATGGTCGCGCGCGGCAAGGATGTCATCCACCTCGTAGCAGACGTGATGGATACCGCCGGACGGATTCTTGTCGAGAAAGCCCTTGATCGGGCTGTCCTCGCCCAGCGGATAGAGAAGTTCGATCTTGGTATTCGGCAGTTCGATGAAGACGACCGTGACTCCGTGGTCGGGCTCGTCCTGCGGCGCGCCGACCTTGGCGCCGAGCGCGTCGCGATACTGGGCGGATGCTGCGGCAAGGTCGGGAACGGCAATGGCGACGTGGTTCAGGCGGCCGATCATGGCGGGGCGATCTCCTGGAATGTGACTGGCGTCGGAACTTCGCGCTTATCCCCCGCGATGGCGTGCGGTGCAAAGCGGTCGGGCGCCGCAGGGTTTAGATTAACGCGGAATTCATTCCCTGCGAATCAACTGCCTGCACGAACGACGATCCGCGGAGGCCTTCATGAGCAACACATTGGAACAGCTTCCGCGCCGGCTGGTGCCGACGCCGATGCGCCCGCTTCTGGGTCTCACCATCCTTGTCGTGGAGGACAGCCGGTTCGCGTCCGAGGCCGTCCGGCAGATGTGCCTGCATAGCGGCGCGCGGATCCGGCGTGCAGACTGCCTGGCTTCGGCCCGGCGGCATCTTGCAGCCTACTGCCCGTCGGTCACGCTGGTCGACCTGACCCTGCCGGATGGCTCGGGATGCGAACTGATCCGCGAACTGCGCGCTCAGGACACGATCGCGCCTGTCATCGCCACAAGCGGGCTGCCCGATGGCGAGACGCTGGCCTTGGAGGCCGGCGCACAAGGTTTTCTGCCGAAGCCGCTCGCCGGGCTCGCCGTGTTCCAGCAGACGATCCTCGCGCAGCTGCCGCCCGAAGCCCGGCCGCGCGGCCCCCGCCCCGTCCTGGCGCTTTCGCCAGAACCCGACAAGGTGGCGCTTCGGGACGATCTCGACCATGCGCGGCGGCTTCTGACCGGCAATCCCGCGCCGGACGTTCTCGACTATGTCGCGCGGTTCCTTGAAAGCGTCGGGCACAGCGCCTGCGACACCGAGATCGCGGACTGGGGCCGCAGGCTCGGACAGGCACATTGCGCGGAGAAGGTTCTGGACCTCGAAGCCCTCGATACGCTTCTGAAGAAGCGGATCGGCACCGTCCCGGTATTCGAGGGCTTGACCCCGACATCCTGAGTCTGACGCCCGTTTCGGGGCAAAATCCGGCCCACGGGCACAGGCAAACCGGGACTTTCGGCCGGTTTGCACCTCCTCTTCCGGTGCACTAGCTTGTCGCGCGTGGCAACTGCAACGGAGAGGACCATGGCAACCACCGCTCCTGTCTGCGATTTCGGCTGGAAGGCGCCCGAGTTCACCCTTCCCGCCACGGATGGCCGGACCTATTCGCTCGGTGACATCCGGGGGCCAAACGGCACCCTGATCGTCTTCATCTGCAACCATTGTCCCTACGTGCTCGCCGTCATCGACCGGATCATCCGCGACGCGCGGGAACTGGCAGATCACGGCGTCGGAAGCGCGGCGATCTGTTCCAATGACGCCACGACGCATCCCGCCGACAGTTTCGAGAACATGAAGAAGATGGCCCGCGACCGGAGCTTCCCGTTTCCCTACCTGCATGACGAGGATCAGTCGGTCGCGCGGGCCTATGACGCCGCCTGCACCCCTGATTTCTTTGGCTTCGATGCGGATCTCGGGCTCCAGTACCGGGGCCGGCTCGACGCATCGCGGCGCGAAACCGGCCCGGACGATCTGCGGCGCGACCTCTTCGAGGCGATGATGGGCGTGGCGAGGACCGGCAGGGGTCCGGCAGACCAGATCCCGTCCATGGGCTGCTCGATCAAGTGGAAGGCCGCATGACCGCAATCGTGTTCGATCTCGACGGGACCCTGATCGACAGCGCTCCCGATCTGCACGAGGCGGCGGTGAACATGCTCGCGGAGGCCGGGCTGCCGGCGGTGACGCTGGACCAGACCCGGTCCTTCATCGGCAACGGCGTCCCGAAGCTGGTCGAGCGCGCGATCGCGGCGGTCGGCGGCCCGCATGAACGCCAAGCCGAACTGGTTGCGGTGTTCCTGCGCCACTACAATGCCGCCCCGGCGGTCCGGACGGCGCTCTATCCCGGCGTGCTCGACGCACTCGACCGGCTGGCCGCGGACGGGCACAGGCTGGGCCTGTGCACAAACAAGCCCGAGGCCGCGACGCGGGCGATTCTCGACGCCTTCGATCTCACTCGGCGGCTCGGGGCGGTGGTCTGCGGCGACACGCTGCCCGTGAAGAAGCCCGACCCGGCGCCGCTGCGGCGTGCCTTGCAGGACCTTGGCGCCTCAGGCGGTCTCTATGTCGGCGACAGCGAGGTCGACAGCCAGACCGCATCGGCGGTTGGACTGCCGTTTGCACTCTATTCACGGGGTTACCGAAAGACCGCCGTGGAGGCGATCCCCCACAGCTTCGTCTTCGATCATTTCGACGATCTGGCGGCCGGGGTGTCCCGCGCCGCCTGATCCGGGCTTCGAATATCGGCGGCCTCAGCCTTTGGCGCGCAGATAGGCCACCAGCGCGGCCGTCGATCCGTCCTTGCCCTCGGTCCCGGCGGTGCCTTCGACCACGGGACCGAGCGCCGTCGCCAGTTCCTTCCCGAGTTCGACACCCCACTGATCGAAGCTGTTGATGCCCAGGATCACGCCCTCCACGAAGACCCTGTGCTCATAGAGCGCGATGATCTGGCCGAGGACTTCCGGCGTCAGCATCGGATAGGCCAGCGTGGTCGACGGACGGTTACCCGGGAACACCCGGTGGCGCGCCTGCCGTTCCAGTTCGGCGCCGCTCAAGCCCTTGGCAGCCATCATGTCGCGGGCCACATCGAGCGACCGGCCGCGCAGCAATGCCTCGGACTGGGCCAGGCAGTTTGCGACCAGAAGCCGGTGCTGGTGCACGAGATCGGGCTCGTGGCCCTGCGCCGCCACCATGAATTCGCAGGGCACGACGCCGGTGCCCTGGTGGATCAGCTGGTAGAAGGCGTGCTGACCGTTGGTTCCGGGCTCGCCCCAGACGATCGGCCCGGAGACGCGCGGCAGGTCGGACCCGTCCATCGCCACGCGCTTGCCGTTCGATTCCATCTCGAGTTGCTGGAGATAGGCGGGCAGACGGCTCAGACGCTGGTCATAGGGCAGCACCGCGCGCGACGGATACCCGCAGATCTGGTGATGCCAAATGCCGACAAGCGCCAAAAGCACAGGCATGTTCTCGCGGAAGGGGGCGGTCCGGAAATGGGCGTCCATCTCCTCCCCGCCATCGAGGAAGCGGCGGAAATTCTCGGAACCGATCGCGATCATCAGCGACAGCCCGATCGGGCCCCACATGGAATAGCGCCCGCCGACCCAGTCCGCGAAGCCGAAGACGCGCGACTCGTCGATCCCGAATGCCGCGGTCTTGTCCTTGGCGGTCGAAACGGCAGCAAACTGCGCTGCGGGGTCCGTGACGGTCTCGGCCATCCAGCGCCGCGCGGTCTCGGCATTGGTCATCGTCTCGATGGTCGTGAAGGTCTTCGAGGCGACGATGACCAGCGTCGTCGCCGGGTTCAGCCCGGCCAGCGTCTCGGCGATCTGTGCGCCGTCGACATTCGAGACGAAATGGGTGCGCGGCCCGTCGGCATAGGGCGACAGCGCGATCGCGGCCATGGCCGGACCAAGGTCCGATCCGCCGATGCCGATATTGACGACATCGGTGATCTTGCCGCCCTGCCCGGTGAAGCGCCCCGAACGTACGTCCTCCGAAAACGCGGCCATCCGGTCGTAGGTCGCCCGCACCTCGGGCATCACGTCTTCGCCGCCGACTTCGACCGAACCGGGAAGATTGCGCAGCGCGGTGTGGAGCACTGCGCGGCCCTCGGTCTCATTGATCGGCGCGCCCGAAAACATCGCCTCGCGGCGGCCTGCAACATCGGCGCTTTCGGCCAGCCCGATCAGCAGGTCGAGCCCGTCGTCGTCGATGTTCGTCTTGGAATAGTCGAAGATCAGTTCGCCGCGCTGCGCCGTATAGCGCTCCGCCCGGTCAGGGCTGTCGAACAGCGACAGGATCGACCGCCCGGCCACCTTGGCATGGTGGCTCTCCAGAAGTTTCCAGTGAGATGACATGATGTCTACTCCGCCCAGTGTACGGTTGCGTTCTGCAGAACCACGCAGACCGGCGCCTTTTGGGAATCGGCGAGATCGACGGCGTTTTCGAGCGCGCGGCGCTTGTCGGCTCCGGTGATCAGGATGTGGGTGGACATGGCCCCCTTCAGCGCGGGCGCAGTCAGCGTCACGCGCGGTTCGGGGGCGCCGGGCGCCCGCAGCGCCATCAGCGGTGGTGCGTCGTCTGAAAGCGCGTCCGCCAGCCTGTCGGCACCAGGAAAGAGCGAGGCGGTGTGCATGTCCGCGCCCATCCCGAGAAGCAGCACCGACAGCGGCAGGACCGCACCAAGTTCCTCGCCCACGGCTGCCAGCGCGGCGTCGGGCTCCAACCCGTCCCGGTAATAGCCAACGAATTCTGCCTTCGCGGCCCGATCGGTGAGAAGCCGCTGCCGAACCAGGCGCGCATTGGAGCGATCCGAACTCTCCGGCACCCAGCGCTCGTCCGTCAGCAGGACGCTCACCCTTGCCCAGTCGAGATCGACCGCAGACAGCGTGTCGAAGACCGGCCCCGGGGTGGTCCCGCCCGGCACCGCGAGGCTCACCCGGTCATGGGTCATCAGCCCCGCGTTGATCTCGCTCGCCAGAGCATCGGCAAGGTCGATCATCATCATGTCGCGGTCGGGGTATTCCTTCAGCTTCATGCCCGGACCTCGCGCCAGCGGCGCCCGTCGCGATGCATCAGTTCCAGCGCCTTCTCCGGGCCGGCACTGCCCGAATCATAGGGTTCGGGGCGCTGGTGGGCGTCCTCCCAGCCCTTGATGATCGGATCGGTCCAGGCCCAGGCGGCCTCGACCTCGTCACCGCGCATGAACAGGGTCTGGTTGCCGCGGATGACGTCCATGATCAGGCGCTCGTAGGCCTCAGGCACCTCTTCGGCATCCGGCCCGAGCGCATCGGCAAAGGTCATGTCGAGCGGCACGTCCACAAGCCGCATTCCGCCCGGCCCCGGCTCCTTGATGGTCACCCGCAGATCGATGCCTTCGTTCGGCTGGAGCCGGATCGTCAGCTCGTTCGACTTGCTGCCCGCTTCCGGACCGAAGATCGAATGCGGCGTTTCCTTGAAGCGGATCACGATTTCGGACATGCGCGCCCGCATCCGCTTGCCGGTGCGCAGATAGAACGGCGTCCCCTGCCAGCGCCAGTTCGAGATCCGCACCTTCATCGCGATGAAGCTTTCGGTCAGCGACCGCGGGTTTTCCGCATCCTCTAGATAGCTCTTGCCACTGCCGTTCGCCTCGTACTGGCCGCGGACCACGTCGGCCAGCGGTACAGGGTCGAGCGCGCGGATCACTTTCAGCTTCTCGTCCCGCACCGAATCCGGCTCGAACCGCGCGGGAGGTTCCATCGCGATCAGGCAGAGCAGCTGCATCAGGTGATTCTGCACCATGTCCCGCATGGCGCCGGATTGGTCGTAATAGCTGCCGCGTCCGCCGACACCCACGGTCTCGGCCACGGTGATCTGCACGTGATCGACGAACTGGGCGTTCCAGAGCGGTTCGAACAGGAGGTTGGCGAAGCGGATGGCCATCAGGTTCTGGACCGTCTCCTTCCCGAGGTAATGATCGATCCGATAGATCTGATGCTCGGTGAAATAGGTCGACAGCGATGCGTTCAGCGCCTTGGCGGTAGCCAGATCGTGCCCGAACGGCTTTTCCACCACAATCCGGCTTTCGTCATGCGCAAGCCCCCGGGTCTTCAGCCGCTCGGCAATGTCCCCGAACAGGGACGGCGCCACCGAGAAATAGAAGGCACGCACGGCACCGTCGCGCAGCTTTCCCTTCAGCTCCTCCCAGCCCGCATCACCCTTCACATCCACCTGCGCATAGTCGAGATGCTTGAGGAAGCCGTCGACCGTCTCGCTTTCGCCGCGCGAGGACGGCAGGAATTCGGCCAGCGCCTCGCGCGTCATCGCGCGAAACCCGTCGGCGTCTATCTCGGAGCGCGCCGAGCCGATGATCCGTGCCGCTTCCGGCATCTGCCCGGCGGCGTAGCGCCGGTAAAGACCCGGCAGGATCTTGCGTCGGGCGAGATCGCCTGTCCCGCCAAAGATGACGAGATCGAAGGTGTCGACGGGAATCGTGCGAGAAACCATGTGGCAGCCTTCCGTAGTGTATCTTTTGGCAGATGGTAGCGCAAACAGTCACGGTCCGGGGTCTCTTACCAGATTCCCGTCACATCACAAGCGCGTCACTCCACCCCTGCGGCTTCTCGGCCACTTTGGCACAGCAGCGCAAGTAGGTCTTGAGGAAACTCGGCCCCTTGCCGGCCGAGACGGCCCGGCGATCTTGGCGCGGATCCGCCGGTCCGCGGCGTCAGCGCCGGCCGTGGCCGGTCGGCCGGGCGTGGATCTGAGTATCCGCAGGAGCCGAACCATCAGCCGGGTGCGCCACCGGCGGCGTCGCGCGGAAATGCGGTCGGCGATCACCTCCCGCTCGGCCCGAGGAGCGAGCTTCCATGTGTGCGAGTCGGGATAGATCGGGAATCGGCACATGGCCGTTCTCCTTTTCAAATGTGGAATGGAATTGTTGGCTCCGTCATGATAGGGGCAGAAACTCACCAGCATCAGCGGCTAACGTCGCAACAGGATTCTCAAATTTGGAAAGCCGGCTGAATCTGGACGACGTCGCGCTGTTCCTCGCCGTGGCCGAGGCAGGCAGCCTGTCGGGCGCATCGCGGAAGACCGGCGTGGCGATTTCCACGCTCTCGCGACGTATGACCGGCTTTGAACGCGCGGTCGGACGCCGGCTGTTTCGCCGCGGGCCTCAGGGATATGCCCTGACTGCTGACGGTCGCAGCCTGCGCGAGCGCGCGGATCCCCTGGCACCGCTGGCAGATCGGATCGGGCAATGGATCGCGAAGGACGCCGCGCCGCCAAAGGTCCGGATCACTGCCGGAACCTGGACCTCGCGCTTTCTGGCGCGAAACATCGGCATCGTCTGGACTGCCGGCAGCGGCTGGGTGCCCGAATTCCTCGCCTCCAACGCAACGGTCGACATCGCCCGGCGCGAGGCCGATATCGGCATCCGGAACCGCCGGCCGGATCAGCCTTGGCTTGCCGGACGCAGGACCGTGACGATCCGCTACGCGGTCTACGGACGGGACAACGACGTCACCGGGTTCCTGTCACTCGCGACGGGTCAGCCGACAACCCCGTCCGAACGCTGGCTCGCGGCGCGGCATGGCGGCGATATCGTGTCCACCGTCAACGACGCGCGCCTGGCGCTCGACCTCTCGCTGGAGGGAATCGGGCGGATCCTCCTGCCGACCTTCGCGGGCGATGCCGAGACCGGCTTGCTCAGACTGTCGGAGCCGATCGACGAGATCACCCATGACGAATGGCTCGTGAGCCATCACGAGGCCCGCCACGACCCTCCGGTACGGGCCGCGCTGGACGCGCTTCACCGGCTGCTGACCGCCACCGACCGAAGCCCTCAGGCTTCCAGTTCGGCGTCCCAGTAGAGGAAATCGATCCAGCTGTCGTGCAGGTAGTTGGGCGGGAACTTGCGACCCATGTTACGCAGTTCCTCTGCACCCGGCTGCCGCGGCGGCTTCCGCAGCGAGACGCCGGCCTGCTTCAGGGTCTTCGAGCCCTTGTGGAGATTGCATCTGCCACAGGCGGCAACCACGTTCTCCCAGCTCGTGATCCCCCCGCGGGACCGAGGCACGACATGATCGAAGGTCAGATCACCCTTCGCACCGCAGTACTGGCAGGAAAACTCGTCCCTCAGAAAAAGATTGAAGCGCGTGAAGGCCACGCGCTTCTGGGGTTTCACGTATTCTCGGAGGACCACCACCGACGGTATTCGGATCTGGATCGTCGGACTTCTGACCACATGGTCGTATTCGGCGATGATGTCGACGCGGTCGAGGAACGCCGCCTTCACGGCTTCCTGCCATGGCCAGAGCGAGAGCGGATAATAGGACAGCGGACGGTAATCGGCATTCAGGACGAGCGCGGGATGATGCCGCAAACTGCCCGGTTCCCTGACAAAACTGGTCCTGAACTCTGCATCCATCGTCGACTCTGCCCCTGCGCTTGCAACCTTTCGGCCCAGCTCCGGGGCGGAGCAGCCGCCCCAGCATGCGTTCACTATATATGGCGTTTTTCGCCTGACAAGCCCCGCTACATGCAGTGCTTGTCACAAGCTAGATAGGATAGGGGTATGACGCTGGTATGACGGGCCGGGCAAACCTGCGGGAGACGCACGACTCAGTCGTCGTAGCCAAGTTGCTCGCGCAGGAAATACAGCGCGAGGCGCAGCCCCTCGGGCGCAATTCCATGCCCCATGCCGGCCATGTACTGCGCCAGCACGGTGAAGCCTGCCTCGCTCAGCGCGTCCGCCGCCTCAGGGAGGAATGCAGGAGGCACCATCTCGTCGGCGTCGCCGTGCAGCAGCAGGACAGGAGGACGGCTTTCAACTTCGTCCATGAGCAGTTCGGGGTGCAGAAGGCGCCCCGAAAACCCGACGATCCCGGCAATCTCCTGGGTCCGCCGGGGCACCACGTGCAGCGCCATCATCGTACCCTGCGAAAAGCCGACGACCGCCAGCTTCGACGGCGGCACGCCCTCGTCGGCAAGCACCTGATCGAGATAGGCATCAAGGTCGGCCGCCGCCCGCATCAAGCCCTGTTCGGCTTCCTCCTCGCTCGACCCGTCGAGCCAGGGGATCGGAAACCACTGGAATCCGAAGGGGTTGTTCACGCATCGCTCCGGCGCGTCGGGTGCGAGGAAGGTCGTGTCAGGCAGATGCGGTGCGAGCGGATCGGCGAGGCCCAGAAGATCGGCCCCGTCCGCCCCGTAGCCATGCAGGAAGACAACGACCGACCCGGTCCGCCCCGACGCCGCGGCGCGTCGGCCGGCCTGCAATGCTCGTGTCATCTTATCCCCTCGCGATCCTTGACCACGCGGTAGTAGGACCACAGCAACCGCGCCGCAACCGCACGCCAGGGAGACCAGGGCGCGGCCATCTCGCGCAGGGCCTTTTCGCCCGGCCGCGCATCGAGATCGAACAGAATTCGGGCGCTTTCCTGAAGCGCAAGATCACCGGGAGCAAACACATCGGCCCGTCCGAGCGCGAACATGGCGTAGATCTCGGCAGTCCAGATGCCAATGCCCGGCACCTCGACCAGCGTCCGGATGACCTCGTCGGTCGGCTCTTCGCGCAGGGTCTCGAAGCGGATTCCCGCGCTGGCGAGCGCCCGCGCATACCGGATCTTCTGTCGAGACAGGCCGCAGCTTCGGAGGTCGTCGTCGCTGGCCCGGAGAACCTTGCGCGGCCCTGTCAGCCGCGCCGCCTTCAGCCGATTCCAGATGGCATCGGCGGCAGCGACGGAGACCTGCTGGCTGACGATCGCGATCAGCAAAGTCTCGAACCCGTCCCTGCGCCGGCGCAAGGGCAACGGCCCGGTCAGTTCCAGCGCCCGGGCAAAACGCGGTTCAACCGATGCCAGATGCGCCGCGCCTTCGGCCACGCAGTCGAGGCTGTGGATGATGCGCTCGTCCATTTTTGCCCTGCCTTCCGGTGATCTCTCCAATCTTCCAGACCCGGCAAGCGGGACCAACCCGGAATCGCGCTATTCGCGGGTAAACCGTCCATCGCCGAACGCATCGAACTGGCCGACGATCATCCCGGTTGCCCGCCGATCCTGGTCCAGCGTGAAGACGACGGACGAGGTCCCGATCGCATTCTCGCCCGTCGTCTCCCAGGTGAAGAGGTCCCGGTCGTAGTGTGTCAGCGGGAAGGTCAAGCTCCGCGGGCCCACAACCATTGCCAGCCCGTCGCCATTACGGGCGATCTCGACCGACCCGAAGAAGTCATTGACGTAATTTCCGACATAGGCATCGAGCGCCGCGGGAGGGACGGCATCGGCCGGCGGATGCGAGAGATCCGGCCCGACTTCCGCCTCGGCCATCTTGCGGAACAGGCCGGCATAGAGCGGCAGCCAATCCTCGGTTGCGTGCCCGTAGAAGGCAATATCGGCAAATGTCGCCGCGAGCGCCTCAGGCAGGCCGATCGGTGCAGCATTGGTCAGCACGACGATCGCGAGTCCGTCATCGGGGAACACGCTAATGGCGGTGGCTGCACCCATGGCGAAGGCACCGGAATGGCTCAGCTTCGCGCGCCCGTCCGGCAGAAAGCCCACATTCCATCCCAGCCCGTAGAAGCCCGGATAGCCGAACGGCGTGTGCGGTTCGGTCAGCATGTGAGGCAGATGTGCCTCAGTCAGGGCGTCTGCGGGCACGATCCTCTCGCCCTCGTATATTCCACCGTCAAGCTGCAGACGCAGCCATTTCGCCATGTCGTTGACCGAAGAACTGACGCCACCGGCGGGACTTTGTGCGTCGGGCTGGCGCTGCGCCCCATGGACCCAGCGGCCGTCTTCCATCACGTGGCCCGCGGCCTTGTTCGCACGCGCCTCGAAATCCGCATAGCGCGAACTGGTCGACGCCATGCCGAGGGGACCGTAGAGGAACTCTTCGGACGCATCCGCCCACTCGAGCCCGTAAGCCGAGGCCGCCGCTACCGCCGCTTCGGTCAGCCCGAAATTCGTATAGTCATAGCCCGAGCGGAAACTGCTCGACGGTTCGAGGAACCGCAGGCGACGCAGCACCTCTTCCCGAGGATACCCCATATCCTCGAGAATATCGCCCGCGTGGTCCGGAAGGCCGCTGCGATGGGCATAGAGATCGCGGATCGTGACCTGATCGCTGATCCAGGGGGCGCTAAGCGCGAAACCCGGATCGAGTTCCCCGATCCGGCTGTCCCAGGTGATCCTGCGCTTGCCGACCAGCGCCGCCACAACCGTCGCGCCGACCGGCTTCGATACCGAGGCCAATTGGAACACCGTGTCCGCATCAACCCTGGCATCCTGCCCAACCTCGCGCACTCCGTAGCCCCTGGCCCAAATCGTCTCGCCTTCGAACACGACGGCAATGGCCAGTCCGGGGACGGTCCCTCTGGATGCCGCCTCAGTGGCCATGGCGTCGAGTTCGGCCACCGCATTGTCGACCGCCTCGCGGGTCAGCTTCGGATGCATGTTGACGGGAACGGGCTGCGCGTCTTCGGCCAACGCCGCACCGCCGAAGGCCAGAACAGACCCGACGGCAAGCCCGGCCAGTCGGCCGACAAATCCATCGAACGAACGCATCGCCACCTTCCTCCGCTGATCAATTCCGCCCCGGCCGCGCCGGGTCGCCTGTCGTTCCGCTCTGGCAAGCACCATCCTGTGCCGGCGCGTCCGACGCCCGCCGGGATGCCACAGGTCAGGATCTTCCGGCCCGCTCCAGAAGCTTGTCAACCCAAAGTAGCGCCGATGTCGCGTCCGGGACGGTCAGGCACTCGGGCTGGGACGGCCGGGCGATCACTGCCACGGGCAGGCCCAGCCTCCGGGCCGCGTCGAGCTTGGTCCGGCTTGCCATGCCGCCCGCATTCTTCACGACAAGCCAGTCGACCGCGAGCCGTCGGAACAGCGCCGCCTCGTCATTCTCGGAAAACGGCGGGCGCCCCACAAGGAACTCGCCGCCCGGAAATGGGAAAGGCCCATCGGGCGGGTCGATCTGGCGGCAGATCACCCGGCAGTCCCGAAGTCCCGCGAACCGGTCCAGTGTCTGCCGGCCGGTGGCCAGAAAAACCGTCGACCCAGGCGGGATCAGCGAGGCCGCAGCGGCCTCATCCGCGACCTCGTGCCAGATGTCGCCCGGTCCGGGCCGCCAGGGCGGGCGAAGCAGGTGCAGATGCGGCAGGTCCAACGCCGCACAAATGCGTGCGGTTCGGGACGAGATCCGGTGTGCAAAGGGATGCGTGGCGTCGATTACCGCACCAATCCCGTGCGCGCGCAGCCAATCGGCAAACGCGTCATCGCCACCGAACCCGCCGGTTCGCGACGGTATCGGCAGGTCTCCGGGCGCCCGTGTCGCCCCGGCGAGGGAGGCGATGGCAGACAGGCCAGCGCGGGTGGCGAGCCCTTCGGCGACGGCACGTGCGTCGGACGTTCCGGCCAGAAGCAGGAGCCGCAACGTCATGTTCCGGCGTATCCAATGATCCGGCCGTCGCGAGTCACCACGACGCAGTCGACGGAGACGGGGGCGGAGCCGAGGATCTCCAGCGCCGTCTGCCGCGCTCCGGCGGCCACCAGATCGGCAAGGCCCGGCCCGGCAATGTCCAGTGCGTCAAGGGCGGTCCGCGCATCCGAGACATCGGCGAGTCCTGCCGCGCGAGCCGCCGCGCCCAGATGCGCGAAATCGATCTGGCTGCGCCCGGAATGCAAGTCGCGGGCGCCCTGCGCGAGCTTCGCGAGCTTGCCGATGCCGCCGCCGATGGTCAGGTGCGGGATCGGATGACGGGCGAGGTACTTCAGCATCCCGCCAGCGAAATCACCCATGTCCAGCATCGCGTGATCGGGCAGCGCGTGGAGGGCCTGGACCGCCGTCTCGCTGGTGGCCCCGGTACAGCCCGCGACATGCGCCAGACCTGCCGCCCGCGCAACGTCGATCCCCCGGTGGATGGAGGCGATCCAGGCCGCACAGGAAAACGGGCGGACGACTCCTGTTGTCCCGAGGATCGACAAGCCACCGACGATCCCAAGACGCGGGTTCCAGGTCTTCTCGGCCAGTTCGGCGCCGCCGGGCACGCTCACCGTCAGATCCAGATCGGCGCTGCGGCCATGGAGAGATGCCAGCTCCGCCACGACACCGGTCATCATCCGACGCGGCACCGGATTGATCGCAGGCTCGCCGACGGCGACCGGCAGGCCGGGCCGGGTGACGGTGCCGACACCCTCGCCCGCGCGAAACCGCACCCCGGGTCCGCCGGCCGAGACCCGGACGCGGATCGTCGCGCCATGGGTCACGTCCGGATCATCGCCTGCATCCTTGACCACGCCGCATTCGGCCCAGCCGGCTCCGGCGGCACAATCGACCAGCGTGAATTCCGGGGTCTCTCCCCGGGGCAGGACCAGACCCACGCGCGCAGGAAACGCCCCGCCCCAGAGTCGCATCAGCGCCCCCTTCGTAGCGGCCGTCGCGCAGGCGCCGGTGGTCCATCCGCGGCGCAGCTTTGGGGGCGTGTCGTCCATCATGGCGCGACTATAGGGCTGGCGCGACCGGGCGCAATCGGGGCCCGCGGTCGCCGAAGCGCAGGCTTTTGCACGGCCCCGAATGGCGGCATAAGCGCAGGATGACCGACTCCCCGCCGCTTTCCCCGTCCCTTCCCGACGCAGCCTGGCCCGAGCTTCTGCCCGGCTGGGTCTGGTTGTGCGGCGCGGGACCGGGCGATCCGGGCCTCCTGACGCTGCACGGGCTCAACGCCCTTCGCCAGGCTGACGTCATCGTCTACGACGCGCTCGTCAATACGGCACTGCTGGACTGGGCCCGCGCCGATGCCGAGCGGCTCTACGCCGGCAAGCGTGGCGGCAAGCCTTCGGCGGTCCAGCGCGACATCTCCTTGAGGCTGGTGGACTTCGCCCGCGCCGGCCGCCGGGTGCTGCGGCTGAAGGGGGGCGATCCCTTCGTCTTCGGGCGCGGCGGCGAAGAGGCGCAGACACTGATCCAGCACGGCGTGCCGGTGCGGATCGTCCCCGGCATCACAGCGGGGATCGGCGGCCTCGCCTATGCCGGCATCCCGGTCACGCATCGGGACGTGAACCAGACGCTGGCCTTCGTCACCGGCCACGACCAGACCGGCGAAACACCATCGACCATCGACTGGACGGCAATCGCCCGGTCGGCACAGGTGATCGTGATCTACATGGGCATGAAGCATGTGGGCCGGATCGCCGCGGGCCTGATGGACGGCGGCCGCGACCCGCACGATCCCGTCGCCGTTGTGACGCAGGCAAGCCTACCCGATCAGCGCGTGCTGGAAACCACACTCGCCCGCGTCGAAGCCGACATTGCGGCGGCCGATTTCGAGCCGCCCGCAGTGATCTGCATCGGCCGCGCCGTGCTGCTGCGGCAGGCGCTCGACTGGCAGGCGCTGGCCGGGGGACTGGCCCCGCGCAGCCTCGACCCGTTGGGCCGCGGCAAGCCTGCCGAGGCATCGTGACAGCGACGGCTCCGGCCGATCCCGGACGGGGCCTGATCCTGGCCGCACCCGCATCGGGCAGCGGCAAGACTACAGTGACGCTCGGCCTGCTGCGCGCGTTCGCCTGCCGGGGAGTTGCTGTCAGAGGCGCGAAGTCCGGTCCCGACTATATCGACCCGCGTTTTCACGAGGCGGCGACGGGAGCGGACTGCGTGAACCTCGATGCCTGGGCGATGACGCCCGCGCGGATCAGGTCGCTTGCCGCAGGGCCGGGCCTGCTTCTGGTCGAAGGCGCGATGGGGCTGTTCGACGGCGCCGCGCCCGATGGCCGGGGCGCCACGGCAGACCTGGCCCGGCATCTGGACCTTCCGGTCGTTCTGGTAGTCGATGCCGCACGCATGGCTCAGTCCGTGGCGCCCTTGGTCGCCGGATTTGCCGCCCACGACCGCCGGGTACGGATCGCCGGTGTGATCCTCAACCGGGTCGGCTCGCCCCGCCATGCGGCGATGCTCCGCTCGGCGCTTGCATCTGCCGCGATCCCGGTCCTCGGCGCCGTACCGAGGGAAGAAGGAGTGTCGACGCCGTCGCGCCATCTCGGCCTGGTCCAGGCCGCCGAACGCACGGATCTCGGTGCATTTCTCGACCGCGCCGCCGACGCGATTGCCGGTGCGGTCGACCTCGATGCCCTCGCCGGGTTGGCAAGACCGCTTCCCGCGCCGCTTCGCGCTCCCCGCCTCAGTCCTCCGGCGCAGGTCGTCGCCGTGGCCGACGACACCGCCTTCGGCTTCGCCTATCCGCACATCCTCGCCGACTGGCGCGCGGGCGGCGCAGAGATCCGCCACTTCTCGCCGCAGGCCGACGACGCCGTGCCCGAGGCCGGCTTCGTGTTCCTGCCGGGCGGCTATCCGGAACTCCATGCCGGCCGGATCGCCGCGTCCGGACGGTTCCTGGGAAGTCTCCGTCGGGCAGCCGCCAGCGGGATTCCGGTTTACGGCGAATGCGGCGGCTTCATGGTCCTCGGCCACGGCCTGACCGATGCGCAGGGCCAGCGCCATGCGATGGCCGGGCTGCTCGACCTCGAAACGAGTTTCGCTGAACGGCGTCTGCATCTGGGCTACCGCCGCGTCGTCGCGCCCAAGGGCCCGATGGCAGGTGGATGGGCGGCGCATGAATTCCACTACGCCACGACCTGCCGCGCCGAAGGCGAGCCCCTCTTCACGGCGACCGACGCCGAGGGCACGCCGCTCGACCCGATGGGGCTGCGCAACGGCAGCGTCTGCGGCTCCTTCGCTCACCTCATCGACCGCGTGCCGGATCTTTCACATTCCGGCGACGCAATGTAAGTCGCCGCCATGAGCACCGACCTCGCCCATCCCGGGATCATTGACGACCGCAGAGCCAGGCGGAACGTTGCCATTCTCGTCCTGGCGCAGGCGCTCGTCGGCAGTCAGCTTCCGATGATCTATGTGATCGGCGGGCTTGCCGGGCAGATGCTGTCGCCCAATCCCTGCCTTGCGACGCTGCCAATATCGCTGATCGTCTTCGGTTCGATGACGACTGCACCGTGGCTCAGCAGCCTGATGCAGGTTGCCGGCCGCCGGACGGGCTTCATCGTCGGCATCGGCGGAGGGCTTGCGGGCGCGCTCGTCTGTGCGGCGGCCCTGTCGCAGGGCTCGTTCTGGCTCTACCTCGCCGGGTCATATCTCACGGGCATCTACATGTCGGCCCAGGGCTTCTATCGTTTTGCGGCAACCGACAGCGCAAGCGAAGCCTACCGCCCGAAAGCGATCTCGTACGTCCTGGCAGGCGGGCTCGGCGCCGCCGTGATCGGGCCGCAATTGGTGAAGGTGACGGCGGACGCAACCGCAGTCCCTTTCCTTGGCACTTTCGCGGTCGCCATTCTGCTCAACCTGATCGGAATCGGCCTGTTCCTGTTCCTCGACGCGCCCAGACCACCGCAGCCCGATTCCAGCGCCCTGCCCGCGCGGACCCGGGCGGAGCTTCTGCGCGACCCGACCATTCGGGTGGCGGTGATCTGCGCCATGGTCTCTTACGCACTGATGACCCTCGTGATGACCTCGACACCGCTCGCAGTGGTCGGCTGCGGCTTCAGCCGCGGCACGGCAGCGGACGTCGTCACCGGCCACGTCCTGGCGATGTTCGTCCCGTCCTTCTTCACCGGCCACCTGATCGCGCGGTTCGGGGCACCGCTGATCGTCGCCACCGGACTCGCCATTCTTGCCGCGTCAGGGGTCGTGGCGCTGCAGGGAGTCGAGCTGGGAAATTTCTTCGCCGCCCTGATCCTTCTGGGGATCGGCTGGAATTTCGGTTTCATTGGCGCCACGGCGATGCTCGCCTCCGCACATGCGCCGGAGGAGCGTGGGCGAATGCAGGGCCTCAACGACATGATCGTCTTCGGCTGCGTGACCTTCGCCTCGCTGGCCTCGGGCGGGCTGATGAACTGCACCGGCGGCACGGCCGCGGCAGGCTGGAACGCAGTCAACATTGCCATGGTGCCGTTCCTGACCCTAGCCGGCGGCGCGCTGATCTGGCTCGTTCTGCGCCCTCAGGACTGACGTCTCAGATCATCCCGCGCAAGCTGGCCAGAAGCAGAGCGCTCCGGTTCCGCAGTCCAGATTCCGCAAGCGCGCCGCGGCCGATCCGCTCGGGTGCCGCGTGAGCCTGGGCGAGGAGCGCGGGCGCGCGCCATCCGGCGAACAGCGCCGGCCGGGCTGCGGGGGCGATCCGCGCCTTGCCGCGGCGGGCCTCCGCGAGGTCGTCCAGCCCCTCCCGCACGACCTCGTTCACGGCCTGCGGCGACAGCCTCGCCAGCGGCTGTCGGCCGCGCGTGGCGAGTTCCGGCAACGCAAGCAAGAACGCCGCGAGCCCCGCCGCCCTGCCGGCAGCCCGTACCGGCGCGGGATCGTCGGCTCCCAGGGCCCGCGCTGCCACCCACATCAGCCCGCCCGCCGTATCGTCCAGATAGCTCCGGAACTCGGCCGCATCCGCGAAGGGCTCCGCATAGCAATCCTGGCGCCGCGCCGCCACCAGCCCATCGAGCACCCGCGCTGCCTCGGCATCAAGGACACCCGCCAGCGGGCTGGCCACCTCGTGCCGGCGGACCTCGCCGCCCGCCGCGATCTCGTCCAGCGCGTCGCGCCACCATTGCAGGCGGATCTCGGCGATGGCCGGCTCATGCGTCACCCAGGGCGCCCGCGCGACTTCCAGATTGAAGGCATAGATCGGCAGCAGCACCTTCCGCGCCGCCAGCGGCGCCGCCATCGCGGCACGGAACCGGTCCGGATCGCCCCGCGCCACCAGCTCTGCGCAGGCGTCGAGGCTCAAGGCGCCCCGGCTTCGACAAGCGGTGCGGCGGTCCAGACCGGCGTCGCCCGGTCGCGGACCAGCTTCCAGACCACGGCGTCGAGCAGCGCCTCGAACGAGGCGTCGATGATGTTGGCCGACACGCCGACGGTGGACCAGAGCCGCCCGTCGCCATCCTCGCTGTCGATGTTCACGCAGGTCACCGCGTCGGTGCCCATGCCGAAGATGCGGACCCGGAAATCGGCAAGCCGCATGTCCACGATCGACGCACGGTAGGGCGCCAGCCCCTCGACCAGAGCCGAGTAGAGCGCGAAGACGGGACCGCTGTCATGGCCCAGATCGTCGTTGCCGAAGGCATGGACGCGGTGCGCCCGGCCGCCCATGCTGACCTGCAGGCTGGCCTCCGAGGAATGCTCCACTCCGTCCGGTGCGCGCCGACGCGCCACCACGACCCGGTACCAGTCCACGTCGAAGAAATGCGGCAGGCCCTCGACTTCCTCCCGCGCCATCAGCTCGAAGCTCGCCTGCGCGGTGTCATAGGCATAGCCCTGCGATTCGGCCGCCTTCACCCGATCGAGGATGCGGGCCAGCGCCGGGTCGCCCGGCGCGACCTCGATCCCGGCCGCCGCAAGGCGCTGGCGCAGGTTGGACTGGCCGGCCTGGTTCGACATCGGCACGATCCGCACGTTGCCGATGGTCTCCGGCGACACATGCTCGTAGGTCGCGGGATCCTTGACGATGGCGCTGGCGTGAAGCCCGGCCTTGTGCGCGAAGGCGGACGCGCCGACATAGGGTGCGGATTTCTGCGGCACCCGGTTCAGGATGTCGTCCAGCTGGCGCGAAATCCGGGTCAGGCCCTTCAGCGCCTCCGCGCTCACCCCGGTCTCGAAGGTCGAGCGGTACGGCTCCTTCAGCAGCAGCGTCGGGATCAGCGTGGTCAGGTTGGCATTGCCGCAGCGTTCGCCCAGGCCATTCAGCGTGCCCTGGATCTGCCGCGCCCCGGCCTCGACGGCGGCCAGCGAATTCGCGACCGCGTGGCCGGTATCGTCGTGGGTGTGGATGGCCAGCTTGGCGCCGGGCACGCCGCTGGCGATCACCGCGCGCGTCGCCGCCGCGACTTCGCCCGGAAGCGTACCGCCGTTGGTGTCGCAGAGAACGATCCAGCGCACCCCCGCCGCCAGCGCGGCATGGAGGCATTCCAGCGCATAGTCGGGGTTGGCGCGAAAGCCGTCGAAGAAGTGCTCGGCATCGAACAGCGCCTCGCGCCCCTCAGCCACGACATGCTCGAACGACCGCGCGATGTTCTCGACATTCTCTTCAAGGGTGAGGCCGAGCGCATGGGTGACGTGATAGTCGTGGGTCTTGCCGACGAGGCAGACCGCGGGGGTGTCCGCATTCAGGACCGCCGCCAGAACGTCGTCGTTCTGCGCCGACCGGCCTGCGCGCTTGGTCATCCCGAAGGCGGTCAGCGTGGCCCGAGTCGGCGGGGCGGAGGCGAAGAACTCGCTGTCGGTCGGATTGGCGCCAGGCCAGCCGCCCTCGACATAGTCGACCCCGAGCCCGTCGAGCAGCGCCGCGATCCGCCGCTTCTCGGCGGGCGAGAACTGCACGCCCTGGGTCTGCTGGCCGTCGCGGAGCGTGGTGTCGAAGAGGTAGAGGCGGTCGCGGGTCATACGAGGGTCTCCGCCTTGTCCCGATCAAAGTCGACATTTCTTTCCCAGCGCGTGCCGTCCTTGGTTGTCAGAACGTCCACGCCTACCTCCCGCAGCCGGGCGCGGATCGAGTCGGCCAACGCGAAGTCCTTTTCTGCGCGGGCTGCGTCGATCTCGGCGCACATTTGGCTGAGGCGCTCCTCCATCGCATCAACACGATCGACGGCCACTTCCAGCGAACAGCTGGGATCTGGACCGGTTCCCGACCCAAGACTGAACCCAAGAAATCTGGCGTTTCCAACAACCTGCACAAGCCGCTCGGGCTCTGTGTCCGCACTGTTTCCGGTCGTGAGTTCGTGCATGCGGGTAAAAGCCGCCGGCACGTTCAGGTCGTCGGCAAGCGCCGCCAATATCGCCGGATCAGGTTCGAAGGAGTCGGGGATGTCGAGACTCGCCCGCCGGAACCGGTCATTCAGTCGAAGCCACCGACTGAGGATGACCTTCGCTTCCTCGACACGAGACACAGTCCAGTCGAGAGGAGCGCGATAGTGGCTGGACATCAGGACGTAGCGCATAACGTCACCGGACAGCTGGCTGCGCAAATCGTGGACTGTGAAGAAGTTGCCCAGGCTCTTGGACATCTTCTTGCCCTCGACCTGCAGCATTTCGTTGTGCATCCAGATCCGGGCGAAATCGCCCTCGGGATGGGCGCAGCGGGACTGGGCGATCTCGTTCTCGTGGTGCGGGAACATCAGGTCGTTGCCGCCGCCATGGATGTCGAAGCTCTTCCCCAGCAGCGCATACGACATCGCCGAGCATTCGACATGCCAGCCCGGCCGCCCCCGTCCCCAGGGCGAGGGCCAGCCCGGCAGGTCGTCGGTGGACGGCTTCCACAGCACGAAATCCATCGGATCGCGCTTGTAGGGCGCGACCTCGACCCGCGCGCCGGCGATCATGTCGTCGACCGACCGGCCCGAAAGGCGCCCGTATTCCGCATAGCTGCGGACGTCGAACAGCACATGCCCCTCGGCGGCATAGGCATGGCCCTTCGCGATCAGCGCTTCGATCATCGCCACCATCTGCGGGATATAGGCGGTCGCACGGGGCATCTCGGTCGGCTCCAGCGCGCCGAGCGCGGCCATGTCGTCGAGATACCATTGCGTCGTCTCAGCGGTGATGGCGTCGATCGGGCGCCCGGTCTCGGCGGCGCGGGCGATGATCTTGTCGTCCACATCGGTGAAATTGCGGACATAGGTGACGTTGTCGGCGCCATAGACGTGGCGCAGGAGCCGGAAGAGCACGTCGAAGACCACCACGGGCCGGGCATTGCCCAGATGGGCGCGGTCATAGACGGTGGGGCCGCAGACATACATGCCGACCCTGCCCGGGACGACGGTCGGTTCCAGCGGCTCGACCGCCCGCGTCTTGGTGTTGTAGAGCCTGATTTCGGTCATCGCCGTCTCCATCACCGGCGGGGCTTAGCCGATGCGGGCGGCTTTGAAAAGCAGCCACCGGGGCGCCGTACCGCAGGGCCCCGGCCCGCCCGCGGCTCGGCACCCTTGACCTTTCCGCCCCGACTGTCAGAACAGCGCCATGGCAGAGGCACATCTCGACATCGATCTCCGCGCCGTCGCGGCGAACTGGCGCGCCCTCGACGCCCTGAGCGCGACGGGCGTCGAAACCGCCGGCGTGATCAAGGCCGACGGCTACGGGCTCGGCATCGACGGGGTCGCCCCGGCGCTTCTGGCGGCCGGGGTGCGGTCCTTCTTCGTCGCGCTGGCGACCGAAGGCGCGGCCCTGCGGCGCGTCGTCGGCCCCGGTGCCCGGATCGGCGTCCTGTCCGGACACATGGCGGGCGATACCGACCTGATTGCCGCCCATGACCTCGTGCCGATGCTGAACTCGTCCGAGCAGGCGGAGCGCCACCTTGCGGCGCTGCCGGGCCGCGCCTTCGGGGTCCAGCTCGACAGCGGCATGAACCGGCTCGGCATGGAGCCCGCCGAATGGGACGGGGTGCGCGCGCGGCTGATGGCGGCGGGACCCTGGCTGATCATGTCGCACCTCGCTTGCGCCGACGAGCCCGCGCATCCCCAGAATGCCGCCCAGTTGGAGGCGTTCCGGGGCATGACCGACGGCCTGGGCGTCCGGCGGTCGCTGGCGGCGACGGGAGGGATCCTGCTCGGCCCGGACTACCATTTCGACCTCACCCGCCCCGGCATCGGGCTTTACGGCGGGCGTCCATTCGACGACGCCCGGCCGGTCGTCACGCTCCGCTTTCCGGTGATCCAGTGCCGGGACGTGGCCCCGGGCGAAAGCGTCGGCTACGGCGCCGCCTGGATCGCCAAGCGGCCGTCGCGGATCGCCACCGTCGCGGCGGGATATGCCGACGGCCTGCTGCGGTCGCTCTCGGGCAAGGCCACGCTCTACGCCGAGGGGACGCCCTGCCCGCTGGTGGGGCGCGTCTCGATGGACCTTCTGACCATCGACATCACCGATCTGGGCCACGATCCTGCCGCGCTGGAACTGCTCGGCGCCCGGCAGGGCGTCGATGCGGTCGCCGATGTCGCCGGCACGATCGGCTACGAGATCCTGACCTCGCTGGGCGCGCGCTATTCGCGCCGCTACCTGCGGGATGCGGCATGATCCTCGCCGCGCCGGTCGCCCGCATCGGGCACACCACCCTCAAGGCCGTCGCCGCGCTCGGCCGGGTGACGATCTTTGCGGTCCAGACAGTCCGTCACATCCTGACCCCGCCCTATTATGCGCTGGAATTCTGGCACGCCGTGATCGCCATCGGCTGGCTCAGCCTGCCGGTCGTGGGCATGACGGCGGTCTTCACCGGGGCGGCGCTCGCGCTGCAGATCTATGCCGGGTCGGGGCGGTTCGGCGCCGAGGCGGTGGTGCCGCAGATCGTCGCCATCGGCATGACCCGCGAACTGGGTCCGGTGCTGGGCAGCCTGATGGTCGCGGCCCGCGTCGCCTCCTCGATCGCGGCCGAAATCGGCACGATGAAAGTGACCGAGCAGATCGACGCACTGGTCACGCTTTCCACCAACCCGATGAAGTACCTGACAGCGCCGCGGGTGCTGGCGGCAACGCTGACCGTTCCTGTTCTGGTGGCGGTCGGCGACACGATCGGCATCATGGGCGGATACCTCGTCGGCACCACCCGCCTCGGGTTCAACGAGGTCGCCTATCTCAAGAACACGTTCCAGTTCCTCGAATTCTGGGATGTCGGCTCGGGCCTCGTGAAGGGCGCGGTCTTCGGCTTCCTGATCGCGCTGATGGGCTGCTTCTACGGGATGAATTCGGGCCGCGGGGCACAGGGCGTGGGGGCTGCGGTGAAGGCTGCCGTGGTTGCGGCCTCGGTGCTGATCCTCGCCGCCAACTACCTGCTGACGGAGGCCTTCTTCGCGTCATGATCGAGCTTCGCGAGGTCCGGAAGACGTTCGGCGACAACGCCGTCCTGCGCGGGGTCAACCTGACCGTGCCGAAGGGCGAAAGCATGGTGATCATCGGCGGGTCGGGCACCGGCAAGTCGGTGACGCTGAAATGCGTCCTCGGTCTGGTCCGGCCAGACAGCGGCACCATCACCGTCGATGGCGAAGACGTGGCGGACCCGCAGGACCGCGACGATTTCCTGGCCCATTTCGGCATGCTGTTTCAGGGCGGCGCGCTGTTCGACAGCCTGCGGGTCTGGGAGAACGTCGCCTTCCGCCTGCTCCGGGGCAGGCTCAAGCGGCCACGCGAGGAAGCGCGGTCAATCGCCGTGGAGAAGCTGCGCCGCGTCGGCCTGCGGGAAGGCACTGCCGACCTCTATCCGGCGGAGCTGTCCGGAGGGATGCAGAAGCGCGTCGGCCTTGCCCGCGCGATTGCCGCCGATCCGCAGATCATCTTCTTCGACGAACCCACCACCGGGCTCGACCCGATCATGGCCGGCGTCATCAACGACCTGATCCGTGAGATCGTCGTCGAGATGGGCGCGACCGCCATGACCATCACTCATGACATGACGAGCGTGCGGGCCATCGCCGACAAGGTCGCGATGCTGCACGACGGGGTGATACAATGGACCGGTCCGGTCACAGAAATGGACGCCGCACCTGATCCTTACCTGCAGCAATTCATCCACGGCCGCGCCGAAGGACCTATCGAGGCTGTAAGGTAGACTGCGTCGGAGCCTGGTGGCGGTCGAGCGGCCTGACGTTGCAGGACGGATCGGTACTACCGGTTCTCATCCGTTCAATCCGGCGGGCCCTCCACAACGCCCACCATTCGGCCACACCAATCGCCGAGGCAACAAGAAGTCCGACAACCAGTACGATCACAACCAGAAGCGCGGCCAAGTTGGCACTCATTGAAACATCCGATCCCAATTCTTTCCATCCATCCGCGGCGCCCCCCCGATCACGCCGAAAGCGAACTGTCGGGCGCGATTGGACCACGACTGTGTTAACGTCTTGTTATTCCGCACTCGCCCGGTTGCGCGCTTCTCTGCCTCGATTTCGCTTGACTGGCGGATGAGGCCCCCGTTCAGTGCCGGTCGCGCGGATTGGGTGTGCCGCCGGCCTTGCCCAACTTCCGCGCGATTCGTTGCGCCTTGCGGAAGCGCCGCATCCGCCAGCCACCTACCGCTCCGAGAGCCGAAGTCACGATCGATCCGACGAGCGCGGCGAGGATCATCCCGAGTGCAAGGGTGGTGCCGTCCATCTGTTCAAGGCGTCCCGTTCTGCCCGATGGCCGGGCCCTCGCATGCGTTTCACATGCCGTCCGCAAGGATTCGATATGGGCAGTGCAGCGCATCCAGATTAGCCTGACGTGAATCGAACAACCGTCCATGACCCCGATCCTCATCGTCAAGTTCACTGCAATGCTGCTGTGGTGCCACGCGGCCGTCCTGTCGGCGGCGTGGGTTCGGGCCGTGGCGCGGAGCGATCACAAGTCCCATATCGGCCATTTCGTCTCCCTCGTGGGAGAACTCGTGCCGATGGCTGCCGCGGCGGTGGTGCTGATCTTCGGCGGCGCCCTGCTCGGCTTTCCGTCGGTTGTGGTGGTCCTGACCGTGGTGGTGCCGGCCGGGGTCGTGCTGGCATTTCTTTTCGAGGTGGACCGACTGAGTGACGCCGGCCAGCGTGTCGAGGCGCAGCGTCTGGCTGCGACCCTGGCCATGGCGGTCATCCTTGTTGCGCTCAGAGGCCACGTTTGAGCAAGGTCCTGGCCCTTCTCAATCTGGCGCTGCTGATCGCCTTTCCGGTTGCCTGGGCGGCACCGATCCTGCGTGCGGGGGTCCTGCCCTTCTTCGGAATGTCGGAAATTTCCGTCCTGTCGGGGATACGGTCGCTGCTGGAGTCCGATCCCTGGCTCGCCCTGCTCGTCGCATTGCTGGCACTTGTCGCGCCTTACGTGAAGATCCTCACGCTCGCAGGAATCCAGTTCGGCTATCTGACCGCCCGCGCCCTGCCGCTCGTCAAATTCGCCGGGCGTCTGGCCATGGCCGACATCTTTCTGATCGCGCTCTACATCGTCGTCGTGAAGGGGGCCGGGCTGGCACGGGTCGAAACCGCCTGGGGCCTCTGGCTGTTCACCGCGTGCGTGGGTTTGTCGCTCATCACTTCCTGGTTGACTCCCGTTCGACGCTGACGGGCTCTGCGGGGCGCTTGCACAGCCCGCCGGACTGGGGCACCACCCCATCATGGCCAAGCCTCTCTCCTTCACATGCACCGAATGCGGCGCCGCCCATGCCAAATGGTCGGGGCGGTGCGAAGCCTGCGGCGCGTGGAATTCCATCATAGAGGAGAAGCCGCTTTCCAGCGGCCCCGGCGCACGCGGCCTTGGCGCGCGGCGGGGGCACGCCGTCGCGCTGGAGCCGCTCGCCGACGAAACGCCGCCTCCGCCGCGCACCGAATGCGGCGTGGCCGAACTTGACCGGGTGCTCGGCGGCGGGCTGGTCCCGGCCTCGGCAACGCTGGTCGGCGGCGACCCGGGCATCGGCAAGTCGACGATCCTTCTTCAGGCGGCGGCAGCCTTTGCGCGGCGCGGGTTGTCCACTGTCTATGTCTCGGGCGAGGAAGCCGCAGCGCAGGTGCGGATGCGCGCGCAGCGGCTCGGGCTTGGACAGGCGCAGGTCGCGCTGGCGGCCGAAACCAATCTGCGCGACATCCTGACCACACTCGACGCCGAGCGTCCCGATCTGGTCGTGGTCGATTCGATCCAGACCATGTGGCTCGACAATGTCGAGAGCGCTCCGGGATCGGTGGCCCAGGTGCGCGCCGCGGCGCACGAGCTGACCAATTTCGCCAAGCGCCGGGGGTCTGCGGTGATTCTGGTCGGCCATGTCACCAAGGAGGGACAGATCGCCGGGCCGCGCGTGGTCGAACACATGGTCGACACGGTGCTTTATTTCGAAGGCGAACGGGGCCATCCGTTCCGAATCCTGCGGGCCGTCAAGAACCGCTTCGGTCCGGCCGACGAGATTGGCGTCTTCGAGATGACCGGACACGGCCTGTCTCAGGTCGCCAACCCGTCGGCGCTGTTCCTCGCGGACCGCGGTGAACCCGCACCGGGATCGGCCGTCTTCGCCGGAATCGAAGGCACAAGGCCGGTGCTCTGCGAGTTCCAGGCCCTGGTTGCGCCCGCCCCGCACGGCATGCCGCGGCGCAGTGTCGTCGGCTGGGACGCAGGGCGCCTGGCGATGGTTCTCGCCGTTCTCGAAAGCCGCTGCGGCATCCCGTTCTCGGGTCTCGATGTCTATCTCAATGTCGCGGGGGGGCTGCGCATCGGCGAACCGGCCGCCGATCTTGCCGCGGCCGCGGCGCTTCTTTCGGCTCGCGAGGATGCGGCCCTTCCCGCCGAAACCGTCGTCTTCGGGGAGGTCAGCCTCTCCGGCGCGGTGCGCCCGGTCTCACAGACGGAAAATCGGTTGAAAGAGGCGCTGAAACTTGGTTTCTGCAAGGCGATTGTTCCGCCGGGAAGCAACGCTCCCGCATCGGGCGACATGGCCCTGATGCCGACGGCCGACCTCGCAGGTCTCGCCGGAGGCGTTTTCGGCGCCGGTTAGCGATGGAAAGGGAGTAGGGAATGGACGGGTTCACGATCGTCGACGCGGTGGTTGCCGCGGTCATTGTCGTCTCGGCGATCCTGGCCTATTCGCGCGGCCTTGTGCGCGAACTGATGGCGATCGTCGGCTGGATTGCCGCCGCCATCCTTGCCTATGTCTTCGCGCCCCAGGCCGAACCACTGGTGAAGGAGATCCCCTATGTCGGGGACTTCCTGCGCGGTTCCTGCGAATTGTCGATCATCGCGGCCTTTTCCGCGGTCTTCGCCGTGGCGCTGCTGGTTGTTTCGCTGTTCACGCCGCTCTTTTCGACGGTGGTGCAACGGTCGGCGCTCGGCGCGGTGGACCAGGCGCTCGGATTCGTGTTCGGTGCGCTTCGCGGCATCATCCTCGTCGCGGTGGCGCTGCTAGTCTACGACCGGGTCGTGGCCACCAAATCGGTGCCCATGGTGGACAATAGCCGGACCGTCCAGGTGTTCGGCGGCGTGGAGAAAGACCTCGACCAATGGGTTCCGGAGAATGCGCCGGGCTGGATTCTTCTGCGCTACGAGGATCTGGTTGGCAGCTGCGGCGAAGGCACCTGACCTCCTGCCCACCTGCCTCATGGAAAGGCAGGCGTTGCAGCCACACATCTGTTACCCTCCGGTCAATATGATCGTTCCGTGACAGTTTGGCGGAATGGGTTTATTTCTCCCGCCAAGATCAATGGAATCGGAGCCTGCGCTCGTGACGGACGCGTATACCAGCCAGCGGTGCACCGCTGGCAATTCGGCGTCGACCAAGACGTTTCCCCGTCATCCTTTCGACGCGGCTGATGACGACAAGCTGCACGAGGAATGCGGAGTATTCGGTGTCATCGGCACAGCCGAGGCGGCCAACTTCGTGGCTCTCGGCCTTCACGCGCTGCAACACCGCGGCCAGGAAGCGGGGGGAATCGCGGCCTATCACGCCGAGTCCGGCTTCAACACCGTCCGCCGGTTCGGCTATATCCGCGACAACTTCACCCGGCCCGACGTGATGGAGGCGCTGCCGGGATCGATTGCCATCGGCCATGTGCGCTATTCCACCGCCGGCTCGAAGGGCAACACGCAAATCCGCGACGTGCAGCCGTTCTTCGGCGAGTTTTCCATGGGCGGCGCGGCAATCGCACATAACGGCAACATCACCAACGCCAATGCCTTGCGGCGCGAGCTGATCGAGCGCGGCTCGATCTTCCAGTCCTCGTCGGACAGCGAATGCATCATCCATCTGATGGCGCGGTCGCTCCAGCGCGACATACCCGAGCGGATGAAGGACGCGCTCAGGCGGGTCGAAGGCGCCTTCTCGGTGGTCGCGATGACCCGTTCGAAGCTGATCGGCGTACGCGATCCCCTGGGCGTGCGCCCGCTGGTGATCGGCCGCGTCGGCGACGGCTGGGCGCTGAGTTCCGAGACCTGTGCGCTGGACATCATTGGCGCGGAGTTCGTGCGCGAGGTCGAGCCGGGCGAGATGGTGGTGATCTCGGAGGAGGAACTGCGCAGCTATTTCCCGTTCGAGCGGGCGACGGGGCGGTTCTGCATCTTCGAGCACGTGTATTTCTCGCGACCCGATTCGATTCTTGGCGGACGGTCGGTCTACGAGACGCGGCGCCAGATCGGCGTGGAACTGGCCCGCGAGGCCCCGGTCGAAGCCGACCTGGTGGTGCCGGTGCCCGACAGCGGCACACCTGCCGCGATCGGCTATGCCGCCGAAAGCAACATCCCCTTCGCGCTGGGGATTACCCGGAACCAGTATATGGGCCGGACCTTCATCGAACCCACCGAGCAGATCCGGAACATGGGTGTGCGGCTGAAGCTGAACGTCAACCGCGCCCTGGTTCAGGGCAAGCGGGTGATCCTGGTCGATGACAGCGTTGTCCGTGGCACGACCAGCCGCAAGATCAAGGAAATGATCCTCGATGCCGGCGCGGCCGAGGTGCATTTCCGCATCGCGTCGCCGCCGACGGCCTGGCCGTGCTTCTACGGCGTCGACACGCCCGAGCGCGAAAAGCTACTGGCGGCCACCATGAGCGAGGACGAGATGCGCGATCACCTCGGCGTCGACTCGCTGCGCTTCATCTCGCTCGACGGGCTCTACCGCGCGGTGGGCGAGGCCGGTGGGCGCAATCCGGACCGCCCGCAATATTGCGACGCCTGCTTCTCGGGCGATTATCCGGTGGCCCCTTCCGACATGATCGACCGCGGATTCCTGCTCAAGGCTGCGGAGTGAGCCTTCAGCCACCGAAGCCAACGCTTCCCACAGCCAATCCAGCCAGCCTCGGGCATCCGCCAGACTCACGCCTGCGGGCCGCGCGGGTGCGGTTCCGGCCGCACCATTTCCTGTGCGCGCTCGGCTATCAGGGGAAGGGTTACTCCGACCGCTTCACCGCAAACATGTCCGCCATTGTCCTGGGCCGTCTGCGCGCGCCTGACGGCGGCCGCACCATCATCGAGGTCACCGGCGCGACCGACGACATCTGCGCTCCCTGCCCCAAGCGCCGCGGCGATCATTGCATGTCGCAGGTGCAGATCGCCGCGCTCGATTCGCGTCACGCGGCTGCGCTGGGACTCGCGCCGGGCGACCGCCTGACCTGGGCAGAGGCGCAGGTACGGATCCGGCACCGGGTCCACGCCGACGATCTGGACCGGCTTTGCCGCGGGTGCGGCTGGCTGGCGCTCGGCTTGTGCAAGGCGGCCCTGCGAAGCCTGACCGGGCCAACGGACCGCGACACCGCGCCGTGAACGAATAAGGGCCGCCCCGCAGGACGGCCCCTCGAATTCGTTTGGCAGATGGAGCAGATGGAGGCGTCTCAGCTCCGGCGCCGCACCAGCGCTTCCCAGCCCCCGGCAGCGACCATCGCGGCAACGACCGATTTCACCAGACCGCCCACCAGAAACGGCGTGGCGCCGGCAGCAATCGCGCCGTTGAGGTCGAGCGGCGTGATGTACCAGAGCCAGGCAACGCCCGGCACGAAGAGCAGCATCGACGGGATCAGCGCGGCCAGCGACATGCGGATGAAGCCGCGCCCGAATCCGTGCTCAGCCAGCCAGCCGGTCATCCAGGCCATCGCCACGAAACCGAAAAGATAGCCCCCGGTCGGGCCGACCAGATGCGCGACACCCGCGCCACCGCCGGAATAGACCGGCAGGCCCATCGCCCCCTCGGCCAGATAGGCCAGAAGCGTCAGTCCCGCGAGCCGCGCACCGAAGGTGAGCCCGACGACCGAAATGGCCAGCGTCTGCAGCGTCATCGGCACCGGGAACATCGGCACTTCGGCCTGCGCGCCCAAGGCGACGAGGAACGACCCCGCAAGGACCAGGCCGAGCTTGGTCAAAAGCGTTTGATTGGGCAGCAGAGCCTGGCTCAGCGTCGCGTCGCGGGTCATGGGCGCATCCCTCGAAATGTTGCCGGAACGGATCCGTTTTTCGCTTTGCACCGCAGAAAGTCAAGCGCGCGCCCTTGTCACGGCCCGGCCGGGACGACTAATGGGGCGCATGGCCGCAACCCAGTCCGATCTGCCTGTTCTCGTCACCGGCGCCTCCCGCGGACTCGGCACCGCGCTGGCGCTCGAACTGGCCCGAACCGGGCGCCATGTCGTTGCCGTTGCGCGCACCGTGGGCGGGCTCGAGGAACTCGACGACCGCATCAAGGCGGCCGGCGGCACGGCAACGCTGGCGCCGCTCGACATCACCGACGCGGGCGCAATGCAGCACCTGTGCCTCAGCATCCATCAGCGCTGGGGGGGCGTGTCGCTTTGGGTGCACGCCGCAATTCATGCCGCCCCGCTCACGCCGGCGCCAATGATCGACGACAAGGATTGGCATAAATCCCTAAGCATCAACGTCGAGGCCACACGCCGGCTGATTGCCTATGTCGCGCCGCTTCTCGGCCAGCGCGCGGATGCGGCAGCCGTGTTCTTCGATGACCCCGACGCACAGGGAAAGTTCTTCGGCGCCTACGGGGCGACAAAGGCCGCACAGATGACGCTGGCGCGGTGCTGGCAAGCCGAGAGCGCGCGGATCGGTCCGGCGGTCCACGTCCTGACCCCCGCACCGATGGCGACCGCGACCCGCGCGCGGTTCTTTCCCGGCGAGGACCGGACCGCGCTTGCCGCGCCCCAGGACGAGGCCGCACGCCTTGCCGGGCTCATACTTGCGGCATGACGCCCGGCGTATGTCGTGGCGGCGCAAAGCCTCGCTTTACCCGCCGGAGAGGCTCGACTAAGCACGGGGCGGAAGCGACCGGAGTTCTGCATGCGCATCCTTGTCACAAACGATGACGGCATCAACGCCAACGGGCTGAGGACGCTCGAGAAGATCGCGCAGGACATCGCCGGCGCGGATGGCGAGGTGTGGACCGTGGCGCCGGCCTTTGAGCAATCGGGCGTGGCGCACGCGATCTCCTACACCCATCCCACGATGATCGCACAGCTCGGCGAACGCCGATACGCCGCGGAGGGCTCGCCGGCGGATTGCGTGCTGGCCGGCCTCTACGACGTGCTCGTCGACGGCAAGCCCGATCTGGTGCTTTCGGGCGTGAACCGCGGCAACAATGCGGGCGAGAACGTGATGTATTCCGGCACCATCGGCGGCGCCATGGAAGCGGCGCTTCAGGGCATCCCGGCGATCGCCCTGTCGCAGTTCCTCGGCCCCAAGAACGCCGGGCTTGACGACCCGTTCGAGGCCGCCGCCAGTCACGGGGCCGCGACCATACGCGCGCTGCTCGACAAGGGCTGCTGGGACTCCGGCGACTACCAGATCTTCTATAACGTCAACTTCCCGCCGGTTCCGGCCGAGGGCGTGCTGGGCATGCGGGTCGGGCGCCAGGGGTTCCGCCGCGGCACGTCCTTCTCGGTGGAGCCGCATGTCTCGCCCTCGGGGCGGCGTTTCCTGTGGGTACGCGGCAGCGCCCAGGCGGTCGAGACCGGACCCGGCACCGACGTGACCGACAATCTCCAGGGCTACATCTCGGTCACTCCGCTCAGGGCGGATCTCACCGCCCATGACCGCATCGACGAACTCCGCGCCGCGCTCGCATGATCGGACGCGACGAACGGATCCTGCAATTCGTCTACACCTTGCGCTCGAAGGGCGTGACCGACGAACGTGTGCTGATGGCGATGGAAAAGACCGACCGCGCGATCTTCATCCGTGGCACGTTCACGGAGCGCGCCTATGACGACATGCCGCTGCCGATCGAATGCGGCCAGACCATCAGCCAGCCGTCGGTCGTCGGAATCATGACCCAGGCGCTCAAGGTCGGTCCGCGCGATACCGTGCTCGAGGTCGGGACCGGATCCGGCTATCAGGCTGCCGTGCTGAGCCATCTGGCCCGCCGGGTCTATACGATCGACCGGCACCGTCGGTTGACCGAGGCAGCCGAAGCGCGATTTCGCGCCCTCGACATGGCCAACATCACCGTTTTTACCGGGGACGGGTCGTTTGGCCTGCCCGGCCAGGCGCCGTTCGACCGCATCATGGTGACCGCCGCCGCAGAAGACCCCCCGGGGCCGCTCTTGGCGCAACTGCGCGAGGGCGGTATCATGGTCGTGCCGGTGGGCCAGTCCGACGCGGTACAGACCTTGATCAAGGTCACGCGAACGCCGGACGGACTGGATTACGAGGAACTTCTGCCGGTGCGCTTCGTGCCGCTGGTCGAAGGCCGGGGCGACCATTGACTGCACCCCGCGCGAGAACGGGACCGTGAAGAGGATACGAGCAATGACACAGGCCCGCTTCCAGCGCCCGGCACTTCGCCGCACCGCTGCCGCCGCTATCGGGGTTCTCAGCCTCGCGCTGACGGGATGCACGACGCTGTCCCTGCCGGGCGGCGCCGATCTGATCAACGACAACCCGGACGGTCTGCCGCGCCAGCCGACCGCCCAGCGTCCCGAACCGGACGCCCGCGGCGTCATCACCTATCCCACCTACCAGGTGGCCGTGGCGCAGGGGGGCGATACCGTCCAGACCATCGCGCAGCGCCTCGGGCTTGACGCGCAGGCGCTGGCAACCACCAACGGCCTGCCGGTCGATGCGACGCTCAGCGCGGGCGAACTCGTGCTGTTGAACGCGCGCGTCGAACCGGTCGGCGGCACACAATCCCTGAGCCCGGGCGGCGAGGTCGACGTGGCGACGCTCGCGGGCACCGCGCTCGACCGGGCCGATGGCACGGCACCTGCCACCGGAACCCAGACGATCACACCCGCCCAGACCCAGACCGCGGCGGCGCAGCCGCGCAGCCAGGCCGGGGTGGAACCCGTCCGCCATGTGGTCAAGCGTGGCGAGACCGCCTATTCGATCGCGCGGGCCTATGACGTGACCGTGGCGTCGCTGGCCGAATGGAACGGGCTCGACCGATCGATGTCGGTGCGCGAGGGGCAAACGCTTCTGATCCCGGTCGCGACCGGTCCCGCGCCGGCAGTGCCGTCCGTCACCGCGCCGGGGTCGGGAACGCCGACGCCGGAACCGCCGAGCGCCGCGAAGCCGCTCCCGCCACAGGACCTGCCGCCGGCTGCCGCTGCCGCGGCGAAACCGGCCGCGACAAGTCCGGTGACCGCGCCGCAGACGAAGGCCTCGGACACGGCGCGGCTGGCCCAGCCTGTCGCCGGGCGGATCATCCATCCCTACAAGCCCGGCACCAACGAGGGCGTGGATTTCGGCGCGCCGACGGGCACGCCGGTCAAGGCCGCCGCGGCCGGAACCGTGGCCGCCATCACGCGCGACACCGATCAGGTCACGATCATCGTGATCCGCCACAGCAACAACCTCCTCACCGTCTACGCCAATGTGGGTGACGTGCAGGTCGAGAAGGGCACCACGGTCAGCCGCGGCCAGACACTCGGAACCGTCGGCGGCGGAAATCCGTCCTTCCTGCATTTCGAGGTTCGCGAGGGCTTCGAGAGCGTCGATCCGGTGGACTATCTCTCGGGCTGACCCTTACTGCCTCCGCGGCCCGTCACGCGCGGTCGGACAGCAGGCCTGCCTGGCCGACTTCGTCGTCGCCAGGCTGGCCGCCGCGTGTGGGCCACCCGCAATCCTGGTTCGCGAAGCGCGTATTCGCCCAAAGGGACGTATCCCGGTGGTCTGATTGAAACCGTCCGGCTTTCGCCAAGGCCGGGAAACACGGGACAGCAAGGTCAGCCGAGCCGCACACCCCGCCGGCCTGCCAGATCGGTGATGTATTGCCAGGCCACGCGTCCCGACCGCGCTCCGCGCGTCGCCTGCCATTCGATCGCCTCGGCGCGCAAGACGTCGTCCGCGATCTCGATTCCGAAGGCGTCGCAATAGCCGCGGATCATCGCAAGGTATTCGTCCTGACTACACGGATGGAAGCCGAGCCAGAGCCCGAACCGATCCGACAGCGACACCTTCTCTTCGGTCGCTTCCGAGGGGCTGATCGCGGTCGCGCGTTCGTTCTCGATCATGTCGCGGGGCATCAGATGGCGCCGGTTCGAGGTGGCGTAGAATACCACATTGTCCGGACGCCCCTCGATCCCGCCATCCAGTACCGCCTTGAGGCTCTTGTAGTGCTGGTCGTCGTGGCTGAACGACAGGTCGTCGCAGAACAGGACGAAGCGCGCCTGCGCCGCCCGCAGAATCGCCAGCAGCCGTCCGATCGACGGCAGGTCCTCGCGGCTGACTTCCACGATCTTCAGATCGTGGCCCGCGGCGCACACCTCGGCATGGACCGCCTTCACCAGCGAGGATTTCCCCATCCCGCGGGCGCCCCACAGCAGCGCGTTGTTGGCCGGCAACCCCCTGGCGAAATTCATCGTGTTGGCAAGAAGCGTGTCGCGCGACCGGTCGATGCCAACCAGAAGCGGCAGATCCACGCGGGCCACCCGTTCGACCGGCTGCAGCCGATCCGGCGCCACGTGCCACAGGAAGGCCGCGGCATCGAGTGCGGGCGCCTCCGCAGGCGGCGGGCTGATCCGTTCCAGCGCCGCGGCGATGCGATTGAGGGCCGCGGCCTCGCTCATGACGCCGACTGGCCCCGCGCCTCCGCCTCATCCTCGTCGGTCCAGAGCCCCCGGGCCTTCAGATCGGCCTCGCGGCGCCGCTCCACGCGGCGCACCAGCAGGATCGATACTTCGTAAAGCGGATAGACCGCCAGGAACAGGATCATCTGAGACATCGCATCGGGCGGCGTCAGCACCGCGGCCAGCGCCAGGATCGCCACGATCGCATACTTGCGCATGTGCGACAGGCCGCGCGCCGTGATCAGCCCCGCCTTGCCCATCAGCGTCAGCAGCACGGGCAACTGAAAGCAGAGCCCGAACGCAAAGATGAACTTGAGCGAGATATCGAGGCTCTCGCGCACGGAGCCCAGGAACACCGTCTTCAGCTCGCTCCCGGTGTCGGGCGCGGTAAACGTGCCGTCGCCCGCGACCAGGTTCGACAGCGCCGGAATCACGTCTGAGAAGCCGATGAAGAACCGCATCGCCATCGGCGTGACGACATAATGGGCCACGGCCGCACCCAGCACGAACAGCGCCGGGGACGCGATCACGAAGGGCAGGAAGGCATTCTTCTCGCTCTTGTAGAGCCCCGGCGCAATGAACCGCCAGAGCTGGTAGGCGATCACGGGAAACGACGCAGCGAGGCCGCCGATCACCGAGATCCGCACTAGGACGAAGAATTTCTCCTGCGGCGCGGTGAAGATCAGCTGCGGGTTCTGCCCGCGCGCGCGCATCGCCGTGGCGATCGGTTCGGCGAGGAAATCCAGAAGCGTCGGTGCGATGGTGAAGCACAGCACCATGCCCACCAAGAAGGCCAGCAGCGACCAGATCAGCCGCGTGCGAAGCTCGGCCAGATGCTCGATCAGCGGGGCGGAGCTGTTGTCGATCTCGTCGTGGTCGGTGCGGCTCATGCCTTGGCATCATCCTGGCTGGCGGGCGCAACGCCGGCAGTCTCGTTCGCCGCATCCGTCGGGGCCGGCGGCGCGGACTCCCCCGACCCGTCGCCACCGCTCGCCGCCGGCATCGCCGCGGCGGGGCGGGTCGCGCTCGGCTTGCCATTGGGTCGCGCGGCTGCCTTTTCGGTATCCTTCAGGTTGCCGAGGTCCCGCGTCGCCTCGCGCATCGCGTCGAGTCCCATCTTGCCGGGATTGCCGATGTCGCGGAGGCTCTTCTGCACGTCGCGCATCCCCGCCTCGTCTGCCGCGCGGTCCATCGCGGTGGTGAATTCCCGCGCCATCGCCCGCATCTTGCCGGTGAATTCGCCCAGGCGGCGGAACAGGATGGGCAGATCTTTCGGGCCGACCACGATCAGCGCCACGACACCGATCACGAGAAGTTCGGACCAGCCGATGTCAAGCATGTCTCACCCGGCCTCCAGGCGCCGCCGCAATCCTCAGGCCTTATCCTTCTCGGCTTCGGCCGGCGTCACGTCGCGGGCCGAGGTGCCGTCGCCCGCCTGCTCGATCTCCTGCGTGCCGTCCTTCATGCCCTGCTTGAAGGCCGTGATCCCCTTGCCGACCTCTCCCATCAGCGACGAGACCTTGCCGCGCCCGAAGAGCACCAGCACGACCACCGCGATGAGAAGCAGCCCCGGCAGGCCGATATTGTTCAGCATCTCTCGATCTCCCTCGAGGCGCATCCCTACGGGACGATCCCGCCGCACCCCAATCCTTGATGGACAACATGTAGAGAAGATGGGCGCCGAGGTTAAGACCCGAAACCGTGAACGGCCGGGGCGGATCCGCGGCAGTTTGCCGAACCCGCGCCATCGTCTCTGCGCGACCTGCGCGGATACGATGTTGCAAGGACGGAAATGGATTGGCATGTGGTATGAAGGTTCTCCGACATGCCCCGACCTCTCCCTTCGCGCGGTCGGCGCAGATCGTCGCCGCCCACCCGGCCGCGCCAAGCGGGTCAGCCAGCGCCCCGCTGATCCCGATCTCAGCCGGCTCCGACAGACTTGACGGACGGCCGCGGGTTCAAGTCGTTGGGCGCAGGCCAGCTGGCCCGTCTGCTGCGAAGACATGGCAGCGTTCTCGGCGCAGGAGCAGCCAGAACGGCGTGTTGGGCCGCGGCAGGAACACCGACGGCACGACCGCCTGCAACCGCGAGCCGTCGAATTCCATCTCGAACTCCACCAGGCTCTCGCGGCCCAGATACCGCGCCCGCCGGACCCAGCCCAGCGCCGGCACACCGTTTTCCGCAGTCGGCAGCGGCGCCAGGCCGCTCCGGTGGAAATCGAGCTTCAGGTGCTGCGGCCGGATCACGATCTCGACTTCGGTGCCGTCCGAGTATCCCGGTGCAAGAAAGTCGCCAAAGGCGGTCTGGGTCAGCCCGCCCCTGACCGTGCCGCGGATCACGTTGATGTCCGAAAAGAACGCTGCCGCGGCCTTGTCCACCGGGCTGTTGTAGAGATTGTAGGGCGCGCCCTGCTGGACGATCCGGCCGTCCCGCATCAGCGCGATCTGATCACCCATGCGCATCGCCTCTTCGGGCTCGTGAGTGACCATCACGACTGCCGTGCCCTCTTCCTTCAGAAGACCGAGGGTCTCGTCGCGAATACCGTCGCGCAGCCGGTTGTCGAGGCCCGAGAACGGCTCGTCCATCAGCATCACCAGCGGCCGCGGCGCCAAAGCGCGCGCCAGCGCCACGCGCTGCTGCTCGCCGCCCGACAATTCGTGTGGATAGCTGTCGATATGGCGCGACAGATGCACCCGCTCCAGCAGTTCGCCGACCCGCGCCCGCTTCTCCGAACGCGGCCCGGACAGGCCGAACCCGACATTGTCCGCCACCGACATGTGGGGGAAGAGCGCGAAATCCTGGAACATCAGGCCGACCGACCGGCCTTCCGGGGGGACCGAGACGTTCGGGCCCTCGACCTCGTCGCCATCGACGCGGATGGTGCCCTCGTCCGGGGTTTCGACCCCTGCGAGCATGCGCAACGTCGTCGACTTGCCGCATCCCGACGGCCCGAGCAGGCAGAAGATCTCGCCCGCCGCGATACGGATCGACACGTCATCGACCACGGCCCGGCCACCGAACCGGCGCACCAGGCCCTGGGCATCCAGTCGCGGCTGGGGGGAGGGCATCAGCGGCAAATTTCCGAGGGTTTCAATCAGGGAAAGCGGCTAGCACCGTCGGCGGCAGGGTGCAAGCGGGCACGGCGTCGCTCGCACGCCGGCGCACGGGCGACAAGCGCCCGATGCCCGGCTGGGCGCCAGGGCAGGCCGCAGCGCCTCACAAAGTGGCGTTGATGGCGCCGCCGTCGAGAAGGATGTTCTGCCCGACGATGAAGCCCGCATATCGCGAACAGAGGAACGCGCAGGCGGCGCCGAACTCGGCCGCAGTGCCGTAGCGCCTGGCCGGGATTGTCGCCGCACGTCGCGCCCGCGCCTCCTCGATCGTCAGCCCCTCCTTCAGAGAGACCGCCCTGTCGAGCGCGTCGGCACGGTCAGTGTCGTGGATGCCCGGCAGCAAGTTGTTGATCGTGACCCCCGCCCCGGCCACCTGGCGCGCCGTACCGGCGACAAACCCGGTCAGCCCTGTACGGGCCGTATTCGACAGCCCGAGCTGCGCAATCGGCGCCTTGACCGAGCCCGAGGTGATGTTGACGACCCGCCCCCATCGCCGCTCCATCATGCCCGGCAGGCAGGCCTGCATCAGCGCAATGGGCGTCAGCATGTTGGCGTCGAGGGCACGGATGAAGTCCTCGCGGTCCCAGTCCGACCATTTCCCCGGCGGCGGCCCACCCGCATTGGTGACAAGGATATCGACAGCCCCGGCGGCGTCGAGCACCTGCGCCCGGCCCTCGGGCGACGTGATGTCTGCCGCAACGGTGCGAACCTCGACCCCGTGGGCTTCGCGAATCGCTGCCGCGGTGTCCTCCAGCGCTTCCTTTCCGCGCGCATTCAGGGTCAGGCCGACCCCGGCGGCGGCCAGCGCCTCGGCACAGCCCCGGCCCAGTCCCCTGGACGCCGCCGTCACCAGCGCCGTGCGTCCGGCAATTCCCAGATCCATCCCGCTCTCCCCCTGCTGGTGCCGCGACCCTGCCGCAGCCTTGCGCGGGGTTCAAGGCGCGCCGGTCCCTGGCGACGGGGCGCAACGTTCCGCCCCGTCGCACCTCCACCGGTTGCCACGCCGCCCCGATTGCGCCGGCTCCGGCGCGCGGCTATAGCACCGCCCATGCTCGACCGCGCCTCCAACTCTCCGAAACTGCCACCCGAAGTGGCCCGCCGGCGAACCTTCGCCATCATCTCGCATCCCGNNGCGGGCAAGACCACGCTGACCGAAAAGTTCCTCCTGTTCGGCGGCGCGATCCAGATGGCCGGGCAGGTCCGTGCCAAGGGCGAGGCGCGGCGCACGCGCTCGGACTTCATGAAGCTCGAGCAGGAACGCGGCATCTCGGTCTCGGCGTCGGCGATGTCCTTCGATTTCGACGGATTCCGCTTCAACCTCGTCGACACGCCGGGCCACAGCGACTTCTCCGAGGACACCTACCGCACCCTCACGGCTGTCGACGCCGCGGTGATGGTGATCGACGGCGCCAAGGGGGTGGAAAGCCAGACCCGGAAGCTCTTCGAGGTCTGCCGGCTGCGCGACCTGCCGATCCTGACCTTTTGCAACAAGATGGACCGCGAGGCCCGCGACACGTTCGAGATCGTCGACGAGATTCAGGAAAATCTCGCCATCGACGTCACCCCGGCCAGCTGGCCGATCGGCATGGGGCGCGACTTCCTGGGCTGCTACGACATGATCCACGACCGGCTGGAGCTGATGGACCGCGCCGACCGCAACCGGGTGGCGGAATCGATCAAGATCGCCGGGCTCGACGACCCGAAACTGGCCGAGCATGTCCCGCCCGGCCTGCTGGAACAGTTGAAGACCGAGGTCGAAATGGCGCGCGAGCTGCTGCCCGCGCTCGACCCGCAGGCGGTCCGCGACGGAACCCAGACACCGATCTGGTTCGGGTCGGCGATCAATTCCTTCGGGGTCCGCGAACTGATGCAGGGGATTGCCGAACTCGGCCCCGAGCCGCAGCCGCAATCCGCCGAGCCGCGTCAGATCGGCCCGGAAGAAGACAAGGTCGCCGGTTTCGTCTTCAAGGTGCAGGCGAACATGGACCCCAGGCACCGCGACCGGGTCGCCTTCCTGCGCCTCGCCTCGGGCCATTTCACCCGCGGCATGAAGCTGACTCATGTCCGGGCCAAGAAGGCGATGACGGTCTCGGCCCCGGTGCTGTTCCTGGCCGCCGACCGCGAACTGGCCGAGGAAGCCTGGGCCGGCGACATCATCGGCATCCCGAACCACGGCCAGCTGCGCATCGGCGACACCCTGACCGAAGGCGAGGCGCTGCGAGTGACCGGCATACCGTCCTTCGCGCCCGAGCTTCTGCAGGCGTGCCGGGCCGGCGACCCGATGAAGGCCAAGCATCTGGAGAAGGCGCTGATGCAGTTCGCCGAGGAAGGTGCGGCGAAGGTTTTCAAGCCGATGGTCGGCTCGGGCTTCATCGTCGGCGTGGTCGGTGCCCTGCAGTTCGACGTTCTCGCCAGCCGCATCGAAGGCGAGTACGGCCTGCCCGTCCGGTTCGAGCCGACCCAGTTCACATCGGCGCGCTGGGTCACCGGGCCGAAGGACAAGCGCGACGCCTTCGTGAATGCCAACAAGGGGCACATCGCCACGGACAATGACGGCGACGTGGTCTACATGACCCGCCTGCAATGGGATATCGACCGCATCGCGCGGGACTATCCCGACCTGACGTTGAGCGCCACCAAGGAAATGATGGCCTGAGCCCACCACTCTGGAGCGAATTGTGGGGTCCGCAGCACAGTGCGGCCAAAGGGTTACGCTTCCGGACCACCGGGGCACCCGGATTGACCTGATACGTCAAGTGGTGTAGGGGAGCATCGTCGCATCGGCGGGGGATGCGGCACGACGCCGGGACGCCCGGAGCCATCGCGTCCCACTGACCATGCACGCATGCACGGCGGAACCGTTCCGCCGAGACGGGACAAGATGACGAAGTTTTCCGACCTCAATCTGGGGCCGAAGGTTCTTAGGGCCATCGACGAAGCCGGCTATCAAACGCCGACTCCGATCCAGGCGGGCGCGATCCCGCCCGCACTCGAAGGACGCGACGTGCTGGGCATCGCCCAGACCGNNACCGGCACCGGCAAGACCGCGGCGTTCGTTCTGCCGATGATCACGCTGCTGGCCCGCGGGCGCGCCCGCGCCCGGATGCCCCGAAGCCTGGTCCTGGCACCCACGCGCGAGCTTGCCGCCCAGGTCGCCGCCAATTTCGACACCTATTCCAAGCATGTGAAGCTGTCGAAGGCACTGCTGATCGGCGGGGTCAGCTTCAAGGAACAGGACGCACTGATCGACAAGGGCGTCGACGTGCTGATCGCCACGCCGGGCCGACTGCTCGACCATTTCGAGCGCGGCAAGCTTCTGCTCACCGGCGTCCAGATCATGGTCGTCGACGAAGCCGACCGGATGCTCGACATGGGCTTCATCCCGGACATCGAGCGGATCTTCTCGCTCACCCCCTTCACCCGGCAGACCCTGTTCTTCTCGGCCACCATGGCACCCGAGATCGAACGGATCACCAACACCTTCCTTTCCGGTCCCGAACGGATCGAGGTCGCACGCCAGGCCACCGCGTCCGAGACGATCGATCAGAAGGTCGTGATGTACCGCGCCAGCCGGAAGGACCGTCAGGCGCACGAAAAGCGGGCGTTGCTGCGTGCGCTGATCGACAAGGAAGGCGAGGCCTGCACCAACGCCATCGTCTTCTGCAACCGCAAGACCGACGTCGATGTGGTCGCGAAATCGCTGGCCAAGCACGGCTACAATGCTGCCCCGATCCATGGCGATCTGGACCAGTCCCAGCGCACCGCGACGCTGCAGGGCTTCCGGGACGGCAAGCTCCGTCTTCTGGTCGCCTCGGACGTGGCGGCGCGCGGTCTCGACGTTCCCCAGGTGAGCCACGTATTCAATTTCGACGTTCCCTCGCATGCCGAGGACTACGTGCACCGGATCGGCCGCACCGGCCGGGCGGGCCGCGCCGGACGCGCCTTCACCATCTGCGTGCCGAACGACGAGAAGAACCTCGCCGATATCGAGAAGCTGATCGCGAAGACGATCCCACGGCTCGAGAGCCCGCTTTCCGCCAGCCCGGTCGCGGAGACGGCCGATACCGCCGAAGCGCCGCCGCGGTCGCGCAGCAGCAACCGCGACAAACCGCGCGACAGCGCGAAGAACCGGGACGAAGACACGCGTCCGCGCCGCTCACGCTCTCGCGGGCGGGACCGGGACCGCGCCGACGAGGCCACGGTAACGGGCCTCGGCGATCAGGTGCCGAGCTTCATCGCGCTCAGCTTCGAGGAACGCCGCGCGAGCTGAGCACGGGCGCCGGCCCCGCTGCCTGCGCGGCCGGTCTCTGCTTCGACAGCTGCACTGCAAGGATTCCCGCGGCGATGATCGCCACGCCGACCATGTCGGTCGGATGCACCGGCTCTCCCAGCACCGCCCAGGCGATCGCGACCCCGAAAGCCGGGTTGAGAAAGTGGAAGGTCGCCGCGCGGGTGGCGCCGATCCGGTTCACCAGAACGAACCACAGGAAGGTCGCCGCAAGCCCCGCCACGAAGACGGTGTAGAGGAATGCCGCCACCAGCCGCGGCGTCAGGTGGAGCGGAGGAAACGGCGCGATCAGCGCCGGAACCGCCAGCGCGGCAGCCCCCACCAGCATCTGCAATCCCACGATCATCAGGACGTTGCCGCCCGACGTGGCGCCGCGCACCGACAAGGTCGCCGCCGCCAGCGCGAGCACGCCGATCACGCAATAGCCGATGCCGGCCGGATCGGCACCGCCGCCCAGGCGTGATCCCATGATCAGGATCACGCCGCCGATTCCCGCAGCAAGGCCCGCCACCGCCAGAGGCCGGGGCCGTTCGCCGAACACGGCCCAGGCCGCCAGTGCAACCACCAGCGGCATCGACGAGGCGAGGATCGAGGCCAGCGAGGCCTCGATGCGCTGCATCGCCACGAAGAACAGCCCGAGATAGAGCGCGTTCTGGCAGAGCCCGAAGATGATGGTGGCCCTGAGCTGCGGACGGCTCAGCCGCCAGTTCTGCCCCCGCGCCCGCGCGATGGCGACGGCAATGAGTCCGGCGACCAGGAACCGGACGGCCGACGCCGCCAGCGGCGAGGTCTCCGCCACGATGATCCGGGCCGAGGTAAAGGCCGACGACCACATCAGGGCGAAGGCCAGCCCCATGACAATTGACCTAAGGTCCATCCGGCCTCTCCCTGGCCCGGTCCGGCGGCGGACCGGCTCCTGCCGCGCCGCCGCCCTCCTGCCACGTTTTCGATCCGCAGGTAAGGGTCCCTGCAACCTGGAACCGGGCCCCGGCCGACGCGCCCCGTCTGACCGGCCGGGCCATCCCCCGGACGTCTCGGCGTGAACCGATCCCGTCACCGTGCTACCCTGAGGGCACTTCCCGGTTGCCACTGAAAGGAAGGTCCCCATGCCCCAGATACTCTCTTTCCGCCTCCGCGACGCCGTTCTCGCCGCCATTCTCGCGCCTGGCCTGCTTCTTTTGGGCGGAGCCATCGGAAACCTGCATGCGGAGTCGCGCATCGTGTCGACGACCGACATCCTCAAAGCCGTGCTCGAGACGCCCGACGGCGCATCCGTCGTTCTCTTTCTTCCGACCGATCTGAGGGGCGGCGAGGCGGTCTCGGGCCGCATTTCGATCGGCGCCGATGCCTATCCGTCGAAGCATGCCGGCGAGCGCTTCCTGATCTTCGGCAAGAGCCGCGCGGCGGTCGAGGAGTCGCTGGCAAGCTTCGACTTGCCGATGACGGAAGAGCCTTATCTTCCCCTCGCTCTGGTCGACAGGGACGGCAAGGAACTGGCCCGTCTCGATGTGCCGCTTGGCGGCAGGGCCGATGCCGGGTCGGGACTGAAGCCGGGCCATGCCGGCCGCGCGCTCGTCTGGCTGCCCGGTCAGTTGAAGGACGGGGATCGCGACGCCGTGCTGCGCAGCCTCGACCCCACCGCGCGGGTCATGGCGGTGTCACGCCGTGGCATCGCGGTCTTTGACAGCCTTGACCTGCGGGTGGGTCCGGTCGGCGGCGCCACCTGCTGCTCGGAAGGCGGCGAGAATTGCGGCCTGACCAGTTGCTGCGTCGATATTCCCAGCAATTCCTGCACCTTCTGCAATGCGGGCGGCTGGGACTGGTGCCTCGTCGTGCCGGACTGACCGCCCGGTCGGCAAGCCGCGGCACGGCGGCGCCCGAAACGACAAAGGGCCGCCATTGGGCGACCCCGTTTCCATCCACACCCGACCGGTCGCCCCTCAGGACCGGTCAGACGTTCACACTGTCCTTCAGTGCCTTCGCCAGAGTGATCTTCACCTGCTTGTCGGCGTCCTTCTTGATCTGCTCGCCGGTCGCCGGGTTGCGCACCATGCGCTCGGGCCGCGCCCGGCAGTAGAACTTGGCCACTCCCGGAAGGGTCAACGCCCCGCCATTGGCCACTTCCTTGGTGATGAGACCGGCGATCGCGTCCAGCGCGGCGCCTGCGGTCTTCTTGTCCGCCCCCATCTCCTCCGCCATTGCAGCGACCAATTGTGCCTTGGTCATCGGCTTGTTCATCAGTGCCTCCTCAGCCTCATCGTCTTGAATTGGCTTACTCTAAGGTCAAACGAATCAGCCGTACAACGATAATCGCCAGTATCCGTTGGGGATAACGTGTGTTCGCGGCACAAGCGCGACCGAAAAGACACGGTTCAGAGGAAAGCGGTCTCTTCGAACGATCTCAACTTTCGCGAGTGTATCCGCTCCAGCGGCATGTCGCGGATCAGTTCCATGGCGCGGATGCCGATCTCCAGATGCCGGGCAACCTGGGTGCGGTAGAAATCGCTCGCCATGCCGGGCAGCTTCAACTCGCCGTGCAGCGGCTTGTCGGAAACGCACAGAAGCGTGCCGTAAGGCACCCGGAAGCGGAACCCGTTCGCCGCGATCGTCGCGCTTTCCATGTCGAGCCCGATGGCCCGGCTCTGGCTCAGCCGTTGCACCGGGCCGGTCGGGTCTCGCAACTCCCAGTTGCGGTTGTCGATGGTGGCGACGGTGCCGGTGCGCATGATCCGCTTCAGCTCGTAGCCTTCCAGCTTGGTCACCTGCGCCACCGCGGTCTCGAGCGCGATCTGGATCTCGGCCAGCGGCGGGATCGGCACCCAGACCGGCAGGTCGTCGTCGAGAACATGGTCCTCGCGCAGATAGCCGTGCGCCAGCACATAATCGCCCAGCCGCTGCGAGTTCCTGAGCCCCGCGCAGTGCCCGACCATCAGCCAGGCATGGGGGCGCAGCACCGCAATATGGTCGGTGGCGGTCTTCGCGTTCGACGGCCCGACGCCGATATTGACCAGGGTGATCCCCGCCCCATCGGCGCGCTTCAGGTGATAGCTCGGCATTTGCGGCAGCTTCGCCGGATGCAGAAGCTCGGCCTCGGGATGGGTGATCTCGGCATTTCCCGGACCGACGAAGCCGGTATAGCCGTTGCCGGCCTCTGCCAGTGCGGCCCGCGCGAAGGCTTCGAACTCCTCGACATAGAACTGGTAGTTGGTGAAGAGGACGTGGTTCTGGAAATGCTCGGCATCCGTCGCGGTGTAATGGGCGAGCCGCGCCAGGGAATAGTCGATCCGCTGCGCGCTGAACGGCGCCAGCGGCATCGCACCGCCCGACGGCGCGGTCCCATTGACGATATCGTCATTGGTGGTCATCAGATCGGGGACGTCGAAGACGTCGCGCAACGCAAAGGTCAGCGCCCCGTCATGGGGTACCGCCTGTCCGGCCATAGCGAAGTGCAGCGGCATCGGCATCGACGACGGGCCGACCCAGACCGGCACGCCGTGGTTGCGCTGAATCAGCCCGATCTGCTGCTTCAGGTAGTTCTCGAACAGATCCGGGCGGGTCACCGTGGTGGCGTATTCGCCGGGATGGGTGACGTGGCCGAAGCTGAGACGGCTGTCGATCGGCGCATGGCTGGTCATCACCAGGCGGATCTCGGGGTAATAGGCCCGCACCCGCCCCTCTGGCGCGCCGTGCCGAAGCGCCTCGTGGAACGACTCCGACAGGAAATTCCGCGCCGCTTCGTACAACTGCGTCAGATAGTCGACCGCCGCATCGGGCTCGGTGAACGACCGGACCGGTTCGGCCGGCGGGGTAAGCAGCCGGGGGCCGTCGGGGAAGCGGGCGTCATTCATGTCTTGTCCGGATCTTGCTTCAGCGAACGGGCAGCCCGCCGCCGTTGCGCCGCGCCCAAAGCGGTCTTACGCCGGAAACCGGCGCGCGGGAAGGGCACCGCACCCGCCCGGGGCTACAGCTTGGCTTCGAGATGGGCGGTGCAGCCCGCTGCGCGCACCTCGGCCAGGAAGGCGTCGCCCTCCGCGCGGTCTAGGGTCCGCGTCCAGTTCAGCAGATAGATCTTCCCGTCGCCGGCACGGTTGACGTATTCCCAGCCAGTGCTGCCGTCCCGCTGCAACTCCATCAGGCGGCCGTAATCGGTTTCCTCGAGGATGACGGCATCGTCCGACACGATCTCCTGGCGGCCCATGTCGATTGTGCGCACATCCTGGTCCGTCATCGCCTGCGCCCAGGGCGAGGACACCGTGTCGGTGGCGAAGTCGTAGATCTTGACGTCGTTATGTCCGTGGACCTCGGGCCGGTTGTTGCGGAAATTGTACTTGTGGTTGTCGAACACCGAGATCCGGTGGTCGTCGAGGATGTCGACATCGTGCTGGTTGACCCAGGGCCACTGCTTCAGCCAGACGATATGGTCCTCCGACGGCCGGTAGAGTACGATGGACGAGACGTTGCGCAGGCTGACGAACACGTCGCCCTTCTTCCAGTAGGGCCCATCCGCCAGAACCGGCTGGATGTCGTTCATGTGGGTCGGATCGTGGGCGTAGTCGGCGGTGCCGAAGACCAGATGCCCATAGCCGTTCTCCATCAGGATCCGGACCATGGATTTCTCGAACAGCACCTTTCCGTCCGGACCGACATGGGCGATCCGGTCCTCCTGGAATCCCTTGTCAACGCCGTGCAGGTCGCTCGGCACGCGGTAGAGCGGCACCCAGACGCTGCCGTCCCCGGCCGACTCGTTGCTGTGGTTGTAGATGCCGTTCGCCACCCAGACCGGCTGGCTGCAGGCATCGATCTTCACCAGCGGCGAATCGTTCTGGTAGATCAGGCCGCCATCCGCGGTCGGAAGCGGATGAATCAGGCGCACCCGCTCGGCAGGGTCGTTCCAGTTCGAATCCGGCAACGCCGCCTTCACGTCGAACAGCTTGCGGATCTCCGCGAAATCCGGCTGCCAGCGGTGCAGGATTTGCTGGGAATTGAGGTCGACCAGCTCCACCACGCTTTGCGACGCGTCGCCGTCATAGCGCGACAGCAGCAGATAGCCCGCCTGGGGCCGGCTGCCTGGCAGATACGAATAGGTGAACCCCGTCTGGCCGTCGAAGCGCTGGTCATAGGCCAGCAGCGAAACCTTCTGGCCGGCGACCAACTGGTCCATCGCGTTCTTGGCCTCGACCGGCAGATCGGCCACCGTGATCGCTGCCTCGCCAACCGGACCAGCGGCGCCCGGATGATCGACGGCGTACTTGACCAGGGCGCCGTAAATGAATGCGCCCACCAACGCCACCAGGAGGATTAGTCCGACGAGCCAGACTTCGACCCGAGAAAACAGAAGCCGTTCCACCGCCGCCGCACTCCCCATTCCGATCCGGTTCCCGTGAATCAGCCAACGGGCATCGACCTGAGACCGAACTAGGGCACGACGCAGCTTGGCGCAATCTGAAGGGTAGTTCTGGGGCGATTTCGGCCGGGATCGTACACCCGTGATTAATCTTCGCGCATTAACCACGACTCACCGGAACCGGTGTCTCGCAAGACGGGTGCAAAATGCACCGCTGCGCTGGGATCGAAACACCTGATGCGGCGGCGGCGTGGCGGGGAACCCCGCGACGCCGCCTCGTCGTTCCGGACCTTTCCGAAGACCCGATGAGCGGGACGCCTCAGGCGGCGCTGCGTACCGGCGTTTCGCGCGCGTCAAGCCAGGCGAGGATCCGGGTGATCGCGCCGTGGCCGGCATCTTCGTGCATCAGCATGTGCCCGGCATCCGGCACAATCTCAGGCAGCGTGGCGTAATAGAGCCCGGTCAGCATCACATCCATCATCGGCACCAGCCGGTCGAGCGCACCGCCAAGCACAAGAATGTCGTTGCGCGGCGCCGGCAGCGGCGCGAAGGGCGGCAGACCCAGCGCCTGTGCCGACGCGGCCAGCGACTCGTCCCTGAGGTTGTTGACGAACATGGCGTAGTCGCGGTTGCTGATGCCGCGCGGAAAGAAATTTGCCCGCAGGATCGCCGGATCGGCGGCCTCGACCCCGAACAGGCTGAACTGCGCCAGATTCTGCCAGAGCACCGGATTGGCGACGGCCATCTCGGCCGCGGCGCGCCACGTCCCGTAGGGCGGAACCGAACACATCAGCACGGTTGCCTCGGGGGCCCGTCCCCGCCGCATCAGGTTCTGCGCCACGGCACCGCCCAGGGAATGACACACCGCCGCCACCGGGCGGCCGATCTGGGCCAGCGCCTTGTCGAGCGTGTCGGAATAGTCGTCGAGCGTCGGGCCGTCGAACAGTGACGCACCCGGCATCGAGCGCACCAGCATCTCCAGCGCCCCGTCCACATCTCCGGTATAGAGAAGGTGGTCGAGCACGCGTTCCAGAGCTTCCAGGCCACCGGCCCGGACGGCACCGCCCTCGCGTCCCGGTAGCGACAGCGTCCAGCAGCAATAGCCGGCCCCGGTAAAGGCGGCGATCCAGTGCTCGGGCCAGATCCACGCGCCTGCAGCCATGCCGTGCACGAACAGAAGGTCGACGCTCCGCGCCCGTGCCGGTCCCGGCTCGTGGCGGGTCAGCGCCCAGCCCTGGTGGGCGTCGATGTCGTGGACGGTGCCCGGAGGCACGCGTGTCACGGTGTCGGACATGGTCTCGGACATTGTCGATACCCCGCTCGGTTGCGCGCGTTCGCGACTGCGCAGCGTCAATCTAGCTCCGCGCGAGTCCGTTGTCGCCAGAACGCTGCGTCGCAGCAATTCTCAGCGCGGGACTGTGGCGCCGGAACACCGGATCGGGTCCGGGACCCTGCGGAAACGGGGGTGACAGCCGGCCGCGCGTGTGCTCTAAGCCCCGTCCAGACAGGGGCGCCCTGTAGCCGCCGGCCTTCAGCCGGCAGTTGCGGGCTGAGAAGCACCCTTTGAACCTGACCCGGTTCGGACCGGCGGAGGGAGTCTCGCGCCAAGAACCGATCCGGGGCAATCCCCAAGGTCTTGCGCGGCTTCCCCGTGATGGAGGAGGAGGCCGCGACGATGACTTGGACACCTGCCGATTCCCTTGCCGCCATGCGCACGGCCGCGCCGCTGGTGCATTGCATCACCAACTACGTGGCGATGAACTATGCCGCGAACGTGCTGCTGGCCGCTGGCGCTTCGCCCGCCATGGTGCATACGCCCGAGGAAGCAGGCGACTTCGCCGCCATCGCCGCCGCGCTCACCGTCAATATCGGCACGCTGTCGCCGCATTGGGTCGAGGGGATGAGCCGCGCCATCGCCGGGGCCCGCGCCGCCGGCCGGCCCTGGGTGCTCGACCCGGTCGCGCATTTCGCCACGCCGTACCGGCAGGAGGTCACTCGCCGGCTGGTCGCCGAGGCTCCCACCGTGATCCGCGGCAACGCCTCCGAGATCCTCGCCCTGGGTGGAGAGGGATCGGCGGGCAAGGGCGTCGATGCCGGCGACCCGGTCGAGGCCGCCGAAGCAGCCGCCCGCCGACTCGCGCACGAAACCGGCGCCGTCGTCGCCGTGACCGGCGAGGTCGATTTCGTCACCGACGGCGACCGTGGCGCCCGCATCGCAGGGGGCTCGCCGCTGATGCCGCTGGTCACCGCGACCGGCTGCGCCCTCACCGCGCTGACCGGCGCTTTCCTCGCCACCGGGCCCGATCCGTTCCGGGCCACCGCCGCCGCCCTGGCCATGTTCGCGGCCGCGGGCGACCGCGCCGGTCACGCCGCGCAGGGGCCGGGCAGCTTCGCGCCCGCCTTCCTCGACGCGCTCCACGCCCTGTCGCCCGCCGATCTCAATGCCGCTCCGGTCGACATGTCGTGACCCGGCGCCCGCTTCCCGACCTCTCGCTCTACCTCGTCCTCGACCCGGCGCTCTGCGGCGGGCACGGCGGCATGGTCGACACCGCCTGCGCCGCGGTCCGCGGCGGCGCGCAAGCGGTGCAGCTGCGCCTCAAGGAAGCCACCACGTCCGACCGCATCGCCGCCGGGCAGGCGCTGAAGGCGGCGCTTGCCGGATCGGGCGCGCTGCTCATCGTCAACGACGATCTCGAGGCCACGCTGGCGATCCGCGCCGCGGGCCTGCATGTCGGCCAGGGCGACCTCGCCGCCGCCGAAGCCCGCGCCCGCCTGGGGCCGGAGCCGCTGCTCGGCGTCTCGGTCCATTCCGAGGCGACCGCCCGCGCCCTCGACGCGGCGCTCGTCGACTATGCCGGGGCCGGGCCGATCTTCGCCACCCCGACCAAGTCCGATGCCGAGACGCCCACCGGCTGGGACGGCCTGGCCCGGATCTGCGCCGCCGCCCCGGTGCCCTGCATCGCCATCGGCGGGCTCAAGGCGCATCACGCGGCCCCGGCCCTGTCTGCCGGGGCCATGGGGCTGGCCGTGGTCTCGGCGATCTGCGGCCAGCCGGACCCCGAATCCGCCGCCCGCGCTTTCTCCCGCGCCATTGCCGAGGCCCGACCATGATCGCCAGCGTGCTCTCCATCGCCGGCTCCGACCCGTCGGGCGGCGCCGGCATCCAGGCCGATCTCAAGGCGTTCTCGGCCCGCGGCACTTACGGCATGGCCGTCCTCACCGCGCTCACCGCCCAGAACACGGAAGGGGTCACCGGCATCCACCTTGTCCCGCCGGGCTTCGTCGCCGACCAGATCGCGGCGATCTTCGCCGACATTCGCGTCGACGCGGTGAAGATCGGCATGATCGCCTCGGCCGAGATCGCCGAGGCCGTCGCCGCAGCGCTGGCGCCTCACGGCAACCGGTCCGTCGTGCTCGACCCGGTGATGGTTGCCAAGGGCGGCGCCGCCCTGCTGGCATCCGACGCCGTCGCGGCGCTGCGCGATCACCTGCTGCCGCGCGCCACCCATCTGACGCCGAACCTGCCCGAAGCCGCGGCACTGCTCGACGCCCCCGTCGCCACAACGCGCGCCGAGATGGCGGAGCAGGCCGCTGCCCTGCGCGCCCTCGGTCCGCGCGCGGTGCTGCTCAAGGGCGGGCATCTCGACAGCCGCGACAGTCCCGACCTGCTGGCGACCGGGGATGGGCTCCACTGGCTCGCCGCGCCCCGCATCGCCACCCGGAATACCCACGGCACCGGCTGCACCCTGTCGGCCGCCCTGGCCGCGGAACTGGCAAAGGGCGCCGGCGACCGCGAGGCCGCCGCAGCCGCCAAGGCCTATGTCGCCGGCGCCATCGCCGCGGCCGACACGCTCGGCATCGGCCACGGCCAAGGCCCAACCCACCATTTCCATGCGCTCTGGGCTCCCGCCCACGCCTGACCCCTGCAGCCCCGGAAGGACACCCGCCCGATGACCCGATCCCTGCCCCGCCCCGTGACCGCGCTCCTTCGCATCGCGCTCCTCGCGCTGATCTTTCCTGCCACTCAGGCGCAGGCCCAGGACCACCTGACCGTGATGCTCGACTGGTTCGTCAACCCCGATCACGCGCCGATCGTGATCGCCCAGGAAAACGGCTATTTCGCGGACCAGGGGCTCGAGGTCGAAACCATCGCTCCGGCCGATCCTTCGGACCCGCCCAAGATGGTCGCGGCCGGTCAGGCCGATATCGCCGTTTCGTACCAGCCGCAGCTGCATCTTCAGGTCGCCGAAGGGCTGCCGCTGATCCGCGTCGGCACGCTGGTGGCGACCCCGCTCAACTGCCTTCTGGTGATGGATGACGGCCCGATCAAGACGCTCGCCGACCTCAAGGGCAGGAAGATCGGCTTTTCCGTCGGCGGGGTGGAGGACGCGCTGCTTTCCGCGATGCTCGCGAGGGCCGGTCTCAGCCTCGACGACGTGACGCTGGTCAACGTCAACTTCTCGCTCGCGCCCGCGCTCATGTCGGGGCAGGTGGACGCGGTGATCGGCGCCTACCGCAATTTCGAACTGAACCAGATGGAGATCGAAGGCCGCCCGGGGCGCTGCTTCTATCTCGAAGAGAACGGCATCCCGGCCTATGACGAGCTGATCTACGAGGCCAATCCCGACCGCATGGACACGGACCGGATCGCCCGGTTCCTTGCCGCGACCGAGCTTGCGACCCAGTTCATCGTCAACCACCCCGAGGAAGCATGGGAGATTTTCTCGTCCACCGCCAAGGAATTGCAGGACGAGCTGAACGCGAAGGCCTGGGCCGACACCTGGCCGCGCTTCGCCCTGACGCCCGCGGGTCTCGATGCCGGCCGCTATGCTCGGTTCGAGGCGTTTCTGTCCCAGGCAGGGCTGGTCGACGGCACCCGGCCGGTCTCGCAACTCGCCATCGACGTGGGCGCGCAGTGACCGGGCGGTCCGGCGCGCGGACGGGAGGCCGGGACGCTCCCGGGTGTCGGTCTTCCAGCCGTCGAGACAGACGATCCGGCGCGCTCGCGCGCGCGGCGCGCAGAGCCCTGCGGACGAAGGATCTGCGGGCCGATCCTCCAGCCCGACATTCTGCGGGACCGCGCCCGTGACGGGTTACGGCACCACCTTTCCGCTCTGGCGCGACGCCGCGGGTCCGGATTGGGCCGCCTACACGGATCACGCCTTCGTCCGCGGCCTCGGCGACGGCACTCTGCTCCGCGCCGCGTTTCTCGACTATCTGCGCCAGGACTACCTGTTCCTGATCCATTTCGCCCGCGCCTGGGCGCTCGCGGTGACCAAGGCCGGCACGCTGGAGGAAATGCGCGCCTGCGCCGCCACGGTCTCGGCGCTGATCGACGAGGAAATGACCCTCCACGTCGCCACATGTGCCGCGGCCGGGATCGACGCGGCGGCCCTCGCCGCCACCGAGGAGCGGTTGCCGAACATCGCCTATACCCGCTTCGTCCTGGATGCGGGCCATGCGGGTGATTTCCTCGACCTCCTCGCCGCGCTGGCCCCCTGTGTGCTCGGCTACGGAGAGATCGGTGCCCGGCTGGCGATGGCCGCAAACGCGCCGGCCTATGGCGACTGGATCGCAAGTTATGGCGGCGCCGAGTATCAGCAGGTCTGCCGCGACGTCGGTGCGCTGATCGACGGCGCGGTGCAGCGACGGCTGGGCGCGGATCCCGAGAAAAGCCCGCGCTGGCCCGGTCTCTGCGCCCAGTTCCGCACCGCCACACGGCTGGAAGCGGCGTTCTGGCAGATGGGGCTCGACGCGGCATGAGCCTTCGGGCACGCGCCATCCGGCCGCGGGCATCCGCCCTGTCTGCCCGCCGGGCCTCTGCGCCCGGAGCGGTCCGACGCTATTCCGATAAAAGTCCGATAAAAGTCCGATGCCCGTTTTCCCGGCCCCGACGTCCCGGATCCCGCCCGTGACCGGCCCGGCGATCCGCCTTGCCGGGACTGCCCGTTTCGGCACCGCGACACTCTTCCGCGACGCCGTGCTGGAGCTTCTGCCCGGCACCTGGACCTGCCTTCTCGGCCCGTCCGGCGTCGGCAAGTCGACCGCGTTGCGCCTCATCGCCGGGCTCGATACAGGTGCAGATTTCCAAGGCGATATCAAGGCACTGGACGGAAGCCCCCTGACCGGACGCGTCGCCTACATGGCCCAGAGCGACCTGCTTCTGCCTTGGCTCGACCTGCGCGGCAACGTCGCTCTCGGCGCCCGTCTCAGGGGCTCGCCGCCCGACTGGCCGCGGATCGACGCGCTGATCGACCGCCTCGGCCTCGCGGCCCATGCGCGGAAGCGCCCCGCCAGCCTGTCCGGCGGCCAGCGCCAGCGCACCGCGCTTGCCAGAACCCTCATGGAAAACAAGGCGATAGTCCTGCTGGACGAGCCCTTCTCGGCACTCGACGCGCGCACCCGCGCGGACATGCAGGATCTCGCCGCCGAAACCCTCGCGGGTCGCACCGTGCTCATGGTCACCCACGATCCGGGCGAGGCCGCCCGTCTAGGCGCGCGGATCTACCTCATGGAAAACAATACTTTGACCCAGCATCCGCCACCGGCCGGCCATCCCATCCGTGCGATCGACGACCCCGAGATGCTGGCCTGCCAGGCCGCGCTGCTGCTCCAGCTCAGGGCGGCGACATGAGCCGCCGGTTACTCGTCTCCCTGCTCGTCGCCACCCTCCTCCTGCTTCTGTGGCAGGCGCTCGTGACGCTTGCCGACCTGCCGCCCTTCATTCTTCCTGGCCCCTGGCGGGTCGCCAAGGCCTTGGCACAGAACGCGGATCTGATCCTGTGGCATGCCGGCGTGACGCTCGTCGAGGTTGTGATCGGGCTGACGCTCGGGACCCTTCTCGGCATTGCCACGGCTCTCGGTCTCGCCGCCTCGCCCGTCGCGCGGCAACTGGTGCGACCGGCGCTGATCCTGACCCAGGCGCTGCCGGTCTTCGCCCTGGCGCCGATCCTCACGCTCTGGCTCGGCTACGGGATCTGGTCGAAGATCCTGATCGCCGTTCTCATCATATATTTTCCGGTCACGTCCGCCTTCTCGGACGGGTTGGCCGCGACACCGAAGGGCTGGCTGGACCTCGCCCGGACGATGCAGGCCCGGCCGCATCACATGCTCTGGCGCATCCGGGTCCCCGCTGCCATGCCCGCTCTCGCCTCGGGTCTGCGCCTTGCCGCAGTCTACGCGCCCATCGGCGCGGTGATCGGCGAATGGGTGGGGGCGAGCCAGGGACTCGGCTACCTGATGCTTCTCGCCAATGGCCGGGCGAAGACGGACCTGATGTTCGCTGCACTGGCCGTCTTGGCGCTGATGACGCTGGTCCTCTACCGGGCCGTGGGAGCCGGCTGCGACCGCCTCGCCTCCCGGTTTTCGTAAGCGTCACGCGCCGGCGCGCTCGTCAGCAACCAGCGCATGGCGACCTGCTGGCCCGCATGGCCTGGGGGAGCGAGCTTCTACTGTCCGACGGAAAGCGCCGACGCCCATTACACCGCGGAGGCGTCAACCGGTGCGACGCCACAACTCGCAGCGAATGCAGTGCCTTCTCGAAGTTGCCGCCACAGCGGCAGTTCCGCGACATGGCGCGGATCCGAGTGACCGCATAGAGAAAGCCCCCCGCGATGGCGCGGGGGGCCGAAATCAGGCGCCGGTTCAGAGTCCCCGGAGTCAGACCATGTCGTCGAGCAGCTTGGCGAGGTCATCCATCAGCTTTGAGTGGGCGTCGCGGTGCTCGTCAGGAACCTCCGTCGCAAGCTTGCGCGCTTCCTCGAGATGTTCCTCGATCGCGGCGCGGTTCTCGGCCGACCGCGGATAGGCGCGCTCGGCCAGAACCGTCGTCGCATCGCTGTTGATTTCGGCAAAGCCGCCGGTCACCGCGAATTCCGCGGGTCCGTCGTCGCCGGACACCTTCAGGATGCCCGGCCGCAGCGTCGTGATCAGCGGCGCATGCCCCGGCATGGCGGTCAGATCGCCTTCGGCGCCGGGGATCTGGACCGCTGTCGCCAGGCCGGAGACCAGGCTCCGCTCGGGCGACACCAGGTCGAATTGCATCTTGTCAGGCATTCAGCGCTCCTCTCAGGCCGCTTCCGCGGCCATCCGCTCGGCTTTCGCCACCGCCTCGTCGATATCGCCCACCATGTAGAAGGCCGATTCCGGCAGGTGGTCGTACTCGCCGGCCACGACGGCCTTGAACGATGCGATGGTCTTTTCCAGCGGCACCTGCACGCCGTCCGAGCCGGTGAAGACCTTCGCCACGTCGAAGGGCTGGCTGAGGAAACGCTGGATCTTGCGGGCGCGCGACACCGTCAGCTTGTCCTCTTCGGACAGTTCGTCCATGCCGAGGATCGCGATGATGTCCTGCAGCGACTTGTAGCGCTGGAGGATCCCCTGCACATCGCGGGCGACCTGGTAATGCTCGTCGCCGATGACGGCCGGGTCGAGAAGCCGCGAGGTCGAGTCGAGCGGGTCCACCGCCGGATAGATGCCCAGTTCGGAGATTGCCCGCGACAGCACGGTCGTGGCGTCGAGGTGGGCGAACGAGGTTGCCGGCGCCGGGTCGGTCAGGTCGTCCGCAGGCACATAGATTGCCTGCACCGAGGTAATCGAACCGGCACGGGTCGAGGTGATCCGCTCCTGCAGCTGGCCCATGTCCGTGGCGAGTGTCGGCTGATAGCCCACCGCCGAAGGAATCCGGCCCAGGAGCGCCGACACTTCCGACCCGGCCTGGGTGAAGCGGAAGATGTTGTCGACGAAGAACAGCACGTCCGTCCCGGACTGATCGCGGAACTGTTCGGCCAGCGTCAGACCGGTCAGGGCGACGCGGGCACGGGCGCCCGGCGGCTCGTTCATCTGACCGTAGACCAGTGCCACCTGGCTCTTCGACAGATCGTCCGGCTTGATGACGCCCGACTCGATCATTTCGTGATAGAGGTCGTTCCCTTCACGGGTCCGCTCGCCCACGCCCGCGAACACCGAGTAGCCCGAATGCACCTTGGCGATGTTG
>JAGQRV010000005.1:0-2380 GCA_020425125.1 Paracoccaceae bacterium | reverse complement strand
GATCTTGCCGCCCTTGGCATAGGGGGCGAGGAGGTCGATCACCTTGATGCCGGTGACGAGGACTTCCGAGGTCGTCGCCTGCTCCTCGAAGGTCGGTGCGGGCTGGTGAATCGCGCGGGTTTCGGTCGCAACGACGTCACCCTTTTCGTCCACCGGCTCGCCGATCACGTTGAGAATCCGGCCCAGCGTCGCATCGCCGACGGGAACCGAGATTGGCTTGCCGGTATCCTCGACCACCGCACCGCGCACAAGCCCTTCGGTCGCGTCCATCGCGATCGCGCGGACAGTGTTCTCGCCCAGGTGCTGCGCCACTTCCAGAACCAGTTTCTTTCCGTTGTTTTCGGTAATCAGCGCGTTCAGGATCGCCGGCAGATCGCCATCGAACTGGACGTCGACGACGGCGCCGATGACCTGGGCTACTTTGCCTTTTGCCATGTGGTTTCTCCGGTTCCGTTAGAGCGCCTCGGCGCCCGAAATGATTTCGATGAGTTCCTTGGTGATCGCGGCCTGACGCGAGCGGTTGTAGACGATCGTCAGCTTGTCGATCATCTCGCCCGCATTGCGGGTCGCGTTGTCCATGGCGCTCATGCGCGCGCCCTGTTCCGAAGCACCGTTTTCCAGAAGCGCCGCAAAGATCTGCGTCGCGACACCGCGCGGCAGTAGGTCGGCCAGGATGCCTTCCTCGCTCGGTTCGTACTCGTAGACCGTGCTCGGCGCCTCGCCGCCCTCGAGCTTGGCCGGGATGACCTGAAGCGCCGTCGGCTCCTGTGCGATCACGCTCTTGAACTGCGAGAAGAAGATCGTGCAGACGTCGAACTCGCCTTCCTTGAAGCGCGCCAGAACATCCGTCGCGATGTCCCGCGCATTGTCATATCCAATGCGCTTGACGTCGCTGAGGTCGACATGGCCGACGAGATACTGGCCGAAATCCCGGCGAAGCTGTTCGCGGCCCTTCTTGCCGACCGTGAGGATCTTCACCGTCTTGCCCTGCGCCAGCAGCTCGTTGATCTTCAGGCGCGCAAGCCGGACGATCGACGTGTTGAAGCCGCCGCAAAGACCGCGCTCGGCCGTCATCACGACCAGAAGATGGGTCTGGTCCGACCCGGTGCCGCGCAGCAGCAACGGCGCGTTGCCGGTCTTGCCGACCGACGCGGCAAGGCTGCCAAGCACCGCATTGAACTTCTCGGTATACGGCCGCGCCATTTCCGCGGCCTCCTGGGCGCGGCGGAGCTTCGCCGCCGCGACCATCTGCATTGCCTTGGTGATCTTGCGCGTCGACTTGACGCTCGAGATCCGGTTTTTTAGGTCCTTGAGACTGGGCATTTCTGGGTCCCCCGTCGCCCGCGCTTACGCGAAGCTTCCGGCGAACTCGTCGATGGCCGCCTTCAGCTTGTCGGCCGCGTCACCCTTGATCTTCGGATCGTCCTTGGTGAGCCAGTCGAGGATGTCCTTCTTCTGATTCCTGAGGAAGGACAGAAGGCCCTTCTCGAACCGACCCACATCCGCGACCTTGAGCTTGTCGAGATAGCCGTTGGTCCCCGCGAAGATCACGGCGACGATTTCTGCGTTGGTCAGCGGCGAGTATTGCTGCTGCTTCATCAGCTCCGTCAGTCGCGCGCCCCGGTTCAGCAGCCTCTGGGTTGCGGCGTCGAGGTCGGAACCGAACTGGGCGAACGCTGCCATTTCGCGATACTGCGCAAGCTCCAGCTTCACCGGACCCGCGACCGACTTCATGGCATTGGTCTGCGCCGACGAGCCCACCCGCGACACCGACAGACCGGTGTTCACCGCGGGGCGGATGCCCTGGTAGAAGAGTTCGCTTTCAAGGAAGATCTGCCCGTCGGTGATCGAGATCACGTTGGTNNGGGATGTAGGCCGACACGTCGCCTGCCTGCGTCTCGATGACCGGCAGCGCCGTCAGCGACCCGGCACCGTGATCCTCGTTCAGCTTCGCCGAGCGCTCCAGCAGCCGCGAATGCAGATAGAAGACGTCACCCGGATAGGCTTCACGCCCCGGCGGACGACGGAGCAGCAGCGACATCTGACGGTAGGCGACGGCCTGTTTCGACAGGTCATCGTAGACGATCAGCGCGTGGCGGCCGTTGTCACGGAAATACTCCGCCATGGCGCAGGCCGAATAGGGCGCAAGGTACTGCATCGGTGCCGGGTCCGACGCGGTGGCCGCGACGACGATGGAATATTCCATCGCACCGTTTTCCTCGAGCTTCTTGACGAGCTGGGCAACGGTCGACCGCTTCTGGCCCACGGCAACGTAGACGCAGTAGAGCTTCTTCGACTCGTCGTTGCCGGCGGCCGCGTTGTAGGATTTCTGGTTCAGCATCGTGTCGAGCGCCACCGCGGTCTTGCCGGTCTGGCGGTC
>JAGQRV010000062.1 GCA_020425125.1 Paracoccaceae bacterium | reverse complement strand
CACCGCCCGCGGCATGCAGACCCGGAGAGGCGGGAGGTGGCATGTCTCGACCGTGCGGAATCTGCTGAGGCGGCTGGACGCTACCTGACTTGTGACCATCTGGCGTGTCGCAGCCCAGGGAACGCAGCAAGAACCAAGCCTCGTTCCGGCCCAAGGATCCACTCGTCCCTCGATTTCAGACTGCACGCCAGCACACCGATGCGTCCTGCCAAGTGGGGCAGCAGCGACCGCCCCCACACATCTACCTAACTCGCGCAGGCTCACCCGACTCGCCTTATTTACCTGCGTAGCGAGCATGTCTGTGATATTCTCGTCGGTGGTCTGATGAGGGTAGTTATGACCGCCCTATGGGATTTCCTTTCGTCTCCCGAAAACCAGAAAACCCTGTCCTGGTTGGGCGGGGGATTGGCGATCATATTCTCCGCGATCTGGATAGTCGTCAAGCATTTCGCGTCCCGCGGCGATACCAAGTCGGAAGGCTCGGTCGCCCGCAGTCTGCACGTGCGCCGCGACGTGCGGGGCGGCGACGTCAATTTTGCCCGACTCGCATTTTTCCTGTTTGCCGCGGGTCTGTTTCTGATCGGAATCGCCGTCATCTTGCGTCCTGGTGATACCATTAATGGGAGCGTGGCAGCAGACCATGACATCCGGGACAGTTCCATCTCGGTTGGCGGAACCGCAACGCAATCGGATGACTAGCATGTTGCGCTGGCCAGCTTACGTGACATCAGTGGCGCTAGCCGCAACGGCACTAGCGGCCGAGTCTCAGGGGCTTGTCGGAGACAGAGTCAGTGGGGCGGTCGTTGCAGGTCGGGATATCGTCAATAGTACAATTTCTATCCGAGGCTTCTCGGCCGACCAGGTGATCTTGATAATGGGGAAGCTCGAGTCCCCTGATCCAGGCGATCGGGCCGAGGCACTCCGAATGATCGCTGCGATGCTGCCAGAAGGTTCTCGCCTGCAGACGGGGGCGATCGCCGAGTTTCTCGCGATCCTTGGTGAACGGGAAGTCCCACCTGATCGCCTCCGGGAGCGACTTGCCGAGATCGCATCGCGCTTCGTAGAACTGCAGGAAGAAATAGCTCGCTTCCGCGTTAGTGACCCTGAAGTCCAGGCCTTGCGCGATCAGGCTACCAGTCTGCTGGCAGGTCGGATTCCCGACCTCGACGGGGCTCGGGCGCAGCTCGAGGCCGCCAGGGCCCTCGTGCGGGAAAAGCGCGAGGCTGTCGCCCGCGTCCTCGCGGATCAACAACGTGAAGAGTCAGCCTTGGCCAGAGAGCAGGCGCTGCTGGAAGCCTCGCGCCTTAACGCCGCGCGCGCGGCAGAGTTCTTCCTTGAAGCTGCTGAATTGCTTCCGAAGGAGGACCGAAAAGCGCGGTTTCAAAGTATGGTCTCCGCCGGCGCCATGCTTTTTACCGTGGGACGCGGAGGAGACCAGGCCTCGCTCAACCGCGGCGCCGAGCTGTTCGAGGAGGCGCTAGCTCTCTTTGATCGTTCTAAATCCTGGCGCAAGTGGGGAGCGGCTCAACATGACCTGGGAAGTGCGTTGGCCGACATTGGTGAGTACGAAAAGGCTGTTGCAGCGTACGGCCTCGCTCTGGAGGAACTAACGCGCGAACGATCGCCTCAAGATTGGGCAATTGTTCAGAAGAACCTGGGCGACGCGCAGTTCAGGCTCGGGGAGCGGGATGATGATCCGGCGCAATTTGAGGCAGCAGTGATCGCCTATCAACTTGCACTTCAGGAGGAACGGTCGCCGTCAGGACGGGCCGCCGCACAGGCAAATCTCGCGTCCGCCATGGAGGCGCTGGCGGTGACGGACGACAATATCGACCGCCTCAAGGAGGCTGTTTCGACATTTCGTAAGGCGTTGATTGATCTGCCGCGAGGGCGGGAACCGCACAATTGGGCCCTCACGCAGAACAATCTTGGCAACGCGCTTCGTGCCCTCGGTGAAAGGGAAAGAGGAAATGCCCACCTGGAGGAGGCAGTTGCGGCAATCAGGCTCGCCCTGGAAGAGCGGACGCGCGCAAAGAACCCGGCGGGATGGGCCAGGGTTCAAACCGACTTGGGCGACGCACTGCAAACCTTGGGCAGCCGGGAGAAAGGACCGGCCCGCCTCGAGGAGGCGGTCTCGGCCTACCGCCTGGCGCTGGAGGTTCGAACGCGCGGGCACGATGCGAACGGTTGGGCAACGACTGAAGCAAATCTGGCCGTTGCCCTCAAGCGCATTGGTGAACGCGAAACCGGCACCGGCAGCTTCGAGGAGGCAATTGTGGCTAACCGCCGCGCACTAGAGGTGTTTACGCGCGAGAGTTCACCTGCCACCTGGTTTACAATACAGAAAAATCTTTCTGAGACGCTTTTGGCCATCGGGAGGCGACAGGGCGGCAACGCTCGGATTGAAGAAGCAGTTGCTGTGACGCGGTTTGCCGTGGAACAAACTAACCGAACCCAATTTCCGGACGAATGGGCGCAGGCCCAACACGAACTCGGAGATGCGCTTCAGACACTTGGGGAACGCGAGAAGGGCGCCTCGCGACTCGAGGAGGCGGTTTCGGCTTATCGCCTGGCGCTGGAGGTGCGAACGCGCGAGCACGACGCGAAAGGATGGGCAAAGACGCAGGCCAACCTCGCCGTTGCATTTCAACGGCTTGGTGAGCGAGAAATCGGAATGGAGCGCTTGGAGGAGGCAGCCGAAGCGAATGCGCTGGCAACCGAGGTGCTGACGCCGGAGAGTGCATTGTCCGACTGGGCCATCATTCAGACCAACGCAGCCGAGAATCTTTTGCTTCGCGGAAAGAGAGCGGGATCTAATGGCCAAATCAAGGAAGCGGCGGATTTGTGTCGATTCTTGCTGCAAGAAACCTATGGCGAGTTGGCGCCAATAACGCGAGCGCAGGCAAGTTACTTTCTCGCGCTGGCTATTGTTGCAATGGTCGAGCGTGGATTTGCGGCGCAAGATGAACTCGAGGTGGCGATCGAGCACATGCGGCTCGCCGCCGACGGATTCGAAGATGTCGGTGACAATGAATGGATCGAAAAGGCTTCTGCTGGACTTGAACTTATTCGTCAGCTCCCCGGATGGCGGGCCAAGAACGGTAACAATTCTGATCGTGAAGTCCAGAAATAGCAGGTGATACCGCAGAGTGTCCGTCATCGGATCATTTGGTGCACCTGCGCTTCGAACCGGATGGCGGGTGTCGGATGTGCTCTTATTTTTGCCAACGCCCTCACCGTCGGTCCCATGGCGCTCGTCGCCCAGCGGGAGCGCGAGGCGATCTCGAGACGCACGAAGGAGGCGCTGGCCGCCGCAAAGGCCCACGGGGTGAAACTCGGCAATGCCAAGCTGGAACCAACGGCGCAGATCGAGCGAGAGGGGTGCTGGCATGATCCTTTCCTCTGAACGAGAGGAATCACACCAGAGCCTCAACGGGAATCCTCCGATTCAACATTTCAGCGAAATGCTTCAGATTGAGACTGATGTCGGCGAATTTCGACCAGTTCGAAATTGTCTGACAGATCCGTCGCTCTGGATCGAGCTGACCGGCTGCACCGATTGGGCGCGACGGATGCTGATGGCCGTGGCCTCGCAGAGGCTGAAATGGCGCATCATTCCTTCTGCGATCGGGTCGCTCACGGTGCCGGCCACATCGACCCTCAGTAATACGTAAGAAATTCCTGTATGAGACCGGCGCAGCGGTTCCACGCCGGGTCCGTTGCCGGAAGGATGTGATTGGCCGTATCGAGGACCGCAAATCGGGCGCCGGGTATGCCGGCCGCAACCTCCTGTCCAAGCTCGAAGGGAACGGCGGCGTCGCGGCGCGAATGAATGACGAGCGTCGGTGAACTGATCTTCGATAGCAGATCCCGCACATCGACATTGCCGTGCACTTCCAGTGTCCTTGCTGCATTCTCAGCATTTGCCGTCCTTCGCTGCAGCTCCGAAAACCACGACTGGCTCTCGGGCGGCGCGTCGGGCATGTAAAGTGAGGTGAACATCTGACGTATGGCAGGATTATTCTTGCCCCAGGCCGCGCGGATGAGTTCCAGAGTGCCCTGCCGGAAGAACGAACGTTCGGGATCCTGCCGGTTCCAGCCCCGTGCGAAGCCACCCAGAATGACCAGCTTCGTGACGCGCTCGGGGTGCTGCGCAGCATAGGCAATGGACTTCAGCGCACCCTGGGCCATCCCTAACATCGCGAAGCGATCGAGGCCGGACTGCGAAATAACGGCGTCAAGATCTTCCATCTGCCGGTCAAAGCTCAGGTCATCCGCGTCCCACGAGGACAGGCCCAGACCTCTTCCGTCGTAACGCACCAGCCTGTTCTTGCGGGCAAGATCCTCGAAGACATGGCGCCAGACCGGACTTTCCCAGTCGAATTCGAGATGATGCAGCCAGTGCGCAGGCTTGACGAGAGGCGGACCCTGCCCGGCGATCGCATAGGCGATGCGGGTGCCGTCCAGGCTGCGGCAGTAGCGGATTTCCTGTTTCGCCATGCCCTCCTGACCCGAACGTGCCGTCGAAGCGCCATCCGAGGCGTCCGTCGTCATGACAGGCCCGACAAACCGGAAGCCGCGCCCGTGCATCGTCTTGACGTAGCGCTGCCGCTGGCCGTCGTCGCCGAGCGCCTTCCGCAGGGCGCTGATGGCGCTCGAGATGGCCGCGTCCGAGATGATCCGATTGTTCCATACCGTACGGACGAGCTCATCCTTCGAAACCACGTGGTCCCGCCCTTCGATCAGACAGACCAGCAAGTCGAGGATCTTGGGTTCGACCGATACGGGCGCGCCGGACGCGATCAACTCGCGGGCTGCGGTGTCGATGGCGAACACGTCGAACTGGTACTTCATGGCCTGATCATACACGCCGCAACTCCCCTGTCATGCGGGACCGGGCGCAGGTCCCGGCCATGGCCAGGAATTCTCCAAACCATCCCGAGAGTTTCCGCGGATCTCCGGAAAGCTTCCGCCTCGCGATCAGGATATCCCGACGGCGAGGACCGGTGCAAAGGCAAGCATTGGCGCCGCCGCCGGTCGGGACGGCCCGGACGAAAAGTGCGCAGATCATACGGGAGAACCAAATGAACATCGAAAAACTGAGGGTGGCGATCAAAGGCGCGGTCATTCCCGCAGGCGATCCGGCCTGGGAAAGCTCGGCCGACGAGCTGCTGTGGAACGGACGCAAGGCGCCGGTGCGGCCCGCGCTGATTGTGAGGGCCGCCGGCGTCGGGGACGTCATCGCCGCCGTCCGTTTCGCGGCTCTGGAAGGGATACGCATTTCGCCGAGGGGCGGCGGCCACAACCTTTCTGGCATCGCCCGTCAGGAGGGAATGGTCCTTGACCTCGGGGCCCTGAACCATGTCCGTATCGATGCGTCCGCGCGGATCGCAGAAGTCGGACCGGCGGTCACGAATGGCGAACTGGCCGAAGCGCTTGAAGCGCAGGGCTTGGCCTTTCCAGTCGGCCACTGCGCCACCGTGCCGATGAGCGGCTATCTTCTGGGCGGCGGCGTAGGCTGGAACTCGGGGAACTGGGGCTTTGGCATCGCCAATGTCGAAAGCATCGACGTCGTCCTGGCGGACGGCGTCGTGCGCCGGGCAAGTGCAGCCGAGAACCCGGACATTTTCTGGGCGGCACGCGGTGCGGGGCCGGAATTCTTCGGCGTCGTCGTCGGCTACCGTCTCCGGCTCCAGCCATTGCCCCGGGCAATTTCCACGGTCGTGCGGGTTTATCCGCTGGCCGAGGTCGGGCAGGTGACCACCTGGATGAAGGCCGCGATGGAAGTGGTGCCTAGCCACGTCGAATTTACCGCCGCGATTCAGAGCGCACCGGGCTCCGGCGGCGCGGTCAAAGTCATCGCGGCCGTTGCCACGGTGTTCGCAGACGATCCCGCCGAAGCCAGCCGTCTCCACGTAGAGATTGCCGCGCTTGCCCCCACCGACGCTCTCGTGGTCGAGGATGAGATGCCCACGCCCTTCGCGGTACTATACGACATCATCGGCCAGTTCTTCCCGGTCGGGCATCGCTACGCCGTGGATTCGGCATGGTCGGCCGACGGAAGCGATGCCTACATCACCGGTCTGGCGGATGGCATTGCCACCGCGCCCTCGGCGACCAGCTTTGCTCTGGCGGTGGTGTTCCCGCCGAACCGGCCGCGTCCGCCGGAGGCCGCCTTCTCGATCCACGCTCCGGTGTGGGGATGCATCTATACGGTCTGGGAAGATGCCGGGGACGATGCCGCGAATCTCGCCTGGCTGCGCCGCACGGCCGACGCGGTCGAGGCCCAGGTGCAGGGCCACTACGTGGGCGAGGCAGACCTCGAGCGACCGGAGCGCCGCCGCGCCTGCCACACTCCCGAAGTTCTACTCAGGCTGCAGGCCATGCAGAAGACCTTTGACCCCCAGGGCATCTTCTCCCGCCCGCTGCCGAAAGCCAGCTTCGGGCTTGATGCTGCCTGACCCTTTGACGCCCCAAACCTTCGGAACAGGGATACATCCAATGAAGATCGCCATAACGGCCTTTGTCGTGACAACGGCCCTGACCAGTACAGCCGCATTGGCCGACCAGGGCCTGATCAAGCGCGGCGCCTACCTCGCCCGGATCATGGACTGCGCCGGGTGCCACATGCCGCGCGATGCCACCGGGATGCCGGTCGAGGCGGCGGGGCTGTCGGGCGGCACCGTCGGTTTCGAGATTCCGGGCATGGGCATCTTCTGGCCGCCCAACCTTACGCCGGAGCCGACCGGGCTCGGCGAATGGTCGCAAGACGACATCGCAACGGCGTTACGCACCGGCGTGCGGCCGGACGGCCGGGTGCTGGCGCCGGTGATGCCCTGGCCCTCCTACGCGGCTCTCAGCGACGTGGACATGCGCGCGCTGACGGCGTTCCTCGCGACCATGCCGCCGGTGGAATCGGAACGGCATCCTCCCGTCGCGGATGCGAGGGACGCGACAGCCCCATTCTATCGTCTGACCGTTCCGGAATGATCCGGCCCATGCCTGGAGTTGCCCGCCATGCCCTTCGCCAGACTGACCCTCATCCCGGCCCTGACTCCGTCGTCGGCACAGGATCTGGCCGACAACCTCTCGACGCTCATTTCAACTGGTCTCGGCAAGCGGCACGACCTGATATCCTTGCTCGTCGAAACGCCGGCGTCCTGTTGCTGGACCTTTGCGGGAAACGGCCATGAGGTCTCGGCGGATCGGGAGGTCTCTGTGACCGGCGGGACCAACAGCGATGCCGATAAGCGGGCCTTCGTCGACGGGGCCATGTCCCTGCTGGGAAAAGGGCTCCCCGCCCTGCCGGCAGCGACCTATTTCGTCGTGCGGGAGCTGCCTGCGACCAGCTGGCGGTATGACGGCATGACTCAGGCAGACCGGTCGACGTCCTTGCCTGAGCCTGCTGCCGTCCGGACCGTCACGGCCGGCATCGGTTGTCGCGCCCCGGCAAAGGCGGGATCCCTTGCCATCACCGCCAACCCGGTTGGCTCCAAACCCCAGACCGCCGAACCTTCCAAGGGAGTTCCGCAATGAGACGCTGCCTTCTCGTCATCGACGTCCAGAATGATTACTTCCCTGGCGGTGCGCTGCCTCTCTGGCAAGCCCAGGAAACCGAGGCCCGGATCCTTGCGGAAATGGCCCGGTGTCGCGCGGATGGCCGTGAGATTGTCCTTGTCCGGCACGAGTCCACTGCCGCGACCGGGCTCTTTGCCGCCGGCAGTGCCGGGAGCGCCATTCGCCCGGCCATTCTCGCAGCGGCGCCGGACGCCCCCGTCGTTACCAAGCGGCATGCCGACGCGTTTCAGGACACCACGCTTGGCCGTCATCTCTCCGGCATCGCTGACGTGCTGGTCTGCGGGATGATGACGCAGAATTGCGTGACCTTCACCGCGATGTCGGAACTCGCGGGCGGCGTCAGGCTCAGGGTTGCCGGGGAACTTTGCACGGCGCCGACAGAGATCGTCCACCGCGTGGCCCTGAACGCACTGCTTTCGAAGGGCCGCATCGTCAGCTGTGGAGACGTCGAGCCATGATCCCGGGAAGAAGACGCTTCGATCTACCTCAAGAGGAGAAATACTTGAGAAGCATCCTGGAACCCAAAGCGATCGAGGCGCATGTCGTGAACGGCTTCGACGCGAATCGCGCTGGAGGATATCCGGCGGGTGCCTTGCTGGGCTATGACGAACTTACAGACGTTCAGATGCAGCCCATCGCGGCTCGAGAGGGACTCCCTGAAACCGCGTTCGTGTCATGTCATCACTAAGGAGCGAATTCGATTTCGTCACGCCTAGCATGCGCATCGTTCGCGGTGGCCAAACTACCATTCATGCAGCTGTTCAAGCAGCGATTTCCGGGAGAGACTTAGATGGGTCTGTATCGACGCCTGAAGGCGGCCATCACGGTGCCAAGCCCCGATCCGATCGATCATCCCGCCATACGCCGGATGTCGTTGCGAGAATTGGCAGATTTGCCGTTCCCGCGAGCAGATAGCCCATTTGGCACAAGAGCAGATGAGGGCAGCCGGCCGGGCAAGCCTCCCATAACCGATCAACCGGCGGAGCCGCGGGACCCTGGTCCGGCGTGTCGGCTGCCGGGCCAAAAACTGCGGACCAGCAGTCAGATATCCTAAACCTTACGGGGTTGAGGTTGCCCCTGTGTCACGGATTGGGTCGATATTCACGATGCGGCCAAGGCAGCGGCTATGTCGATCCTCGCCTTCTCCGGCGTCCGGTAGCCGATGCTCGAGTGGCGGCGGCGCCGGTTGTAGAAAATGCGATGTATTCGAACAGGGAGGCTCTGGCCTCTCGGCGTGACCGGAAGGTGGCGTGGTGGACCAGCTCGGTCTTCAGCGACCCGAAGTAGCTCTCTATCGGCGCGTTATCGAGGCAGTCGCCCTTGCGGCTCATCGAGGTAACGGCCTTCCAGCTATCCTGCAGCGGCCGGTAGTCGCCGCTGCCATACTGCACGCCGCGATCCGAATGACAGATCAGTCCCGGCGCCGGGCGGCGGTTCTGCAGCGTCATGCGCATGGCATCGACCGCAACGCTGCTCTTCAGGCGGTCCGACATAGAACAACCGACACTCTCCATCGTGGCGTTCGCCGCGAGGTAGAGCCAGCTCTCGTCGATCGGCACGTAGCTGATGTCGGCAAGCCAGATGCGGTCCGGCCCTGGCGCCCGGAAAATCCGTCTCAGGAGGTTCGGCGCATTCCCCAGATTATGCCGGCTGTCGGTCGTCGGTGGAACGCGGCGGCCTCGTAGAGGCGGCCTCGTCGGGGCAGCCGGATATCGTTTTCTCTCATGAGCTTGGCCACCGTCTTCTTCGCAGCCCGGATGCCTTGGTCCCGCAGCTCGGCATGGATGCGCGGCGCGCCGTACCGCAGTTGGTTGCCCACGAAGATCGCACGTATCCGAGGCAGCAGGGTGTCCCGGGCCGCCTGGAGCGCCGCCCATTCGGGGGCGGCGGCGCGCTAGGCGTGGAACCAGCTCGAGATGATTGCGAGAACCCGGCACATCCGTCGGATGGCGTGCGCAGAGGCATGGGTGGCATTGAACGCGAGCTTCGCGCTCATTGCCGCCCACCGAGCGAAAAAAGCCGACGCTTTACGCATCACCTCCACCTCTTCCTTCAGGCGGCGGTTCTCGCGGTGCAGTACAGCGGCCTCGGCCTGCTGCCGCCGGATCGCCTCGGCCGAGTCTGCGGCCATCAATTCAAGCCGCCGGCCCTTGATCTGCGACAGCGACACGCCGAGTTCCCGGGCGACGCTGGGCTGCGTCGCACCTGGCTCTGACAGGCACGCCACGGCCTGCTCCTTGAACTCGCCAGTGAAATGGCGGCGGGGCTGTCTGCTCATCTCGGATCCTTTTCTCCGAGAGCTCTCTAACTCACAGTCCAGGACCCAGGGGCAAGCTCACATCAGGGCTGGCGCAGCGCCCGTGATGGTCGACAGGCCGGCCTCCACCGGTGAAATGCGAGTGATCACGTCCCTTGCAGGGCCGTTGCGAAGCCCCGCGATCACAGGACCGGTCGCAAAGGCCGATGCCGAGGCGGCATCGCGGAACAGATAGACGCTGGTCCCCTGCCCGGAGTCGGGGTCGAGGCCCCAGATCTTCCAGACGAGACCGGGCGCCTCTGCGATCTGGTCTGCGACGCTCCGGGCATGCGTACGAAATCTCTCGGACGGAATTTGGAGACGATAGGCAACTGTTAGCAACGCCGGCGTCATGTCTGTGCCTTGAGCTGGCCTGTGGCCAAGGCGGGCGATATCGTGCCCTGCGCCGAGTGGCGGTCGATGCGCAAGGTTGCTTCCGTCCGGTCCGTCCGCGCGAGGCAGGACACACGGCGCACACATCGCCTGCAGGCGGCGGGTGCGAGGTCATCCTCGCGCAATTGGATCGGTCTACACATCGGTCGTTCCTCTTGCAGGCAGATCGGGAGGGGCCTGAATTGCCCTCTCCGGGGGAGGGTCAGGCTGCGCGGGCGGCAGCCTTGCCGAGTTGCGACAGGAGAAGGGGCTGGTTGATGGTCAACCAGGTCTCGGCGATCAGGCCGTTCTCCATCCGGTAGAGCGCGACACCATCGAACACGACGCGGGCGCCGTCGGGCGCGAAGCCCTGAAACTCGCCCGAGTGGGTGGCCCAGATCTCCCAGTGCGCCGAAACGAAGTCGTCGGTCGCAATCGTCTTCAGCGTCTCGAAGGTCATGTCGCTGAAGGACTGGCGGAAGATCCGGAAGAATGCCTTGTAGCTTTCGCGATCTCGGAATTCGCCGTTCGGAAAGCCGGGGAATCCGTGGCAGACGATGTCCGGCACCACCGTTTCGTCAATCACCTCCACATCGTCGATGTTGGACGAATGCGTGCCCGCCAGGAAGCGGGCGACGGTCGTCTTGTTGGTTTCAATGGCGGTGTTCGTCATGTGGGTTCTCCCTGAGTGGCGTGAGAAGTGACGTGGGGCGACCTGCTGTTTTCGGCCAAGGCCGCCGATGTCTTCGGCCCGGTACGCGCCCCTACTTGAAGTCGCGCCGGAGCGCCGAGCGGATCTCGTTGCGAGTCAATCCGATATCGCGCAGCATGTGGTCGTTCATGTCCTCGACCTGCTCGATATCCCGCCTGATGCGTCGGTCGCGGCGGATGCGGGCCGCGATCCTTCCGAAAAGGCCGAGAACAGACGATCCATTGCGAGTGGTCTCGTGATTCAGCACATGCATTGCGGTCTCCTTTCATGGATCAGGCGAGGACGGCCTCGACCTCGGTAATGGTGTCTGGGGTGACGGCGTCGGTCGTGCCGCGTCCGTAAGAGTCGCGGATGATCCGCGTCAGGGTGTCGAGCCGGTCTGCGACCGGCAGGTGGCCAGAGAAAACGTGTGCTGGCTCCAGGTCGTCGAGGGCGCGCAGCATCCTGCCGAGCGTGCCGCGATCGATCAGGGCGAGCCAAGGCGCGTCGATGCTCGACCAGGCGACAAGACCCTCGCGCAGCGCCTCGGGACGCACATCGTCGATAGTCTCGACGGGGTTCGGCAGCACGGCGCCAAAGGCATCGGCGGCGAAGAGCACCCGATCGGTCTCGTCGAAGAAGCCCATCGTCTCCGGTGCGTCGTAGTAGGGCGGCTTGATCTGGTGCAGGCGCCGTCCCGCGATCTCGATGGCCTCGCCCGGGTCGAGAAGTCGAAGGCGTTCCGGATCACCGGCCCCGAGCAAGCCCATCTTCGCGGCGCCCAGGAAATTCGTGATGACCCTGGCGTTGGGCGCGCGGGCGAGGACGCGGTCGAGATTGCCGATGTGGTCCGCGTCCGTGTGGCTGAGCCAGATCCAGCGCAGGTCCGTCAGATCGATGCGAGCCTCGAGGTTGGCGAGAACGGCGTCCGAAAGGGCCGCGACGCCGGTATCGACCAGCATCGGCTCTTCACCGGCCAGAAGGAAGGCGTTGACCGAAATCACGCCGAGGTCCGGTACCGGCAGCCAGCCGGGCAGAACGTGCCAGTCGCCGGCGATGCGTCGCGTCGCGTGCAGGGCGGGCAAAGGTTCGGTTGTCATGGCCGTCTCCGTCAGGATTGGAACTGGATGCAGCGCGCCGCGCGCAGGACACCCCGGCCCCCGGCGGTGATCCCGGACACGCGGCCGTCGGTGACTGCAAGGTGCACCTCAAGTACGCTCGGGGAGGGCGGGGTCATGTCGCGCCCCTGTTCGATCAGGAAGACGGGGCCTTTCCTTCCCGCGAAATCGTGCAGCACTGCGCCGAGTGCCCCGGCCGCCATGCCGGTCGCACTTTCCTCGGGGATACCGTAGCGGGGGGCGAACATCCGGGCCGCGGCTGCCCGGCCGGGGGCGGGATCGAGCACGTAGGCGTAGAAACCCGTCAGATCCAGAATGTCGCTGATCCGCAGGAGTTCTGCCTGGTCGGGCACGATCGCAGCCAGGTCGTCCCGGCTGCGGAGAGCGAGGGTCACGAACGGACCGCCGGCATCCGCGAGAACCGGGACTACGCGCGGGTCGAGCTGGTCGCGACCCAGCGCCAGGGCGGCCAGGACCTCGTCGGGACCGACCCCGATCCATTCGTCCACCGTCTCGTAGCGCGGCGCGCGCATTCCCATGAAGATCGCACCATCCGGGGCGATGGTCACAGTCCTCCGTCCATCGACGATCTCCTTGGTCGTCTCGCCAACACCCACGCGGCCGAACTCGTGCAGAAGCGCGAAAGCTGCGACTGTGGCGTGGCCGCAATCGGCGATCCGCCGGTTGGGGGTGAAGAAATCGAGCCGGAACCCGCCGTCGGGAGCGGGCGAGGCGAACGCCGTCTCGGATAGCGTTGCCTCGGTGGCGATTGCCTGCATCTGCGTCTCGCTCAGATGCTCGGCATCGAGGACCACGCCGGCGGGGTTGCCGCCGTCCGTTCCGTCGGCAAAGGCGGAGAGGACGTGCAAGGTGACGCAGGACCGTGTATCTGTTTCATCTAAGGCCATGGGAACCTCCGTGGATCGGTAGGCTTCATCTGCTTTAAGGACGGATTTTGAGCAATGTTCGCCGGATCATGACTGCATGAGGAAATCTCATGAATAATGCGGCGGGTTTGCCACTCGGGGACCGTCTTCTCGCTGCGGCACCTCTGCTCATCGCCATCGCGGAGGGCGGCAGTTTCGCCGCGGCGTCGGAGCGTCTCGACGTCGACCCCAGCGCCGTGAGCCATCGCGTGCGTGCGCTCGAGAGGGCTCTGGGCTTTCGTTTGTTCGAACGCACCACCCGGAGCGTGCGCCCCACGCGCTCCGGGCGCATTCTGTGCGATGCGTCCCGCACCGCGGTCGAGGCGCTGGACCGCGCCCTCGCCCGGGCGCGCGAGGCGCGCAGGTCGCCCACCATCCGCCTCTCGACCATGTCATCGGTTGCGATGAAATGGCTGGTGCCGCGATTGCCCGCGGCGCGCGAAGCAGGGCTGGATGTCTCGGTCGAGATCAGCGAGGGACTGGTGGACCTGAACGGAGAAAGCGTCGATGCCGCGTTCCGGTTCGGTATCGGCCCCTATCCCGGTCTGCACGCCCGCCGGCTCATTCCGTGCAGCCTTCAGCCTGTGGTCGCGCCATCGCTCCTGGCCGCAAGACCGAGTTTGACCGACCCGATCGATCCCCAGGGAATTCTGCTTCTTGGCGATACCGGCAGCGGCAGGTGGAGCGGCCTCGTCGCGTGGGACCGCTACGCGGAAGGCCGGAACGCGCGGATCGATCCGACGGTCCCGCACCAGGACTTCGATCGGGCCGACATCATGCTTCAGGCCGCCATCGGCGGGCTCGGGATTGCGTTGGGCCGGTCGCTGCTCATCGAGGACGACATCACCAACGGTCTGCTTGTGCCCATCGGTCCGCCCGTACGGATCGAGCCGAGCTACTGGCTGGTGACGTCCTATGACAATGCGGAGAGCCCGGAAATCAAGAAGCTTGGCGACTGGCTCTCGGCTGCCATGCGGCACCGGAAAGCCAACCGGCCCGCGTGACTGACAGGAAGTACGCCTTGACTACCAGTAAAGCGCGTCGACACAACCGCATGCGGTCGAGAGCCAGACCGGCTCGGTTGGCTCCCGGTTCCATTCGATGCGCCTGGGATTCGAACTCGAGTATCGCCTTATTATTATCAGTGACTTACGATATAGAGAGTGTTGGATCCCAGTCTCGTCCGCTCCGCCACATTCAGATACTGAATTCGTCCAAGGGCCCCGATTGGGGCCTTTTTTCTTTTTGTTTCAAAGGGCGTTGGCAGGGCCATCCGCCCTTCGGAGACTGGGGGCTTGACGCAGAATGGGTCTCCGAATGGCCCGCGTCTCTCTTTGAACGCCCCTCGACGGTCACGGGACGGCGCGAAACATCCTCGCATTTCCAATGAGTTGCCGTGTTCATGGGGTCGCCCCGTTCGCGAGATAATCCGGTGACAGAGACCGACACGAAGGCGCAGGGCGGTCAGAAGGACGGCTCCGTGGCGGCCGATCACCGGGCCGTGGCGCTGGTGCATCGGGCCGGAGACAGCAGCGAAATCCCTGCCAGAAGTCTCTGATGACAAACAGACTTCGCGCCCATAGC
>JAGQRV010000061.1 GCA_020425125.1 Paracoccaceae bacterium | reverse complement strand
CGTCGTCTTGCCGTGGTCAACGTGCCCGATCGTCCCGATGTTCACGTGCGGCTTCGTCCGTTCGAATTTTGCCTTTGCCATCTTGGCCTCTCCTTGTCAGTGGGTGCCGGGCCGCGTCAGGGACCGCCCGGCCGCATTCGGTCAGGCGTATTTCGCCTGGATCTCGTCGCTGATGTTCTGCGGCACCGGCTCGTAATGGTCGAACTGCATCGTGAACTGGGCGCGGCCCGACGACATGGACCGCAGGTTGTTGATGTAGCCGAACATGTTGGCGAGCGGCACGAAGGCGTTGATGACGTTGGCGTTGCCGCGGCTGTCCTGCCCCTGCACCATGCCCCGCCGCGAGGTCAAGTCACCGATCACGTTGCCGGTGTATTCCTCCGGCGTGACGACCTCGACCTTCATGATCGGCTCGAGCAGCTTCGCTCCGGCCTTCTTCAGACCCTCGCGCATGCACATGCGGCTCGCGATTTCGAACGCCAGCACCGAGGAGTCGACGTCGTGGTACTTGCCGTCCACCAGCGCGACCTTGAAGTCGATCACCGGGAAACCGGCCAGCGGCCCCGAATCCATCACCGACTGGATGCCCTTCTCGACGCCGGGGATGTATTCCTTCGGCACCGAGCCGCCGATGATGCGGGACTCGAAGGCATAGCCTTCGCCCGGCTCGGTCGGGGTGATGATCAGCTTGACCTCGGCGAACTGGCCCGATCCGCCGGTCTGCTTCTTGTGGGTATAGGTATGCTCGATCTGGTGACTGATCGTCTCGCGATAGGCCACCTGCGGCGCACCAATGTTCGCCTCGACCTTGAACTCCCGCTTGAGGCGGTCGACGAGGATGTCGAGGTGAAGTTCGCCCATGCCCTTCATGATGGTCTGGCCGGATTCCAGATCGGTCTCGACACGGAAGGACGGATCCTCGGCGGCAAGGCGCTGGAGGCCCTGGGACATCTTTTCCTGGTCGGCCTTGGTCTTCGGCTCGATGGCGATCTCGATCACCGGATCGGGGAAGGTCATGGTTTCGAGGACGACCTGCTTCGACGCGTCGCAGAGCGTGTCGCCCGTCGTCGTCTCCTTCAGGCCGGCCAGCGCGATGATGTCGCCCGCGAAGGCTTCGTCGATTTCCTCGCGGTTGTTCGAGTGCATCATCATCATCCGGCCGATGCGCTCGCGCTTGCCCTTGGTCGAGTTCATGATGCTGTCGCCCTTCTTCATCTGGCCGGAATAGATCCGGGTGAAGGTGAGCGAACCCACGAACGGGTCGTTCATGATCTTGAACGCAAGGCCCGCGAAGGGCTGCGCGTCGTCGGCCGACCGCGCGATATTGCGGGTCTCGGTCTCGTCATCGGGCGAGAAGCCCATATAGGCCGGCACGTCGAGCGGGCTCGGCAGGAAGTCGATGACCGCGTTGAGGAGCGGCTGGACACCCTTGTTCTTGAAGGCGGATCCAGCCAGGACCGGCACGAACGCCATCGACAGCGTGCCCTTGCGGATCAGCTTCCGCAGCGTGGCCACGTCGGGCTCGTTGCCTTCCAGATAGGCTTCCATCGCCTCGTCGTCCTGCTCCACGGCAAGCTCGATCAGTTCCGAACGCATCGTCTCGGCCTGGTCGAGGAGGTCCTCGCGGATCGGCTGACGGGTCCAGGAGGCGCCCAGATCCTCGCCCTTCCAGGTCCATTCTTCCATGGTGATCAGGTCGACGATGCCTTCCAGCTTGTCCTCGGCCCCGATCGGGAACTGGACCGGCGCCGGCTGGGCGCCGGTGCGGTCCTTGATCATCTTCACGCA
>JAGQRV010000060.1:4515-4728 GCA_020425125.1 Paracoccaceae bacterium | reverse complement strand
GGGCCGCGGGCTTCCTCGAGGCCGAGGCGAGCCTAGAGGCGGTGCGCAAGGCGCTGATCGAGGCCCGCGCCAGCGCCGTCCCCGGGGTCGCCGCCACCCATCCCCAGCCCGGGCCCGGTCCCGCGGCCCGGCCCTGGGGCGAGGTGATCGCCCGCACCTTCAAGCGCAAAGGACACTGACATGACCACGCTCACCGAAACCACCCATCCCGGC
>JAGQRV010000060.1:3459-4449 GCA_020425125.1 Paracoccaceae bacterium | reverse complement strand
GCCGCAGGCAATCTCGACCCCGGCACCGTGCTGGGCCGGATCACCGCCTCGGGCAAGTACGCCGCCCACGATCCCGCCGCCACCGACGGCACCGAGACCGCCGTCGCCGTGCTCTGGGGAAAGGCGGATGCCTCCGCCGGCGACGTCGCCGCCGTCGCGCTCGTGCGCGGTCCGGCGATCGTCAACCGCCATGACCTCGTCTTCGCCGGCACCCCGACCGAGCCCGAGATCGCCGCCGCCCATGCCGCGCTCTTGGCCGCTGGCATCCTCGTCCGCTGACCTTCTTCCCGAACTGAAAGGAAACCCCATGGCCACTATGGACATCTTCGAGGCTAATGCCTTCTCGGTCATCGAACTCACCCGCGCGCTCGAGAACATTCCGTTCAAACCGGCGCTGCTTTCCGGCTCCGGCCTGTTCAGTCCCCGGGGCGTGCGTGCCCGCACCGTGGTGATCGAGAGCCGCGACGGCACGCTGTCTCTCATTCCGTTCTCCGAACGCGGTTCGGCCTACGAGCAGCAGGTGCCCGAGCGGCGCGACATGCGCGCCTTCGTCTGCCGCCAGTTCAAGAAGCAGGACGTGCTCTGGGCCTCCGAGATCCAGTCGGTGCGCGACTTCGGTTCGGAAAGCGCCACCCAGCAGGTGCAGACCGAGGTGGCCCACCGGCTGCGGCGGCTCCGCCAAGACGCCGAGGCGACCTTCGAGTACCACTTCCTGAACGGCATCCAGGGGCTGGTGAAGGACCCGAAGGACGGCGCGACGGTGATCGACTACGCCGCCGAGTTCGGCATCACGCCCTCGGCCGAGATCGACTTCGACCTCGACAACGCGAGCCCGGCCTCGGGGGCGCTGCGCAAGCGCTGCCAGGCGCTGATCGAAAGCGTCGAGGAATCCTTGGGCGGCCTCTCCGCCGGTGCGGTGCAGGTGCGCGCGGAATGCGGTTCGGCCTTCTTCGCCGATCTCGTCGCCCACAAGGAGGTGCGCGAGACCTA
>JAGQRV010000060.1:602-3403 GCA_020425125.1 Paracoccaceae bacterium | reverse complement strand
CCGACGAGGTGAGCTTCGGCGGCATTACCTTCCGCCGCTACCGGGGCAGCTCCGCCTTCGGCGTGCCGGCGGACAAGGCATACTTCTATCCCGAAGGGGTGGAGGGCCTGTTCGAGATCTACCACGCCCCGGCCGACACCTTCGAGACGGTCAACACCCTCGGCCTGCCGCTCTACGCCCGCACCATCCCCGACCGCGATCGTGACGAGTGGGTGCGGCTCGAGATCGAGAGCAATCCGCTGCCGATCTGCACCCGGCCGCAGGTGCTTCGTACCGGCAAGCGGACCTGATGACCGCCTTCGCCGCCGCCCTCGATGCGCTGTTCGCGGACGCGCATCTCGCGCGCGATGTGGTCTACACCGCCGAGGGCGGCGCGCCGTCGCTGGTGCGCGCGATCCTGCGTCGGCCCGACGACGTCACCGGCTTCGGCGAGGCGCGGCTCTGGTCGGAGACCACGCGGCTCGATGTGCGGGTGGCCGAGGTGCCGGCGCCGCGGCCCGGCGACCGGATCGAGATCGAGGGAGAAGCATATCTCGTCCAGGGAGAACCCGTCCGCGACCGGGAGCGGCTGGTCTGGACCGTCGACCTGCGCCCAGCGTGACCGCAATGAAACTCAAACTCGACTTCGATCCCGATATCGTCGCGATGATAGCGGCCGAGGTCGCGGCAGGCGAACGCGCCGTGACGGCCGCCATGCGCGAGGCCGGGACCGAGCTGAAGTCCGCATGGCGGTTGCAGATCACCGGCGCGGGGCTCGGCACTCGGCTGGCCAACTCGATCCGGAGCCAGAACTTCCCGAGATCGGGCGAGAGCCTCGATGCCGCAGCGCTGGTCTGGTCCAAGGCCCCGGTCATCATCGGCGCGCATGACACGGGGCCGTTGATCCGTTCGAAGAACGGTTTCTGGCTGGCGATCCCGCTGCCCGCGGCGGGCAAATCCCTGCGCGGCGGCCGGATCACACCCGGCGAATGGGAGCGCCGCCGAGGGCTGCGCCTGCGCTTCGTTTATCGCCGCACAGGGCCGAGCCTGCTGGTGGCTGAAGGGCGGCTAAACACGAAGGGCCAGGCGGTGGTGTCGCGCTCGAAGACCGGACGCGGCAAGGTCACCGCGCCGATCTTCTTCCTGCTGGTGCCGCAGGTGAACCTGCCGAAACGGCTAAACCTGGCGCGGGATGCCGACAGGGCGTTGGACAGCGTGCCAGAGCTGATCGTGGCAAACTGGGTGGGGGAAAGATGCTGAAATCAAGGGGGTTCCGTTCAAGGCTCACTCTGGTACTGACATTTCAAATGATTAACCGCCTCGGTCTCATGAGGCAGAATTGGATATGTCGTAGATGAGCCTAGCAGCTGTTGAGAACGCCATCAGCAACCTCGCAAACTACATGAGGTTATACGTCGAGGCTCATATGCGGTTCGCAAGCCTTTTCGACGTGGATCGCGAGGAAGCAATTCATAACATGGAGCGCGCGTTCGAGGCAAAGCTAGAGGCATTCCACTCCCTCTATGATGTCTCAAAGGATCACTTTCCATATTTCGATCACGGTGACACGTCTGCGCTCATTGCGTTGCGAAACGCGATACACCATCGAGACCATCCACTGTTCCAAGGCCTCTTGTCCGATTTGTGGCTGCGCGGCGATCCAAACCAATGGAACGGTGCGACGTATTTACTCGCTCGGCATCGGATGAGCAGTGAAGGCATGTTGTCGATGACTGCCTATTTCAAGCTTGAAGATTTCAACTTGCGACTAGATCCAGAAGCAGGGTCACCGCACCGGGATAAGTTCTTGAAGGGGGAGAAAGCGCTACAGCGATTTCATCTAATTCGTGACGAATTGGGGCTCGATGCCATCCAGCAGGTTTCGGAAGCAGAGCGATATCCTGTCAATCAAGTGTATGTCGACATGATGCCGGTGTTCGTCTCGGCAGTTGTGCGGGTCTTCAAATCATTGGACAAGGTCGGTGCCAACTTCAGGGGCTTCGACGCTGAGACCTACAAAACGCCATTTACGTCAGAACTGGAAGTAGACTTGAAAGCGATCGACTATCAGCCGCTAAAGTTGAACAGCATTTCTGCTCGGTCGGCCGCAATAACAAAGCCGCGGGAAACGCGGCACTAGGAAGCCCCTATGCCCACGCCTCGCGAAACCATCCTCTCCGCGCTGCACGCGCGGCTCTCGGCGCTGCCTGCCACCGCCCTGCGCGGCGAGGTGCTGCCCGAACGCGTTCCGGCCGAAGGCCTGCTGATCCTGCGCGACGGCGAGCCCGGAGAACCGGAAGTCACGCTGTCGCCGCTGCGCTACCACTACCAGCACCGCGCCGAGATCGAGGCGGTCGTGCAGGGCACCGCCCGTGACGCCGCCTTCGACACGCTAACCGCCAGCATCGGCACGGCGCTCGCCGCCGACCGGACGCTGGGTGGGCTCTGCGACTGGGTCGAGGCGGAAGCGCCGAGGCCCGTCGATCTGCCGGTCGAGGGCGCGGCCAGCCTGAAGGCCGCCGTGATCCCGGTGGTGCTGCACTATTCCACGGCCGATCCGCTCGGCTGATCCCGACAACCCGAGGAGAACACCATGGCACGAGCCCAGGGGGCGCGGGCGCAGATGGCGCTTGCGTTCGAGACCACCTATGGCACCCCGCCAGCAGGTGGGTTCACGAAGATGCCCTTCGCCAGCACCACGCTCGGCGCCGAGCAGCCGCTCTTGAACTCCGAGCTTCTCGGCTACGGCCGCGACCCACTGGCACCGATCAAGGACGCGGTCACGGCCGACGGCGACGTCGTCGTGCCGCTCGACGCGGAGG
>JAGQRV010000060.1:0-445 GCA_020425125.1 Paracoccaceae bacterium | reverse complement strand
GCGTGCTCGACCAGATCACCTGGCAAATGCAGCGCTCGGGGCTGCTGACCGCCACGGCGCGCTTGGTTGCGCAGGGCGAAACGGTCGGCACGACCACCAGCGCCGGCACGCCCGCCGCGCTGGAGCTGAAGCGCTTCGGCCATTTCAACGGGTCGATCACTCGGAACGGCTCGGCCCTCGGCAATGTGGTCTCTGCCGACATCACCTACGCCAACAACCTCGACCGGATCGAAACCATCCGCTCGGACGGGCGCATCGATGGCGCAGACCCGTCCATCGCGGCTCTGACCGGCTCCATCGAGGTCCGCTTCGCCGACAGCACGCTGGTCACGCAGGCGATCAACGGCGATCCTTGCGAGCTCGAGTTCGCCTACGTCCTGCCGTCCGGCGAGAGCTTCACCTTCACCCTGCACGCCGTCTATCTGCCGCGCCCCCGGATCGAGAT
>JAGQRV010000059.1 GCA_020425125.1 Paracoccaceae bacterium | reverse complement strand
ACCAGGCGCCGGGGCCGATGCTCGCCGTCCAGCCGACGGTCGAATTGGCCAAGCGGAACTCGCGCCAGCGGATCGACCCTCTGATCGACGAGAGCCCGGACCTTCGGGAGCGGGTGAAGCCCGCGCGCTCTCGGGACGCGGGCAACACGATGCTGTCGAAAGAGTTCGCAGGCGGCATCCTGATCATGACCGGGGNNACTCGGCGGTCGGGCTGCGGTCCACGCCGGCGCGGTACATCTTCCTCGACGAAGTGGACGCCTATCCGGCCTCGGCCGATGAGGAAGGCGATCCGGTGACGCTGGCCGAGGCGCGCTCGCTGACCTTCGCCCATCGGCGCAAGGTGCTGCTTGTCTCGACCCCGACGATCCGCGGACTCAGTCGGATCGAGCGCGAGTTCGAGGCGAGCGACCAGCGCCGGTTCTTCGTACCGTGCCCGCATTGCGACGCGATGCAGTGGCTGAAGTTCGACCGGCTGCGCTGGGAGAAGGGTCGGCCCGAGACGGCGGAGTATCTCTGCGAGGGCTGCGAGCGGCCGATCGCGGAGCACCACAAGACGAGGATGCTCGAGCGCGGCGAATGGCGGGCAACCGCCACGGCCGCCGATCCGACCACGGTCGGCTACCACTTGTCGGCGCTCTACTCGCCGGTGGGCTGGCTCAGCTGGCAGCGGATCGCGCGGGCGCACGAGGCGGCACGGGGCAGCGACGAGGCAATGCGGGCGTTCCGGAACACCATTCTCGGCGAGACCTGGATGGAGACCGGCGAGGCGCCCGACTGGCAGCGGCTGGCGGACCGGCGCGAGGCATGGGCTCCAGGTACGGTGCCCGAGCGCGGCCTGTTTCTGACCGCGGGCGCCGACGTGCAGAAGGACCGGATCGAGGTCGATGTCTGGGCCTGGGGCCGCGGTCTGGAAAGCTGGCTTGTCGACCACCTCGTGCTCGAGGGCGGGCCCGGCGATCCAGCCTGCTGGCAGCAGCTGACGGATCTGCTGGGTCGGACATGGGCGCATGCCTCGGGCCAGACGATGACACTCGCGCGGCTTGCCATCGACACGGGCTACGAGACCAGCGCGGTCTATGCCTGGTCGCGCCAGGTGGGCTTCGCGCAAGTGGCGCCGGTGAAGGGTGTCGAGGGGTTCACCCGGACGAGCCCGGTGACCGGGCCAACCTATGTCGACGCGACCGTCGCCGGCAAACGGCTCCGACGCGGGGCCCGGCTCTGGACGGTGGCGACCTCGACCTTCAAGGCCGAGACCTATCGCTTCCTGCGGCAGGACCGGCCGACGCGGGAGGAGCAGGCCGCAGGCGCGCTGTGCCCGCCCGGCACGATCCATCTGCCGGACTGGGCGGACGGCGAATGGCTGAAGCAGCTGACCGCCGAGCAGCTGGTGACGGTCCGGACGAAACGCGGCTTCGCGCGGCTCGAATGGCAGAAGCTGCGCGAGCGGAATGAGGCGCTGGATACTCGCGTCTATGCCCGTGCTGCCGCGTGGATCGCGGGCGCCGATCGCTGGCCGGAGGCGCGATGGGCCGATCTGGAAGCGCAACTCGGGGTGACAAAGCCGGACGGGCCGCAGGACGGTGCGGCAGCGGCGACAACCGTCCCGAAACGACCAATGCCGCGCCGGCGCACAGTGCGCTCGAGCTACATGAGGTGATCCATGGCCACGGCCGCAGAGCTCCGCGCTCGCCGCGACGCGCTGGCCGCGCAGCGGTCCTCCGGCGTCGCGCGGGTCAGCTACGACGGCAAGACCGTGGACTATCGCAGCGTCGCCGAGATCGACCGGGCCATCGAGGCGCTGGATCGCGAGATTGCGGCCGCCGAGGGGCGTCGGATCGTCCGGCATGTCCGCGTGACGACGGCCAAGGGGCTCTGACCCAATGGGCGTCTTCGATCGCTTTCGCCGCCGGTCGGCCGGTGGCCCCACTGCCGTGCGCGCCCGTCTCGAAGGCGCCATGGCGAAACGCAGGCTGCGCGGCTGGAACCCGCCGCTCGAAAACATCAACGCGCTGGTCGCCTCCGGCGGCCCGCGGCTGCTGGCGCGGTCCCGCGAACTGGTCGTGACGAACGGCTATGCGGCAAATGCCTGCGAGGCCTTCGCCGCGAACCTCGTCGGCGACGGGATCAAGCCGTCCTCATTGATCGGGGACGGCGACCTGCGCGAGCGAGTCCAGCGGCTCTGGCTCGCCTGGACCGACGAGGCCGATGCAGACGGGCTCACCGACTTCTACGGCCTGCAGGCCATGGTCGCGCGCGAGATGTTCGTGGCGGGCGAGTGCTTCGTCCGGCTGCGGCCAAGGCGTGCGGAGGACGGGCTGCTGGTTCCGCTGCAATTGCAGCTTCTCCAGTCCGAGATGCTGCCCTTCGAGAAGACGGAGACGGCGGCAAATGGCAACCGCATCCGCTGCGGGATCGAGTTCGATGCGATCGGGCGGCGCGTGGCCTATCACTTCCGCCGCCGCCATCCGGGCGACAGCACCGATCAGGGGTCGGTGATCCCGGAGACGGTTCGCGTGCCGGCGGGGGATGTGTTGCACATCTATCGCCCCATAGACGCGGGCCAGATCCGGGGCCTGCCGCATATCGCGCCGGCAATGGTGCGGCTGTTCCTCCTCGACCAGTACGACGACGCCGAACTCGACCGGAAGAAGACCGCGGCGATGTTCGCGGGCTTCATCACCAAGACCGCGCCGGAAGAGCCCATGATGGGCGAGGCGGAGGCGGATCTCGACGGCGCGGCCATCGCGAGCCTCGAGCCCGGCACGATGCAGGTGCTTCTGCCAGGCGAGGACGTGAAGTTCTCGTCGCCCGCGGATGTCGGCGGTGGCTATGAGGCGTTCCAGTACCGCACGCTGCTGGCGGTCTCCGCCTCGCTGGGGCTGCCCTATCACCTCGTCACCGGCGATGTCCGGCAGGCTAATTACTCGAGTCTCAGGGCCGAACTCGTGGAGTTCCGTCGCCGCATCGGCCAGCTGCAGCATGGCGTGATCGTGCACCAGCTCTGCCGCGCGGTCTGGATGCGCTGGCTGGAGACTGCGGTGCTTTCGGGCGCGCTCGATGCCGATCCGGCGGAGGTGCGGCCGGTGCAATGGATCCCGCCGCGCTGGGACTGGGTCGACCCGCTGAAGGACATCCAGGCGCAGGTGCTGGCGATGGAGGCCGGCATTACCTCGCGGCGCAAGGTGGTCGAGGCCACCGGCTACGACATCGAGGAAGTCGACCGCGAGAACGCCGCCGACGCAGCCCGCGCGACGGGTCTCGGCCTGCGCTACCGCACGAGCCCCGGCGAGACGCCGGGCGCCCGCGCGACGCCGGCGACAAGGCCCGAGCCCGGCGATGGCGCCGACAACGACACGGACGACGGCGCCGCTGCGACCGATCCGGCCACGGAACAGGAGTAACGACATGGCAAGCTGGTATGCGATCCGCGCCCGGGGGACCGGCGCGGAAGTGGCGATCTACGACGAGATCGGCGCCTACGGGTCTCGGCGAAGGGCTTCCTCGCGGAACTGGGCGCGCTGCCCGAGGGCACGCCCGTCGACCTGCGGCTGAACAGCCCGGGCGGCTCGGTCTTCGACGCGGTCGCGATCCACAATGCGCTGAAGCGGCACGAGGGCACGGTCACGGTCTGGATCGACGGCATCGCCGCCTCGGCCGCCTCCTACATCGCGATGGCGGGCGACGAGATCGTCATGCCCGAGAACGCCTTCCTGATGATCCACGATCCAGCCGGCCTCGTGATGGGGACGGCCGAGGACATGCGCGCCATGGCCGAGGCGCTCGACAAGGTGAAGGGCAGCCTCGTCTCGGGCTACGCCGCGAAATCCGGCCGAACGACTGAAGAGGTGTCTGGGCTCATGTCTGCCGAAACCTGGTTCGACGCATCGGACGCCGTCGCGCAGGGCTTCGCCGACCGACTGATCGAGCCTGTCCGCATCGCCGCACGCTTCGACATTGGTCGCTTCCGCAACGCGCCGCCGGTGCTAGTCGAGGCTGTCGAAGCGGATCCGGACCCCGACGGCGCCGAAATTGAAGCGGACGAGGAGACCGACGGCGACGCTGAAGGCGATCAGCTGTCTGATGCCGACGACGAGCAGGCGGCCGCCCCCGGCGCGCCTCAGCCACCAGCCAATTCGCCGCCGCCGAGCGGCGCGCCGCCGGACCCCGCCACCATCCGCGCAGAGGCCATCGGGCATGCCCGGGCCGTAGTCGATCTCTGCCGCCTCGCGGGCCAGGCGCAGATGGCCGGCCGCTTCCTCGAAGAGGACGCGAGCCTCGACGCGGTGCGCACCGCGCTCCTCGCCGCCAAGGCCGAGGCCGAGCCCGAGATCGCGCCCTATCACCCGCAGCCCGGCCGTTCCTCGGCCGCGCGCCCCTGGGGCGAGATCGTCGCCCGCACCTTCAAGCTGAAAGGATGACACCATGACCACGCTGGTCGAAGGCAAACACCCCGGCGGCTTCCTCGTCTGGGAAGCCTTCCGCGACTACACCCGCGAGACGATCACCGTCGCCGCAGGCACCATCGAGCCCGGCACGGTGCTCGGCAAGATCACCGCCTCGGGCAAATACGCCGCCCACGACCCGGCCGCCGTCGACGGCACCGAGACCGCCGTTGCCGTGCTTTGGGGCAAGGCCGATGCGAGCGGTGGCGACGCGCCGGCAGTCGCTGTCGTCCGCGGCCCCGCCATCGTCAACCACCACGACCTCGTCTTCGCGGGCACCCCCAGCGAGGGCGAGATCGCGGCCGCCCACACGGCGCTTCTCGCCGCGGGCATCCTGGTCCGCTGACCCCATCCCGACAGGAGGCATCCTCATGGCCACCATGGATATCTTCGAAGGCGATGCCTTCACCATCGTCGAGCTCACCCGCGCGCTGGAGAACATCCCCTTCAAGGCGGCGCTGCTCTCGGGCTCCAACCTCTTCAGCCCGCGCGGCGTGCGCTCCCGCACGGTCGTGATCGAGAGCCGAGACGGGACCCTGTCGCTGATCCCGTTCTCGGAGCGCGGCTCGGCCTACGAGCAGCAGGTGCCTGACCGGCGCGAGATGCGCGCCTTCGTCTGCCGGCAGTTCAAGAAGCAGGACGTGCTCTGGGCCTCCGAGATCCAGTCCGTCCGCGACTTCGGCTCCGAGAGCGCCACCCAGCAGGTGCAGACCGAGGTGGCCTACCGGCTCCGGAAGCTCCGCCAGGACGCCGAGACGACCTTCGAGTACCACCTGCTGAATGGCATCCAGGGGCTGGTGAAGGATCCGAAGGACCACGCCACGGTCGTGAACTATTTCACCGAGTTCGGCATCACCCCGGCCGCCGAGATCGACTTCGACCTCGACAATGCGAGTCCGGCCTCGGGCGCGCTCCGCAAGCGCTGCCAGGCGCTGATCGAGAGCGTCGAGGACTCGATGGGGGGGCTCTCGGCCGGCGCCGTGCAGATCCGCGCCGAATGCGGCTCGGCCTTCTTCGCCGATCTCGTCGCCCACAAGGAGGTGCGGGAGACCTACCTCAACACCGCCGCGGCGGCCGATCTGCGCGGTCGCGTGGCCGACGAGGTCAGCTTCGGCGGCATCACCTTCCGCCGGTACCGGGGCGGCGTCGGTTTCACCGTGCCCACCGACAAGGCGTTCTTCTATCCCGAGGGCATCGAGGGGCTGTTCGAGATCTACTACGCCCCTGCGGACACCTTCGAGACGGTCAATACCCTCGGCCAGCCGCTCTACGCCCGCACGATCCCCGACCGGGATCGCGACGAATGGGTGCGGCTCGAGATCGAGAGCAATCCGCTGCCGATCTGCACTCGGCCGCAGGTGCTGCGCTCGGCACGGCGGACCTGACGAGTCAGAGCGTTAGGCCGTATCGGGCGTGAAGATCGCTGAGATGCCGGACCAGCCAGTCGGCCGGTTCGGTATCCTGCCAGAAGCGCCAAAGTTCCGGATAGCTCATCGCCTCGAACGCCGGCGATGATCCTGCCACGCGCGCCCTGAACTCCTCGATCTCCTCACGATGGGCGGCGAACTCAGGACCGGCACCCGGGTTCGCAGGCTCCCAGAACAGATAGAGCAGCGTCACAGGGCGGTCTGGAAAGGTGCGAGCCAGACCGAAGGCATGCTTGATGAGCTGTGCAGCGTCGAGCCATGTGTACTGGTCTGGGTGATCCCGGAGGCGGAGCATCTCGCGAAAGTATCCCTGATCGCGCCGCGCGTCCCTGATCTGCTCTTCATAGGCGGGTGAAAATTCGGCCCGGTGGGCCGCCAGGTGTTCGGTCAGCTTGGACTCGATCCCGACCACGCCGCCGGGGCCCGAAAGCACGACGTCCAGGTTGGGTGCACGGCCGCCGCGGAGTCCGGTGGGGCATTTCCGCTCGAAGCGAAGATCGTCGAAACCGGCAGCCATCGGCATGGCGAGGTCGGCGATCCGGCTCCGAAACGGCGCGAAGCAGTTGACCGCCAGCCCGGATGAAGAATGGGCCGCCCGGAACTTGGTCTCCAGTTCGTTGCCGTCGCCCGAGGACAGGTCTGCTTCGAAATCCTCCAGCGAGACCTGCGGAAGCAGGGTGTCGCGAAAATCTGCAACGTAGCCCTTCGGGTCGAGAGATGTATCCGGGTGCTGGTGAACGAAAGCCTCTGAAAGAGCTTGAACGGCTCGGATCCTCGTCGGGCGTTCTGAAACCGATTCCTGTTTCATGGGAGCAGTATAGCCATGACCAGCGCGTTCGCATCCGCCCTCGACGCGCTCTTCGCGGATGCGCATCTCGCGCGCGACATCGTCTACATTGCCGAGGGCGGCGCGCCTTCGCTGGTCCGGGCGATCCTGCGCCGGCCCGATGACGTTACCGGCTTCGGCGAGGCGCGGATCTGGTCGGAAACCACCCGGCTGGATCTGCGCCTTTCCGAGGTGGCGAACCCGCGTCCCGGCGACCGCATCGAGATCGACGGCGAGGCCTTCCTCATCCAGGGCGAGCCCGTCCGCGACCGCGAGCGGCTCGTCTGGACTGTGGATCTGCGTCCGGCCTGACCGCGATGAAGTTGAAACTCGACATCACGCCGGACCTCGTCGTCGCCATGGCCGCCGAGGTGAAGGCGGGCGAGAAAGCCGTCACCGCCGCCATGCGAGAAGCGGGCACCGGGCTGAAGACCGCCTGGCGCAGCCAGATCACCGGGGCGGGGCTCGGCCGGCGTCTGGCGAACTCGATCCGGAGCCAGACCTACCCGAAGACCGGGGAGAGCTTGAACGCCGCGGCGCTTGTCTGGTCCAAGGCTCCCGTCATCGTCGGCGCCCACGACACCGGCCCGTTGATCCGCTCGAAAGATGGCTTCTGGTTGGCGATCCCGACCGAGGCTGCCGGCCGCGGTCTGCGCGGCGGCAAGATCACCCCCGGTGAATGGGAACGCCGCCGCGGCTTGCGGCTGCGCTTTGTCTACCGCCGGCATGGGCCGAGCCTGCTTGTGGCGGAAGGGAGGCTCAACAGCCGGGGGCTCGGCGTCGCATCACGCTCCAAGACCGGCCGCGGGCGCACGACGGTGCCGATCTTCCTGCTGGTCCCGCAGGTCAAGCTGCCGAAGCGGCTCGACCTCGAAAGGGATGCCGAGCGGGCGCTCGACAGCGTGCCGGGGTTGATCGTGGCGAATTGGGTTGAGGAGCGGCTTGGGTGAGTGCGTAACCATTGGAAGAAACCGCCGGACGCTCGACGGGGCGCATTATTCAGCGCCCACCCATTTCAACACAGCAAGCGCCTCTGCCGAACCACGAACGCGAAGCTTGATTTCCCCGCGTGACGTTTCTTCCGAAACGGGAAAGCGCTCTTTGGTCTCGCCCGGATCAATAAGCCCTGCATTCAAGGCAGGCTTCCGAAAGTACCACAGGACCCACTTCTGATTCAGGACCGCTGAATACAGCCAGTCGCCCTTGGCTTCGAAACGAAGTTCTCGTTCTATGTAACCATGTCCGGCTGGGCGCACCGTGGTCTCGCCGGGAAAGCGCGCATGAGCAAAGGTCAAATAGGCGTCGCGGACGCCAGTGTCGATGGCTGTTGCCTCTCGTAGCTGTTCTTCGAGTCTATGTGGATCAAGGAGCATTTTTCCTCCCACCGCTTGGTTCCGCGAGGCCTTCATTAATCCAAACACCCTCGAAACAAACGTCAAGCGCGGAGTCGCGTGACAGATATGCCCACACCACGCGAAACCATTCTCGCCGCGCTGCATGCGCGGCTCTCGGCGCTGCCCGCCACCG
>JAGQRV010000058.1 GCA_020425125.1 Paracoccaceae bacterium | reverse complement strand
ACTTCCCGCCTGCGTCGTGAGGGTTCAGTTTGAGTTTGTGATCGGATGGAGGAGGAGAGGCCGATGGATCCGGAGAAGGTTGTTGCGCAGACCGGGGAGTGGCTTGACCTGATTGCGCGGACGCAGGCGGTTGCGCGTCAGGGTCAGGGGAAGATGGTGGCCAAGGCGGCCGGCAGCGAGTTCTCGATCGTGGATGCGAAGTCGGTGACGGAGGCCTATCTTGCGGCGCTGGGCGAGATGATGCGCCAGCCGCAGGCGGCGGCGGAGTACATGCAGCGGGTCTGGACGGACTGGGCGGCGGCCTGGCAGGCGGCGTGGAGCGGCGGCGGCGAGGCGCCGAAGGACAAGCGCTTCCGCGACAAGCTGTGGGAGGAGGACCAGGTCGCCCGCGGGCTGCGGGACGCCCATCTTGCGGTGGAGCGGGCGACGGAGGATTTCCTGGCCCGGCTTCCCGAGGGCAGCAAGGACAGCCTGCGGGTCAAGTTCTACACCCGGCAGTTTCTCAGCGCGCTCTCCCCCAGCAACTTCCTGATGCTCAATCCGGCGGCGCGGCAGCGGTTCATCGAGACCGAGGGCGAGAGCCTGCTGGCCGGGTTCCGCAACCTCGTCGAGGATCTGGAGCGCGGCGACGGCCGGCTCGACATCAACACCAACGACCCCTCCGCCTTCGAGGTCGGCACCGACCTGGCGACGACGCCGGGCAAGGTGATCTACCAGAACGAGCTGATGCAGCTGATCCAGTATGCGCCGCTGACCGAGACGCAGAAGAAGCGGCCGCTTCTGTTCGTGCCGCCCTGGATCAACAAATACTACATCTTCGACCTCAAGCCCGAGAACAGCCTGGTGCGCTACATGCTGGAGCGCGGCCACACGATCTTCCTGATCTCCTGGGTCAATCCGACCGGGGCGCATGCCGCGATGAGCTTCGAGGACTACATGAAGCTCGGGCCGCTGGCGGCGCTCGACGTGATGGAGAAGGCGACCGGGGAGAAGGTGTTCGACATCCTCGGCTTCTGCATCGGCGGCATCCTGGTGACGGCGACGCTGGCGCTGCTGGCGGCGCGGGGCGACCGGCGGATCGCGACGGCGACGACGCTGGCGACGATGGTGGATTTCACCGATGTGGGCGAGATCGGGGTGTTCATCGACCGCGACCGGCTCGAGGTGCTGCGCGGGCACATGAAGGAGAAGGGATATCTGGAGAACCACCATCTCCAGGACATGTTCTCGATGATCCGCGAGAACGACCTGGTCTGGTCGTTCCACGTGATGAACTACCTGATGGGGCGCAAGCCGCCGGCCTTCGACCTGCTGTTCTGGAACGCCGACAGCACCCGCCTGCCGGCGGCGATGCTGCTGTGGTATCTGGAGAAGATCTACATCGAGAACGGCCTGCGCAAGCCCGGCCACCTGTCGCTGGACGGCACCCCGATCGACATCTCGAAGATCGACGTGCCGTTCTTCGTGCTCGCCACGAAGGAGGACCACATCGCGCCCTGGACCTCGATCTATCCGACGACCGGGCTTCTCGGCGGCGCGGTGAAGTTCGTGCTGGGCGCGTCGGGCCACATCGCGGGCGTGATCAACCCGCCGAACGAGCGCAAGAAGTACGGTTACTGGGTGCGCGACGACTATCCCGCCGATGCCGAGGACTGGCTGAAGGGAGCGGAGTACCATCCCGGCTCGTGGTGGCCGGAATGGGGCGCCTGGATCGACGCCCAGGACACCGCCCCCCCGGTCCCCGCCCGCCAGCCCGGAAAGGGAAAGCTCAAGGCGATCGAGAACGCACCGGGAAGCTACGTGAGGGCGAAATAGACCCAGCACCGCCGCACCAATCACCCCC
>JAGQRV010000057.1 GCA_020425125.1 Paracoccaceae bacterium | reverse complement strand
AGCTCGACCTCGCCGCCGGCGTCGATGTCGAGATCAAGGTGTGAGGAGGCGGGGCTCATGTTGCGTTCAGGAGTGATCGCCAAGAAGGTGGGAATGACCCGCCTGTTCCTCGAGGACGGCCGCCAGGTGCCGGTGACGGTGCTGCAGCTCGACGGGCTGCAGGTCGTCGCGCAGCGCACCGCGGAGCGTGACGGCTACACCGCCGTCCAGCTCGGCACCGGTGCGGCGAAGGTCAAGCGGGTGTCGAAGCCGATGCGCGGGCATTTCGCCGTCGCCAATGTGGCGCCGAAGCGCAGGCTCGTCGAATTCCGCGTCGCCCCCGAGAACCTGATCGGCGTCGGCGAAGAGATCACCGCCGACCACTACTTCGCCGGCCAGTTCGTCGACGTCTCCGGGACCTCGATCGGCAAGGGCTTTGCGGGTGCGATGAAGCGGCACAATTTCGGCGGCCTGCGCGCCAGCCATGGCGTGTCGATCAGCCACCGGGCCCATGGCTCGACCGGCCAGTGCCAGGACCCCGGCAAGGTGTTCAAGGGCAAGAAGATGGCCGGCCACATGGGGGCGGCGCGGGTGACCACGCAGAACCTGCAGGTGGTCAAGACCGATGCCGAGCGTGGCCTGATCATGGTCAAGGGCGCGGTTCCGGGCTCCAAGGGCGGCTGGGTCACGATCAAGGACGCGGTGAAGAAGCCGTTCCCCGAAAATGCGATCCAGCCCGCGGCGCTGAAATCGGCCGCCGAGGAAGCCCGCCGCATGGCCGAGGAAGCCGCCGCCGCGGCCGCCGCCGAGGAAGAAGCGGCCCGCAAGGCTGCCGAGGAAGCCGCTGCCGCCGAGCAGGAGGCCGCGCTGAAGGCGGCCGAAGCGTCGGCCCAGGCCGAGGCTGACCAGGCGGATTCCGGCGACGCGCCCGAGAAGAAGGACGGTGAGGCATGAAACTCGACGTGATCAATCTGGACGGCGAGGCCGCCGGTTCGGTCGATCTGGGCGACGACATCTTCGGGCTGGAGCCGCGGGCGGACATCCTCCACCGCGTGGTCCGCTGGCAGCGCAACAATGCGCAGGCCGGCACCCACAAGGTCAAGACCCGGTCCGAGACCAGCTATTCGACCAAGAAGATCGTCCGCCAGAAGGGCTCGGGCGGGGCGCGTCACGGCGACCGCAACGCGCCGATCTTCCGCAAGGGCGGGATCTACAAGGGTCCGGTGCCGCGCAGCCACGGTCATGACCTGACCAAGAAGTTCCGCAAGCTCGGGCTGAAGCACGCGCTGAGCTCGAAGGCGGCGACGGGCAACCTGGTGGTGATCGAGGCGGCGGAACTGGCCGAAGCGAAGACCAAGATGCTCGCCCGCACGGTGAAGAACCTGGGCTGGAAGCGCGTCCTGATCATCGACGGGGCCGAGGTGAACGAGAACTTCGCCCGCGCCGCGGCCAATATCGACGGTCTCGACGTGCTGCCCTCGATCGGGGCCAACGTCCTGGACATCCTCAAGCGGGACACCCTGGTGATCACGCGCGCGGGTGTCGAAGCGCTGGAGGCGCGCCTGAAATGAGCACCAAGACGCAGCATTACGACGTGATCCGCCGGCCGATCATCACCGAGAAGGCGACCATGGCGTCGGAAAACAACGCCGTGGTCTTCGAAGTGGCGATCGACTCCACCAAGCCCGAGATCAAGGAAGCGGTGGAAAGCCTGTTCAACGTCAAGGTGAAGGCGGTCAACACCACCATCGCGAAGGGCAAGGTCAAGCGCTTCCGCGGCGTCCTCGGCAAACGCCGGGACGTCAAGAAGGCCTACGTGACCCTCGAAGAGGGCAACACGATTGACGTGACCACCGGGCTCTGATAGCCCGCGGCTCCGGGCGACCGGGGCCGTTGATTTTTCGAAGATAACGGGTCCTTCGGGGCCGGAAGCAGACGGAAGACAGAAAGCATGGCACTCAAGTCGTACAAGCCGACGACGCCTGGCCAGCGCGGGCTGGTTCTGATCGACCGTTCGGAGCTTTGGAAAGGACGTCCGGTCAAGTCCCTCACCGAGGGCGTGACCAAGTCGGGCGGCCGGAACAACACCGGACGGATCACCCAGCGGCGCATGGGCGGGGGGGCGAAGCGGCTCTACCGCATCGTCGATTTCAAGCGCTCGAAATGGGACGTGTCCGCCGTGGTCGCCCGGATCGAGTATGACCCGAACCGGACCGCCTTCATCGCGCTGCTGCAGTACGACGACGGCGAGCAAGCCTATATCCTCGCGCCCCAGCGAGTCGCCATCGGCGACAAGGTGGTCGCGGGCGCCAAGGTCGACATCAAGCCGGGCAACGCGATGCCGTTCTCGGGCATGCCGATCGGCACGATCGTCCACAATATCGAACTGAAGCCCGGCAAGGGCGGTCAGCTGGCGCGCTCCGCCGGGACCTACGCCCAGTTCGTCGGCCGCGACGGCGGCTATGCCCAGATCCGGCTCAGCTCGGGCGAGCTTCGTCTGGTCCGCCAGGAATGCATGGCGACCGTGGGCGCGGTGTCCAACCCCGACAACTCGAACCAGAATTTCGGCAAGGCCGGCCGCTCGCGCCACCAGGGCAAGCGCCCGTCCGTCCGCGGCGTCGTGATGAACCCGATCGACCACCCCCATGGCGGCGGCGAAGGCCGCACCTCGGGCGGCCGTCATCCGGTCACTCCCTGGGGCAAGCCGACCAAGGGTGCGCGCACCCGCAACACCAACAAGGCGTCGCAGAAGCTCATCGTGCGGTCGCGCCATGCCAAGAAGAAGGGGCGCTGATCCATGGGTCGCTCTGTCTGGAAAGGGCCTTTCGTCGACAGCTTCCTGCTGAAGAAGGCCGAAAAGACCCGCGAGTCGGGCAAGAACGAAGTCATCAAGATCTGGTCGCGCCGGTCGACGATCCTGCCCCAGTTCGTGGGCCTGACCTTCGGCGTCTACAACGGCAAGAAGCACGTCCCCGTGCTCGTCTCGGAAGAGATGATCGGCCAGAAATTCGGTGAATACTCTCCGACGCGGACCTATTACGGTCACGCCGCGGACAAGAAAGCGAAGCGGAAGTAAGCCATGGGCCAGGACAAGAACCCCCGCCGCGTGGCCGAGAACGAAGCGATGGCCAAGGTCCGGATGCTTCGCACCAGCCCGCAGAAGCTGAACCTGCTCGCCGCCCTGATCCGCGGCAAGAAGGTCGAGAAGGCGCTCGCCGATCTCACCTTCTCCAAGCGCCGGATCTCGGATGACGTGCGCAAGTGCCTGCAATCGGCGATCGCCAACGCCGAGAACAACCACAATCTCGACGTCGACTCGCTGATCGTGGCCGAGGCCTATGTCGGCAAGAATCTGGTGATCAAGCGCGGGCGCCCGCGGGCGCGCGGCCGCTACGGCCGGATCATGAAGCCGTTCTCGGAACTCACCATCAAGGTCCGTCAGGTCGAGGAGCAAGCCTAATGGGTAACAAGGTCAATCCCGTCGGCATGCGGCTCCAGGTCAACCGGACCTGGGACAGCCGCTGGTACGCCGACACCAAGGATTACGGGAACCTCCTCCTCGAGGACCTGAAGATCCGCGAATTCATCTTCAAGGAATGCAAGCAGGCCGGTGTCAGCCGCGTGATCATCGAGCGTCCGCACAAGAAGTGCCGCGTGACGATCCACACCGCCCGTCCGGGCGTGATCATCGGCAAGAAGGGCGCGGACATCGAGGTGCTGCGCAAGAAGCTGGCGAAGATGACCAAGTCCGAGCTGCACCTCAACATCGTCGAGGTCCGCAAGCCCGAGCTTGACGCCCGCCTCGTCGCCGAGAACGTGGCCCAGCAGCTCGAGCGCCGGGTGTCGTTCCGCCGCGCGATGAAGCGCGCGGTGCAGAACTCGATGCGGATGGGCGCGCTCGGCATCCGGCTGAACGTTTCGGGCCGCCTCGGCGGGGCCGAGATCGCCCGGACCGAATGGTACCGCGAGGGCCGCGTGCCCCTGCATACGCTGCGCGCAGATATCGACTACGCGAAGGTCGAGGCCACCACGCCCTACGGGATCATCGGGGTGAAGGTCTGGATCTTCAAGGGTGAGATCATGGAGCACGATCCCTCGGCCCGGGACCGCAAGGCCCAGGAGCTGCAGGACGGTCCCGCACCGCGCGGTGCCGGCGGTGATCGCGGCGGCCGCCGCGACCGCGACCGGTAAGGAGAGAGAAGATGCTGCAACCCAAGCGCACGAAATACCGCAAACAGCACAAGGGCCGGATCCACGGCGAAGCCAAAGGCGGCTCGGATCTCGCTTTCGGCAGCTATGGTCTCAAGGCCACCGAACCGGAGCGGATCACCGCGCGCCAGATCGAGGCCGCGCGCCGCGCCATGACCCGCCACATGAAGCGTCAGGGCCGGATCTGGATCCGCATCTTCCCGGACGTGCCGGTGACCTCGAAACCTACCGAGGTGCGGATGGGCAAGGGCAAGGGCTCCGTGGATTACTGGGCCGCGCGGGTGAAGCCCGGCCGGGTGATGTTCGAGCTTGACGGCGTCGGCGACGGCATCGCGCGCGAGGCGCTGCGCCTTGCCGCGATGAAGCTGCCGATCAAGACCCGCGTCGTGGTCCGCGAGGACTGGTAAGGCGCTCGCCCGCCAGGGACATTCCGGAAACCCCGCCCGCGAGGCGGGGTTTTTCGTTTCGGGGGACGCGCAGCCGGTCAGGGCCGGCAGTAGGGCACGTCGCAATCAAGATCGAAGGGGAAGCGCACCGCCTCGCCGCCGATCTCGACGATGAAGACCGACGCGGCGAACCACCATTTCCCGTCACCGCCGCCCTTCCGCGCCGCGTCGCATTGCTTGCCCAGATAGTAGGTCGGGCCGTCGGGCATCGTCACCACCGCGCCGTGCGGGTTGCAGCTGATGGATATGTCCGCGACGGTGTCGCCGAAGGCCGCCACCGGAGTGGCGAGCAGCAGGAGGGGCAGGGCTAAAGCGCGCATCTCTGGAATACCTTTCGCTATCGGATCGACATGGACTGCCAAGCATAGGAAGCCCGCGGCCCTCGGCGCAACTCCGCGTCAACTCCGGCGCCACCCGGCGTTGACGCGGCGCCCCCTCCGCACCTACATTTGTCACTTCCGACGGAAAGGGGATGCCATGGCCGGAGGCTGGGCCCGCGACGGCGCGGTGCAGGAGCAGATCGACGCCTCGATCGCGGACGAGTTGAAGCGCATGCAGGCGCGCCGGACGCCCGTGGGCGAAAGCCTGACCCGCTGCGCCGAATGCGACGACCCGATCCCCGAGGCCCGCCGCAAGGCGATCCCCGGCGTGAAGCTCTGCATCGACTGCCAGAAGTCCCGCGACAGGGCCCCGGTCATCCGCGGCGGCATCAACCGCCGCGGCTCGAAGGACAGCCAGCTGAAGTGAGGGGCCACAACGCCCACGACCGCAAGGCACTCCAGCGTCCCGTCCTAAGTCGGGCGATCAGAGGCGCGCGGAGATCGTCGATGGCGCGCAAGCCGGGTGTCATTCGTGGTCAGAGGAGGTGAATGAGCGATCCTACCATTTTGGGGCACGTCGCGGGCGGATCATTTTCCATATAAAACCTCTGCCATCCAGCTCAATTGTATTTTCATCCAAGACCGATATTCTGACGCGATACCAATGACCATTTGTAAATATCTGTTCCCCTGATATGGCGTCTTCTCGAACTTCCGATATTCTCAGCATTGGGTCGCCAGCGTTGTACACTCCTGGCGCATTGCTGAGAGTTGCAATGCCGATATCTCCCTCAATGTCAAACCCATAGTCAAAGTCCGGGCTGTACCAATTGCCCTGAATGCGCTCCAGAAGATTCTGTTTTGACTGACTGGCGTCTTCTTCTTGCGCCGTCTTCGGGGATTCGTATTCGTCCGAGATCTGAATCGCATAAGTTTTCCGGCCCAGCAGTGCGTCCGCCAGCTTATTGAAGGCCCAAGGTCCACAATTGCTGCGCGAAGCAATGCCGCGGGCCGGATCAGATTGCAGAAGGTCGGAACAACCGTGTCGTGCGTAAGCGACGGCACCGTCTATTTCCATGTCGGTGAGCATCCACGTCAGACTCGACAGCCGGGCATTTGTCTCGTCCGAGAGGGCGGCCCGCTCTGCCGGTCTGTCGAGCGTCACGGATTCGCCAATAGAATCTGCCGTCAAGTGGATTTCCGACAGTGCAGCGGCATAACGCGGCTTGGTCTCGACGGCTTGCGCGAATCCGTCCAAAGCCAGTATCTCAATACCGACGCCCATTATTGTTCCAAGCATGTTAGACGTTACCCCGCTTGACGCTGCGGGTACCGTAGCAGGGGGCGCGTCTTCTGCAATGAATTGGAGGCCGGGGCGCTGCCTAGCTGGGATGGTTCGTGGCTCGGGTCTCAGGCATGGTGCAGGCCAGAAGGCGCTTGCCATCCCGCCCCCATCCCTGTATGCGGGCCGCTCATCCACGGACCTCCACCGGAATCAGGGGTGACCCGGCGCGTCTTGCGCGCATAAGGGGCCTGCCGGTGACGTTGAACAAGGAAGATGGCGATGGACGCCAAGGAACTGAGAGAGAAGTCGCCGGACCAGCTCCGCGACGAGCTGGCGCGGCTGAAGAAGGAAGCCTTCAACCTGCGCTTCCAGCAGGCCACCAGCCAGCTTGAGAACACCGCGCGGATGCGCGTCGTCCGCCGCGACGTCGCCCGCGTGAAGACGATCCTGAACGAGAAGGCCGCCACGGCCGGAACCGGAGCCTGAGACCATGCCCAAACGCATCCTGCAAGGCACCGTGACCTCCGCGAAGAACGACCAGACCGTCACCGTCCTGGTCGAGCGCCGCTTCACCCATCCGGTCCTCAAGAAGACGATCCGGAAATCCAAGAAGTACCGCGCCCACGACGAAGCCAACAGCTTCAAGGAAGGCGATACCGTGCGCATCATCGAATGTGCGCCGAAATCGAAGACCAAGCGCTGGGAGGTGCTGACCGCCTGAGGTCACCACCCCCCGGTTTGAGCGAAACCCTGGGGCCGATGTCTCGCAAGAGCGGCTCCAAAGGTCGGGAGAAACCTACATGATCCAGATGCAGACCAATCTGGATGTCGCTGACAATTCCGGCGCACGCCGGGTGCAGTGCATCAAGGTTCTCGGCGGGTCGAAGCGGAAATACGCCTCTGTCGGCGACATCATCGTGGTGTCGGTGAAGGAAGCGATCCCGCGCGGCCGCGTCAAGAAGGGCGACGTGCGGAAGGCCGTCGTGGTGCGGACCTCGAAGGAGGTGCGCCGCGAGGACGGATCCTCGATCCGCTTCGACCGCAACGCCGCGGTCATCATCAACAACGCGGGCGAGCCGATCGGCACCCGGATCTTCGGTCCGGTGGTGCGCGAGCTGCGCGCGAAGAACTTCATGAAGATCATCTCGCTTGCGCCGGAGGTGCTCTAGATGGCCGCGAAACTCCGCAAGGGTGACAAGGTCCGCGTGCTTGCCGGCAAGGACAAGGGCCGCGAGGGCGAGATCCAGTCGGTCGACCCGAAGTCCGGCAAGGCCGTGGTCGAAGGGCTGAACATCGCCATCCGCCATACCCGCCAGTCGCAGACCAGCCGCGGCGGCCGGGTGCCGAAGGCGATGCCGATCGACCTGTCGAACCTCGCCCTTCTCGATGCCAACGGCAAGCCGACCCGGGTGGGCTTCCGCGTCGAGGACGGCAAGAAGGTGCGCTACGCCAAGACCACCGGGGAGACCGTGTGATGCTCGACGCGACCGACTACACCCCCCGCCTGCGCGCCTACTACAAGGCCGAGATCAAGGCCAAGCTGCGCGAGGAATTCAACTACGCCAACGTGATGATGGTGCCGCGGCTCGAGAAGATCGTGCTGAACATGGGCGTCGGCAAGGCCACCCAGGACACCAAGAAGGTCAAGTCCGCGGCCGATGACCTGACCCTGATCGCCGGACAGAAGGCGGTCATCACCAAGGCGAAGAAATCGGTGGCCGGCTTCCGGGTCCGCGAGGAGATGCCGCTCGGCTGCAAGGTCACGCTCCGCGGCGACCGGATGTACGAATTCCTCGACCGCCTGATCACCGTGGCGCTGCCCCGCGTCCGCGACTTCCGCGGCGTGAACGGCAAGTCCTTCGACGGCCGCGGCAACTATGCCATGGGCCTGAAGGAGCACATCGTGTTTCCCGAGATCGACTACGACAAGGTCGACGAGGTCCGGGGCATGGACATCATCATCTGCACCACCGCGCCCACGGACGCGGAGGCCAAGGCGCTGTTGAAGCATTTCAACATGCCGTTCAACAGCTGAGCCCTGGGAGAGACACGAACATGGCGAAGAAAAGCATGGTCGAACGCGAGAAGAAGCGCGAAGAGCTGGTGGCGAAATACGCCGCCAAGCGCGCGCAGCTCAAGGAGATCGCGGCCGACGAGAACCTGCCCATGGAAGAGCGCTTCCGGGCCCGCCTGAAACTGGCGAAGCTGCCGCGCAACAGCTCGGCGACCCGCCTGCACAACCGCTGCCAGCTGACCGGCCGTCCGCATGCGTATTACCGCAAGCTGAAGGTCAGCCGGATCATGCTGCGGGAACTTGGCTCCGACGGCCAGATCCCCGGCCTGGTGAAATCGAGCTGGTAAGGAGGGCGATGCGATGAACGATCCTCTCGGCGATATGCTGACCCGCATCCGCAATGCGCAGATGCGCGGCAAGTCCACCGTCCGCACGCCGGGCTCCAAGCTGCGTGCCTGGGTGCTCGATGTGCTGGCGGCGGAAGGCTATATCCGCGGCTACGAGACCTCGGTCGATCCCGACGGCCATCCGGTGCTGGAGATCAGCCTGAAATACTACGACGGCACGCCGGTGATCCGCGAACTCAAGCGGGTCTCGACTCCGGGCCGCCGGGTCTATGCCGGCAAGAACGACATTCCGCAGGTCCGCCAGGGCCTCGGCGTCTCCATCGTCTCCACGCCGAAGGGCGTGATGTCGGATGCCGCAGCCCGCGCCGCCAATGTCGGCGGCGAAGTGCTCTGCACCGTGTTCTGAGGAGGGCCCAATGTCTCGTATCGGCAAGAAACCCGTTCCGCTGCCCCAGGGCGTCAGCGCGACGGTCTCGGGCCAGACGGTCGAGGTGAAGGGGCCCAAGGGCACCCGGAGCTTCACCGCCACCGATTCCGTCGACCTGAAGCTCGAGGACGACGCGATCACCGTCGCCCCCCGCGGCAGCTCGAAGCTCGCGCGCCAGCAATGGGGCATGAGCCGCACCATGGTGGCGAACCTGGTGCAGGGCGTGACCGGCGGCTTCCGGAAGGAGCTTGAAATCCAGGGCGTCGGCTACCGCGCACAGATGCAGGGCAAGGTCCTGAAGCTGGCGCTCGGCTACAGCCACGACGTCGATTTCGAAGTGCCGGACGGCGTCACGATCACCTGCCCGAAGCAGACCGAGATCGTCGTCGAAGGCGCCGACCAGCAGCTCGTCGGCCAGGTCGCGGCGAATATCCGCGAATGGCGCTCGCCCGAGCCCTACAAGGGCAAGGGAATCCGTTACAAGGGCGAGTTCATCTTCCGCAAGGAAGGCAAGAAGAAGTAGGACCCGGCAGATGGCAAGCAGCAAATTGCAACTGTTCCTGAAGCGCCGCCTGCGCGTCCGGAACCAGCTTCGCAAGACCGCCAACGGACGGCCGCGCCTGTCGGTGCACCGCTCGAACAAGAACATCAGCGTCCAGCTGATCGACGACCTGAACGGCGTGACCATCGCCGCCGCGTCGTCGCTCGAAAAGGACCTGGGCCTGATCGGCAAGAACAATGTCGAGGCGGCGGCGAAGATCGGCACGCTCATCGCCGAGCGCGCCAAGGCCAAGGGCGTCGAGGTCTGCTATTTCGACCGCGGCGGCTATCTCTATCACGGCAAGGTGAAGGCGCTTGCCGACGCGGCCCGCGAAGGCGGCCTGAAGTTCTGACGATCCGGGGCGGCGCCCGGCGCCGTCCCGTCGCGCCCGTCCATGGGGCGGGCCGGGTGCAGGTGGCGCGGGATGCGCCGCCTCGATGATCCGGGGGCGCGCCCTGCGCACCATGCCCACCGCGATCGGAGATGACCGGCGCACAGGCGCCACGACAGAAGGATGCCGTCTTGGCACGTGAATCGCACGAAAGAGGCCGCGGCCGCGACCGCGACGAGAACCCCGAATTCGCCGACCGTCTGGTCGCGATCAACCGCGTCTCGAAGACGGTGAAGGGCGGCAAGCGCTTCGGCTTCGCGGCGCTCGTGGTCGTCGGCGACCAGAAGGGCCGCGTCGGCTTCGGCAAGGGCAAGGCCAAGGAGGTCCCCGAGGCGATCCGCAAGGCGACCGAACAGGCCAAGCGCAACCTGATCCGGGTGCCGCTGCGCGAAGGCCGCACCCTGCACCATGACGTCCGCGGCCGCTGGGGCGCCGGCAAGGTGGTGATGCGCACCGCACCGACCGGCACCGGGATCATCGCCGGCGGCCCGATGCGCGCCGTGTTCGAGATGCTGGGCGTGCAGGACGTGGTCGCGAAGTCGATGGGCTCGCAGAACCCCTACAACATGATCCGCGCCACGCTTGACGGGCTGAAGAACGAGTCGAGCCCCCGCATGGTCGCCCAGCGGCGCGGCAAGAAGGTCTCGGACATCCTGCCGAAGCGCGACGAGGCGCCTGCCCAGCAGAGCCAGGTCGCCGAGGAAGCCGGCGCGTAAGGAGAGCTGAGATATGGCCAAGACCATCGTCGTCAAGCAGATCGGCAGCCCGATCCGCCGCCCCGAGATCCAGCGCCGCACCCTGATCGGGCTCGGCCTGAACAAGATGCACCGCACCCGCGAGCTCGAGGACACGCCCTCGGTGCGCGGCATGGTGAACTCGATCCCGCATCTGGTGGAGATCGTCGAAGAGCGCGACTGAGCGCCTTCGCCCGGACACGTCGAAACGCCCCGGTTTCCGGGGCGTTTTTCGTTGTGTCGGGGGGGGCCTGCCGCCGCACCGGGCTTCGCGCCACAATTGCAACCGTTGCACCGTCCGCTTCCGATTTGGTAAGCATGGAGTGAACGAAACGGTATCTGGTCGGGGCGGCAGAAGGCCGCCGGCAGAGTTCCACCACGATTTCGACGCAGTCCTTGCGACCGCACCCCAGTCACGGGAGTCCCCGGATGACACAGTCTGGACCGAAGGCATGATCACGGCGGCAGCATCGGACATCGACACCGACCTCGTCGAGATCGTCAGCACGGCCATCGACGTGACGACACGCCCCGAGCAATGGGACGAGCTGTGCGAGCGCGTCAATCGGGCGGCGGGTACGATCGCCTTCATGGCATTCGAATACGACACGGTCAGGCACGCCGCGCCGCACTTCCACGGCTCCCGCGCCACGCGTGCCGAACTCGGAGACCTCTGCGAGGAATTCTCGCAAGGCGTCAGCCCGGAGGACGTTCCGGCCTTCGAACTGCTCGCGCGGTTGCCCGCCGGCCAATTCGTCAACGAACATGTCCTCTTTGGCGTCGCGCCGCACCAGGCTTTCCCGCCGCTCGATTTTCGCGACCGCGTGCTGGCCGCGACCGGGGCGAGGTCGCGCTCGGCAATGCGGCTGAACGACTGCGGTCCCTGGATGGACGTGGCTGTCGTTCATAACCGGGAGAGCAGCAGCGAGACAGATGCCGGCGCCCGCAAGCTTACCGGTCTCCTGCATTCGATCCTCACCCGGGCGATGGAGACCTCCCGGATCTTCGCGGCGCTGACGCAGGGCTACCAGACGCTTCTGCATCTGTTCGACCGGCTCGATTTCGCGGTGGCGTTCTGCGACGGGTCGGGGCACATCCTGACCGCCAACCGCCGCTTTCACGAGATCGCCGCCGAACGCGACGGCCTGACTGACGCGAATGGCATTGCCGGGGCGACCCGGCCGGCCGATCACGCGCGTCTCACCGCCTGCATCTGTGCGGCCCTCCGGCCCGACGCGCGCCCCGACCGGTTGATCACGACGCTGTCGCGCCGCTCCGGCAGCCTGCCGCTGGTGGTCCGGACCGCGCCGGTGAACGAATCCGACGTGCGCCGCGGGACCGCGCTGTCGCTGCTCATGGTCCTCGATCCCGAGGACGGCAACCGGATCTCGGCCGAAGGCCTCGCCGCCTTCGACCTGCTGACCACGGCCGAACTCGAACTCTGCTCCATGCTGGTCCGGGGCATGCAGGACGAGGAAATCTCGCGCCTGCGCGGCACGACCGTGGCCTCCGCGCAGTCCCAGATCGACGCCGCCCGGGCCAAGCTGATGTGTCGCACCCGGCTCGACATCCTGCGCCTGGCGATCGCCACGTCCCGCCCGATCTCCTCTCCCCGGTCGCAGCGCTCCACCGGCGCAAGACCATGACCGGCGGCGTCCCGGACCGGGACGACACGCCCCGCGACCGACGCCAGCTCCACCGCTTTCGGGATCGCCCGCCGCATCGCGCCAGAAGGCGTCCCGGACCGGGTCTTGCAGACGGCTCTCGCGGTGGCCGGGGCGCGGCACCGGACGGACATTCCGCGTCCGACCATCGGGCTATCTGTCCCGACGGCGAAGCGGTGTAGACTGGGCCTCACGGCACGCCTACCGGCGCGGCCGGGCACGGACCGGAACGAACCCGGTCCGATCGCAGAGGCCGGGACCGGCCCGGCGGGGGAGGGAGACGACATGCGGAAACATCTCGCAGTGGCGGCGACAGCCGCGCTTCTGGGCGCGGGCGCCGCGCTGGCCGATCAGGGACCGATCGCCGAGGCACAGCGGTCCTGGGAAACCGCCTTCAACGGGGGAGACGGTGCCGCTGCGGCCGCGGCGGTCTTTACCGAGGATGCCCGCCTGCTGCCGCCCGGCGAGCCGATGGTCGAGGGGCGCGAGGCGATCGGGAAATACTGGCAGGGCGCGATGGATGCCGGCGTCCACGGGCTTGACCTCAACCTGATCGCCGTCGAGATGCAGGGCGACACGATGATCGAGACCGGCACCTGGTCGGTGCTGGTGCCCGGCGAGAACGGCGGGGAAACCCGCGTCGGCGGCAAGTCGCTGGTGATCTGGAAGAAGCAAGCCGACGGCGTCTGGCGGATGAGCCAGGACATGTGGAACAACGGTCAGTAGGCCGCCCGCCGCAGGACGCCGCCCAACGCCCGCCCTTCCGGGGCGGGGATGCTCGCTGTGTGGCGGCGCCCCTCCGCCTTCGGTCTCAGCCGTCGTCGCCGGGAATGTACGGCGACGCGCCAACCGCGGTGCGGGGGCGGGGTTCGCCCGCCGGCGGCGGGCCGGGCTGCCGCGTTCCGGTGAACTCGGCCTCGGGATCGACGCCGACGATCAGGGTCACGAGATAGGCCTCGGCGTCCTCCTTGACGTTGGCGAAGGCCGCGCGCGACGCCTCGGCGGCGATCCCGTCGGTGCCGTTCATGGTGTCGCGTGTGCCGTCGCGGTGATAGGCCGGAACCGCCGCGTAGAGGTACTCGGAGAGCGCGTCGGGCAGGAAGATCTGCCCGGTCAGGACGTTGGTCTCGTCGAGGAAGATCTTGTAGTGGATATGGGTGGTGCGGCCGCGATACCAGCCGGGATAGACGGTCAGGAACTCGGCCACGCCCTGGGTGTCGGCGATCTGGGTGCCGCGCAGGAAGGTCTCGCCCTTGCTGCTCGTCCGGTCGGCGGTGTCGCCCCCGAAGCCCGAATAGATCCCCTGCGCGTCGCAATGCCAGACATCGACGCGCGCGCCCGGCAGCGGCGCACAGGCACTGTCCACGACCTGCAGGCGCAGCACCACCGGGACCCCGGCGCGGCCCTCGCGGATGTCGCGGCGCACCAGGCGGCTGTCGAGGTAATAGGGCCCCTCGGTGACCTCGGGCAGCACCAGGCAGACGTCGCTGCCTTCCAGAAGCGGCTGCGAGCCGGCCATGAGATTGCGCGGCAGCATCGCCCCGGTGGCGGTGACCGCGATCGCTTTCAGCACCGTGCGGCGGGAGGGATGGGACGTCATCGGCAGATTCCTCGAACGTTGATGGGTCACGGATCGGCCGTCCGGACCGTGCTTGTCCAGTCAAACGTCCGGGAGGCCCGATTCCGTCGCCGATCCCGCGCATGTTCCGGCGGATGGGCCCGGCGCCGCAAGCCGGGCCCGCGTTCCCGGCAAGTCCCGTGCCCCGTCCCCCGTCCGCCTGCGCGCATTTTCCCGACCCCGCCCTTGCGCGCGCGGCCGTTTGGCGCTATCCGCCCGCGGTGGCCCGCCAGGACGGGTCCGATCACAGCATGCCGTGGCCGCCTGACACCGTCGCTGGTTTGGCGCGTCCGGCCTCAGGAGAAGCGACATGAAACTGAACGAACTCCGGGACAATCCCGGCGCCGCCAAGAAACGCATGCGGGTCGCCCGCGGGCCCGGCTCCGGCAAGGGCAAGACCGCCGGACGCGGCATCAAAGGCCAGAAGGCACGCTCGGGCGTCGCCATCAACGCGTTCGAGGGCGGGCAGATGCCGCTCTACCAGCGGCTGCCGAAGCGCGGCTTCAACAAGCCGAACCGGAAGTCCTTCGCGGTGGTCAATCTGGGCCTGATCCAGAAATTCATCGACGCCGGCAAGCTGGGCGCCGAGATCGGCGAGGCCGAGCTGGTCAGCTCGGGCCTGGTGCGCCGCAAGCTCGACGGCGTGCGCGTCCTCGCCAAGGGCGAGCTGACGGCGGCCGTGACGCTCACCGTCACCGGCGCGTCGAAGGCGGCGATCGAGGCGGTCGAGAAGGCCGGCGGCTCGCTCACGGTCACGGCATCCCCCGCGGCGCAGTAACCGGTTGCCGGCGGCAGAACTGCCGCTTAAGTCCGACTACAGGTTTTCCAGCGCCGCCGACCGGAAGCCGGTTCGGCGGCGCCGCCACGAAAGAGACATAGGCATGGCATCAGCAGCCGAGCAAATGGCCGCGAACCTCAGCTGGGGCGCCTTCGGCAAGGCGACCGACCTGAGGCAGCGGATCCTCTTCACCCTGGGGCTTCTGATCGTCTACCGCCTCGGGACCTACATCCCCGTGCCCGGCATCGACGGCAACGAGCTGCGCACCTTCATGGAGCGCGCCTCGGCCGGCATCGGCGGCATGCTCAACATGTTCACCGGCGGCGCGATCAGCCGCATGGGGATCTTCGCGCTCGGGATCATGCCCTACATCTCGGCCTCGATCATCGTGCAGCTCCTGGCGGCGATCTGGCCGCCGCTCGAGCAGCTGAAGAAGGAAGGCGAACAGGGGCGCAAGAAGCTCAACCAGTACACCCGCTACGGCACTGTCGGCCTCGCCGCCTTCCAGGCCTACGGCCTCGCGGTCAGCCTCGAAGCCGGCGGCCTTGTGCACGATCCGGGCTGGTTCTTCCGCATCTCCTGCCTGATCACCCTGGTCGGCGGCACCATGTTCCTGATGTGGCTCGGCGAACAGATCACCGCCCGCGGCATCGGCAACGGCACCTCGCTGATCATCTTCGTCGGCATCATCGCCCAGTCGCCCGCCGCCCTGGCCCGGTTCTTCGCCAGCGGCCGGACCGGCGCGATCAGCCCCGCGGTGATCATTGCCGTCCTCGCGATGGTGGTGGTGACGATCGGCTTCGTGGTGTTCATGGAGCGTTCGCTCAGGAAGATCCACATCCAGTACCCGCGCCGGCAGGTCGGGATGAAGGTCTATGACGGCGGCTCCTCGCACCTGCCGATCAAGGTCAACCCGGCCGGCGTGATCCCGGCGATCTTCGCGTCGTCGCTGCTCCTGCTGCCGACCACGATCTCGACCTTCTCGGGCGCCCAGACCGGCCCGATCATGTCGACGATCCTGGCCTATTTCGGCCCCGGACAGCCGCTTTACCTGCTGTTCTTCGCCGCGATGATCGTGTTCTTCACCTACTTCTACACCCACAACGTCGCCTTCAAGACCGACGACGTGGCCGACAACCTGAAGAACCAGAACGGCTTCATCCCCGGCATCCGGCCCGGCAAGCGCACCGCGGAATACCTCGAATACGTGGTCAACCGCGTGCTCGTCCTCGGCGCGGCCTATCTGGCGCTGGTCTGCCTGCTGCCCGAATTCCTGCGCTCGCAATTCGCCGTGCCGTTCTATTTCGGCGGCACCTCGGTGCTGATCGTGGTCTCGGTGACGATGGACACGATCCAGCAGATCCAGAGCCACCTGCTCGCGCACCAGTACGAGGGCCTGATCGAACGCAGCCAGCTGCGCGGGCGGCGGCGCGGCGGGTCCGGGACCGGCGGCAAGTCCGGCAAGTCCACCGCGCGCAAGGCGCCGACGCGGCGATGAACCTGATCCTTCTGGGACCGCCGGGCGCGGGCAAGGGCACCCAGGCGAAGCGGCTGGTGGAATCCCGCGGCATGATCCAGCTGTCGACCGGCGACATGCTGCGCGACGCGCGGCGCAGCGAGACCCCGCTCGGCGCGCAGGTCGCGGCGATCATGGATGCGGGCGGGCTGGTCACCGACGAGATCGTGATCGACCTGATCGAAGAGAAGCTGACCGCCGCGGGCGGCGGTGGCTTCATCTTCGACGGCTTCCCGCGCACCCTGGCCCAGGCCGACGCGCTCGACGCGCTGCTCGGCCGTCTCGGGCAGACGCTCGACGCGGTGGTCGAGATGCGCGTCGACGACGAGGCGCTGGTCGACCGGATCGCGGGACGCTTCACCTGCCGCGATTGCGGCGAGATGTACCACGACACCACCCGCCCGCCGCTGATCCCCGGCAAATGCGATGTCTGCGGCTCGGACGACCTGTACCGGCGCCCCGACGACAATGCCGACTCGCTCCGCACGCGGCTGCTGGAATACTACAAGAAGACCTCGCCGCTGATCGGCTACTACCATGCCAAGGGGCTCCTGAGCCCGCTCGACGGGATGGAGGACATCGCCACGGTGGCCCGCGGAATCGACGCCGTGCTGGATTCCGCAGCCAGCTGATATTTCACCCCATGGTTGCGCGGAATGGGGGTTGACGGGGTCCGGAATTGCCCATATCGGGTCCCATCCCAACGGAGACTCACCTGCTTCGGGCGGCCCATCCGCCCTTTTGCCGTTCGGGATGACTGACGGCGGCCGGCGCGACCGGCCAAAGTTGTGAAAAAAGGTTCTGGAACTACGGAACCGCAACGAAAGGATAGAATTCTTGGCACGTATTGCCGGCGTTAACCTGCCCACGAACAAGCGGGTGCCCATCGCCCTGACCTACATCCACGGAATCGGCCAGGCCGCCGCGGCCTCGATCTGCGACTCGGTCGGGATCGAACAGTCGCGCCGCCTCAACGAGCTGAGCGACGCCGAGGTGCTGGCGATCCGCGAACATATCGACGCCAACCTGACGGTCGAAGGCGACCTGCGCCGCGAAGTGCAGATGAACATCAAGCGGCTGATGGATCTCGGCTGCTACCGCGGCCTGCGCCACCGCCGCAACCTGCCCGTGCGCGGTCAGCGCACCCATACCAATGCCCGCACCCGCAAGGGCCCGGCCAAGCCGATCGCCGGCAAGAAGAAGTAAGGAAGGGCAGGACAGATGGCACGTCAACCGACCCGCAATGCGCCGAAGCGCAAGGAACGCAAGAACATCGCCGCCGGCGTGGCGCATGTGAATTCAAGCTTCAACAATACCAAGGTGCTGATCTCGGACGTCCAGGGCAACGCGATTGCCTGGTCGTCGGCCGGCACGATGGGCTTCAAGGGCTCGCGGAAATCGACCCCCTACGCCGCCCAGCTGGCCGCCGAGGATGCCGGCCGCAAGGCGCAGGAACACGGCGTGAAGACGCTCGAGGTCGAGGTGCAGGGCCCCGGTTCGGGCCGCGAAAGCGCGTTGCGCGCCCTCGCGGCCGTCGGCTTCAACATCACCTCGATCCGCGATGTGACGCCGATTGCGCATAACGGCTGCCGTCCGCCGAAGCGCCGCCGCGTCTGACCGTTTCAAATTGGGGCGGGGCCGTGCCTTCGGGGCGCGGCCCTGCCTTGCGTTTACCCTCGGGAGTTTCCGGTTTCGGACATGGACCGGGAACGAGCATGGAGGCGACAGGCATGATCCAAAAGAACTGGCAGGAACTCATCAAGCCGACCCAACTTGATGTCAAACCGGGCAACGACCCGGCGCGTATGGCAACCGTCGTTGCCGAACCGCTGGAACGTGGCTTTGGTCTGACCATGGGGAACGCGCTGCGCCGTGTGTTGATGTCGTCGCTGCAAGGCGCGGCCATCACCAGCGTTCAGATTGACAATGTTCTGCACGAGTTTTCGTCGGTCGCCGGTGTGCGCGAAGACGTCACCGATGTCGTGCTGAACCTGAAGGGCGTCGCCCTGCGTATGGACAACGAAGGCCCCAAGCGGGTGTCGATTTCGGCCAAGGGGCCGGGCGTTGTCACCGCTGGCGACATCTCCGAAACCGCAGGGGTCGAGGTTCTGAACAAGGACCACGTGATCTGCCACCTCGACGATGGCG
>JAGQRV010000056.1 GCA_020425125.1 Paracoccaceae bacterium | reverse complement strand
CCAAGACTGAAACTGGAACACCCCATAGGAGAAGGCCACGGGGAGATCGTTATGAACGACCATGAATATGAAACGGACGACCATCGACGCGAATTGGCGCGAAGAGCGGGGGCCTTGCTCAGTGACAAGATGAGCGATCTTTGGTGGACGCTTGCGGTCCGAGGCGCCATCGCTCTTCTGCTCGGCTTTGGCGCGCTCTTTTGGCCGACCGGCAGCATCTCTCTGCTTCTCCGCCTGTTCGGGCTGTTCCTCGTGTTGGACGCGGCATTGACGTATGTCGGTGTCCGGCAGCGCGATGGCCAGGTACAGGACGCGGCGCCAAGTCTGGTCTCGGGGATTGCTGGCCTGGTGCTTCTGGTTCTGCCAGCCTTTTCGGCCCGTCTTGCATTCGTACTCTTCGGGTTTTGGGCGCTCGCAACCGCCGCGGGATATTTGTGGACATGGTGGAACATGCCACCGGGCGACCCCGAGAAGGAGATCACTCGGAATGTCGGGCTTCTGGCGCTTTTCGGAGGCTTGGTCCTGGTCGCCTGGCCGGCGACCGGTCTCGTCGCGCTCGGCTGGATGCTCGCGGTTCTGGCATTCGTGATATCGGCCGTGATGTTTTTCCTGGCGTCGCGGTTCAAGCGCCTGAACCAGCGGATATCGGGTCTCGGGGGAAGATGAAGGGGCGGACGCGGAAAATGCGACCGCGCGTCGGGAGTGCATCTCTGGAAGCGGACGTTGAGCTTTTCCCGCTATATTGAGCCGTGCCAGTAAGGGAAGGGGGCGAGCATGATCGCAGTCGCCGAAGCCCGATCATCGTTGCAGGAATGTCGGAGTAGTGCCGGACGTTGCAGTGAGCCCACTGTTCGGCTCCAATTTGCGCCAGCTTGACGCCCGCTTCGGCGCAACCAGGGTACCATGAAGGAGACGTGTCGATGCGCGCGAGTCTTCCGAAAGCCGGTCTTCCGTCGGTCGTCGCGGTCGCCCTCGCTGCGTCTCAGGCCATTGGCCAGGTGTCCGACTACGAGACCCCGCCGGTTCTGGATGCCCGCGAGATCGCCGGCGGCGTCACGCTGGTCGGGGACCACTACGCCGTCATGGACACCGTGCCGACGGACGGGTTCATGGCAACCTTCACGATCGTCTCGCCCTATGGCGAATTCGTGGCATCGGGTCCCGGCATGCTCGCGGTCCGCATTCGCGAAATCCGGGCGATTGCCGCACTGGATGAACTGGAGTCCGACGAGCAATTCATCGCGGCGGCGGAGGGTGCGGCCCGGGACACCGCCGGTAGTCTCCGCAAGCTGGCCGAGCATCCCAAGGAGACGCTCAAGGGCGTTCCCGAGGGCGTGGGTCGATTCCTCGACAGGACCGGACGGTCGCTCAAGACGGGCCTGCAGAAGCTCGATGATGCAAGGCGCGGTGAGCTTCCCGGCGTGGAACCGGACAGCGCGTCAGAGCTTCCGGGGGGGCCGGGTCAGCCCGTCGACGGCAGCAAGGCCGATCTTGCCGGGGCCATCGCCCGCGCCGGCGGTGAAGTTGCTGTGAATGCGCTCGGCTTCGATGAGCACAGACGTCGCCTCGCGAAGGACCTGGGGGTCGACCCCTACACCACGAATGCCCGCCTCTCGGACAGACTGGACGAGGTAACCTGGGCCGCGTTCGCCGGCGGGCTCGGCGTGAACGTGGTCACCAGCATGATCCCCGGTGGCATGCTCGTGTCCGCCTCTTCCCAGCTGACAGACTGGGTGTGGGACACGGCCCCCGGTGATCTTCGGGTGCGAGTCGAGAGGACCCTGCGGTCCGCCGGGGTGGGCGAGGACGAGACCGACCGGTTCCTGCGCCACCATTGGTACACGCTGAGCATGCAGGCTGCGCTGGCGGCTTCGCTGCAAGCGCTCGACGGCGTCGACGGCCGGGCGGCGGCCATTTCGCTCGCGCTGAGCGCTGGCTCGGAGGGCCAGGCGACGTTCGTCGTCCAGACCCTGGAAATGCTGAAAAACTATCATGTGATGCGGGCTCCCCTGTCCGAACTGGCCGTCGAGGGCACACTTGTCGGCAAGTCAAGGAGCGGCGATGTCGTCGTCATGGCGCCGGCGGATCTCGTGAGCTGGACCCCTGTTCTCGACCGGTTTGCATCCCGCTTCGCCGACAAGCCGAGGCAGATCCGAAGCATGCATCTCGCCGGGCGTACCACCGACCGCGCACGCGAGGAGCTCACGAACCGTGGCTGGACCGTTGTTGAAGAAAGTCCGTTCGGGCCGGTCGACTACCCCCTGCGTTAGCCGCTCCGTCCTTCAATCTTGAGGTGACGGCGCGCCGCCGGCCGCCCAATTCTCCACCGGCGAACCGGCGCCATACTGAACTGGCGACTCCGGCTTCAGTTGTAGAATTGCCGGGGGAACGCTCACACCCCGACTGCGCAAGCCGTGATTTGCCTCTCCTCGCCGCCATTCGGACCCGCCGGTGCCGTGGCTTGCACTTGTCGACCGTGCGGATCTTGCTGGCACGGGGCGCACGCCAAGGTCCGAATGCTTGACGTCAACGCCCTGCGGATAGCTTCAGGGGTTTGAGCAACAGAGGGTTGTGGTTCATCAAGGCGATCGAGGAGCGAAGATGAACAAGACACCCTGAACGTCGAAGGATGCCGCTGACAAGCTGTTCTGGGGGATCAAGCGGAAGACCCCCAAGCCCTCCGCGGCCGAGGAGAAGATCCGCATTGTACTGGCCAGCCTGCGCGGTCCGGAGTGCATTGCCGCGCTCTGTCGGTGCGAGGGAATCGTCGAGAGGTCGTATTACAGCTGGTCGAATGGGTTCCGCGAGGCGGGCCAACAGCGGCTCGCGGGCGACACAGCACGCCGGGTGACGACGCCGGAGGTGAAGGGCCTGCCCGCCACCGGTTCGAGGGCATGGCCCGAACGAGCCGTCCTAACGAGCTCTTGCAGACCGACTTCACCTATCTCAAGGTGATCGGTCACGCCGGAGGTGTGCCTTGGGCGCGACGGCTGGTTCTATCTCGGCACAATCCTCGACGATCACGGCCGGCACATCATCGCCTGGAACCTCTGCACGACGATGAAGGCCAGTGATGTGACCGAGACGATCGATCTGGCGCTTTACGCTTCCGGCTGCGATGGGCGACGCTCATCCAGAAGCCGCGGCTGCTCACCGATAATGGCTCATCCTGCGTCGCGGCCGATCCTGCCGCCTACCTTGATGCCAAGGGGATGGATTACGTCCGCGGCGCGCAGATCCTGCCGATGAGGGAGGAGATGAAGAAACAGACCATCCGGAAACTCAGATTCCAGCACCAGAACGCCGCCGCATAACCTCAAGCGAGAGGTCCGACACCGCCTTCCTCAGCCGCTCCCTCGCCATTGGGCTCGAACCAATGGCGCCTCCCTGGCTCGATCCTTTTCGAGTTCCTTCAGACGCTTCACCTGGTCGGTCTTCAAGCCGCATCTGCCATTGTCTCCCGGGCCAATGGCGTTCCAACGGCTCATTCCTTGCGCCAGCGGCAATACGCGACCTGCGTCACGCCGATCGGGCGCACGGCCTCCGCCACGGACCGGCCCTGCGACACCGACACGTCAACCTCGCGAAGCGTCGCGACGATCTCCTCCGGCTTGTGCTTCTTCTGTCGCATCCCTTCATCCTCCATCTGGCTCGAAAGCCTACTTCAGGGAGCACCACTTTCCCGGGGGCAGGTCAGCAAGGCGCAGCCCGCTCCGCTGGTCCAAGACCATCCACGAGATTATCCGCCTGGCGGTGGTTGAGAACATTCGGTTCCCGGGATCGCTTCACTATATCGACGACCGGCTGTAGGAGCGCGGCATCGAGATCAGCCACGAAACAGGGCGGTTCCGGCGCTTGCGACGTTCGCAGAAATTCGCCGCCGTCCACGCCTCGGGCCGCAACCATCTCAATTTGGCGCGCAGATTCTCCTCCCGAGTTACCTTCAAGCAGAACCGCTCCGCCCATCTCACCGAACGGCATGGTCGTCTGGTGGCCCGGAACCAGGTCGATGCCGTCCATCTGAGACTGGCTCTTGATAGTTTGACACCTCTCTCGGGTGTTCTGTTGATCTGAGTGAGAGCGGTAGTCTCGTGCGCGTCAGCGGAGATATCGCGGCCCTTGACGTTCCAGACGCGCTTCAACACGGAGAATGCTCTGGTTGAGTCAAGGGCCGGGCTCCGGTTCGGGAAGGCGAGGCATTACCGGCCACATGATCGTCGGGTTGTGAAAGCCCCCGAACGTCATGGCCTCATTGGTGATCCCGTTGTCGGCGCTCAACTGCTTTGCACCCTTTACAGTGCCGTCCTTGTTGAACGTGAGGAATCCTCCGAACTGGTCCAGAAAATAGAACCTGGGTACGTCGACGACACTGCGGTCCACCATGATCATCACCATGTGATGGGCATGGAGCGACACAAGGAAGAAATAGACTCCCGGTTCGGGATCCTTCGAGGTCTCTGCGCGCAGGGTGTCCTCGAAGTCGGGACTCCAGCCCTTGGTCTTGGGATCATAGGAGAACACCAACCGCTCTCCCACCGCACCGCTGCGTCGCAGGAGGTGGGCCAGCCGACTGACCGAGGCCCCGTCTGCGGACCGTGCGTTGGCCATCTTGGCCGGACCGATGAGGTCGGGCTCGATCAATGCGCTCATCCCCTGATTGCCGGCGTTCATGCACTGCAGGCGACTCAGGCGACCTGAGGCGGCTTTCTTGTCCCAGCGCTTGTAAATGCGCTTCATCTTGTCTGACGGCCTGAGACCACCTGCTCCGGGCGCCTCGTCGCTCCAGCGCCCGGCCCCTTCGGCGCGCTGCTGCGCCTCCTCGCCAATGGGCTCACGATCGACGCCCCGATCATACATGGTCTCCCAGATCAGCTCTCCGACATTCCTGCTCCCCACCTTCGCGTCGGGGACATCGACGGTGAAAAACTCGACGAGGTCCCGCTTCGACGGTTCTCCAAGGGGCGCGATGTCTGCCAATAGCTCACTGGGCGTCCGATACCCGCCCGCCAGCACCCTCTTCAGGATGAAGTGTGGCGAGAGTTGGCTCTCGCTGGCCTCTGCGTCGTCGGTCGGCGGTGCGCGCTGCACGAGGCAGGACTCCGTGCGCTGAAGCGTGTGGACCAGTTCGTGCGCCATCAAACGGCGACCCCCGATCGAGGCAAGGTTGCGGGCGCCGGGGGCGAAGGCGATGTGGTTCCCGAGCGTGTAGGCTCTGGCGTCGATGCCGTTGGCGGCAGCGCCGGCGCGGGTATCGTCATGGACGCGCACCTTGGAAAAATCGTGACCCATGCGTGGCTCGAAGAAGGACCGCTCGGATCGCGAGAGGGGACGCCCCCCGGACGAGACGGCCGCCGCGGCGACGTCGACAGCGCTCGGACGTGCAGCACCTGCGCTTCTTGCCTGGATCTCATTGTCGTCGTGCTTGTTGTCCTCGACCTGGCGCCGAAGCCTGGTCGAAGGGGCGAGGGCGGAAGGGCGTACGACCCTTGATCTGGAGACCACCTGATCGGCGATGCGGTCGGCCTCCTGTTCGTACCGGTCGCCTGGCACATTGACAGTGAGCTTCGGCCTGATACCGAGTTGCTCCTGCGTCGCGCACTCAGGACATTTCCCTCTTCCTGAAAGACCGGCCGCCTTCCCGCAGGCGCAGGCGCTCTGAAGCTCATGCGCCCGACCAGGCGTCACATCCGATTTGGGCGGCGCGAACACGCGGGTCATCGGAAAGGTCTCCTGAAAATTGCAGCGTCAACCGAAGTATATCATCTACAGAGTTCCAGGCGTACGTCCGATCCGCGAAGAGATTCGCTCCAGATGCCTTCGGCTTCTCCAGGACTTCTCCCTCGAGGGTCGGTGCAGGCAACAGACCAGGGGGAGGTATCTAAACAACCTGACCTGAGCGGGGCAGGGTGGGCGGATAGAGCTTCTGCGCGATCATGCGCCACCCGATCTGCTACTTCACGAGCCGCCGGGAGATCATCCGGTCGGCGGTGATGACGTACATCCGGCTCCGACTCTCACTTTGCAAAGTCGAGGGCATGCGATCGAGCCGCTGGCGCTGACAGTTCGACCAGATGTTCGTGAAGATCGACGACGAGCGCCGCTACCTGTGGCAAGCAGTCGATCACGAGGGCAAGGGCCTGGAGAGCTTCGAGACGAAGACGCGGGACAGGAAGGCAGTGCTGAAATTCCTCAGGAAAGCCCTGAAGCGCCACGGTTGCACCGAGCGCTTCGTCACGGATTGTCTCCGCTCCTGCGGCGGTGCCCTGAAGGAGACCGGCGGCGCCGCTCGGCGCGAGACAGGACGCTGGGACATCAACCGGGCGGAGAACTCGCATCTCGCGTTTTGACGACGCGAGCGGGCGATGCAGCGGTTCTGGCGCGTGCAACGCTCGCAGTAAATCGCATCCACCTGCGTCTCGGTCTGCACCCATTTCAATCTCGAGCGCAACCTCTCCTCCAGAGCCGCCTTCAAGCGGAACCGCGCCGCCACTCCCGCCGAGCGGCGCGGTCTTCAGGGGCCCTGGAGCGAGGTTGATGCCGGTGATCTCAGACCAGTTCGAAATTGTCTGACAGCTCCCGTTCGCTAGTTGAACCTTACCGGCGCGCCTGAGGGACAAAGTCTCGACAGCCCGGCAGCCATCGGCCAAGATCGGGAGACGGTGAGATGTCTCACCGAGCTGCCGCACATCGCGGCGCTGATCCAGGGGGGACAAAAATGTCAAAGCATTTTCGGGTGCTGGCAGCAGCCGGCGCATTGGTATGTGGTTTGCACCAATCTCCGGCGTCAGCGCAGGAGATCGGTGTCACAATCTCGAACTTCAATGACAATTTCCTTACCTTGCTTCGCCAGGCGATGTCAGAGACCGCTGAGCAGCATCAAGGCACTTCGCTTCAGTTTGAAGATTCGCAGCTTGAAGTCGGGCGGCAATTGGACCAAGTGCAGAATTTTGTCGCCTCAGGCGTCGATGGGATCATCATAGCCCCCGTCGATGGTGGCTCGACAGAAGCAATGACAGCCGCTGCCGAGCAGTCCGGGATACCGGTCGTATATACGAACAACTTGCCGGTAAATCTTGACCAATTGCCGCCCAACCAAGTTTTCGTCGGTTCGGACGAAACAGAGTCCGGGCGGATGCAGGGTGAGGAAATTTGCCGTCAGTTGAAGGATGCCGGAATTGAATCTGCGACGGCGGTCATACTTCTGGGCGACCTGTCGAATCCCGCAACGCCCCTGCGGACCGAGTCCGCAAAGGCAGCTTTCGCTTCAGAAGGTTGTCCATCGATTGACGTAGTGGATGAGCAGACCGCAACCTGGCAGCGCAACCAAGCGTCGGACCTGATGACGAACTGGTTGACGGCCGGCATTCAACCGGACGTCGTCGTGGCCAACAACGACGAGATGGCAATCGGTGCCATCCTGGCGATGAAGGCGGTGGGTGTCGATATGAAGAAGGTTATTGTCGCCGGAATTGACGCAACGCCAGATGCGCTGGCAGCGATGGCAGCCGGAGATATGGACGTGACCGTTCTGCAGAGCGCACGGGGACAAGGCAAGGCGATCGTCGAGACCATGCTCGCGCTGATTGCAGGCCAAGATGTGCCTCGGGAGGTCTATGTCCCGTATGAGCTTGTCACGCCCGCGAACTATCAGGAGTTCCTGCCGAATTAACGACGTTGAGAGGGGGGCGGTGTCCGCGTTCGTGCTCGGTGACGCGCAGGGTTCTGTCGCTGACTGACGTCTTTTCAGGCGCCAGTTCGCCTTGCATCAGCTGACTGGAGCCGCTCCCAACAGGTGGACAATGACGACACTCGTGGGGAACTCCACCATGTTCTTGGCTGCCTTGATGTCCACCAAGCTCGGCAAGAAGGCTCGGAGTCTCGGAGGCGACTGCATCCCTGGCGCAAACAAAAGTCCGACTGCCGGCGTCGTCTGTTCCGTGGAAAGCGCCCGTCGTTGTGTGTCACGCGTTCGCGTCGGGAGTTTCGAGCGCAACGATGGTACGGGCGCCGCTTGTGACCTCATCGCCCGCAAAGTGCCGACATGACCGGCCGCGCACTCGGCGTCTGCTACTATCCCGAGCATTGGCCCGAATCGTGGTGGGAGGAGGATGCTGCCCGCATGGTTGCAGCGGGCATTACGTGGGTGCGGATTGGCGAATTCGCATGGTCACGGCTGGAGCCGGTGTCAGGCGACTTGCGCCTTGATTGGCTCGACCGTGCCATCGCCACTTTGGGCGCGGCCGGATTGAAGATCGTCCTTGGCACTCCCACGGCAGCCCCGCCACGTTGGATGCTTGACCGTCACCCTGATATGTTGGCCAGGGGCAAGACGGGTCAACTACGGAAATTTGGCTCGCGTCGCCATTATGATTTCAGCCACAAGGGTTATCGCGAAGAGTGTGCCCGCATTACGGAAATCCTTGCAAGGCGCTACAGCAATAGTCCCTATCTGGGTGCTTGGCAGGTCGACAATGAGTTTGGTTGCCACGATACGGTTCTTTCCTATTCTTCCGCGGCCTTGATAGGTTTTCGGGCTTGGCTGGCCACCAAGTACAAGGATATCGGAGATCTCAACGCGGCTTGGGGCAACGTCTTTTGGTCAATGGAATATGGCGAATTCGATCAAATAGATTTTCCGAACGGCACGGTGACGGAAGCAAATCCGTCTCACTGGCTCGATTTTCACCGGTTCTCGTCAGAGCAGGTGGCCGCCTTCAGTCGACGTCAGGCTGAAATCATCCGGAGGTATTCGAACCTTCCCATCCTGCACAATTACATGGGCCGAATTACCGATTTCGACCACTTTGCCGTGGGTGCCGAACTCGATGCTGCGTCGTGGGATAGCTACCCCCTTGGGTTCCTTGAGGACCGCTCAGACGCGGCGAATTCGTGGAAGGCCGACTTTGCGCGCCAAGGAGATCCGGACTTCCAGGCATTCCATCACGACCTCTACCGTGCCGTCGGCCGTGGTCGATGGTGGGTCATGGAGCAGCAGCCGGGTCCTGTCAATTGGGCGCCCTACAACCCGGCCCCGCTGACTGGAATGGTCCGGCTTTGGACATGGGAGGCCCTGGCCCACGGCGCCGAAATCGTCATCTATTTCAGATGGCGCCAGGCGCCGTTCGCCCAGGAGCAAATGCATGCAGGCTTGCTGACACCGGACAGCCGAGAAGCCCCCGGGCTCGCAGAGGCGACGCAGGTTGCACGTGAACTCGCCAGCGGTCCGGAAATTGAAGGGCCTCCGCTGGCCAGCGTCGCTCTTGTTTTCGATTATCAGTCTGCCTGGGCTTGGAGCATTCAGCCGCAGGGGGCTGATTTCAACTACTTTCGGCTTGTCTTCGAAGTCTATCGAGGTCTGCGCCTGAACGGTCTGACAATCGATATCCTTTCCCCCGACGTTGAGGACCTTTCCCGATATTCTCTTGTCGTGGTCCCCGGCTTGCTGGCCTGGACAACCGGGCTTCGCACCGCTCTGTCTGGTTACCATGGCCATGCAATTATTGGTCCGCGCACCGGATCGAAGACCGAGCACTTTGGCATTCCAGCGTCTATGCCACCCGATCTGCTTGCGCTTGAGACGCGGGTTGCTCATGTCGAGAGCTTGCGCCCCGATTGTTCGTTGCCTTTGGAGGGGGGCGGGCATTTCTACATCTGGCGGGAGATTACGGACGGTTCCTCGTTCATCGTTGAGCGAACCGTTGACGGAGTGGCCGCGATGCGCCGTCAGGGCCGGCTAAGTTACCTTTGTGGCTGGCCTGATCGGGTCGCCATGCGTCGCCTCCTTGGAGAAATTGCCCAAGGTGCCGGTATCAGGACAACACCGTTGCCGGATGGCCTTCGTCGAGTTGAGACGCCAGGTGAGGTCTTCTGGTTCAACTACGCGGCGGAGCCTGTCGCGCTTGCAGCGGTCGTCGGCGACTCGTCGCTGCCCGAGGTGCTTGGTCCCGCAGATTTTCATAGGGGTGCCAGAACGGAATCGCGGTAGGCGGACGGCCGTCGCTCTGGCAGAAATTCGCATCCTCCCCCGCCTCGGTCCGCATTCATTTCAATTCGGAGCGCGGCCTTTCCGCCGGAGCTACCTGTACCGACCCAGCGGAATCTGCTCAGGTTAAGCCGCTAATTCGAACGCGGCGGCGGGTGTCCTCATGCCGAGCGCCTAGTGCGGCCGACGGTGGTTGTAGAACTGGAGCCAGTCGCCGATCGCACGGCTGGCATGTGCGAGGCCCTCGAAGTGCTGGCGATGGACGCATAGTTCTTGGGGTGTATCCCCTTTTCGAGCACGAAGCTCCAGCATGGCCTCGCCATAGGCCTCCTGCAGTTCGCGGAGCTGCTTGTCGTAATGCTGCCGGACATCGAGCGGATTGGCCCGGAGGGCGTTCTCCATACCCTTCTTCGCATCCTCCACCCAGGCCTCGATCTCGGACGGCGAAAGACCGAAGGCCCGGCTGGCGTCGGCGACTGTCGTCTTGCCCTGGATGATCCCGACGACCAGCGCCGACTTGCGCTTCGCTGTCCAGCGCTTGATGCCCTCTTCCATCGTGATGCTCACTGCTACATCTCCTTCTGCAGCATCAGCAGGTTTTCAGTGGGTCGATACAGCGGCGCAAATGCGAAACCTGTCGCAGACGCCGGTATCCCAAGGGGCATCTGGCGACGAACACCGCCACCGGCGACATCCGGCCGTGGCGAAACTGCGAGCCCTGACGTCCTTCGGCGCGCGGATCGCATCACGTGACCCCGAGCGTCGGACCGCCGAAATCCGCACCCGCATCCTTCGCAGGCTCTCTCGAACCAGGCGTGCACTTGCTCCGTCATGAACCACGACAAACTGCTCGGCCAGGCCGTGACAGAACGCGTCGACCGAACTTAGCGGGGAAAGCGGACAACGCATCAGATCACCGGGTTCTGCAACAATGATGGGTGTCGATCCGCGATGCCTTGCCAGTGGCCTTGAACTGCACCAGCCTCACGCCATGCGACTCCACACACCGATCGTCGGCAGTTCACCGTGAGCGCCGCGGCCATATTCCTCCGAGCCATTTACGGCAGGCGCACGACGCGCGTGCTGGTCATCCTTCTGACTGCCGCCGCGGTTCTGGTTCCGTTTTCTGGACGCGGCCGGGCCCGTTTGCCCGCTGCCACCGAGACCATTGCAAATCTTCCCGATGCGTCGCTGACCGTCTACACGTATTGGCCCGAATGTCACGACCCTGGCCTGCTCCTTGTCTTTCATGGCACCAGCCGTACCGCCGCGAGGTACCGCGACTATGCCCGTCCATTGGCCGATCGCGCATGCCTTGTCGTGATCGCGCCCCTGTTCGACAAGGACCGGTTTCCGAACTGGGCATACCATCGTGGCGGTATCGTTCGCGGAGGATCAATCCGCACGCCAGACCAATGGACAACGCGACTCGTGGCCGAACTGGTCGCGTGGGCGCGACAGACCGTGGGGCGGCCTGATGCGCCCTACTACCTCTTCGGCCACTCGGCCGGAGGCCAGTTCCTGTCGCGGGTTGCAGCCTATTCGCCGCCGCCAGAGGCGAGCCGCATCGTGATCGCAAATCCGTCCACCTACGTTCTGGCCTCTGCGACGGAACCCGTCCCCTATGGCTTCGGCGGGTTGAGCGAACGCGATCCCGACGCGGCGCTGCGCGCCTACCTCGCACTGCCAATCACGATCTACCTCGGGGCAGACGACACCGGCGACAAGAACCTCACCGATAACGGGCCGGCCAGACGCCAGGGCGCAAACCGACTTGAGCGTGGGCGGGCCACATTCGCTGCGGCCCGTCAACTTGCCGACAGGAACGGCTGGACCTTTGGCTGGGAGATCGTCGAAGCTCCGGGAATCGGCCATTCCGCGCGCGGCATGCTCCAGTCCGATCAGGCCGGAGCTGCGTTCGGTCTCGCGGTGCCGACCGCCTCCGGAGTGACCGCGCCCGCATCCGCCTTCGGCGGTCGTTGAACCCGCAGCTTCAGATACCGGCCGTGCCGGTCCCGGCCCTCGCCGATGGGCGCGCCGCGACTGCGCGCCACCAGCATCTCGCGCACCTGGTCGAATTCGTCCTCCGTGGTGAAACGCGGCCGGTAATCGGTGATCCGGTTGTCGCTGACGATTGGATAGAGCCGTAGCGTCACCAGCCAGCCGTCTGGACGCGGCCGCGCAACAAGCCTGGCCGCCAGGCTGAACGGGGGCGATTTCATGCGTCGGTACCGGCCGGGGCTGTTGAAGACGAAATTGCCCAATCCGTAGACCACCCAGCGACCGGACCGCCGGTGGATCTCCTGCAGGCAGTGGGCACCATGACCCAGAATCAGGTCGATGCCGGCGTCCAGCAGGCCCTTCGCCAGTTCCCGCTGCCGAACACTCCGCCAGCCGTAGTTCGGGCCCCAATGGGGAAATGCGACGGCCAGGAGATCCGGATACTTCGCCCTGAGCGTCGCAAGACGCGCGGCGACATCGGCCGGGTCGAGACTACTGGGCCTGACTCCGTCGCCCGGTTCGAGCGCGGGACTGTCCGGCCGCGCTGCATAGCCCGTGAAGACGGCGAGGCGGAGCGGCCGCGTGCCGCCGCCGAGTTCCAGGATCAGGGGCCGACCGGCCTCGTCTGCGTTTCGTCCCGCGCCGAACCGATGGATCCCTTCGGCGTCGAGGGATCGCAGCGTGTCTTCCAATCCGGCAATCCCGCAATCGAGGACATGATTGTTTGCGATTGAAACTGCCGAAACCCGATTCCGCGCGAGATGCAGGGGAGCGAGCGCAGGGTCGGCCCGGTGCTGATAGTGCGCCTCTGCGGAATTCTCGGGCATGGCAAGCCCGGTGACCGGGGTCTCGAGATTGGCAATTGCGAAATCGGCCACCGAAACGAGTCCGCGAAGGTTGGCCAGGGCATCGTCGTATCCCCGGGATGTGAGCACATTCTCCTCCCCCTTGTCTGCGCGCACGGCCTGGTAGGTTTCACCGAAATCGATGTCGCCGAGGAACAGCAGGTCGAGGCGCGGACCCGTGCGTCGCGGGCGCGGCAGGAGGACGGCCGCCGGTTGGTCACCGGACGCAGCTGCAGGAGTGGCGGAAGGCGGATCGGACCGGGAATCCGAGGACAACGCTGTCACGTCCATTTCCGGACGACCTCCATTCATCAAGGACAGGCGTAGAGATTTACGGAAGAGGCGGAAGACCATGCTGTCACTCCTCGCGCAACGAAAGGGTGAAATTTCGGGCGATCGGCGCGATCAGGTAGTCCCACGGCGTCCGTGTGCCGGTCCGGATCAGGACATCGGCGGCCATCCCCGGTTGCAGGGTCACCGACGCCATTTCAGGGCTGTCGGGAAGAAGCTGGACGCGCGCGAGATAGTATCCATAGCCGGTTGCCGGGTCGACAAGGCGGTCGGCCGAAACCGTGCTCACTTTCGCCTCGATGGCCGTCTGTACACGATGGTTGAGCGAAATCAGTCGGACGGATGCCGGCAAACCTTGATGAACCTCGTCGATGTCGCGCGGGTCGATCGAAGCGCGGACCACGAGTTCGTCGTCGCTGGGCACGATGTCCATCAAGGGCTCGCCGGCCGAGATCACGCCACCGATCGTGTGCACCTTGAGCCCGACCACCGTGCCGTTGATCGGCGATCGAATTTCGGTTCGCGCCAGCACGTCCTGCGCAGCTGCCAGTTGTTGGGAAAGTTCGTAGGCGCGCGACCGGACATCGCGCAACTGCTCGACGACCTCGGACGTGGTGTCGGCACGCAATTCCGCGAACCGCAGGTTCGCCTCCTCGACGCCTTGCTTCGCGCTGGCAATGTCAGCCCGGAAGCTCCCGATCCGGCCGTCGAGTTCGGCTTCCTTCTGTTGCAGTTCCAGGACACGCGGGCGGTCCATCAGGCCCCTGTCAAGCAGGGCCGTCGCGCCCTCGAGTTGTTCGGCAATCAGCTTTCTCTGCCGCTCCGCCGCGTCGAACTGCTCTTGGAGACCGGCGATCTTCTCCTGCAGTCCCGCAACGGTCCGGTGCAGGATCGCCGTGCGCTCGCTCATCAAAGCACGCCGGCTGTCGAAAATGCTTTGCTGGCCGCTCATTGCATCGTGGATGGCCGGTTCGTCGGCTCTATTCGTCAATTCGGCGGGGAACCTGATAGCCTCGTCGCCATCGCGCTCGGCGACCAGTCTGGCATCCGTGGCCCTGGCCTCGAAATACTGCCCCTGCACTTCGTTGAGTTGCGAGGCGGGCAGGGTATTGCGCAAGCGGACCAGAAGATCGCCCGTCGCGACATGGTCGTTTTCGTGAACCAGGATCTCTTCAACGATGCCGCCTTCGAGATGCTGCACGGTCTTGACGTTGCTGTCGACCCCGACGACGCCCGGCGCGACTACCGCGCTTTCTATCGGTGCGAGTGTCAGCCAGGCACCCATCCCGCCAACGAAGACGGCGATCACGCCAAATCCGGCCAGCACCGGCCGCCACCCGAAGGGCGCTCCGGCCGTCGCCACGGTGTCGGGAATCGCGGTTGCCGTCATTTGACGGTCCTGAGACGCCGGGTCTGCCCAGGACCGGGCGCCGGCTTGCCCCGTGCCCCGCCCGTTTCAAGACCACCGGAAATGACAACCGTTGCACCGCCCAGAGTCAGCACCTTGTCGGCCTTCCGCCGCCACCGGCTCGCCTGGCTTGCCTGTGTGGTGACAACAACGGTCGTTCCGGTCGTCCTCAGGTCCGCGATCGCCTTTTCCAGGGCGAGCCGCGCCGCTCTGTCGAGGAACGCGGTCGGCTCGTCCATCACCAGGAAACGGGGCCGGCCGAAGATCGCGCGGGCGATCTCGATCCGTCGGCGTTCGCTGCCGGAAAGTCCGACCGCCTGCTCGCTGATCTCGGTGTCGTAGCCGCGAGGCAGCCGCGTGATCACGTCGTGGATACCCGCGAGAGTGGCCGCTGCAAGCACTTCATCGAAACTGCCATCGCCCATACGAGCGATGTTTTCCCGCACCGAGCATGGGAACAGGTGGGGATGCTGCGGCAGGTAGCCGACAAGCCGCGACCGGATTTCCGCTGGAAGGCGGGCGATCTCGACATCGCCAAGACGGACCTGACCGTGCCGCGCGGGCAGGACTCCGACCAGAAGCCGCGACAACGTGGTCTTGCCGCTTCCGGCCGGCCCGACCACCAGCGCCATTTGTCCCGGGTCCAGGTCGAGCGACAGGTCGCGGACGATGTGCCGTCGCTGCCCCGGATGGCGGTAGCTGAGCCGGTCGAGCGAAAGGGGGGCGGCCTCGATATTGGAACCAACGGATGTCGTGGTTCCCTCTTCGGCCATCCCGCTGCACAGGCGCCGATAGGCCAGCATGGCGTCCCGGTAGCTGCGCCAGTTCCGAACCGCGCGCTCCAGCAAGCGATGTCCGAACCCCATCATGACGCGCGCCGCGAACACGGCGCCGAGGGTCAGGACCCCGTTGAGGTAGAGCCAGATGCCTGTCGCCAGCATCCCGATCTTGGCGCAAAGTCCGAGGCCGCGGATGAGCGAGGCGAAGGCTGCCCTGCGCCGCCCGGTCCGCTCGCGTTCGTCAAGCCGCTGTGACGCACTGTGCCACCATCGTCCGGCCAGGCTCGCCGTCATCGCATGCGCACCCACGGCCTCGGTATTTCTTGCGGCCGCGTCGAGAAGGCCTCCAGCCGTGTTGCCCGCGTCACGCGCGGCTTTCCGCGAGTCGCGAGTCGTCAGCTCTTGAAGCCAACCGAGGAACAGGAGCAGGACCGCCGCCGCGGTGGCGGCCGCGCCGAGAAGCGGATGTACCAGCCAGACGCCCAGCAGGAACACCGGGGCCCAGACCACGTCCAGCCAGATCGTGGCTGACCGTCCGAGAAATCCGCTCAGCGTCGTCAGGTCGCCCATTGCGTTCGCCGCGCCGGACTCGTGGTCGAGCCGGGCACCGAGCTGGCTACTCAGGATCCGTGGTCCGAACTGGGCTTCGATCCAGCCGGCCCATTTGGCCAGCATCCGGCCCCTGATCGCGTCCAGCGTGACTGCCGTGATGACCGCCAGCACCGCTGCAATCGTTAGCATGACCAGCGTGCCTACGCTGCGGCTCTCGGGTACGCGGTCCAGAACCTGCAGAAGGTACAGGGGATAGGCGAATTGCAGGACGTTGACGAAAGCCGTGAAGATCACCACGACGACCAGTCCGCCGCGGGATCGTCGCCAGGCGCGGCGGATCTCGCTGGGACGTCTCTTCAAGATGCGCGGCTCCTTCCCGCAGACATTGTGGCAGCGGCGCCGGACCACCAGCCGGCCCAGTCGTCCGGCCGGTCCAACTCGTCCACGCCCACAGCGCCGACGTCCGGCGCCTCGTCGACCGAAGCGTATTCCGCTTGCGGGATTGCGGCCACGCCGGCCTGTTGGCCCGACGACAGGACGGCGGGAGCGGCCGCAGCACATCTCAGCGCAATGGCGGCTCCCAGTGCAGCCAGGTCCGCTTCGGGCATGTCAGGGCCGCCGATGAGCCGTACGAGCCGGCGCGGATTGCCGTTCCGCGTGGCCTCACCGACCGCGTCCCAGAAGACGTCCGGCTGCTCTGGGCCAAGCGTGAAGATGGCGGGGCGGAACGACAGACCGCGGAACCGCGGCACGGAGAGTTCGATCGGGCCCAGGCAGCTGCTCCAGATTCGGCGCCTGCTTCCGTTGCGGCGCGCATCGGGATGCGCATGAGAAAAGCGATCGGCTTCGTGGGCGAGCACGCTGCGTGCCGCGAGGGAAAGGATTTCCTTCTGCAGCCGGAGATTCGACTCCGCGGAATTGCCCGGATCTGCCCCGACGGAATTCTGGCGGGAGCGGTCCAAATGGGCTTCCGACGCGGTAAGATCGCCGGTCGACCCGAGCGGCGGAACCGGGCGGATCTGAATGCCGGCATTCTTCGGCCCGCCGATGCCGGCCATGATTGTCGGAACCAGCGCGCCCGCCTGCAGTTCCCAAGGGGTGTAGACCCGGATTCCGGTCGACTGCTCTGTCTCGCGGACGGCAAGCGGCGAGCGCGAAAGCCGACCGCTGACACCCAGCACCCGGTGCCCGAGGGCGTGCAGCAAATCGACCCCGCATTTCGCGCCCATGGCGTCGTAGGCCGCGAAGGTGACTCCCGCCACTTTCGAACGCAGGACTTCGGACCGAACCAGGGCCGCTGTCTCGAGTTGCTGCAGCCCGTCCGCGATCTCGATAACCGCCACGTCACAGAAGTCTGCGGCGGCATGTGCGATGAGGCTCAACGTGGCCGCCTCCAGATCCGCAACCGGAGCCAGATAGGTACTTGCAAAGCCTGCATCGGTGAAATCGAGAACCAGGTCTGCGCCAGCGTCGCGGACGATCCAGAGATCACCGCCCGAGCCCGTACCGGTCGCCTTGATGGCTGCGACGCGGTACCCGGCGCGCTTCAGGCCGTGCACCATCGAGGTTCCGGTCAAGGTCTTGCCTGCATTCATCGAGGTCCCGAGTGACAGGACCGTCAGCATCGTGGTGGCACCGTCTGTACGTGGCGGCAACGCAACGTCGCGGACGTTGAGCCGACGCCCTTCCTGATCTCCGAGCAATCCGATGGGCGTAATGCGCGTCGGCTCGATCATGCGATCGTGGCGGGACAATTCGCGCGAGGCGATGCCGCCGCCGGCCACCAGGTCGCAGGGTCCCAGATCCTCGCCGATGACGGCCTCGAACTGGTCCGGCGCGTAGCGGTTCCCGTAGCAGACGACGATCTCGTCGCCGGGAAACATGTGGGCCCGGCGGCCATCCGGCAATTCGATTCGCCCATGACGTCCGAGTACGTCAACCCGCGCGAGAACCAGATCTCCGGGCGACGGACGCAGTGCCCCGGACAGCAATGTCCGCATCGAGGAAGCGGGAACCCGACGTGTCGAGAACGCGCGCTTCGCCCTTTGAATTCGATCGTGGCCGAGAAAATCAACTTGCATGAATGTGTCTATGCCTCCGAGCTTGGGTCGCATCCGGCACTCGTACTGTCGACAGACGTGGCTAGCCTCGACATCGAGACCAAGCTTGGTCGCTTTCAAATCGCGTGGCGACAGGATGACTGGCAATGATCGTCCTTGTCCATCGCATGATCGTGGGGGAAGCACCCGATTGGTGCTGCAGAAGTGGCAATTCAGGCGATATTCAGCCCAACAGATATTCACCCGACAAAGTTCCAGACCAAGAGCTGCCAAAAGCCTCAATCATAGCTTGTATTTCTGGGCCCGGCCGTATCGGCGACTCAAGTTCGCCTGTGCGGTGATTCTCGCGAACCACACGCTCTGCGAGCCCCAACGCATGCCCGGTCCCGAGAGACCTCGGACAGCGATTTGTCCGGCGGGCAGGTTAACGACGCATCAGCATCAAGCCATCGAACCACGATGGTTTGATCGAGACCTGCCTCCGGGGCCACGTCATGGTGGCCGGAACTGGCAAATTCCGGATCCGGGTGGTCTACCGTTCGGGCAAGTCCATCAACCAGACGCCCGTGCTTCCCGGTGGAGGTCACTTGGACCTCGCGTCCCGACTGCAAAGATTCTGACATGCTCCACCCGCCGGAAAAGGATGGATCACGATCACCTCACCAGAGGAATCCCATGCGGGTCAGAGTTGCAGAGAAACGCTTCAAGGCAGATCATAGATCGATATGCTGAGGATCTCGAGCGTTCGTCCTGGTGCTTCGGCGAAGGTCATAAGCAGCGTGCCGTGGCCGCTGTCGGAATAGCTGAGCCCGCCCGAAGCGGCGGCCTCCACGATGTCCTCGGCCGATACCAGGATGACGTTCGATCCACCGCCCAGGACCAGCAGCGACCCGTCGGGATCGCCAGAATGGTCGAACGTCCCGCTCTGACTCCCCAGCGCGCGCAGCCGGTCGCCTTGGGAGAAATCGAGATCTGCGATCACGTCGTACTGGGCATTCTTGCTGATGCGATAATCGATGACGAAGGTATCCGCCCCGGTCCCGCCGACAAGGTAGTCGTCTCCCGCCTGATCGACGATCAGGTCATTGCCGTCCTCGCCGAACACGTAGCCGCCGGCACTGGCGGAACGCAGCCGGTCATCGCCGGCTCCGCCCATGGTGACGGGACGTGTGTCGCCGGCCGGGATGTCACTCGGCGACAGGACCGCTGTCGCGCTCGTGCCGGTTCCGCTACCGCTCGATCCGCCATTCACGTCGCGGATGGTCACGGTGACATCCGTCTGGGCCAGGCCGCCGCGACCGTCGCTGGCACTTACCGTCAGGGTTACGTCGCGATCGCCGGTCCCGGTCAGGTCAGCTCCCGTCGCGACCACCAGCTGATCCGAGGTGTTCACGGCGAAGCGGGCGTCGCCGGCCACGCTGAACGCGATCTTGTCTCCGTCAGGATCCGTCGCAGACAATTGTCCGACCACCGTGCCGCCGGCTGCAGTTTCGTCCACGCTCGACCCCGCCAAGGCGATACCGTACGGCGCGTGGTTTGCCGGAACGAGGGTCGGATGGAGCGCTTCGACAATTTCGGGCGCCTTCAGCATAGATGTGCCGCTATGCCCGACCCCTTGGGCGATCACGAGGCTCCAGTTGAATGCCCAGCCGTTATTCTCTGCCGTCTGTTGCCCCATGTCGAAGGTGTTCATGCCGCGCTCCAGGCGGTTCGCCCCCTGTCGCATGGCTTCGACACTTGTCGACAGCGATGGATCGTTGGGATCGTCATCCATGCTGCCGAGATAGATCGTCATCGGAAGGGCGAGATATTCCTTCAGCGCGGCGCGCTCTTCCGCGATCGTACCCAGACCGCCGAACCCGTAAGGTGCGGCTTCGGCAAGAGACGGCAGAACCCAGGTTGAGGGGCTTCCGACCACAATTCGGCTGATGCCTTGCGGGCGTTCGTAGGCAGCTACCCGATTCAGGAACTGGCCGCCTGCCGAGAAACCGAACAGGAATACTTCCGGGTTGCCGCCTACAAGACCGGTTGCCCAGTTGACCATCGGATCTTCAAGCCGTGTGGTCCATTGATCGTCCGGCAGCACATGGCCCTGGTTGTCGACAATTCCGCCACGCTGGTATTCGTTGGAGCTGTAACTCTTCGACGGAAAGATCGGAGAGAAGACCGCAAAGCCCTCCTGATCGGCAAGCCTCTGGCTGCCCGAACTGTAGATGCTTCGGCTCGATCCGTGATGAACGAACAGGATATCGGGATTGGCGCTCTTCGGCCAATATGTCTCGACCGTGAGGGTGTCGCCGTCAAACGTTCCCGTATTCGTTTGCCATCCGAAGGTAGAATTCGAACTCGCGGGCGCCGATCCGCTCAGTACGGGTGCGTCGGCATGATCTGCGGTCCGCGATGCCGGCACCTTCTCTTCGGCAACGGCCTGCGCATGCGTGGCTTCGTATTCCATGTCAGTAGGGCGGGTCGCCGCGGGTTCCGCGGCATTGAGGGTAGCGGCAGGCGGGAACAGAGAGCCACCAGCGACGTCATGGTTCTCGTCTGACGTGTTTCCGTAGGCCAGAGGGGCAGGCGGAGTGAGCGGCCCGCCGGGAAAGCGGACGTCGCTCGGCGAAGGGTTGGAGCCGAAACCGGATGCCAGTGCGTCCTCCTCCACCTTGGCGAATTCGAGGTTCCCGGATATCGCATCGTGATCTCGTTCGGACGCCCACGGAAAGGAAGCATTCTCGTCGTGGAAATGAAGTCGGAGACTGTCATCGCTCAGGACATCGACAGGTTCGCTGTTTTTCGCATGGGCGCTCAAATGGATTTCTGCAGCGCCGAAAATTGAATTGGACGAGGGACGGCCATTTTCCCGCGTCACGTCTCGGGCGGGCTCGATGTCGATCAGTGATCTAGAGAGGCGGAATTTCGCGAAGCCGTCGCCATCCGATCCGGTGTCGTTCGCCGCATTCCGCTGCAAGGCGGCGACGAGGTTTGAGTGCGTCTCGACCCCCATTTTCTGCGACGCTACCGAAACGACAGATGGGTCGGCGATGGTCGCCCAATTCGGAGACATTCCAATGTGCGCCATCCCTACGGGCGAGCGACCTTGTACCACTACCGGCAATTCATGCTCCCTGCGCTCTGGAATAGGTGCCCCGCACCACGTCGCGCTCATGATTGCGAAAGATTCATTAGCCGTTGGTTAAAAGTGGATTCTTCGGGCAGCGTCCCTCGAAATTCGCGTGACCCGATGCAATGCGTGCAGACGCAACTTCCCAATGAACAGGCGCAGCTGGCTCCCCTAAATCGCGACCCTCATCGAAATTTGCCGCCTACCGGCGTCGCGCTGCGTCCACTTCCGGTTTCGCCCGGTATGCGCCATCCGCCCGTCAAGCGGTCCTCCCTGCCATCGGGTCGCATTCGGCCCGGTATCCCGATCCCCGGCACCAAGAAGCTGATAGCGGGCCGGTCACAGCCGCAAGACTTCCCCGGAATCTAGGATCCGGGACGGTTTGAAATGACGTTGGCTATGCCGGAAACGCGCTGAGATCGACTGACCCTGCGAAAACGCGGCGACTCCCGCGAGTGGCCCGAAACGCCGCTGCATCGGGGGATTCAGATGTCGCGCTGTCAGATGGCAGGGGCGACGATCAAGAGCACGCATGCTGGCGGCGCGGCCAAAGACCCCTTCTGCGCGTCGGTCATGGTGAGAAGCGTGTCGAGGTCGGCCGCAAGCGTCAGGCCCATCTGATGGAGCGTGAGACCGCATCCACCCAAGGTGCGGTGCCGGCCTGTGCTCCACCAGGCGAGACGGTCTGCGCCGCCATCGACGGTCCGTGTGGCTTGTCCATCTTTGTCATGCGCAGGCGTCGATGAATGGGAACCCAACGTCGCGCAAACCCCTGAAGCGTTCCGATGGCTGCGGATGCCAAACATCGCCTGTTCAAACGCGATATATCACGACACGCTTCTACGAACCGGACGGCCTCGAACGGCGCCAACTGCCGGGAGATGTCCCGACGATGTTCTTGAAGGCCCGGCTGAACGAGGCCTCGGACCGGTATCCGACCTGCTCGGCAACGGCCTCGACGGCGATGTTGGGTTGGAACAGGAGATGCGAGGCGACCTGCATCCTCCATCGCGCGAGATAGCGCATGGGCGTATCGCCGACCATCCGTGCGAAACGCTCGGCGAAGACCGCGCGTGACATGCCGCATTCGCGGGCGAGGCCCTCGAGGGTCCAGTTGCGCGCCGGATCGCCATGGATGAGCTGGAGCGCGCGACCGATATGCGGATCACGCAGTCCTGCGAGCCAGCCTTCGGAGTTTTCGGGCAGCGTCTCGATGAAGCGCCGGATGGCGCGAACAAAGAGCAGTTCGCTCAGCCGAGCGAGGATGGCCTCGCCTCCGGGCCTGTGTGTTTCGGACTCGATCACCGCCGCATAGATCAGATCGACCTCGATGTGATTGCCCTCGGGAGGGCGACGGGCGACCACCTGCGACGGCAACGCGTCGAGCAGTGGATTGAAAGGCGCCGTGTCGCAGGCGAGGTAGCCGCAAACGAACCGCAGGACCGGCGGGCCGTGGTCGCCAAGATTGACCATGATCGGCAGTGGCTGGCCGCTGGGACGACGATACGCGTCCAGATCCGGTGCGACCCGATCGCCAAGATTGGTGACGAAGATGTGCCCGTGACCGTGCGGGTACACGACGATGTCGCCTTCATGGAATTCCAGCGGTGGAACGCCGGCATCGATCGCCTCGACCCAGCAACGACCGCGCATCATGATGTGAAAAGGGATGACCTGGCCCGCACCTGGCACAAGCCTCTGGCCAACGAGTGCCATGCTGGGCGTTTGCGCGCGAAGCGGCTCGCTGGCCCGGAAGTCGAAGAATACCGCCCCGGTCAGTCGCACCGCACGCAGCACATCCGACAACACATCCACCGCGCGCTTCCTCCTGCCGAAGACGGTCTGCAAATCGGTTCGGACGATCTGCGAGAAAATGCCCACCGAAAAGACGGCCAGCAAACTTTCTCCGATGGGCCAGCATGGCCCGAATCCGGGTCTGAATCCACTCTGTCCCGCATCCGAAACGCCCTTCCGGCAAGGCAAGCGAGGACGAGAACATGGACACGAATGTCAAGACACTGGACTTCCCCGAGCGCCTGCGCGCATCCGTCATCGCGCGCGGTGAGCCGGGTTATGATGAAGCGCGGGCACTCTACAATGCCATGATCGACAAGCGTCCGAACTGGATTGTCCGCTGCGCGACCACAGAAGACGTGGCCGCCGCGGTAAATCATGCGCGCGATCGGGGGCTCACGCTGGCCGTCCGCGGCGGCGGGCACAATGGCGCGGGGCTCGGCAGCTGCGACGACGGGCTCGTCATCGACCTTTCGCCGATGAAGCGCATCCGGGTGGACGCCGTGACGCGCACCGTCCGTGTCGAGGCAGGCTGCAACCAGGGCGAGGTGGATCGAAAGACCGGCGCAGTGGGCCTCGCGGTGCCCGCCGGCATCGTCGCCTCGACCGGGCTTGCCGGCCTGACACTCGGCGGCGGTCACGGCTGGCTCACCCGCAAGCACGGGCTCACGATCGACAACCTGCTCGCGGCCGAGGTGGTTGTGGCCGATGGCTCGGTCGTGCTGGCGAGCGAAAGCGAGAATGCCGATCTTTTCTGGGCGCTTCGCGGTGGCGGTGGCAATTTTGGCATCGTCACCCGATTTACCTTCCGCGCACATCCGGTGACCGATGTCTACGGCGGGCCGATCTTTTACGACATCTCTCATGCGGCAGAGATCATGCGCTGGTACCGCGACTTCCTGCCCAAGGCACCGCGCGATCTAGCCACGTTTTTCGGCATCAAGACGGTGCCGTCCACCGATCCGTTCCCCCGCGATCTCTGGGGGCGCCGCATTTGCGGGCTCGTCAGCTGCTACAATGGTTCGGAAGTGGAGGGGATCGAGGCATTGCGACCGGCGCGGGAGGCGTTGCCCGAACCGCTTCTCGACGGAATGGCGCAGATGCCCTTTGTGGACCTCCAGGCCCTGTTCGACCCGCTCTTGCCCAAGGGTCTGCACTGGTACTGGAAGGGCGATTACGTTGACGATCTGACCGACGCGGCCATTGCCACCCATGTCGAGCATGGCGGACGCAGCCCCAGCGAGCTGTCGCTGATGCATCTCTACCCGATTGACGGTGCGGTGCACGACGTCGCGCCCGATGCCACCGCCTGGGGCGCGCGTCGCGCAAAATGGTCCATGGTGATCGCCGGGATCGACCCCGATCCGGCGAAAGCGCCGGAGCTTGCGGCCTGGGCGCGGGATTACTGGAGAGCGGTCCACGCCCATAACGGGCATGGCGGCGCCTACGTCAATTTCCTGATGGGCGCGGAGGACGAAGCGCGCGTACGTGCGAGCTATGGCGCGAACTACGACCGCCTGCGCGAGATCAAGCGGCGCTACGACCCGTCGAACCTGTTCCGGATCAACCAGAACATCCGACCCTGACACAACCGGGCCGGCACAGGTGGCCGGCCTGCCCCACCCGATCCGGCACCCGCCAGACGCCGCGGCCGTACCGCGCGCGATGGCCGGCTGTTGCCTGAAACGAGGCCAAGACGATGGCGATCCGAGTCCTTGCCCTTGCGACCCTGACGGCCGCTTTCGCGCTGCCACTGGCGGCGCAGACCGATCTTTCGCGGATCGAACCAGTCCGCGACGCCGATTTCCACGATGAGGGTCGCCCGGCGCCCGAGAAGGTGCGCCTCGGCAACTTGCTGTTCTTCGACAAGATCCTGAGCGGCAACCGCAACATCTCGTGCGCCACCTGTCATCATCCGAGCCTCGGGACCGGCGACGGCCTGGCGCTGTCGATCGGCGAAGGCGGTGTCGGGCTCGGCCATGAACGGCGCGCGACGCACGCCGCGCCGATTCTGGAACGGGTGCCGCGCAACGCGCAGCCGCTCTATTTCCTCGGCGCAACTGAATACACCACGTTCTTCCATGACGGTCGGGTCGCCGCCGGCAACCGGTTCTGGCCGAGCGGATTCAGTTCGCCGGCCCGCGACGATCTGCCGGCCGGTCTCGACACAGCGCTCGCCGCGCAGGCAATGTTTCCTGTCACCTCGGCCGTCGAGATGGCGGGCGCGCCAACCGAGAACGATGTTGCCGAAGCCGCGGCGCGCGGCGATCTGGCCGGCAAGGGCGGAGTTTGGGAGCTTCTCGCCGGTCGCCTGCGGGCGGTTCCGGAATACGTCGCGCTCTTTGCCGCCGCCTTTCAGGAAGTCAAGACGGCGGAGGATATTACCTTCGTCCAGGCCGCGAATGCGATCGCTGCCTTCGAGGCCGCGGCGTTCCGTTCCGATGGAAGCCCTTTCGACGCTTTTCTCGAGTCCCGTGATCCCGCCGTGCTGGACCCTGCAGCGCGCCGCGGCATGGCACTTTTTTACGGCGAGGCTGGCTGCTCGGCGTGCCACGCGGGCAAGTTCCAGACCGACCACAGGTTCCATGCCATCGGTGTGCCACAGATCGGTCCGGGCAAGGGTGATGGCTGGAACACCTCGTATTGGCAAGCGACGGGATTGGCCGGCCGCCTGGAGGATCACGGCCGCTTCCGGGTGACCAAGCGGGCCGAGGACCGGTTCCGGTTCCGCACGCCCGGCCTTCGCAACGTGGCGCTGACCGGGCCCTGGGGGCATGACGGCGCCTACGCCTCGCTCGAGGCCATGGTACGGCACCATCTGGACCCCGTCGCGGCGCTTGACGCCTACGACGCGGTCGAGGCCGGCCTGCCGCCCATCGACGCCTATGCGGAACTCAGCGCCACAGGGTCCGTGCGCCGCCTGTCACCGGTTGATCCCGCGCGCGCGAATGACTTCGCCCTCCGCGACGGCTGGGTGCAGCAGAACCGCGAACTGCGCGCCGCCATCGGGGCGGCGAACGAGTTGCCTCCGATCCGGCTCGATGATGCCGCCGTCGATGACCTCACCGCCTTTCTCGAGGCGCTGACCGATCCCGCCAGCCGCGACCAGAGCGCGCTGGTGCCCCACAGCGTGCCGAGCGGCCTCCCCGTCGCGGACTGAAATCAGGATCCCATGATGCCCCGGCGCGGGGCCGACGCGCCACCACTTCCAGATGGAGATACCCATGACACGAAAAGCCGTCTTTCCCTTCACTGCCGCCGCACTTGTCGCCGCTGTCGCTTCCGGCGCTGCGCAGGCCGGTGACAGGGCGCACGATGCGCCTGTCGCCATTCCGGTCGCGTTCCACTTCCATGTCGACGATGGCCTGGCTGAACAGGACGTGTTCCTGAAGCGCGAGGGCGGCGTGTTCCGCGCCACCGCGACGGATCACGATCTGAGCGTGCCGCTTTACGCGGCCGAGGCGCCCGTCCATCACAATCCGCTCGATGTCGAGGATACCGGGCCTTGGCGGGCCGGTCGCCCGCTCGGCCTGACGCTTGGCGACTGGTTCGCGGCCGAGGGCGAGGGCACCTATACCTGCGCGGACGCAGAGGGTCACCTGGCGGTCGACTTCACCGGCCTCGTTCCGCGCGGCGTCTACACGCTCTGGCACTACTTCATGGCGTGGCCGCCGACGGAGCCGTTCATCGGCACCTATGATCTGCCGATCGGCGCGCGGGATGGCAGCCAGGCGGCCTTTGTTGCCGACGAGGCCGGCACGGCCCGCTTCGACCAAAGCTTCAGGCCCTGCCTGCAATTGACCGGTGAGCATCTTGCCTCCGGTCTCGCCATAGCCTGGCACAGCGACGGCAAGACCTACGGCGCTGTTCCCGGCGACTTTGGCACCGTCTCGCACATTCAGCTCTACACCGGGCTGCCGCCGCGCAGCGGTCTCTGACACCGGCGGCGCGCGCCCGCGGTGCGCGCCCGTTCACCTCGCTGCGAGCTCCGGACCTGGCCTCGCTGGCAGTTCGTCGGCCACGCTCATGCTGACGCAGTCCATTGCTCCCTGTCGCAGTACCGCCCCGTCTGCACAACCGAGCCCGCTTCACCGGGCCCGCTTCGTTTGCCGCGGTTCCGGTCCCGGCGCCCGCGTCGAGATGCTCGGTGGCAACCCGCAACGATCGTCCTGGCCGGTCCGCGCTCAGGCGGATTTTGGCTGGCGTCAGGAGATTCCGATGACCTACCCCAATACCGGCCTCGCGCTGCCGGCAGATTTTTCCCTGGCGGACAGGGCGCGTCCGCGTCTCGCCGAAATGCGTGCGTTGCTCCGCCTCGGAACGCCGATCGCGCTGATCGCCCTGGTCAACATGGGGATGAGCGTCACCGACGCCACCATGGTATCGACGATGTTCGGGGCCAACGCCTTTGCCTCCGTCGCCGTTGGCAGCGATCTCTATTCCATCCTGTTCTACCTCGGGGCAGGCACCCTCGCAGGACTGACGCCCTTCTACACGTCGGCCGTGGTCCATGCCGACCCGGCGGAGCGGCTTCGCCTCGAACGTGTCGGCCGGGCGGCGGCTCTGGCGCTCGCTCTGGTGCTGGTTCCTGCGGTCTGGACCGCGCCAGACTGGCTGGGTCAGCTTGGCGTCGACGCTACGCTGCTGGAGGAGGGGCGCGGCTACACGCAAGCGATCGCGCTGACGCTCGCACCGATGCTTGGCGTCGTTCTCTACCGTACGATCCTGACAGCCGCCGAGCGACCGCGGGTATTCCTGAACGTTACCCTTGCGATGTTGCCGCTCAACGCCGTGGCGAATTATGTGCTGATGGCCGGCGCAGGCCCGCTGCCGGGCCTCGGCCCGGCCGGCGCAGGGCTCTCGTCGCTGCTGGTCGCCTCCGCGAGCCTCGCCTTGCTGATGATGCTTGCGCGGCGGGACGCGCGGGGGACCGCTGCACGCGCCGCACTCCGGGCGCCGGTCGATTGGGGAGGTCTGGCCACCGTCCTGCGCATCGGCATCCCCATTGGCATCACCACCGTTGCAGAGGTCGGGAGCTTCCTGGGTGCCACCGTCTATGCCGGCACCTTGGGCGCCGCAGCCGTGGCAGCGCATACCCTGACGCTGCGTATGGCCGGCATTGCCTTTGCCGTGCCGACGGCGCTCATGCAGGCGGCGACTGTGCGCATGGCACGTGCCGAGACCCGGCGCGGCGGCAAGGCCAGTCGCCACGTCGCGCTCGCGACACTCGCATCCGCCACTCTTTGTGGCACGGTCCTTTCCACGATGTTCGTGCTCGCTGCGGACCCGTTGACGCGAGGGTTTTTCGATACCGGTTCGTCCGCCAATGCCGCGGCGGCGACCGCCGCGGACCTGCTCCTGCTGCTTGCGGTGATCGAGCCGCTCGGCGCTTTCGGAGCGGCGGCCTCCGGTCTCCTGCGCGGCAGGAAGGACACCCGCGCGCCGATGGTCTTCACACTCACAGGGCACTGGGCAATCGGAGCGCCGCTCGGCGTCTATCTTTGCGAGTGGCGGAACCTCGGCATTACCGGGATCTGGTGCGGTCTCGCTGCGGGAACGCTGGTGACCACGGTTCTCGTCTTGCTCCGTCTATTCTTGCGAATGCGAGGACCGGGTCAGGACAGGCTCGAATAGGCAGTCCTGATGCCGCACGGGGTTCGACGAGTCGGTTCCGCGAGCCGCGTCGCGGCATCGGACGTTCGGTTGCACGGCAGCAATTTACGAGGTGTGCGCCGTGACAAAACCCCAAGGCATCTCTACCAAGTCGTGACGGCCGCGCCGCAATTGCACCCGAAACGGTCTGTGTGCGCCGTCGTTTCCGATCCGCGTGCCGACGTGTCCGCTGTCGCCGTTGCGCTGCTGCAATGCGATTGCGCCCGTTCAAGTGAGGGGGCTGCCGACCACCGATTCCGTGAGCCTGACCGACGCGCGGTTCTTCAAACGATACAAGACGCAGACGGTACAAGACGCCAGGGAAATCAATTGAAAGTCGGTCGCATTCGACGCCCGGAAACATGACGCCGAGGACCTTTGCGGCCCGCCTTCTACCTAGCCGACAGCTCGCATGATGTCCGGACACGAAACTGGGTGAGGCTTCCCGCCCGGGGGGGGCCTCCCTTGAAGAACAGGCCAATTCCTTGGTATAGGCGCAAATCGTGCCATTCCGTGCCAGCCAGATGTACACAATACAAGTACCAGGCCGGCAGGGTGTTCTGTGGGCAAGTCGATCCGCTGGGCGGCATGGTGGCGAGACGTCCAACTTCCCGGCATACGGCCCGTTTCCACTTTCCAGGGTCGCCCAACTCTCCCCTTGCGACCTACTCGGGATTGCCCTAGCAAGGCGTCCGTCCGCACCCGTAGCTCAGCTGGATAGAGCGCTGCCCTCCGAAGGCAGAGGCCAGGGGTTCGAATCCCTTCGGGTGCGCCACTTTTCAATAACTCAGCTGACAAGGTTGCGCCCGTGCTGCCGCGTTTCTGGGGCGCGCGCCCAATTCATCTCTCCCGCCGTTCGATAGCGCGGAACGAGCTTTCCTGATGGTGCGGGCTGTGATGGCCGTAGACGCGCTGGATCGTGTCCGGACTGGTCGAGGGCTTGTGCGCCGCGTCCGAAAGAGCTGGCGTCGACCAGTAGCGCTCCGGTTATGGCCGTGCGCGACGTTGCATGGATCGTCATATCGCCCAGGGCGGTCCGGTATTCGGCCCGAGGGGCGTGAGGCCACGCGGGGACGTATTCCAGCGCAAATGTCAGTCCGTCCGCAATCACGTCTGCCCCGGATGCGTCCACTCTTGACGCGCCCCTATGTCCAGGCGGCCGGCAATCTGCCTGGGCGGCATCCGATGCGGACCGATGCGGCGCAACAGTTGGAACCAGGCCGGGGACCGCGGCGCTCGACTCAATCTGGCGTAACCATGTTCACCGGCCCCTCCAGGTGATAGGTACAGCTCCGGGCGGTACAAGCCGCAGACAACCTGGCGTGGGCCGTCATTGCCCGGGCGCTGCAGGCCGATGTCCGCCCGAGCGAACCATCGACGGCGAATCTGGCCGATTGAGCGAAAAGGACCACACACATGCCCCATGACTTCCTGCAGCCGCTCACGGGGTCGTTTGCCATGCCGGCTGGCGAAAATCCGACCGTTGCCATGATCGAGGCCGCATTCCGTCATCACGGTCTGAACTGGCGCTATATCAACTGCGAGGTCGCACCGGAGGATCTGGGCGATGCGGTGCGCGGCGCGCGGGCGATGGGCTGGAAGGGCTTCAACTGCTCGATCCCGCACAAGGTTGCGGTGATCGAGCATCTCGACGGGCTCGGCGAATCCGCTCGCATCATCGGTGCGGTGAATACGATCGTGCGGGATGGCGACCGGCTGATCGGAGAGAACACGGATGGCAAGGGTTTCGTGCGGGCGCTTGGCGAGATCACCGATCCTGCCGGAAAGCGCGTGGTGCTGTTCGGCGCCGGAGGTGCGGCGCGGGCGGTCGCGGTGGAACTCGCACTTGCCGGTGCGTCGCGGATCACCGTTGTCAACCGAAGCGCCGGGCGCGGCGAAGCGGTTGCCGCGCTGATCAATGAAAGGACCCCGGCCAGTGCCGAATATGCTCCCTGGGACGGACCGTTTGCGATCCCTGCAGAGACCGACATTGTGGTCAACGCCACGTCCATCGGGCTCTACCCCGATGTCGAGGAAACGCCCGATATCGACCACGACACGTTGCGGCCCGACATGGTGGTCGCCGATGGCATTCACAATCCGCCGCTGACCAAGCTCCTCCAGGCGGCTCGGGCGCGCGGATGCAAGACCGCGGACGGGCTCGGGATGCTGGTGGGGCAGGGGGTGATCGGCCTGAAGTACTGGACCGGGATCGATGCCGATGCCGAGGTGATGCGAAAGGCACTGCTCGATCTCGGACTCTGACCGCGCTCCCTGAGGCTTTCTGGCGAAGGTGCCGAATCCGCCCGGTGCCACCGGCCCCGGCCGTATAGCCTGCCCGAGAATGTCGATAGATCCCGCCGCATCGGACGGGGTGGGAGATGCTTGAGCACGATTTCGGCCTTCGGATCGCGTAATTTGGCCGGGCCAGACAACGCCACAGCACAACACTAACCGTGCAGACAGCACGGCGCCAGGCGTGCAGATCGCCGCAGCGGCTGGGAAATCGCTGCGGGGCGGCATAGGTTTCTCCAGTCAGGCAGACCTTCCGACGGCCCCAGAGACCGCCAGGACTTCAATCGTTGGAGCGACGATGACCGATCGATCGACACATGTCCCGAAATCCGAACATACCGTCCCCTTCTTCTGGCCCATGGCCGCCGGGATCGAACTCGGTGAAGCGGGAATGGAATTGTTCCAGAAGAACCTGAAATTTCTGGAGGAATCGGTCGATATCACCGCGCCGCCCGAACCGACCTGGGCCACGAAGAACCGCATAGCACTCGACCTCGACACGATGCGCCTTCGGGATTTTTCCCCCGCTTCCCCTGCGGCGGACAAGGTTCCTGTCATCGTCGATGCGCCCTTTGCCGGGCACAGCTCCACGATTGCCGATTACGCGCCGGGTCAAAGTCTGGTCGAAGTTCTCTTGCAGAACGGAGTCGCCCGCGTCCTCGTGACCGACTGGAAGAGCGCCACGCCCGAAATGCGTGATTTCGACATCGACAAGTATCTTGCCGAAATCAACGTCGCGGTCGACGATCTTGGCGGTCGGGTCAATCTGGTGGGACTTTGCCAGGGCGGCTGGATGTCGGCGATGTATGCCGCGCGCTTCCCGAGAAAGGTCGCGTCCCTGGTGCTGGCCGGGTCTCCGATCGACACCAATGCCGGCCGCGGGCCGATCCGGAAGATGGCCCACGAGACGCCGCTGTCCTTCTACGAGGATCTGGTGGCGACGGGCGAGGGCCGCATGCTGGGGCGCTTCATGCTGGCCGGATGGAAGAACATGCATCCGACGGCCCAGTATGTGAACAAGTACCTCGACCTGTATGCGCATCTCGACGATCGCAACTACATCGACCGGACCGAGCAGTTCGAAAGCTGGTACGAGAATCCGGTTGACCTGCCGGGTCCGTACTATCTCCAGGCGATAAAGCTCCTGTTCAAGGAAAACCGCTTCGCCAAGGGTAAATTCGTCGGTCTGGGCCGGAAGCTGTCGCTGGGCGATGTGACCTGCCCGGCCTACCTGCTGGCCGGCGAAAGCGACGACATCACTACCCGCGAACAGGTCTTCGCCGCCCGCGATCTTCTGGGCACGCCTACCGGCCAGACCGAACAGAAACTCGTGCCCGGCGGGCATATCGGCCTCTTTATGGGAAGCCGCACCTTGCGCGACACATGGCCCGGCATTGCCGCCTGGCTGATCCGGATGGGGCAAGCGTGATGTCCGGGAAGTTCACGAAGGTGCCTGGCGCCGACGGCGGGGACGACCTGGCCCACGTGCCGCTTGCTGAGCTTGAGAACCGGCTGCAGGCGTCGCCGGAAGGATTGTCCGCGGCGGAATCGGCACAGCGGCTGGCACAATACGGGCCGAACGAGATCGTCGAAAAGACGGTCAGTCCGCTGCGCAAGTTCCTCGGCTATTTCTGGGGCCCGATCCCCTGGATGATCGAGATCGCCGTGGTTCTGTCCGCGATCGACCGCCATTGGCCGGACTTCTTCATCATCCTGACGTTGCTCGTCACCAATGCGCTTGTGGGCTTCTTCGAAGAGCATCAGGCCGGCAACGCCATCGCCGCGCTGAAGGGCAAGCTTGCTGCGCGGGCGAGGGCACGCCGCGACGGTGCCTGGATGGATCTTGCGGCGCGGGAACTCGTTCCGGGCGACGTGGTCCATCTCCGCCTCGGCGATATCGTTCCGGCCGATGTGCGGATCCTGAACGGGTCCGAAGCCGAGCTTGACCAGTCGGCCCTGACCGGAGAGTCCTTGCCGGTGACCCGAACGGAAGGCGACGCCGCCTATTCCGGCTCGATCATCCGCACCGGGGAGTTCGACGGGCTGGTCTATGCGACCGGTGGCAACACATTCTTCGGACACACGGCGCAGCTGGTTCAGGACGGCGGATCGAGGAGCCATTTCCAGCGGGCCGTGCAACAGATCGGCAACTACCTGATCATGCTGGCGCTGGTGCTGGTGGCGGTCATCATCCTGGTGTCGCTGTTCCGGGGGGATGCGTTCCTCGGCACGCTGCAATTCGCCCTCGTGCTCACGGTCGCGGCGATTCCGGTGGCGCTGCCCACGGTGCTGTCTGTCACCATGGCGGTGGGGGCGCGGCTTCTGGCCGGAAAGCAGGCGATCGTCAGCCGGCTTGCGGCCATCGAGGAGCTGGCGGGCGCCGACGTGCTCTGCTCGGACAAGACCGGCACGCTCACCATGAACCAGCTCACCCTGGGCGAGCCGTTCTGCCTTGGGGCGGCCAGCCGGGACGAGGTGATCCTTGCCGGGGCCCTGGCCTCGCGCGATGACGGGGCCGATGCCATCGATGCGGCGGTCCTGGGCGGACTGAGGGACGCGGCACAGGTGCATGCCTACAAGGTTTCGACGTTCAAGCCGTTCGACCCCATTGGCAAGCATACCGAGGCCGTGGTCACGGGTCCGGACGGCACGCGAATCCGCGCGGCGAAGGGCGCCCCCCAGGTTGTCATGGCGCTGGCCAGTCTGACGCAGGAAGAGACAGCCGAGGTCACACGCGCCGTCGATGGGTTCGCGGCCAGAGGATACCGGTCGCTCGGCGTCGCGCGTGCGGAAGGCGACGGCCCCTGGACCTTTCTGGGGGTGCTGCCGCTCTATGATCCGCCGCGCGACACGGCCAGGGACACGATCGAGAAGGCCCGCGCCATGGGGATCGACGTGAAGATGGTCACCGGTGATGCGCTGGCGATCGCACGGGAAACCTCGCGCGTCCTCGGGCTCGGCGACAACATCATGGATGCGGCGACGCTGGGCGATGCGAAGCATCATGAAGGCACGCGCGCCGACGATGCCATCGAGACGGCAGACGGCTTTGCCCAGGTCTTCCCCGAGCACAAGTACCACATCGTCGACGTGCTGCAGGGAGACGGCCACATTGTCGCCATGACCGGTGACGGCGTGAACGACGCGCCAGCTTTGAAGAAGGCCGATTGCGGCATCGCCGTGTCCGGTGCGACCGATGCGGCCCGCGCGGCGGCGGATATCGTGCTGACCACGCCGGGCCTCTCGGTCATCGTCGAGGCCGTGTCCGAGGCGCGGAAAATCTTCCAGAGGATGAATTCCTACGCGATCTACCGGATCGCGGAAACCCTGCGGGTGCTGCTGTTCATGGCGCTCGCCATCATGGTCTTCAATTTCTACCCGCTGACCGCGGTGATGATCGTCATGCTCGCCCTTCTGAACGACGGGGCGATCCTGTCTATTGCCTACGACAACGTGAAGGGAAGCGCCACGCCGGAACGTTGGAACATGCGCCGCGTGCTGGGGATCGCGACGGTCCTGGGGGTCATCGGGCCGATTGCCTCCTTCGGCCTGTTCTACATCGCCGACCGCGTTGCGGGGCTCCCGCGCGATCAGATCCAGACCCTGATGTACCTGCTGTTGTCGGTGGCGGGCCACTTGACGGTCTTTCTGGCACGTACACGAGGACCGTTCTGGTCGTCGCGGCCCGCAAATGCGTTGCTGCTTGCGGTCATGGGAACCCAGGTCTTGGCGACCCTGATCGCGGTCTACGGCTTGTTCATGACCCCGCTCGGTTGGGTATGGGCGCTTGCGGTCTGGGGATATGCTCTCGGCTGGTTTCTGGTAACCGACGTCTTCAAGGTCGTGGCCTACAAGGCGTTCGACCTGAATGGGGCCCGTGTGTGAGACCGGCGCCGCTCCCGGCTTCCGGGCGGCACACCTCCGGTTCGCAAGACGCACCAAGGGCGGCGCCATCCCGAGGCGCCGCCTTTCAGGTCCTCGGGACCGCGGCGGTCCGCTGCCCCTGAAATTCGGGCTTACCAGGATTTGAAGCTGAGGAACTTGCCCGACATCTCGATCTTCACCCGGTCGCCCTTTTCGTGGGGCACGCGGATGACCTCCATGTCGAAATCGATCGCCGACATGATGCCGTCGCCGAACTTCTCGTGGATCAGCGCCTTGATCGTAGGCCCGTAGACGCCGACGATCTCGTAAAGGCGGTAGATGCAGGGGTCGGTCGGAACCGCCTGTTCCCAGACCTTGGTGGGGAATTCCTCGAGAACCCCGGCAGCCTCGTCCGGCAGGTCGAGCACGGCCGCCAACGCCTTGGCCTTGTCGGCCGGCATGGCATTCATCCCCATGGCCGCCGAATGGGTCCAGACCGGCGACATGCCGATCTTCTCGGCAATGCCTTCCCAGGTCAGCCCGGCCCGCTTCTTGGCAGAAAGGATCAGGGCGGTCACGCCTTCCTTGGTCAGGTCGTCGGTGTGAGCGAGGTCTTTCATGATCTTCCTCCTTGGTGAAGTATCAGCCCGTGAGTTGCGCGGCGAGGATCAGGCAGAGCACGGCCAGAACGACCGAAACACCCTGCCAGAACCGGACCGGATTGCGTTCCACAAGCGGGACGTGGCGGCGGCCGGTCCAGCCGGTGCCGGGCCGCCTTAGGTCTGCCAGGAATTCGGACAGCGCGTCGTAGCGGCGCAGCGGGTCGGGATGCACCGCCTTGCGCAATGCGCAATCGATCCAGTCCGGCACTCCGGTGTCGTTGTCGCGCGCAGGACGATAGACCAGCCGGCGCTGATCGGCCCGCGACCGGATGCGGGCGACCTGGGGCCCATAGGGCAGGCGGCCGGTGAGCATCTCGTAGGCGATCACGCCCAACGCGTACTGGTCTGACCGCCAGCTGACCGTGTCGCCGGAGAGGTATTCCGGGGCCGTGTACTGGAAGGTGCCGGGCATCGGACCCAGCGTGCCCGCTGCAGCTTCCTCCACGCCCGCGACGGTGGCGGAGCCGAGATCGATGATCTTCACCGTTCCCTCAGTATCGATCATCACGTTCTCGGGCCGCAGATCCTGATGCAGCATGTCGCGTCGGTGCAGGGCCCGCATGCCGGCGACGATCTGGCCCACGATCCCGCGCATCTCGTCCAGAGATGCGCGCGGGTTGTCGGTCATCCATTGGCGCAGCGTCGTGCCCTCGATCCAGTCCATGGCGGCATAGAGATGACTGCGTCCTTCCGTTGCCGGTGCGGCTGCCAGAACATGCGGCGAGCTCACCCGCCGGGCGATCCATTCCTCCAAAACGAAGCGGCGGATGTAGGCCGCGTCCTCGGCCATTTCGCGCGCGGGGATCTTGAGCGCGACCTTGCGTCCGTCCGGCGCGGCCGCAAGATAGAGATGACTGCGGGAGGTGGACTGCACGGCCCGGATGATGCGGTAGCCGTCCAGTTCGTCCCCGGCTTTCGGCAAGGCCGGGACCGGCAGGCGGTAGTCACCCAGCGCCAGGTCGACCCCCGCGTCCGGCAGCGCGTCGATGCGGACGATCTGGACGGTCAGGTTGTCGCGGCTGCCGCGGTCCAGCGCCGCATCGGCGATGTGGCGGGCGGCGGTATCGAGGTCTCCGAGCGTCAGCGCCTGGGCGACGGTTACAGGATCGATGTGTTCGTGCACGCCGTCGGTAGACAGAAGGAAGACGTCGCCTTCCCGGAGCGGAACCTGCCGGTAGTCGATCTCGACTTTGCTTTCTGCGCCGAGGGCACGGGCGAGATAGCTTTCTTCGGCGGACAGGACCACGCGGTGGCTTGCGGTGAGCGGCTCCAACGCTCTGCCCGTGAACTGGTCGAGGCGGCTGTCTCCGACATGGAAGACATGTCCGTCGCGGCCCTTCAGGATCAGGGCAGTCAGGGTGCAGACATGCCCGGCATTGATGTCTGCGACCGAAATGTTCTGACCGTGCAGCCAGGAATTGGCCGCCGAGATCACGCTGGAGGCGGCGGTCCGGACGCTCCAGGCGTCGGGGGTCGCGTAGTAATCGGTCAGGAGGCTCTTCACCGCGGTTTCGGCCGCCTCCCGGCTGACCGGGCTGGTGCTGATGCCGTCCGCCAGGGCGACGGCGATGCCCTTGAGCCGAAGCGCCGATCCGCGGGGGATCAGCGCGCCGTGAAAGTCCTGGTTGGAGGGTTTTCTGCCGGTGGACGAGAATTGCCCGATCGAGACGCAGAGCGCGTCGGCGGAAGATCTGTCCTTCGGCATGGCGGAAACTCCGGGAGCGGCGACGGGGACCCGAGCATCCGGGTCCCCGCGGAACTTGACCTATTCGGCCGGGATCGAGGCCACGTCGTCATTCCGGGCGAAGGCGGCGTTGCGCTTCGGCGATTCCCTGTAATGGGTCATGTAGAGCATCGCCCCGACGAAGGTCAGGCCGCCGACGAGGTTGCCGACGACGGTCGGGATCTCGTTGTACATGAAGTAGTCGGCCCAGGTGAACTGCCCGCCCAGCATGATCCCGCTCGGGAACAGGTACATGTTCACGATCGAATGCTCGAAGCCCATGTAGAAGAAGATCAGGATCGGCATCCACATCGCGATGACCTTGCCCGAGACCGAGGTCGACATCATCGCCGCTACGACGCCGGTGGACACCATCCAGTTGCACATCACCGCACGGATGAAGAGGGTCAGCATCCCGCCTGCGCCGGCTGCAGCATAGCCCAGCGTTCGCGCTTCGCCGATATGGCCGATCTTCTGGCCGACGGCATTCGGCTCCTGGGTGAAGCCCATGGTGAAGATGATCGCCATGAAGACGGCGGTAGTCATGGCGCCGGCAAAGTTGCCGATGAAGACCAGACCCCAGTTCCGCAGTACGCCACCCCAGCTGCAGCCAGGGCGCTTTGCGATGACGGCAAGCGGCGCCAGGGTGAAGACGCCGGTGAGAAGGTCGAAGCCGAGCAGGTAGAGCGTGCAGAAGCCCACGGGGAACAGCAGCGCGCCGACCAGGAACTGGCCGGTGTTGACGGTAATGGTGACCGCGAAGGCGGCGGCCAGTGCCAGGATCGCGCCGGCCATGTAGGACCGGATCAGCGTGTCCTTGGTCGACATGAAGATCTTGGATTCGCCGGCGTCGACCATCTTGGCCGCGAATTCCTTGGGTTGGATATACGACATGTGCGCAGGTCCTTCGGAAGGGTTCGGAGCCTGAGATCAGGCGCCAGGTTGCAGGGAGAGGTAGAAGTCCCGCCCGACCAGGCGGACGGGGAAGGCGGTGGTCCGGCCGTCATCGGCGCCAGGCAAGGCCCCGGATTCGAGCGAGATCACCCGGTTGCGGAGGGAGCGCGTGACGCAGCTGTCATCCACGATCCCCTGGGACAGAAGCCCGTTCTGATGCGGGCATTGGTCTTCAAGAGCGAAAGTCAGGTCGTCGTCGGTGCGGAAGCCCCCGAGGGTCAGAGCACCGGTCGTGCCCGCATTGCGGGTCTTGTCATGGCCGCTATCGGCGCAGACCGCGCCGACACAAGCTTGTCTCGGCTCAAGGAGGATGACGGGGTGGCCGCAGGCGGCAACCGCTGACATGCCGTTGGCGGTCGTGTGGCTCGATCTATCGGTGAGTGTCGTTGGGGCGTGGTCGAACGGATGCCTCGGCATCCGGTCCGGGGCCATGCCATTGCCAATCATGACGCGACGTTGCTTCGGCATTCGTGTCTCCGGTTCATGCAGAGGCGGACCCGGAGTGCCGGAGCCGCGGCGATCTCAGTCAGGGAAAAGGCGAGCCGGAACAGACCGCTATCCCACGATCCGGCCGAGGTCGGATCGAAGTCACAGCATCGTTGCTGCCTGCCCCGAAGGGCTCCTGACGGAAATTGCCACACCATTGCGGCAGACTAACGGTAGCGATCGGGCCACCGTTAATCATTCTCGTATTAGGAATGATTTCTTGTTGCAACCCTCATGTCGCGCTGCAGCGAAGAATATCCGGCATGTCTACGGAATCGGACCAAGGCTGCTCAAAGATTCAACGCAAATGCACAGTTTTTGTGGGCGGCGCGAGCGGATTCATGGGCGAGAGACTCTTGCCGGTTCGCCGTCCCGACGTGTCTCACGCCGGCTTGGCATCCGTATTCGTGCCACAAACAGAGCGCGATTCGCGCCGATTCGCGCAAAAGCCTACCTGGCCTCGCTCAGATCAGCCGGAGCCGGGACGGATCCCTGAAGGATCGATAAGCTTCGCGGGTGTGCGAGAACGGCATCCGCCACACTGAATTGGTCAAGGGATTGGTAGAAAGCCTCTTTTGCTCCTTTCAGGGCCCGGACAAGGCCGCATGCTCCGACAAGGATGCAGCTCGAGCAATCCACCAAATTCGTGTCGCCCTCAATGTACCGTACGACCTCGCCGACGCGAAGTTCGGCCGCGGGACGCGCAAGCTGGACGCCGCCTGTCCGTCCCCGCGTGCTCTTCAGGAAGCCGCCATCGACAAGCTGGTTGACCACCTTCATCAGGTTGCTTTGCGACAGGCGGTGAGCCTGCGCAATCTCTGAAATCGGCACCCGCCGCTCCTGATGCGCGCCGAGGTACAGGCAGACGCGCAGGGCGTAGTCGGTGAATTTGGACAAATGCATCGAACGTTGGCCCCGTAAATAGATGCAAAATTGGAGAATGATTTTGAGCTCGTCAAGGGGCGCTATGCTGGTCGCGCGGCAGGGCTGCAGGGGATTTCCCGCAATGCCGCACTCGAACTCGACTACGGACACAGCCTGCCATAGCGATACCTTGCCGCTTGCCGACGGTCGATTGCCGCGTGATTGCCACCGTCCCGGCGACCATGGCGCGCATACCGCGCCTTATGCCTGCTCGAAGACGGCATCATCGGATCGCAGGGCCTCGCGTCAACGGCCGCGCCACGACCGGCAGCAGACACCGGCCAATGGGTACGCAGGATCTCGTCCGATAAGGCAGGCTGGAGCGGGCGATCGGGATCGAACCGACGACATTCAGCTTGGGAAGCTGACGTTCTACCACTGAACTACGCCCGCGCTCAGGACGCTGTGCTACAGAGATGGACCATTGGCGTCAAGCGCCGTTGCGGCCGGTCTCGGCGGCACCGTCAGCCCCTCCGCCGTCGCCTCGGACCGCCGCCCGCGCCGAACTGAACCTCGGGCAGACGGACCAGCCGCGCCAGTTCGGGAAACGGATCGCGAGCATGTGGAATGGCGTTGGCGGCGACGAAATGTTCCTGGAAGCGCGGCGCTACCGCCGTCTCGACCTTGGTGATCCGGCGCACGGTCGCCTCGATCTCGGACCGGGCCACGCGGCTGGCTAGGGCCATGCGCGCTCCGGTCCCGGCGGCATTCCCCGCCGAGGTGACCCGCTCAAGCGCACAGTCCGGGATCATCCCCAGCACCATCGCGTGTTTCGGCGAGATATGTGCCCCGAACGCGCCGGCCAGCACGATCCGGTCGACCCGTTCAACGCCCAGCTCGTCCATCAGGAGCCGGGCTCCGGCATAGAGCGCGGATTTCGCCAGCTGGATTGCCCGGACATCGGATTGCGTCACTGCAATGAGCGGGCCGCCCGTCGAGGTGCCGTCATGGAGGACGTAGGAATGTGTCCGGCCGTCCGGGACAAGGCGGGGAGTTCCTGCCGCCTCGGCGGATCCGATCAGGCCGGAGGCGTCGAGCAGCCCGGCGATGCGCATCTCGGCCACCGCCTCGATGATGCCGGACCCGCAGATACCGGTGATCCCGGTTCTGTCCACCGCTTCGGCGAAGCCGGGGTCGTCCGACCACCGGCTGCTGCCGATTATCCGGAAACGGGGCTCCTTGGTGACCGGGTCGATCGTCACGCGTTCGATGGCGCCCGGCGCGGCGCGTTGTCCGGCGCTGATCTGCGCCCCCTCGAAGGCAGGTCCGGTGGGCGAGGAGCAGGCGAGCACGCGGCTGCGGTTGCCGAGGAGAATCTCGGCATTCGTGCCCACATCGACGACCAGAACGAGATCCTCCGACCGGTCGGGCGCTTCTGCCAATGCCACGGCGGCCGCGTCCGCGCCGACATGGCCGGCAATGCAGGGCAGGATGTAGGTGCGCGCGGTTTCGGCGATGCCGGCGAGTCCCAGATCGGCTGCTGCAAGTCGCAGCGCGCCGGAGGCCGCCAGCGCGAACGGCGCCTGGCCGAGCTCCACCGGATCGATGCCGAGAAGCAGGTGATGCATGACCGGGTTTCCGACCACCACGACCTCGAAGATCAGCGCCGGTTCGATCCCGGCATCGGCAGCGACGGAGCGGGCGAGGTCGGTCAGGGCTGTGCGGACGGCGGCGGTCATCTCGGCCGCGCCGCCGGGGTTCATCATCGCATAGGAGACCCGGCTCATCAGATCCTCGCCAAAGCGGATCTGGGGGTTCATGACGCCGTCCGATGCCCGGACCGCGCCGGTGGCAAGGTCGCAGAGATGCGCGGCAATGGTGGTGGAACCGAGGTCGATGGCCAGTCCGTAGAGCCCGCCTTCGTGCAGGCCGGGCCAGATTCCAAGGATCGCGGGCGGCATGGTACCGTCATCGAAGACCGCGACGCTCACCTGCCAGTCGCCCTTCCGGAGTGCCTGCTGGAGGCGCGCGAGCACGGGCAGGGGCGCGGTCGGCGCGGCAATGCCCCATTGTTCCGACAGGGCCGCGGAGAGACGTTCAAAGTCGCCCGACGGGTGGTGCATGTCGGGTGGTTCCACATCGACGAGATACAGCCGCGTGGCCGGATCCATGGCGATCTCGCGATCCGAGGCCGCCTTGCGGATCACCTGACGATGGACCTGGCTTTCGGGCGGGACGTCGATCACCGCGTCGTCGAGGATGCAGGCCTGACAGCCGAGCCGGCGCCCCTCGGCCAGGCCTCGCTTGGTCCGGTAGCGCTCCTCGACCGCATTCCAGGGCGACAAGGCTTCGGGCGTGGCATGGATCCCGTGCTTGGGGAAATCCCCGAACGCCGGCGCGATCTGGCAGCGCGAGCAGATGCCCCGTCCGCCGCAGACCGAGTCGAGATCGACACCCAGCTGCCGCGCCGCCGCCAGTACCGGCGTGCCCCGCGCGACCCGCCCGCGGCGGCCCGACGGCGTGAACACGACGAGCGGCTTGCCGGATTCGGTTTCGGTCATGGCCAGGCCCTTTTGCTTGATCCTCGCGCCGGGCGCGGCGAGGGTGCCGTTGCGGCTTGCGCCATAGCATCACGGCAGACGAAGACAATCCATGTCCGACAGCGACCTTCCCGAAACGTCCGCGACGCGCGTGCATCTGCGCTTCCTTCCGCCGGACCGTCCCGGCCACCCCGGCGAGGCGGTCGAAGAGGATCTGTCGGCCTGCGCGCGCACCGGGGACGTCCTTTTCCTCGCCTGCGACGAAACCGCGGGGATCGAACGGCTGCGCCTGACGGACGACGGCTGGGGCGACCATCAGCATTTCGACCTGGCGGGGTTCGTCGATCTTCCCGACGGGCCGGACAACGAGATCGACATCGAAGGCCTCGATGTCGACGGGGACTGGCTCTGGATCGTCGGCTCGCATTCTCTGAAGCGCGGCAAGCCCGATGGTGCAAGCGGGGCGGCGGGTCTGGAGCGGATGGCCGAGATCCGGCGCGACGGCAACCGCCAGTTCCTGGGCCGGCTGCCGCTCGTCGATCACGGCGAGGGGCCCGAGCCGGTGGCGAGCGACGGGGAGCGGCGCGTCGCCCATGTGAAGTTCGGCAAGTCGGCACGACTGAAGGCCTGGCTTGCCGGCGATCCGCACCTGGGGCGGTTCCTGGACATTCCCGGAAAGGAGAACGGGCTCGACATCGAAGGAATTGCCGTGCGAGGGAACCGGATCTGGCTCGGGCTCCGCGGACCGGTCCTGCGCGGCTACGCCATGGTTCTGGAAATGGACATGAAGGAAACCGGGTCAGGTCATCTCAAGCCGATGCGCATCGACGGGAAGGCGCGCTACCGCAAGCACCTCGTCGACACGCGCGGCGCCGGTATCCGCGACCTGGCACTCGATGGCGACGACCTGCTTCTGCTGACCGGGACGCCGCTCGCGGGTGACGGCGACACGGCCGTGTTGCGGTGGACGGGCGCCGTCGCCTGCCGGGAGTCCGGCCTCCATGATGCATCCGAGGTCACACTGGCCCAGGCGCTGCCCTATCGCGGTGTGAGCGACAATCCCGAAGGGCTGTGCCGGTGGGATGCCGGCCGGTGGCTCATCGTCCACGACAGCCCCCATCCGAAGCGGATCAGCGGCGCGCGCACCGAATACCTCGCGGATCTCTGGACCCTGGCCGGCTAGACCAACCGGGGACGAACACCGGCGAGACATCCCGCCGGTCCGACGCAGGTATTCCCGCGGTCTGCCGGGTCAGCCTCTCCGCCGCCGACGGCCACCGCGCGCCGATGCTTCCGCTGCGGCCGCCTGTGCGGCCTCCGCGAAGGAGGCGCCTTCGTGCACCGCTTCGAGAACCCGCGAGAAGCGGATCCAGGCGGCACCGTTCGCATCGTGGTTCATCAGCAGATTGGCAGCGCGGATCGCCTCCATCTCGACGGCGCGGACCGGATTCATGATCGCGCTGGTCATGCCGGCGCCGATCGCCATCGGCAGGAAGGCGCCGTTGATGCCGTGCCGCTGGGGCAGGCCGAAGCTGATGTTCGAGGCGCCGCAGGTCGTGTTGACGCCGAGGTCCTCGCGCAGCCGCCGCACCAGCGCAAAGACCTGCTGGCCCGCAGTCGCCATGGCGCCCACCGGCATCACCAGCGGGTCGAC
>JAGQRV010000055.1 GCA_020425125.1 Paracoccaceae bacterium | reverse complement strand
AACGTCAATCCGCCGATCCCGTGTGTTGTCTGTGGCATCTTAAGTAAACTCTCCTCCCAAGGGCGCCCGCCCGAACACGGGCATGCAGGGGCGGGGCGGCGCCTGAGCGTCGCCATCCGCCTTGATCATTCAGTTCGATCCGTCTGGGATCAGTTCTCCGAGGCGAATTGCTGCATGTTGTCGGGCGTCACCAGCTGGAAGGGGATCCAGACAACACGGTCGACCTCCTCGCCGCGGGCCAGTGCCAGCGCCGCGTCGACGGCCCCGGTTCCCTGCCCGACCGCATCCTGGAAGACGGTCACGTCGAGCTCGCCCGAGGCCATCGACAGAAGCGCGTCCTGCGTGGCGTCGACGCCGGCGACGATCACATCGTCCATGGGGATGCCTGCGGCCTTCATCGCCTGGATCGCCCCGATCGCCATCTCGTCATTGTTCGAGATCACCGCGTCGAAGGGTTCGCCCGCCGACAGCCAGTTGGTCATCAGGTCCTGCGCTTCGCCGCGCTGATAGTTCGCGGTCTGCTCGTCGACCACCGTGATGAAATTGCACATGTCCATGCCGATCACGTCATGCACGTCCTTGGTGCGCTGCACCGCCGACTGGGTCTGCAATTCGCCCATCATGATGTAGATTCGCGCGCCGGCATTCTTGCCCTGGGCGCGCAGTTCCTTGCAGACCTCGAAGGCCTCCAGCGTACCCGACTCGGCTTCGTCCGAGGCAACCACGGCCTGGTTGTCCGGCAAGGTGTCCAGATTGACCGGCTTCCGGTTGACGAAGACCAGCGGAACGCCGGCGGCCTCTGCCTCGTTCGTCATCGCCTGGGTCGAAGACGTGTCCACGGGGTTGACGATAATCGCGTCGACACCCTGCGCGATGAAGTTCTTGACCTGATCGAGCTGCTTGGCGACGTCGTTCTGTGCGTTTTCGACCTGGATATCGACACCGTCGAGCCCCGCGACATAAGCCGTGGTGCCGTTGCGCAGCACCGTCAGCCAGTTGTCGTCGAACAGTGCCATCGACATGCCGATGTTTTCGGCGGATGCCGCCGAGCAGATCACGGTCGTCATCGCGGTCGCCGCGAAAAGCGTTCGCTTGATCATGAAGTAGTCTCCTCCCAATAGGGTACGGTGTCCGGCACACCATTTGCAGATGCCGGAAGTCCCGGAAGCCGGGGATGTCATCTTCGTGTCAGAGGGCGGTCGCCGTCAGTTCGTCGGAAATGAAGTCGAATGAGCGGCGAATGGCGGTCTCCGGATCGGCCAGCGCGTGGGTCTCCGGCGAAAAGCACTCGTACGAAAACGCGCCATCATAGCCCGCCTTCAGCAAAGCGGCGATCTGCTCGACATTGCCGAGGCGGTCACGTTCGTCGACCAGAACGCGATGCGCGTCCTCCATCTGATCGACCGGAACATCGGGATCGACGACAGCGGAAATATGCACGATCCCGGTATGTCCGGGAAAGATCGGGCCGCCGTCGGCCAGCGTGTGGTGGAACGTGTCATGGACCAGCTTGTAGACCGAAGCCGCATCCAGCGCCTCGATCACCTCGACCAGGTCCGCCTTGCTGCGCAGCGACGAGCGCAGAAAGCCCAGCGGCTCGACCAGCGCCACCATGCCGGTGTCTTCCAGCAGCGGCTTGATCTCTTTCAGTGCAAGCCGCAAATTGGCTTGCCGTTCGCCATTTGCCTGGCCGGTCCCGTCATTGCGGGGGATCAGGCTGATAGTCTCTCCGCCCGCGGCCTTCGCGCTGCCGACCAGCGCGGCTACGGCTGCGGCGATCTCGTCCGACCAGGAATTGAACGGATAGACCTGGCTCACGCCGAGGATCCTCAGCCCGCGGTCCCGCGCCATCTGACCTGCGTCTTCGGGGGCGAGCCCGTCGAAAAGCGGACGGCCGAGATCGTTGCGGACCTCGACGCCGATGCAGCCGAGCGCGGCGGCCAGATCCAGAAACGCATCATACGCCAGGTTGGGCGTGGTCATCTGATTGAGAGCGGTCTTCATCGTTCCTCCCGTGTTGGCGCCGGACCGTGCTGCGGCCGTACGAACCGTTGGGCCGGAAGATGCGCGTATGGTTGCGTTGCGTCAATCTTTAGCGGCAAGTTATGCGTCATTCATGACGCATAAACGGGGACCATAGTGACGCCTTTTCGCCATTCAAAGCATTTCGGGCAGGACGATCCGCGGCTCCAGAAAATGCTGTGCCGAGGGGGCGCCTGCCACGTCGGCCACCCCCTCGATCATCAGTCCGACGAGCTTGCGGCAAAGCACTTCCAGGGGGGTGGCGATGACCATGATGGCATAGCCGTCGGCCAGCGCCGCGCGGCTGCTGCTGGTGAACTCATTGACGATGAGTGCGACCTTTCCCGGCGGCCGCACTTCCCGCAAGGCGGCGATGGCCCCCTCCATCCCGCCCCCTGCGACGTAGATGCCGCGCAGATCCGAATGGCGGTTCAGGATGTCGAGCGTCGCCTCGTAGGTCACTTCGACGGTTTCAAGATTGACCATCGCTTCGAGCACGCTGAATCCGGATGCATTCTCCCGCACATAGGAGCGAAAGCCGACCTCGCGCAGGTCGTGCCCATGCCAGCGGTTGCCGCCGACGAAGATGCCGAGCTTTCCCGGAGTGCTGACCGTATGCGTAAGCATCCAGGCAGCAAGGCGGCCGATCTTCATGTTGTTCAGACCAAGATAGCTGTATCGGATGCCCTGTGCGAAATCATTGAGCAGGGAAAAGACCGGCGTACCCTCGCTCGTGATGTCGCGCACGACCTGGCTCAGCTTCTGGTGATTGACCGCAACCGCGGCTATCGCGTCGACGTGGCGCGCAAGCCCGGTCATCAGCTCAGCGAACTCCTCCGGCGACTGGGAATTCGCGAAACGGATCACGGCCCGGCCCCTGATGTCATGCCTCTCGGCGACGGCTGTTTCGATCTCGCGTTCGAACGCTTGATAATATTCGTGCCTCTTCTTGATGAGGATGAAGCCCAGCTTCATCTCCGGCACCTTCTCCGCGATGCGATGCTGGATCAGGCCGCGTGCGTGATAGCCGACGCGCTCTGCCGCGATCGATATCTCACGGAGCGTCTCCTCGCGCACGGTCAATCGGCCATTCAGCGCGCGGTCGACCGTGGTCAAGCTCACGCCGGCCTCGCGGGCGACGTCTTTCATGGTGGGCCGTCGTGCCATGGTAACCTCATTGCGGCTGCGAAAGACAGCATAGCCGCGGTCGACATGACGTAAAGACGTCATTGGATTCTGTCGGTGCGAAGGGCGCCAGCCCGTCGGCCTCACCTCGGACTGGCTGAAGACCCACGAGCCGCGCGCGGAACCGCCGTGACGCGCCTCATGGCGGCCGACGCGAGCTTGCGGGAGATCGCCACCGCGATGGGATGGAGTTACGCCCACGCGGCTCAGATGCTTGAGATTTACGCTGCGCTGCTGCCCGAGAAGACCGACGACCTGGCCGCGAAGATCGAACGCTACATGAACGAAGCTGTAAAACGGGGTGTAAAATGACCCTGCGCGAAAGGCGCTAAGTCGTGGCTGAGGATGTTTTTTTCTGCGAACTGGTCTCGGGGTTTCCCTGCCAACAGGGAAACTACAGGGAAGAGTCGCGATTCGGCGGCCCGCGGGGGCGGAGATGGTGTGGATTATTCCGCGTTTTCCGCATTTTGGTCCGAATTCCCTGAGGCGCCGAACAGGGAAGTCGAATTCCCTGAACAGGGAATCCCGAATCCCTGCTCGCGGCCGGCGCAGGGAAGCCCACGATACGGCCGCAAATGAGGCCGATTTGGGGGCATTCCGGGCTTCGGCGGGTCGGATCCTGCGGCGGATCGGCGGATGCGCGGGCCGGGTGGCCGGGCGGGCCTGTCCCGATGCCGGACCGGATCGTCGTATATCGGGATGGGTGTGTCGCGATGCCGGATCGGAGCGCCGCGGCCCCAAGGCCCCGTCCCTCCTTTCGCCGGCCGGGACGCGGAACCCGGTCCGGCGGGCCGAGTTCCGGACCATCCGCCGCCCCCGCCGCTGTTGGACGCCGGCAGGGACTCGCCGCGACGCGACGGCCTCCGATGCCCGCCCTTGGGCGCGCGCGCCGCGGTTTGGGCGGGCGATCCGGCTCTCCGCGCAGCGCCCACCGCGCCGGATTGTAACATTGACACAATTCGTGATGACGGCTGCCGCACCGGTTCCGCGTTGGCGCGGACGCGGCCGGGGATTTGAAGGGGCCTTAAATACCCCTTGAACACCCCTTTGAAGACGCGATGTTAAAACCGCACTCATGCGACCGGCATTTGGCAGATTCCACGAATGATTTCCGGTAGTTTCTGCGCCGGCCCGGGTAGGCGACACGCGCATTCCAGAGCTATTTCTCGGCGACAATCCTTCGCCAGGCGGCCAGAGGTGCCCATCATGTCAGTCCCGTTGCCCTCCGTTTCGACGGTCCTTCCCGAGAAGATCGAGCTCCGGCCCGTTCACGACCTGCGCCCCTATGCACGGAACGCACGCACCCATTCCGCGCGCCAGATCCGGCAGATCGCCGACAGCATCCGCCGGTTCGGCTTCGTCAATCCGGTGCTGCTCTCGGACGACGACGAGATCGTCGCTGGACATGGCCGCGTCGAGGCCGCGCGTCTGATCGGCCTCGAGACGGTGCCGGTGCTGCGCCTCGCCCATCTCGGCGCCGCGGACCGGCGCGCCTATCTCCTGGCCGACAACAAGCTCGCCGAGAATGCCGGCTGGGACCGCGCGATCCTGGAGATCGAGTTGCAGGCGCTGATCGACCTCGATGTCGATGTCGAGATCACCGGCTTCTCGCTCGCCGAGATCGACCTGACGCTCGACGCGTCCGGACCACCCCCCGCAGCGGGGGCCCCGCCCCCGGCCCCGGTTCCCGGACCGGCGGTGACCCGGCCCGGCGATCTGTGGCTGCTCGGCCCGCATCGGCTCGTCTGCGGCGATGCCCGGGACGCGGCGGTCGTCACGCAACTCGTCGGGGTGGAGCCGATCGACCTGATCTTCACCGACCCGCCCTACAACGTGCCGATCAACGGCCATGTCAGCGGGCTCGGCCGGGTCACCCACCGCGAATTCGCCTGTGCCTCGGGCGAGATGTCGGAGGCCGCCTTTGCCGATTTCCTCGCCACCACGCTCGGCCATGCCGCCCGGGTCGCGAAGGACGGCGCGATCGCCTTCGTCTGCATGGACTGGCGCCACATGGGCGAACTGCTCGCCGCCGGCCGGGCGGTGTTCGGCGAGCTGAAGAACCTCTGCGTCTGGAACAAGACCAATGCCGGGATGGGCAGCTTCTACCGCTCCAAGCACGAGCTGATCTTCGTCTACAAGATCGGCACCGCGGCGCACACCAACAGCTTCTCGCTCGGCGAGACCGGGCGCTACCGGACCAATGTCTGGGACTATGCCGGGGCCAACGCGGTCGGCGCGACGCGGGACGCGGATCTGGCCATGCATCCGACGGTCAAGCCGGTCGCGCTGATTGGCGACGCGCTGCGGGATTGCAGCCGCCGCGGCAACACCGTGCTCGACCCGTTCGGCGGCTCGGGCTCCACCCTGATCGCGGCCGAGCGGAGCGGCCGCAAGGCACAGCTCGTCGAGATCGATCCGCTCTATTGCGACACGATCCTGCGCCGCTTCGAGAGCGAGACCGGCATGGAGGCGCATCTCGCCGCGACCGGCGCGCGCTTCCAGGCCTGCCGGACCCGAGGGACGGGGGCATGAGGCGGCGGCAGACAGGGCCCTCCGCCGACCAGGCCGGGACCGCGCCGGAGCCCGAGCCGATGACCGATTTCGACCTCCAGGTGGAACGGCTCGGGCGGCAGAGGATCACCGTCCGCCAGGATGGCGGCACGCAGCAGATCACCGCGACCGAGGCGGTGCTGCGCAAGCGTCTGGCGACGGCTCTTGGCGGCAGCCCGCATGCCCAGCGGCAATATGCCGAAGACGTCCGCCGCATCGAAGAGAAGCGCCAGGCCCTGATCGCGGACGAGACCGACGCGCTCTCCGCCCTGCAGGCGCGGCACCGGCGCCTCTATGCCAGCCATCGTGCCACGCATGGCTGCGACCCCGAGATCTATCCGCATCCCGACGATCTCGAATTCGCCCCGGGCAAGCGCACCCGGATCACCGGCCCGATCGACAGGGCCGGGCATCTGCGGATGCTGCGGACCATCGATGAGATTGAGGCCCTCCTGCTGCAGGACGCGCTCGACCGCGCCCGCGCGGGACGCCGCCGCTGCCCGCGGATCGATCCGGGCGACCCGGTCTGGCCTGCCGGCCTGCTCAACGAAACCCTTCCTCCACGCCTGCGGCGCAGCGCCGTCGATCTCGTCGGCCGGCGGCTGGAGCTGGCCGGGTGGCCGCGTCGCGTGCTCCTCAAGGAGACCCGCGCCGCCTGGCGCCGGGCGGGACAGGAGGTCGCCCGAGGCGCCGCCGCGCCCGATCGGGAGGTGGTCGTCGGGCTTGCCAACATGGTCCGCGACCTGATCCGCGACGCCGCCGCCTCGGATCCGGACGAGGTCGATGTCGAGGCGGCGGTGGAGCAGGCCTGGCGCCAGTGGATGCGCTGATCCTGTTGAGGCCGCCCGGCTCCAGCGGGGAGCCGACAGGGCATTTGACCTCACCCCAGCACGACCTCGCGGAACAGCCGGTCGGCCCGCTCGGCCAGAGAGTCCGGCCTGGGTCCCGGCGGCAGGACGCGGCCACGGTCCTGCATCGCGCGATAGTAGCGGTCGAGACGCGGCCGCCGCCTTCCGGTGGCACCTTCGCCCGCCGCCGATTTCTCCGCCATCAGCGCCGCGATCTCCGCACAGGTCTCCGGATCCGCCATGCCCGCGGCCAGCAGGGCCCGGAGGCGCACCGGCGGCGGCCCCACCCGCCGCGCCACAATCCAGCCGACGCAGAGACTGGCCCGCGCCACATAGAGATAGCCCTTCAGCGACACCGTCTCGCGACCCGCGACGTGATCCTCCCACGCCCCCTTCGCCAGCCGGGCGTAATGCGCCGTGCACGCCCGTACATGCTCGGTTTCCGCGGCAAGCTGCGCCAGGCGCTGCGCCGCCGGATCCTCCCACAGGTAGCGGATCGGACTGCCCAGCCATTCGAGCAGCACCGGGTTCGGCTTGAGCAGCAGGTTCAGCGCCTTGCGCAGATCCCAGCCGGCAATATCCAGCTCGTCCCGCAGCGGCCGCTCGATCACGTCGCGGTCCGGGCGCAGGGCGAGATAGCGCGCCACCGGTCGCACGAAGACGAAGCGGATGTCGAAATCGCTGTCCGGTGAGGCAAATCCCCAGGCCCGGCTGCCGCTTTCGACCGCGAACAGCACCCGCACCTGCTCCTCCGCGGCAATCTGCGCCAGCGCCGCACGGACCCGGCCGGACACCGCGTCGGCCTTCTCGTCCATGCGTCCCATCCTCTCCGCTCCCCGAACCAAACCGCCCCACCAACGCTTCCCCCACCCCGACAGTCAAGGCGGCAAGGCAGGGAAGGACGAACCGACTAAGGTCGGTTCCGCGCCCCCCGCAGAGGGGGCGACACGCCGGTAATTCGTTCACGATGCACGAGCTGATGTTTCGATCCACGCCCCCGCGAAGGGGGCGACTCTGGGTCTCCAAGTTATTGACGGGTGGACACAAATGGCAATGGCTGCGCGAATCCTCATGCGCTGCCGCCACGGGATGGCGCATCGTGGGCAACCGCGATCTGGTATGGCAACGATATCAAAAAGCTCTGCAAGGTGCGAACCTATCCGGGCAGCGCGACGCGCTCAAGGTTCGCGCGCCCTCGGACTCCCCGGTCAGACGATCAGTGGTCCCCCGAGATCCCTCGCCGGTTTCGCCCCCACGTGCTCAACCCGCCGCGTCCAGTTCGCACCCAGATGGTAATAGCGCAGGCTGTCGGTATCGGTGTCGATCAGGGCTTCGAGCCGCGCCTTGAGCCGCGTCCATTGTGCAGGATCAATCTCGATCTCGAATACCGAGAACTGCACCCGCTGCCCCCAATCCTGACACGCCCGCGCCACGCCCCGCAGCCGCTTGCGCCCGGCAGGTGTCGTCGTATTCACGTCATAGGTGACAAGCACCATCATTTCCAGAACCAGGACGGATAGGCGTCGAGATCGCCCCTCAGATGCCGTGCCAGCATCTGTGCCTGAAGCCACGGGAAAAGACCGAGAGGCGCCTTCTCGCCCAGAAAGGTGTGCTGGCGCTCTTCCTTCTTGCGCTCCTGCCAGGCAGTCAGCACGAGCTTGCGTGCATCCTCGGCCAACAGGACAGCACCACCATCTAGGGTCAGGACCCATTGATTT
>JAGQRV010000054.1:1008-61386 GCA_020425125.1 Paracoccaceae bacterium | reverse complement strand
GATCGCGAGTCGATGGATTACGACGTTGTGATTGTTGGGGCGGGTCCTGCGGGTCTTTCTGCGGCGATCCGTCTGAAGCAGCTGGATCCGGATCTGTCGGTGGTGGTTCTGGAGAAGGGGTCGGAGGTCGGGGCGCATATCCTGTCTGGGGCGGTTCTGGACCCGTCGGGCCTGGATGCGCTGATCCCGGACTGGAAGGCGAAGGGCGCGCCGGTGAGCGTGGCGGTGACTGAGGACCGGTTCTACCTGCTCGGCGAGGCGGGGGCGGTGCGGATCCCGAACTGGCCGATGCCGAAGCTGATGTCGAACCACGGCACCTACATCGTCTCGATGGGCAATGTCTGCCGCTGGCTGGCCGGCCAGGCGGAGGAGCTGGGGGTCGAGATCTTCCCCGGCATGGCCGCCTCGGAGCCGGTCTGGGGCGAGAGCGGCGAACTGGCCGGCGTGGTCGCGGGCGAGTTCGGGCGCGACGCCGACGGCAGCCCGGGGCCGGCTTACGAGCCGGGGATGATCCTGCGCGGCCGGTACGTGTTCCTCGCCGAAGGGGTGCGGGGGTCGCTGGCGAAGCAGGCGATCGCCAGGTTCGACCTCTCCGCCGGGCACGAGCCGCAGAAATTCGGCCTCGGGATGAAGGAGATCTGGGAGATCGACCCGGCGAAGCACCGCCTGGGCCAGGTCACCCACACGATGGGCTGGCCGCTGGGCTCGAACGCGGGCGGCGGGTCGTTCATGTACCATGCCGAGAACAACCAGGTCTTCCTCGGCTTCGTGGTGCATCTGAACTACGCCAACCCCTATCTCTACCCGTTCATGGAGTTCCAGCGCTTCAAGCAGCACCCGATGGTGGCGGAGCTTCTGACGGGCGGCAAGCGGGTGGCCTACGGGGCGCGGGCGATCTCGGAGGGCGGCTGGCAGTCGATCCCGAAGCTGGTCTTTCCCGGCGGCGCGCTCTTGGGCTGTTCGGCGGGGCTGGTCAACGTGCCGCGGATCAAGGGCAACCACAACGCGATGCTGTCGGGCATCGCGGCGGCCGAGGCGGCGGTGGCGGCGCTCCGGGAAGGGCGGTCGGGCGACGAGCTGGCCGCCTACGAGGCCGACCTGCGCGCCGGCCCGGTGGCGCGGGACCTGAAGCCGGTCCGCAACGTGAAGCCGCTCTGGTCGCGCTACGGCATGGCGGCCTCGCTGACGCTCGGCGGGCTCGACATGTGGACGAATTCCCTCGGCTTCTCGCTGCTGGGCACGCTCGGGCACGGCAAGACCGACGCGGCGGCGACCGGCGAGGCGCGCAACTTCAAGCCGATCGACTATCCGAAGCCCGACGGCACGCTCGGCTTCGACCGGCTGACCGACGTGAGCTTCGCGGCGACCAACCACGAGGAAAGCCAGCCGGCGCATCTGCGCCTGGCCGACCCGGACCTGGCGCTGACCGTCGACTGGGGCCGCTACGCCGGCATCTCGTCCCGCTACTGCCCGGCCGGCGTCTACGAGTTCGTGACCCCCGAGGGCGGCGGCACCCCCCGCTTCGTCGTCAACTTCCAGAACTGCGNTGCAAGACCTGCGACATCAAGGACCCCGCACAGAACATCACCTGGACAACCCCCCAGGGCGGAGACGGACCAAACTACCCGAACATGTGAGGCAAAGCGGTGCCGGAACCGGAGCCGAACGCGGCTCCGTGACCTGCGCTCCATTGTCAAGGGGGCGCCGCAGGATTAGCTTTGTCGGAAACACGATCTGTGACCGGAGCCTTCACTTGCGCCTGATCCGCCCGATCCTTGCCGCCGCGTTTCTCGCCCATCTTGCCGGAGCGGCTTCGGCCCTTGGGTCATCGGGCGCCTATCTGGCGGCCAGACATGCGAGCTATCTGAACGATTTCAGCCAGGCGGCGGAATACTACACGCGCGCGCTGGCGCTCGATCCGTCCAACCCGGCGCTGATGGAAGCGGTGATCACGTCCGACGTGAACATGGGGAGTCTCGACCGGGCGGTTCCGGTGGCGGACCATATGGCCGATCTCGGAATGAACAGCCAGGTGGCGTTCATGGTGCAGATGGCCGACCGGGCGGCGACCGGCAATTACGATGCCATCCTCACCGCACTCGACACCAGCGAGTCGGTGGGGGCGCTGGTCGACGGGCTTGCCAAGGCCTGGGCCTATCTCGGCGCCGGCAAGGTGACCGAGGCGCTGGCGGCTTTCGATGCGGTGGCGAGCGAGGAGGGGCTGCAATCCTTCGCGCTCTATCAGAAGGCGATCGCGCTGGCATCTGTCGGGGATTTCGAAGGCGCCGACGACATCCTGTCGGGCCGCGCAAAGGGACCGCTGCAGGCAACGCGGCGCAGCGTGATGGCCCATGCGGAAGTTCTGAGCCAGCTGGAGCGGCCGGATGCGGCGCTGGCGCTGATTTCGGATACCATGGGAAGCAATCCGCCCCCCACCTTCGCGGCGATGGTCGAGCGTCTGAAGGCAGGCGAAACCCTGCAGTTCGATGTGGTCGACGGGGCCGCGGGCGGTATCGGCGAGGTCTTCCACGGCGTGGCTTCGGCGCTGGCCGGGGAGGCCGCGCCGGGATACGCGCTGCTCTATGCGCGCATTGCCGCTTACCTCAACCCCGACAACATCGACGCGCAGTTGCTGTGCGCGTCGCTTCTGGAGGACATGGCGCAGTACGACTTGGCGATCAGCGCTTATGACGTCGTTCCTCGAGAGAACCCGGAATTCGTCTCGGCCGAGCTTGGCCGCGCGGACGCGCTGAAGGAGGCGGGCAAAACGGACGCCGCGGTCGAGGCGCTGACCCAGCTGGCCAAGACCTATCCCGACCTGCAGATCGTGCAGCGGCAGCTGGGCGACACGCTGCGCGGGCTGGAGCGCTATTCCGAGGCCACGGGCCCCTATGACCGGGCGATCGCGCTTGTCGGGACCGAGCAGCCTGCCGACTGGACACTCTATTTCTCGCGCGGCGTGACCTATGAGCGGACCGACCAGTGGGAGAAGGCCGAAGCCGATTTTCGGCATGCGCTGAGGCTGAGCCCGGCACAACCGCAGGTGCTCAATTATCTTGGCTACTCGATGGTCGAGCGGCACGAGGACCTTGATGAAGCGCTCGACATGATCCGGCGCGCGGTCGCGGCACAGCCGGATGACGGGTACATCACCGATTCGCTCGGCTGGGTCTATTATCGGCTTGGGCGCTATGACAAGGCAGTTGGCCAGATGGAGCGCGCCGCAGAGCTGATGCCGACCGATCCGATCATCAACGATCATCTGGGCGATGTGTACTGGGCGGTGGGCCGCCGGATGGAGGCGCAGTTCCAGTGGCACCGTGCGCTGTCGTTTGGGCCCGAACCGGACGAAGCCGACCGGATCCGGCGCAAGCTGGAGGTGGGGCTCGACAAGGTTCTGGAACAGGAAGGGGCCAAACCGCTTGCGGTTGCCAAGGACGGCTGAGGCCTTCGCCCCGGCCAAGGTAAACCTGACACTCCACGTTACCGGCCGGCGGTCAGATGGCTATCATCTGCTCGATTCTTTGGTGGTATTTGCCGGGATCGGCGACAGCGTAACGGCGGTCCGCGCGGCCAAGACTTCGCTATCGGTGATCGGGCCGCAATCCGCGGGCGTTCCGGCGGGACCGGAAAACCTGGTTCTGCGCGCCGCCGCCCTGCTGCGGCCTGCGGTTCCGGCGGCCCTCACACTGACAAAGCGCCTGCCGTCTGCTTCTGGGATCGGTGGTGGTTCGGCGGACGCGGCGGCAACGATCAAGGTGCTGACAGCACTGTCGAGGCAGCCGATGCCAGGTCGGGACGAAACGCTTCGGCTCGGCGCCGACCTGCCGGTCTGCGTGGACGGGCGACCGGTGCGGATGCGAGGGATTGGCGAGATACTTGATCCGCTTCCGTCTCTGCCGCGCTTCTGGATCGTCCTCGCCAATCCGGGTGTGAACGTATCGACGCCCGAGATCTTCCGGTCACTGCACCGGCGGGAAAACGCGCCGATGCCGATTGTCCTGCCCAGGTGGACTGATTTCGCTGATTTTGTCGCCTGGTTGGCCGGGCAGCGGAACGATCTGGAGTGGCCGGCCCAGACGATCGCCCCAGCCATAGCCGCGACTCTGTCGCGACTCCGCGCCGCGCCACGATGTGCGCTAGCGCGCATGTCCGGATCGGGTGCCACCTGCTTCGGTCTGTTTGAGAATGGCACGGATGCCGCGGCAGCTGCAGCGGCGCTCCGGTCCGACTTTCCCTGCTGGTGGGTCGAAGCGGCCCCGCGTCTCGATTGACGCGCAGGGTCTTCCTGCTTCAGTTGATCCGCGCGACGACGTAATCCGCGAGGTCGCCCAGCATGTCGTGAATGTCTCCGGCGGGCAACGGGCCGAGTGCTGCCTTCGCCTGGGCGGACCAACGGTTGGCGTCGTTGCGGCCGGACTCGAACGCGCCGTGCCGCGCCATGAGCGCCTGGGCCTCTTCCAGATCGCCGTCCCGTTGGTCACCCTTTTCGATGACGCGCTTCCAGAAGGCTCGTTCCTCGGTGGTGGCCGCGGCGATGGCCTTGATCGCCGGGAGCGTCAGCTTGCGTTCGCGAAAGTCGTCCCCGGCATTCTTGCCGATGGCCGCGGAGTCGCCGGCATAGTCCAGCAGGTCGTCCGCCATCTGGAACGCGATTCCAAGCGCATCGCCGTAGTCGCGCAAGGCCAGGACGTGGTCGTCCGATGAACCGGCGATGACGCCGCCGACTTCCGTGGCGGCAGAGAACAAAGCTGCCGTCTTGCCGCGGATAACCTTGAGATAGGTCTCTTCGTTGGTCGACAGGTTCTGGGCCGTGGTCAACTGGAGGACTTCGCCCTCAGCTATGGTTGCGGAAGCGTTCGACAGGATGTCGAGGACACGCAGGGACCCGGTCTCGACCATCAGTTGGAACGAGCGGGCAAAGAGGTAGTCGCCGACCAGAACCGACGATTTGTTGTCCCACAACAGGTTGGCCGTCGGACGACCCCTGCGACGATCGCTTTCATCCACCACGTCATCGTGGAGCAGGGTGGCGGTGTGAATGAATTCGACGGTCGCGGCGAGACGGATGTGGTCGATGCCGCCGGAATAGCCGCAGAGCCGTGCCGAGGCGAGTGTCAGCATCGGTCTGAGCCGCTTGCCCCCGGCTTCGACCAGATGCGCAGTGATTTCCGGAATGCGCGGAGCGTGTTCCGACGCCATGCGGTCGCGGATCATCTCATTGACCTGCGCCATGTCTCCGGCAAGTGTGGATGCGAGACGCTCGATCGGTTTGACGGCAGCGGTATCGAGGCTCATCACGGTTCCGTTTGCTGTCTCGACAAGCGCGAAACGCTTGTCATAACTGACTGATCATGAGGGAGCTTTTGCGCACAACCGATCCCACGCTGGTGGCCTTTGTCACGGCTCTTCTCCGTGGTGAGGGTATAGACTGCTTTCCGGTGGACGTCCATATGAGCGTGCTCGAGGGGTCGATCGGAATCCTGCCGCGGCGGATCCTCGTCCGGGAACGGGACCTGTTTCTGGCGCGGGCAATCGTCGCCGACAATGGCATTCCGCTCGATCCGTGAGGCGCGAGGTGGCCGGGAAAAAGGACGCTGAAGCGCCTGGAGATGCGGTCACGGAGGACAGATTCCTCGACGGGCGTCTCCGGATATCTCAGCCGCGACGCGGCTATCGCGCCGGCGTCGACGCAGTAATCCTCGCGGCGGCGGTGCCGGCCGCGGCGGGGGAACGAGTCCTGGAACTCGGCTGCGGGGTGGGGGCGGCGAGCCTCTGCCTCGGGGTGCGGGTGTCGGGTGTCGGTCTCACGGGTGTCGAGGTTCAACCGCGATACGCCGAACTCGCCCGTGGCAACGCGGCGCGGGCCGGGATCGGTCTGCGGGTCGTGGAGGCGGACCTGAGAGACCTGCCGCGCGACCTGCGGAGCGAGAGCTTTGACCATGTGATCACAAATCCGCCCTATTTCCGCCGCAATGAGGGGACGATCGCGCAGGATGCAGGGCGGGGCACCTCTTTGAGCGAGACCGTCCCCTTGCGGATCTGGATCGATGTGGCGTTGCGCCGGTTGAGAGCTGGGGGCTGGTTGACACTGATCCATCGGATCGAGCGTCTTCCGGAAGTTCTGGCGGCGCTGGAAGGCCGTGCCGGTGCCACGGAGGTCGTTCCGCTGGTTTCGCGCCCGGGGCGGGCGCCGGGCCTGTACGTGCTGCGCAGTGCCAAGGCCCGGCGGACGCCGTTCCGGCTCGCACCTGCCGTTGTCATGCATGAACGGGCGACACATGCGGGAGATGGCGAGGATTATGCCGCAGACCTGATCGACGTGCTGCGCAATGGCGCGCCGTTCTCTGGCTTTTCACAATCATAACGAGAATTTTCGCCGCTCCCTTATGACGGTCGCGTAACGGTCACGCGGCTTTTTGATGACAGCGAGGACGATTCGTGTTGGTCTGGAGAGGCTTTCAAACAGCAAGGAGGTATCGATGTCCAACAACGCGCATCTCGAAGAGCTCCGCCGCAAGCATCGCATCTTGTCGGCACGGGTGGAGGAAGCGCAACGAAGTCCTGGCATCGACGATCTTCAAATCGCCCGCCTGAAGAAGGAAAAGCTGCACATCAAGGAGGAAATCTATCGTCTCTCGGGGGTGGAGACGAGTGCAGCGCAGGGTGCCTGACCTGCAACGCGGATGAGCATCTTCCGCTTGGGCATGCCGGTCTCCGGCGTGCCCTTTTGATTCACGTTCGGCTGATTCTACCTTAACGGGCTTGCGCTTCCGGAAACTGCAGCCTTGGTGCCGCCCGCCGTAAGGGCGCAGTTTGGTTTGCTGATGAGCGGGTCTTCGCCGACATGCGCATCATCCGAGCGGTCTTGGATGGGTTGCGGCAGCCAGGAACATAGAGACCTGCCGTGATCGCCGGACTCCCGGGCAATCAGACTGACGAACCGTCTTCTCCCAAATGATGAAGGCGCCCCTTATGGGCGCCTCCGTTTTCCAATCATTCCACCAAGCGCACGCAATACGACACCGCGACGCGCTTCGCCTCCAGGATATTCCTTCAGACCTGCGACGACCGCCGACGCCGGGCCAGGCCGAGAAGGCCGAGAGCGCTGGCGAAGATCGGCAAAGTGGCCGGAATGGGCACGGCCGCAACGGTGAACGAGCCCGTCACCCCGACCGTCTTCAGGAGCTGCTGGACTTCGCTGAAATAGACCGAGAATGAGCTGCCCTTGTTGATCGTGAAGCTCATCAGCGATCCCGTCGCAAACGCACTTCCACCCGGCAGAACGATGGGCGTCGAGAACGACTGCGATGGCGGGGAGTTGTAGCCGAACCGGATGTTCTTGATGTCCGCACCCGAACTTACCCCGGTCGCAGCGAGCGCAATGAAGCTCACCACCGCCCTCTGAGTTGCCGTGAAGGTGAAGCTGTACAACGAAATTCCGTCGTTGGGCGAGAGCGCATCCGTAAATGTCAGGTCATCGCCAATCGCGAAACTCGCGGTGTTGGTGTTTGCAGTCGTACCGTTCTTCGTAATTGTCGCAGCCGATGCGGCGCCGGAAGCCACCACCAGCGCCACGACTGCAGCGGTCAGAATTTTTTGTACCATGTTCGACGCCCTGATCGGAATAACACTTTGTTAAATATCTACCATTAAGAGGCGTTCCGCAACGGATTCCGCCGGCGCAGTTAATTTTCAATTAATAATAGAATAGTTCAATTATAAGTAGAACAAAACAACTATAAATAGAATTATAGCCGCCATAATCCGAGGTTTATTCTTGAAATGTTCTCGAAACACAGAGCGCGGCGCGAATTTCAATCGCATAAGTTGTGTGATCATCCTGGCGTCCGGGAATCACTTCGGACTCTGCGTATCGTGGTAACACGTCTGTCGGTGCCGTCGTGACGGGCCCGTCCACGGCCACCTGAACAGCGAAAGGGCCGCCCCGAAGGACGGCCCCGAGCGATGCCGCTGAGCGGTGCTTCAGACGAAGAACTGGCCGCCGTTCGCCGAGATGGTCGAGCCGGTGATGAAGCCCGCCTCATCGGAGGCGAGGAACAGGACGCAGCGCGCGATTTCCTCGGGTTCGCCGAGACGACCCACCGGGATTTGCGGCAGGATCCGTTCGTTCAGGACCTTCTCGTCGATCGCGCGGACCATTTCGGTGCCGATGTAGCCCGGACAGATGGCATTCACGGTGATGCCGGCTCGGGCGCCTTCCTGAGACAGGGCCTTGGTGAAGCCGAGGTCACCCGATTTCGCGGCGGAATAATTCGCCTGTCCTGCCTGGCCCTTTTGGCCGTTGACCGAAGAGATGTTGATCACGCGCCCGAACTTGCGGTCGCGCATACCCGGCCAGACCGGATGGGTCATGTTGAAGAGGCCGGTCAGGTTGGTGTTGATGACGTCGGTCCATTGCTGCGACGTCATCTTGTGGAACATCGCATCCCGCGTGATGCCGGCATTGTTTACCAGAACCTCGACCGGACCCAGGTCGGCTTCGACCTTCTTGATGCCCTCGGCGCAGGCGTCGTAGTCGGCTACCGACCACTTGTAGACGGCAATCCCGGTTTCGTCCTTGAAGGCGTTGGCGGCGTCGTCGTTGCCAGCGTAATTGGCCGCAACGCTGTAGCCCGCATCCTTCAGGGCCTTGGAGATCGCCGCGCCGATGCCGCGCGAACCTCCAGTTACAAGTGCAACACGTCCCATATGCGCTCCTCCAGAAATCCTTGTTGGGGTCGTGATGATCCGCCGCTGTCTTGCGCAGCGGGATGGAGCGGGGGCCGCAGCCCCCGGTCAGGCTGTCGCCGCTACGGGCGTTCGAGGCAGAGTGCGACGCCCATGCCGCCGCCGATGCACAGTGTGGCAAGTCCCTTCTTGGCGTCCCGGCGCTTCATCTCGAAGATGAGCGTGTTCAGGACGCGGCAGCCCGAGGCGCCGATCGGGTGGCCGATGGCGATGGCGCCGCCATTGACGTTCACCTTCTCCGGATCCCAGCCCATGTCCTTGTTCACGGCAAGCGCCTGCGCGGCGAAGGCTTCGTTGGCTTCGATCAGGTCGAGATCACCGACCTTCCAGCCGGCCTTCTCAAGCGCCTTGCGCGACGCGTAGATCGGCCCTGCGCCCATGATCGACGGATCGAGCCCGGCGGTAGCATAGGCGGCGATGCGGGCAAGCGGCTCGAGTCCGCGCTTTTCCGCTTCGTCGGCCGTCATCAGGATGACCGCCGCGGCGCCATCGTTGAGTCCCGATGCGTTTCCGGCGGTGACGCTGCCGTCCTTGGCGAAGGCGGGGCGCAGCTTCGCCATTGCGTCAAGCGTGGCGCCGTGGCGGATGTATTCGTCCTTGTCGACCACGATGTCGCCCTTGCGGGTCTTCACCGTGAACGGGATGATCTCGTCGTCGAACTTGCCGGCCTTCTGGGCGGCCTCGGCCTTGTTCTGGCTGGCGACGGCGAATTCGTCTTGCGCCTCGCGGCTGATCTGCCACTTCTCGGCCACATTCTCGGCCGTCTGGCCCATGTGATAGCCGTTGAAGGCGTCCCAAAGGCCATCCTTGATCATGGTGTCAACATATTTCATGTCGCCCATCTTCTGGCCCTGCCGCAGCGCTGCGGCATGGGGCGCAAGCGACATGCTTTCCTGCCCGCCGGCGGCCACGATCGCCGCATCGCCAAGCATGATGTGCTGGGCGCCGAGGGCCACGGCACGCAGGCCCGAGCCGCAGACCTGGTTGATGCCCCAGGCTGCGCTTTCCTTCGGAAGGCCGGCATTGATATGCGCCTGCCGGGCCGGGTTCTGGCCCTGCGCCGCGGTCAGCACTTGACCCAGAATGGTCTCGGAGACCTCGGACTTGTCGATCCCGGCCCGGGCGACGATCCCTTCAAGGACCGCGGCGCCCAGGTCATGCGCCGGAGTATTGGCGAAAGATCCCAGAAAGCTGCCGACAGCGGTACGTCCCGCTGATACGATCACTACGTCCGTCATGGTGGTGTCTTCCCCTCCGGTTGTCACGGGCGTCCCGGTCGGTGACCGGGGCTAGACCTCTGCGGGGAAGCAATAGGCGGTAGGGCGACGGTGAGCAACAGGCAGGGTGTCGCGAATGGGGAGCCGCTTCGGGATGCCGCGGCTCGCCGTCGATGCGAGCCGGGATCGAAGGAAGACGGACGCTCAGGCGATGCAGGCGTCGGTGTCAGCAGTCGACGCGCGTCCGAGTTCGGGCCGGCCGAAATGATAGCCTTGCAGTGCGTCGACTCCGATCCCCGTGAGGAACCGGGCTTCGGCTTCGCACTCGACGGCCTCGGCGACGACCAGCGCCTCGAAATGCCGGGCGAGGGGCAGAAGCGCGCGCATGAAAGCCTGGTTGTGGACGTCGCGGTGGATGTCCCGGCTGAAATGGCCGTCGATCTTCACGATGTCGAAGCGGAAGTTGCGCAAGTGGCGATATGCGGTGAAGCCCGCGCCGAAATCGTCCAGTGCGAAGGAGACGCCCTGGGTGCCCCAGAAGGTCATGAAGGCGCGCAGGGCCGCTGGTTCCGCGGCAATGGCGCGCTCGGTGATCTCGATGATCAGCCGCTCGGCGAGCGTGGGATCGGCGTCGCTGGCGGCAGACAGGATGGCCGACCAGTGCGGGTCGCCGACACTTCCCGTCGAAAGATTGATGGAGAGCCGCAGATCCGGAGTCGCGCCAAGCTCGGCAATGGCGAGCCGCAGCGCCATCCGGTCGAGCGCTCGGCCCAGCGGCGTCGGCTCGACGATCTCGATGAACTCGCCGGCGGACACGACTTCGCCGGAGCGGGTCACCAGCCGGATCAGACCCTCATGGAATGCCGGCCGGTCCAGCGCACGTGCCTGCATCACGGGTTGCAGCGCGAGGGCAATGCGTCCTTCACCGAGCGCCTGCGCCACCTGCCGCAGGCAGTGCGCGCCGGACGTCATGGCGGATGCAGCCCCGCCACTGCGAAACTGAGCTAGCGTGAGGCTTCTGGACGGAGCGTCCTGCATTCCGGTCTCCCTGGCATCGTGATGACGTTTTCGTGACGTCTTCCGCCAAGCTGCGCCGGATCAGCTTAATGTTCGCCTAAAATCCCAGGCGAATTCGTTCTGACCTCGCCGGTTTCGGCGTCACAGCCCGAGCTTTGCCGCCACCAGCTCGTTGACCGCCTTGGGGTTGGCCTTGCCGCCCGTCGCCTTCATCACCTGACCCACAAACCAGCCGGCAAGCTTCGGATTGGCTCGGGCCTTTTCGACCTGCGCAGGATTGGCGGCAATCACCTCGTCCACTGCCGCCTCGATTGCGCCGGTATCGGTGACCTGCTTCATCCCTTCGGTCGCGACGATCTCGGCCGGATCGCGGCCTGTAGCATAGCTGATCTCGAAGACGTCCTTGGCGATCTTGCCGGAAATATCGCCACTGGCGATCAGGTCGACGATCTGACCCAGCTGCGCCGCGCTGACCGGACTCTCGGTGATCGAGTGGTCTTCCTTCTTGAGCCGGCCGAACAACTCGTTGATGATCCAGTTCGCCGCCATCTTGCCGTCCCGGCTTTCGGCCACCGCCTCGAAATAGGCGGCGTTCTCGGCCTCGGCGGTCAGCACCGAGGCATCGTATTCGGTCAGGCCGTAGTCCAGGACGAAGCGCGCGCGCTTCGCATCGGGAAGCTCGGGCAGGTCGGCCGCGATGCCATCGACCCAGGCCTGGTCGATTTCCAGCGGCAGCAGGTCGGGGCAGGGGAAATAGCGATAGTCGTGTGCCTCTTCCTTCGACCGCATCGACCGGGTTTCGCCCTTGTCGGGATCGTAAAGCCGGGTTTCCTGTTCGACCTTTCCGCCATCCTCGATGAGGGCAATCTGGCGGCGGGCCTCGTACTCGATGGCCTGCTGGATGAAGCGCATCGAGTTCATGTTCTTGATCTCGCACCGGGTGCCCAGAACCGAATGGTCGCCGGTTTCCCGGTAGGTCTCGTAGGCGCCGGGACGGCAGATCGAGACGTTCACGTCTGCACGGAGGTTTCCGTTCTGCATGTTGCCGTCGCAGGTCCCGAGGTAACGCAGGATCTGGCGCAGTTTGCCGACATAGGCCGCTGCTTCCTCCGGGCCCCGGATATCCGGGCGCGAGACGATTTCCATCAGCGCGACGCCGGTCCGGTTCAGGTCCACGAACGACATCGTCGGGTCCATGTCGTGGATCGACTTTCCGGCGTCCTGTTCAAGATGGATGCGTTCGATCCGTACCAGCCGGGCGACGCCCGGCCCCATGTCGACCAGCACCTCGCCCTCGCCCACGATCGGGTGGTAGAGCTGGCTGATCTGATAGCCCAGCGGCAGGTCGGGATAGAAATAGTTCTTCCGGTCAAAGGCGGAATTGAGGTTGATCTGCGCTTTGAGACCAAGACCCGTCTTCACCGCAAGTGCGACGCAGCCCTCGTTGATCACCGGCAGCATGCCCGGCATGCCGGCGTCCAGGAAGGCGACGTTGGAATTGGGTTCGGCGCCGAATTCGGTGGAAGCACCCGAGAAGAGCTTTGCCTTGGAGGCGACCTGTGCGTGAACCTCAAGGCCGATGACCAGTTCCCAGTCGTGCTTGGCACCCGCGATGACCTTGGGTTTCGGGGCCTCGTAGGCGAGATCGAGCATCGGGCATGTCCTTTGTCGGGTCAACGCGCGTTCTAGCCCCGTCGCGAGACGGCCTCAAGCGCCGGTTGGCGCCGGAATGCGGTCTGACAATCGCGCGAGCATGTCCAAGGCGCGGTGCTAGCGGAGCGCCGCATTGCTATGCTGGCCGAGAATTCTGGAGAAAGTCTGCTGCTGGAGGGGAGAGGCGGAAGAATGGATCGGAGCATGGCCCGACAGAAACCTGTCGATCGGCGCGTGCTGCTGGCGGGCCTGTTTGCGGCCGGTGCCGCGATCGGGGGCGGCTATTACGCCTGGACCTGGCGTCGGCCTTTCGGGGGGCCAGCCTTGAGCGTGGCCGAGGCGCATGCCAGGGCAGCCTCCGGCGACATCCTGTTGGTGGACATTCGTCGGCCCGACGAATGGGCCGAAACCGGGGTGGGAGAAGGAGCCCATCCCCTGGACATGCGCCGATCTGATTTCGTGGCGGCGCTGTCACGACTGCGGGAGGCAGACCCGGCGCGGCCGGTGGCGCTGATCTGTGCGCGGGGCGTGCGGTCGAGCCAACTCTCGGCGCAACTGGATGCTGCCGAAATCGGTCCGCTTATCGACGTGCCCGAGGGCATGCTGGGATCCGGAGCCGGACCGGGCTGGCTCGCTGCAGGGCTGCCGGTGGTGCCGGTGGCGGATGCGGGAGCGTTGCAATGAGGTTTGCGGGGGCTGTTGTGCTGGCATGCCTGCTGACCGCATCCGCCGAGGCGCAGCCGGTCGTTTGCGTCGCCGGCGCGCCGGCGTGCACGGTTCCGGCCGGGACCTATCATGTCGCACTGCCTGCGCATGGAAGTGCGCATCCGCCAGCAGTGATGTTTCTGCATGGGCTCGGCGGTTCCGGCGAAGGTGTTCTGGCAAATCGGACGATGACCGATGCGCTCACGGCTCGCGGTTTCGCGGTGATCGCGCCTGACGGGCTGCCGTCGCCACGACGACAGGGACTGCGCTGGTCGTTTCGTTTCGGGACCGCGGCTCCCAGGGACGACCGTGCCTTTCTCCTCTCGGTTCGCGACGACGCTGCGACGCGCTTTGGGATCGATCCCGCACGTATCGCACTTGGCGGCTTTTCGAACGGGGCCTTCCTCGTCACCTATGTTGCCTGCGCCGCGCCGGGCAGCTTCGCCGCCTATCTTCCGGTTGCCGGCGGCTTCTGGCGACCCCATCCCGAAGCCTGCGCCGGTCCGGTCGCGCTCTTCACGACCGAGGGATGGAGCGACGCTACCGTTCCGATTGAAGGTCGTCCCCTGCGCAACGGTGAGTTCTACCAAGGGGACATCTTCGCAACCATGGCGATCTTTCGCGAGGCCAGCGGATGCAGCCAGATGCGCCCCGACATTGTCAGCACGACCGGCGCCTTCTGGCGGCGAAGCTGGACTTCCTGCGCTGTCGGCAGCGCACTGGAACTGGCGCTCCATCCTGGTGGCCACGCTATCCCGGACGGATGGGCGCCGATGGTCGCCGACTGGCTCGACACCCTGCCGCCGTGGCTCAGCGCTTCGGCGGAGTCCGCCAGGGAGAGGCCTTGAACCAGGCAACGACGTAGGCCTCGCAGGACAGCAGGATGAGGCCGAGGATATTGACCGCGATGGTCGGCCAGGCCCCGCGTTCAGGTGTGAGGTCGAGCAGGAACCCCAGCATCAGCGCCAGCCACATCGAAAACACGAAGACGGCGAGCGACTGCTGTCCGACCTTCAGGATAACGGTCAGAAGCCGTGACCACAGCGCGCCGAGCCAGGTCGCGCCATCGGATCTGAGGCGTTCGCCGCCGGGTCCGGCGGCGATCCAGGCCAGATAGGCAAGCGCGAGGAAATGCAGATAGCGCAGGATCCCCTCGTTGGTCTTGGCGAAGAGGCCGAAATGGTCGTGACGCCAAGCGTCGATCCAGGGCACATGGCTGTAGATCTGCCAACGACCGAAAGGCACCGAGACTGCCAGGAAGATCATCGCGACAGCCACCAGCCAGACCTTGATCGGCGGCTTTGGCAGCCAGCCCCGGATGAGGCCGAACCCGGTGAAGAACAGAAGTTGCCAACCCATCGGATTGAAGAACCACTCGCGATCCGTCCAGGGCTCTGCCGGCAACGCGAGGGCACCCGTCTGGGTTGCCGCCCATATCGCTGCAGACGTGCCAAGCGGCAGCCATGGATGCACCTTGGCGAGCGCCATCATCAGCGGGATCATCGCGAGGATCACCAGATACATCGGCAGGATGTCGAAATAGTTCGGCACGTAGGTCAGGGTCATCAGGCCGATTACGCCGTGGACCGGATCATCGAAGAACGGGTTGAGGGCGAGCGCCTTGATGTAGTTCTTCTCGAACGACCCGTAGCGCACGAAGATCTCGGAAAGGTCGATCGCTGCTTGCGTCGCGGCAATCGCGAAAAACAGGCCGATATGGGCCCAGTAGACCTGCCAGACGCGCTGGACGATCCGGGCTGCGCCCAGCCACCAGCTGCGGGCAATAAAAATGCGGCCGAAAGCGATGGAGGAGGCCATGCCGGAACAGAACACGAAAATCTCGGCGGCGTCCGACCATCCGAACCGTGCCGGTATGAAGTTTGCCACACTGTTGAACGGAATATGCGCGATGAGGATCGTGTACATCGCCAGGCCGCGAAAGAAATCGAGGCGCAGGTCCCGTGTTCCGGTGGCCTTCGCAGGCGCAGCGGCATGTGCGGAAGACAAGGGGCGGGTGTCGGTCGTGGTCAGTGTCATTGCAGTCCGGCTGGAGGGAAGGGGGGCAGCGTCCCTTCCCTCCTGATAATCGGCAAGAATTCGCAGGGCAATGCGTTGATCGCCGCTATTCCGCAGACATTCTCACGCGATTGCGGCCCAGATCCGCGATCATCTCGCGACGATTCTCGCTAAAGCTGTCCTCTGCGCCGCCGCGAAGTGCCGCGCGCGCATCAAGGAGGGCCCCAGCCTGCCGCAGACGGCCGGCGCGAATTCCGGCATCGATGGTGATCCGTTCGAACACGTCCCTTTGTGCGTGACTGCCGCCGGCGCGCTGCATGGTCGTCCGGGCGGCGACGAGCCGTTCGAATGCACGCCCGTAGGCCCCTTCGCCGAAGGCTTCAAGGCCCTCTGCCGCGGCAGTGCCGGGGGCGTCGAAGCGGCGAGAGAAATCGGTCGTGGCGTTCTTCCCGTCGCGAACGATCCGCGCAATCAGCCGTCGTGCGGCTGCCTTCCGATTGTCGCCCACCAGTGCGAGAAGGTAATGCAGATCGGCAAAGATCAGGCAGCCGTCGCCGGTGCGCCTCTCGGCCAGGTCCGCCAGTTCCGCCCAGCGGTCGCCGATGTCGGTACCTTCGAGTTCAAGCCGCATCAGCAGCGAAGTCGCGTTGGCGATGTCCCGGTAATCGTCGGTGTGGTCGGAGCGGACCTTGGTGTCGTAGAGATCGAGCACGGCATCGATCTCGCCCTGATCCAGATGCATCAGCGCCTTGTGCCACCAGACGTGATAGCGGAAATTGTTGCAGTGCGACCACGCGCGCTCGTTCTTGTCGAGCCAGTGCAACCCGCCGGGACTGTCGCCGGTCATGTCGTAAACATGGGCGACGGCGTGCAGGCCCCAGGCGTCGTCGGGCGCGTGGGCGAGTGCCTCGATGCCCGCAGCGCGGGCCTCTTCGTAGCGGCCGTTTTCTTCGAGCGCAAAGGCGCGACAGCCGAGGAAATAGCCATAACCGGAATGGTTCGGGTCGTAGGCTTCCAGTACCCGGTCAAGCTGGTCCAGCATTTCGCGCCGGTCACCCAGGATGAAGCGGATCGCGTGCGCGCATTTCATCGCCAGCGGATCCTGGGACTGCAACCCCATCGTGGCTTCGATCCTTTCGGCTGCACCCGCGGGATTGCCGGCCAGCCAGTCGTCGAGAGCCGCCGCGAAGGCGGCTTCGCGCATGTCGCCGCTGGCCGTCTCACGGGCGCGCGTCAGTGAGTCACGCGCCGTCGGCACAAGTTCCCGCCGTCCGAGGAGCAGGAGGAAAATTCCCTTCACCGCGTGGCCGAGCGCGAAATCGGGATCCGCCTCCAGCGTCTTTGCCAGATGGTCCGGCGCAGTCGCGCCATGGGCCAGAAACGACATCTGGAGGTCATTCCAATGGGCGAGCGCCGCGCGGTCGGTCAGGGTGACCGCCGAGCCGAATTGGTCCGTCAGCACGTGGAACATCTCCTTGGAATAATTCTCGTTCGAGAATGTCGGGAGCGCCGTGCATCTGTCTACACGCGCAACGCTGAACCACGGGCTTGTGTTCGGGTGTGTACGGTTGGATCGGCTGTTAAAGGCGCCGCCACGCGTTATCCGGGTGGTGGCGGTCGCAAATCGTCATGGATCCGAGTCGGTGTCATCGAGATACCGGTGCAGCGCCTCCGAGCCCTCGTCAAATGCCGGGGGTGGGCGATCGTATCGAACCGGGGTCTTCGAAAGGTGCAACGGATTGCCGAGCAAGTGCACCGCCGGATCCAGACCCCGCGCCATTTCGACCACGGCACCGCGCGCCTGTGCCTGGTCGGACCCCAGTGCGGCTTCAATCGTGTTGACCGGCCCGACCGGGACCTTTCGCGCCTCGAGGCCAGCGACCACCGCGTCCTGCGACAGACGCCGCAGGGCGTGGGTCAGGACTGACAGGAGCGCGCCGCGGTTTAGGAGACGTGCCGGATTTGTGGCGAAGCGCGGATCCGCGCCCAGGTCCGTGCGGCCGAGGAACTCGCAGAATCGCCGGAACTGGGCGTCGTTGCCGACCGCCACGATGACGTGGCCGTCTGCGACCTCGAAGACCTCGTAAGGCACGATGTTGGGATGTCCGTTGCCGCGGCGGAGCGGTGGCCTGCCCGAAGTCAGGTAATTGACGCCTTCGTTGATCAGCCATGCCATCTGGCTGTCGACCAGCGCGAGGTCGATATGCTGCCCCTCTCCGGTCCGGTCGCGATGGCGCAGGGCCGCGAGAATTCCGACCGCCGCATACATGCCGCACATGACATCGGCGATCCCGACTCCCACCTTCATTGGCGGCCCGTCCGCCGCACCGGTCAGGCTCATGATGCCGCCATAGCCTTGCGCCATCAGGTCGTAGCCCGGCTTGTCGCGATTGGGGCCGGTCTGGCCGAAGCCGGAGATCGAGCAATAGACCAGACCGGGATGTCGCGCGCAGAGCGTCGCGGCGTCGAGGCCGAACCTGTCGAGGCCGCCGGGCTTGAAGTTCTCGATCAGGATGTCGGCGCGCGCGGCCAGGCGCTTCAGAAGCGCCCGGTCCTCGGCGTTCTCGAGGTCGGCAGCGACCGAGCGCTTGTTGCGGTTCGCCGCCATGAAATAGGCCGACAGGTCCGTATCCTCGCCGTGCGCGTCCTTGGCGAAGGGCGGTCCCCAGGACCGGGTATCGTCCCCTCCGGTTCTGGGGTTCTCGATCTTCCAGACAGTGGCGCCGAGATCCGCGAGAAGCTGGGTGCAGGTCGGCCCGGCAAGGATGCGCGAAAGGTCGAGGACCACGATCCCGTCAAGTGCGCCCGGCGACCTTGCCGCGGCGGGTTCAGATGCGTCCGTCATAGGCTCCCCGTTCGATCATGGCGGCAATTACGGTGAACCGGTCGGCCCCGAAGGCGGCATCAAGTGCGCTGCGAAGCCCCGCGCGGGTCGAGACGGTGGCGCCGTGGCCACCGAATGCCCGGCCGATTGCGGCATAATCGTGGACGGCGAAGTCCACTCCCAGGTTCGGCAACTGCCTTTCGCGCTGCTTTTTTTCGATCAGTGCGAGGCTGGCATCGACGAATACGACAATAACGGTCCGGAGGTCGAGTTCGGCCGCGGTGGCCAGTTCCCCGGCAACCATCAGGAACCCGGCATCGCCGGTGAAGGCGATGACCTTGCGCTCCGGCGCCGCCATCTGAGCGCCGAGCGCCAACGGCACCGCGCAGCCCATCGTGCACAGTCCCGCAGATTGCAGCAGCGTCCGCGGTGCGGGGCAAGTCCACATCTGGGACAGCAGGATGCGGTGCGCGCCGCTGTCCACTGTGGCGATGCCATCTTCGGGCAGGGCGGCACGGCAGCAATCGACCACCGCTCCTGGGCCCCATTCCTCGTCCAGGGAAAAGGCGCGGGCAAGGTCCGTGCGCGTGGCGGTGAAGGCGCCATCTGTCCATGTTCCGCGGGGCGGCACACCCTTGGACAGGGCCGCGAGGGTTTGCGACACGCCGGACTGCACCGTCAGGGTTGCACCGTGCATGTAGGACAGTCGCGGCACCGGAACGATATCGAGGACGTTCTGCGTCGTTGGGTCCCACACATCTCGCCAGCCGGGCCGCATCTCGATCGGATCGTAGCCGGCGAGGAAGATGAGGTCGGCGCTTCGGACAAGCGGCAGGAGGTGCGAGTCGGCCAGGGGCGACAATCCGGCGCCGCCCAGCGAAAGCGGATGATCTTCGGGGATCAGGCCTTTGGCGCGGTAGGTCGTGACGACCGGCACCGCATGCGCCTCGGCGAAGGCCGTAACCGCCGGACCTGCCGCCTCGTTCAGGGCATCGACTCCGGCGACCAGCAAGGGACGCTCGGCTCGCGCAAGCCAGTCGCGCGCGCGATCCAGTCCGGGGCCGACCGGCGGGGCCGCAGGGGCCGCGATGCTCCGGCGGACAGAACGAGGAGAAACGGGCATCTCGGCAACGCCCATCGGCACATCCACATGGACCGGTCCGGCCTGGGGTTCGCAGGCGATGCTGACGGCACGATCCGCCACCACCTCCGCAGCCTCGGCATTGAGCTGCAGTGTCGCCTTGGTGACGGGCCGGAACACCGCCTGATGGTCGATGATCTGATGACTGTAGCGCTCAGCTTCCGCGGCATCGACGCAGCCGGTGAGGACAACCAACGGCACCCGTTCCTGAAGGGCGTTCGCAACCGTGTTGACCGCGTTCAGCGCGCCGGGGCCGAGTGTCGCAACCAGAATTCCCGGTGCGCCGGTTACGTGCCAGTTCCCTTCGGCCATGAAGCCGCCGGCATTCTCGTGCCTGACCAGAACGAAATCGATGCCGTTCCGTCTGAGGGCGTCGATAAGGCTCAGCACTTCTCCGCCAGGCATCCCGAAAGCCGTGCGGCAGCCGGCATCGTAAAGACGCCGTGCAAGGACGTCGGCTGCGCGGATCGGCTCTGACATAGCACTCTCCTGTCAAGGTCGTGCCCGCCCGGGGGCTCCCCATGGCTACCACGCGCAAGCCCGCTGTCCATGGTCTCGGATGTCCCCGCGCACGACACCGAGTCCGATCGCGCGGTGCTCAGATTTCGCGCTTGACGCCCACGGTGGCTTTGCCTAACCAGCCCGCCACGTGGCGGAGTAGCTCAGTTGGTTAGAGCAGCGGAATCATAATCCGCGTGTCGGGGGTTCAAGTCCCTCCTCCGCTACCACCTTTGACCAGCGGATTTTGGCAGGCGATACGGGTTGAACCTGGATAGTCTGTGCGACCGGGTTCTCCTTGCCGCGCGACGCGGAGCCGGCCAGTTCCCCGCGTTGTGCACCGGTCGCTGTTGTGATCAGCGAGGACAGCAGGGACGGCCGCGGACGAGCATGATCCGAAGCCGCCTCTCTCGCACCGGGATTGGGTTTAGGCGGTGCACACCGGTCGCGTGCCGCCGACAAGACCTGTTGCGAAGGGCTCTTTCGCAATTAGTCTTTGATGCAACTGTCTATGCGCGACAGCAGCGTAGTGGCGATGCGGTGGAAATGCCCCCAATGCCCGGAGTCTGGCCTACCGGAAATTGAAGCGGATCGGCAAGCTCACCACGAAGGCGAAATCGGGCGCATCTTCGGTCAGCCCCACATTGATCGCCATGTCGAGCAGCGTGTTGCGGCGCAGGATGGTCGCGATGCCGAGGTTCAGGGACGCGGCGAACTGATCTGAGCCGCTGACGGTCCTTCCCTGATACTGATAGTCGTCGGTGTAGGCGACCGTGAAGCCGAATTGCAGCGACGTCTGCGGGTTCACGGCGAGGAAAGCCCCGGCCGCGAGCGAATACTGGTCGCCAGGCTGAATATGGTTATTCTCGAAGCCGTGCTGATAGGCGACGCGGACCGAGAAGACCAGCGGGTCCTGCCGCGTGGTTGCGGTCAGGGCGAGTTCCACCTCCTGAAACCCGGTGCCGAGATAGAGACCGTTTTCCCGGTCGCCGGTGTCACTGTCATAGGAGACGCTGGCCAGAAACGCCGGCCTGTCCGGATCGTTCCCGGTCAGCGACTGGGTGTAGGTCAGAACGACATCGCCGATGCCGGTCGAATCCTGGCTGTCGTTCGTGAGGGACGCGCCGAGGACGCGCTGCTCGGTGGAGTTCTCCTGGTACGTGAACGGCAGGTTGAGGTCGAGTTGCGCGGCCCAGGGAAGTCCGGCGCGAAGGATTACACCGGCCGTCGCCTGGTTCTGGTCAGTGGCAATGGTCGTGCCGACAAGCTGATTGCCGACAAGCACCGGAACACCCGCAACCTCGCTCTCGTTGCGCTGGAAGGAGAAATACGGCGCGACCTCGGCGGCTCCGGCGGGCAGAAGGATCGATCCCGTCTGCACCAGCGCGCGCTCGAGGGCACGCTCCGCGGCTTCCGGATCGACGTCGAATTGGCCGGGCTCCTGTGCCAGCGCCGTTCCGGCAAAGAATGTGGCCGCGGCGAGAAGTGGGCCCGAGCGGATCAGGGCGGTGGTCGGAACCGTCATCTGTCTGTCTCCTTGGAAATCGCGTCAGAATAAAGAATTTCGGATGTATCCCGGCGGAGGTGTCATGAATACCCGGGGATCGGGCACCAGATCGCCCGGCGGGTCCGGATCGTCCGAGCGCGCCACCACGAAACCGACATGGCCGATATTGGGAAAGTCTATCCACTCGCGCTGGAATCGCCGCGCGCTCATCGTGGTGTTGCCGAAGGCGGGATCGACCACCTGAACGCTGTTGCCGACCTGCCCGATCAGCACCACGAAGTGGTTGTAGTCCGCCGGCGAGATCGGCGTGATGACCGGCGCGATGGTGAGGGCTTCCTCGAGTGTGAGGTTGCCGTATCCGATGCCGACGTAACCACGCGCTTCCGCCACGCGCTTGAGGTCGAGGAGCGAGAAGCCTTCGCGCACCTGCACCAGTTCAGGGTTCTCGATGTAGATGTCGCGACTGATCAGGGCCCTGACCAGTTCCTTCTCCGAGACATTGTCGCCGTGCTGGTAGCGAAGGACGGTTGCCAGCGCAGCGGCCCCGCAACTCAGATCGTATTCCTGCACCACAGTATTCTTGCGCCGCATTTCGAACATGGACTCGACCGGACTGCTCCAGGTCTGGGCGTGGAGCGGGCGGCCCAGGATGCTGCCGACTGCAGCAGATGCCGCACCGCCTAGGAGTCCGCGCCGGGAAAGACGGCGGCTGGGACAAGCGGCTGCCATATCCAAAGTCTCCGATTAAGGGCCGGTCGCGCGCCACGTGTGATGGAGCTATCGGATCGGCGGACGTTACGGAAGCTTCCGGGTCCAGAAACATCCGCGATTTCCTCAACTGCGGCAGTTGGCCACAGAAAGGGCGCCCCGTGAGGCCGGGGCGCCCGACGGCCGCTCTTGCGGCGGTAGCCGATATCAGGGCAGCGAAGCCGCAGAGGTCGAGGACGACGCGGCGGCGGCACCGAACCAGGTCGAGGCTGCCAGTGCGGTCGAGCTGTTTGTGGCCGCGGCGAAGACGCCGGCCTGAGCCTGTGCGGCCGAGACGTCGATGGTTTCGGCGAGCAGATCGCCGACGGCGCCCGACGCGCCGAACGCAATTGCGGTGGCGCCCGCAGACACGCCGTCCATCTGGGCGTCGGTCAGCTTGTAATTGTCGGCCAGGGCGGCGCCTGCTGCAACCGTGAGGCCACCGGCGAGGATCGCCGAGAAGAGTTTGCTGCGCATCAGTAGTCTCCTTGCTGAAAATTTGCCCGATTGAAATCAGTGGGCCGCGACCGATGCAGCGGAGGCCGCATTGGACTGGTAGAGATTGATCGAAGTCAGCTGCGACGTGTAGTTGCCGATGACCTGAACCTGCGCCAGGGTCGCGGTTGCGGTCAGGACCGTGTTGCCGACGCCGACTGCTGCAGCTTGCGCGAGGGCCGACGTGCCGGCGCTCACACCGTCCAGATCGGCATCGCTGAGGCGCATGGGCTCACCGGCCGAAGCGTAGCCGGCGGTCAGAACGGGCAGCGCAATTGCTGCCGAAACGAGAAGCTTTTTCATGTTTCTCTCCGTCACTTTCTTGGAAATTTCGGTCCCGGTTAGGACAGCGCGACCGTGTGGATCAGGGACCGCCAAAGAACCACACACCATTATTGCCGGCTGTATGCGAGAATGCTGAGCTGATGGAGACCGGACCGGAATTCACCGTCCAGCTCCGATTGGTCGTGTAATTGTGGGTGCTGCTCGAATTGGTCGCGGCAACTGCCCCGGTGGAAATGTTGTTGCTGGTCGAATAGCCACTGGCGGTCCCGCCGGCGGCGTAAGCATAGCTGTCGATGCCTGGCGCAGGCCCCGCGGCATAGCTTCCGACCGCGGCGGTGTGGGTCGCCGTCAGAGTAGACGGGCCACCGCCCACGGCCCCGGCTGAAGCGATCGCGGTTCCTGCAGCGACGAGGTCCATTTCCGTCAATGACAACTGCCGCGCCTGGTCGGCGCCCGCGACGCCAGCGGCGCAGATGGTGCCGAATGCGAGGGGAATGAAAAATTTCATGTTGATCTCCATGTCTTCTGAAATTTCTGGACGCCTGGATACCCGGCTAGAAATCGCTTGCGCCGATCAGGGAATGTTCGGCGGGACCGGCTGGACCGAACCGGTCGGGATGGATGGCGGGACATAGGGTGAATTGCCGGCAGACGCAGAACTGCTGCTGCTGGAGCATTGGATACCCTGGAAGGCGCAGCCCGCACCTACAATTCCGGCGCCCGGAATGATGACCGCGCCCATCCCCAAAATGCCGATTCCTGCCGCGACGACGTAGCTAGAGCAGAGTGGCGTGTTTGCGGCGCAAGCACCCGCAGTCACATTGTCCAAGGCAGTTTCGTCAAGTCTGAGGACTTGGTCCGCGGTCGCGCTGGACAGCGCGAGGCACAGTCCGGATGCGGCAATTCCGAGAGTCAGTTTCATATTCGCCTCCACTTCTGGTCGGGTTCCATCGGCGCGGTCCCACAGGACCGCAGCGTGCCGTGTGCGAAGGACGGGTTTCAGATGCGGAATGCCAGCGCGGCCGTTCGCGCGTTCCAATTCCCCGGCCGGCTGATGTATCTCGTGCCGGAACCGGGCGCTCCGGCGACAGGGGGACGGCCCAATAGAAGCCTTTCGTCATCCGTCGAGGCGGCAGTCGTTGCCGACGCACGATGAACGCGCGCATCGGAGTCGAGATATCCGGGTTTCATGGTGCGTTTTCCGTCAAGTGCACCTGGCTTCGGACTGGCAAGCGGCACTGCAGCCGGTTGTCTTCCGCGGACAGGTTCTGGTCCTTCGGGATTCCGCGGGGCAAATCTGCGATGAATAAAATAGAGCCCCGCGCAATAATCTCAGATCGTCATGAAAACGTAGATTTGGCCCTCTTAAATTGTGTCTGCAGTAGCTAATTATTCGGTGGCTACAATTCGAGTATTGGCCCGGAGCGCGGCCGGTTCAACATATCTTTCCGCTTAGGTGCTCGGCAATGGGACTAATCCTCCGGAGGCATTGACATGTCCCCGTCGATCTCGCTGCTTGAATTGTCCCTTCGCGCCCCGACGAGCCGAGGCCTCCAAGCTGTCCTTTTCGTGGCAGATTTGGCGACTCGCAGGGACGCGTCGCGGGCAGGAAGTATTACTTCGGAAGGACCGAGAACCCGAACCGGGCGCACAGGCATTCGGCTCGGCCGGGCCGCAAAATTGCCTGCCTCTCCGTTTGCTGCGCTGCAACCGGTAGGGAAAACCTGAGGTCAGCGTCGCAGGTCACCTGTGGCCGGCCACCCGCAGCTTCCGCCTGAGCGGATGCGTAGCCGAACTCCAGTTGCCTGTCCTCCTGGCTGACGGGAATCACGAGATTACTCTTTATGCGGCGCAGCCGAATACTGCGTACGTTCGATCGACTTGTGACGGCATGTGTGGTCGTTGACGTATGCGCCTCCCGGCCCAGAGCACTTGCGGTGGCCTCGACCGTCGCGACAATCTTTCCGGCGGTCACGCGGTCCATCTGGTCATCGGTCAATCGGCTTCCGGCGCTGGCGGTCAGAACCTGGAACAGGGTGGCAGCCAACAAGGCGGCCAAGCATTTGCAAGATTGCGGAAGAAAGTAATTTGGGAACAATGCTCTATGCCTCCGTCAGCAAATCGTGGCCGAGCCGAGCCGGAAGGCTTGGTGCGGGCAAATCCGCCGTGGGTCAGTGATTCGCCCAGTGCCAATTCCGAAGCGACGAAGTGGCCCAGATCCTTTAGACCTGACCTGCAGGATTAGTTCCAGAGGAAAATGGGTTAGGCCTCCGACAGCACGGCAGGGCGCGCATGCGAATGGCCGCGGCGGTCGTCCGACGCGGCCATGCCATCACGGAAATCGCTGATCAGTCCTGGGACGCAGGCGGGGCATCTTTCGGCGGCCGATTCATCAGATGCTGCCTTGCGATCATGGCCGCTTCGGTACGGTTGTGGACACCCAGCTTCCGAAACAGGCTGCGGACGTGAACCTTCACCGTGCTTTGGCTGAGGCCCATGCAGTGGGCGATTGTCTTGTTCGGTTTACCTTCGTACAAGGCCTGCATCACGTCCCATTCACGCGGGGTGAAGGTAGTCTGAGGCGCGCGGTCCGCATCGGCTCGGCCAGAAAGCGCCGGCTTGGTCTCATCTGAGACCGAATTCAGTGCCGCGTGCGGAAAGACAGCCAATCCTGCGGCCAGCAATTTCAAGGCGCGAACGACGGAGGCACAGTCGAGGATCGAGGGCAAGTACCCGCGCGCGCCGCCACGCATTGCGGCAGCGACCTGGTTGGAATTCAGTCTGTCCGAGTAGATGACCGCCGGAAGGTCGCGCATTCGGTCCGGCAAGGCGCTGATACATCGTGAGATTTCGTCTGAAACATCCGCAGAATGCGAGACGTGGAGCAGCAGAAGATCGAACGGCATTTCTGTCTGCGAGGTGTCCGATGGGATGGAAGTGATGACGCAGAACCGTGTTCCGTCGCTTTGCCGGCCTGCTTCTTCAAGATACGAACGCAACGCCTCTGCCATCAGCGGACGGGGATCGACCAGAAGTATTCGAATTACTTCATGGTCGTGAAAATCTTGCGCATAGGGGTCTTTGCCAATTCGGTCAGAACCACCAGAATCCGGACCGCCGGATTTCATGGTGCCAGCCGCTATCGAACCCCGAGACATGTCGGAGATTCCTTTTTCGATTGAGCCAGGCAAAGTCGAGCACCTCGATGCCGTAATATCGGCGCATCGGAAACTTCAGAGAAATATTCATATGAAACAAGAATGAACGGAACGGATGCAGTGCATGCATCAAGAGAATGAATAGGGAAATTGAGTGATCGAGTCAACCGCCTCGTCGGATTTCAACTTTTGCGGGATTTCTGTAGTTCCCGTCCTTTCAGGCCCGGCGTTTCTTTGCGATTGCAGCGGAGTGTCCGATGGGGAAGGGGCGAGAGTGCTGCGGATCAGTTTTCGAAATGCCTTGTGGAAAGGTCCGGATAAGCGCACTTGAAAGCGCCGAAGTGAGAGTGCGATTCACGTTGTCTTTGCATAGCGTGGACGTTCTGCACGCGCAGCAGCGATTGGCTGACAGTATCGAATTCGGATGTCCTTGGGAAATCGTGACTCCGAGATCTGGTAAGGCCCTGTGATCCGTCCGTCGACCTCTCTCTTTGAGTGCAACCGTCAGATGAGGGGCCGCTACGCCATGTCCGGTGGATGGAAGGCGCGGGATGACCTTCAACGTCCATCGGCGCCCGCCGTCGTGATGGATCGGGGAGACTGGCGACGACGCGGACTGCTCGCGATGAGCCCGCGATTTCGGCTTGTCTGCTGAAAGAACGAGCGTTTCGGATGGCGTAGCCGGTTTAGGCCCCAAAACGGTTGTCCGGTGGAGGTGGCCCGGCATGATCTCCGGAATGCAGCGCCGTGAGCGATACCACGTGAAGATCGGATCATCCAACCCGTCCGCGACAGCATCCGCCATCGGAGTCTATCTTGCTGGCCTTCTCGAAGATTTGCGCGCGGACGAGACGGGGTCGGTCGCGACCTATATCCCTGAGTTGGGCAAGGCCGATCCGCGTGCCTTCGGGATCTGTATCGCCACCGTGGACGGGCAGGTCTATTCGGCCGGAGATTTCGACCTCCCCGTGTCGATCCAGTCGGTGTCGAAGCCCTTTCTCTATGGGGCCGCCTTGCAGTATTGCGGACGTGAGCGGGTGCTGCAGCAGGTTGGTGTCGAGCCGACCGGCGAGACGTTCAACTCGATCGTGCTCGATGAGGTGAACAACCGTCCGTTCAATCCGATGGTCAATGCTGGCGCCATCGCTACGACGGAACTCTTTCCGGGGGCCACGCCGCAGGCACGCGAACGTGGCATGGTCGACTGGCTGGGACAGTTTGCCGGGCGGCAGCTTGAAATCGACCTGCAGGTCTTCGGTTCGGAACATGCGACCGGCCACCGCAACCGGGCAATCGCGTGGATGATGCTGAATTCGGGCATGATCGCGCGCGATCCGGAAGATGTGCTCGATCTCTATTTCAAGCAATGCTCGGTTCTGGTGAGCTGTCGCGACCTGGCGGTGATGGCGGCCACGCTGGCAGCGGCCGGACGCAATCCCCTGACCGGCCTGCAAGTCCTCGGTCCAGACAACGTCCGCGATGTCCTGTCAGTGATGAGCACGTGTGGAATGTACGACTATGCCGGTCAATGGATCTTTGATGTCGGCCTGCCGGCAAAGAGCGGTGTGTCGGGACTGATCATGGCGGTGGCGCCCGGACAGGCCGGGCTCGCAGTCTATTCGCCCCTGCTCGACGCTGTGGGGAACAGCGTGCGGGGCATCGAGGTCTGCAAGCGGTTTGCGCGCGACTTCGCCCTGCACAGTTTCGCCGACAGGACCGATGCGAGTTCTGCGATCCGTGGAGAATATTCCGCGCGCGAGGTGTCCTCGAAACGCATCCGGTCGCCGGCCGAAGCGACGGTTCTGCAACAGGCGCCGCCGGAACTTGTCGTTCTGGAACTGCAGGGGCTGCTCTATTTCGGATCGGCAGAACGCGTCGTGCGCCGGGTCGCAGACCTCGCCGGGCGGGTCGACACGCTCGTGCTGGATTTCAAGCGCGTTGCCATGGTGGACCGCGGTGCGGTCGGTTTGCTTGTCCGCGTCCTGCGGACGATGACGGGGCGTCCCCGGATCGTTCTGACCGAAACGGGGTCGCTTCCGCCCGAGAGCGGGCTGATCCCAGCACTGGAGGCGTTGCCGGAAGAGGTCAGGCCGGAATTCCTGCCGGACACCGACTTGGCGCTCGAACGCTTCGAGGAACGTGTTCTGGAGACGTCGGGCGTCTCGCGGAGGCACGACAAGCTTTCGTTCGCGGCGCTCGATATCTTTGCCGGCCTCGGCCCGGAGGCGCTCGCCAGCCTGCAATCGGCCGTGTCGAGTTTCCGTTTCGAGACCGGTCAGAAGATCATCTCGGCGGGCGACGAGGCTCATGCCTTCTTCGTTGTCGCCCGCGGGTCGGTCAGCATCTCGCTGACCCAAGGCGGACGATCGCGACGGGTAGGGTCCGTCGGTCCGGGGCAGGCCTTCGGCGAAATGGCGCTGCTTGATGGTGGCCGGCGCTCCGCCGATGTGACGGCGGATGTCCCGGTTCTGTGCTACGCGTTCTCGGTCGAACGCATCCGCGAACTGGCTGCGGACCGGCCGGAAATCCTGACTTGCATTCTCGGCAACATGATTGTCAGCATCTCGGACCGTTTGCGACGGGCGAACCAGCAGATTCAGGCCATGGGCTGATCCGTGTCCGGACCGCGCCCGTCCGGCGTGCGGAATGAAGAGGTGGTGGGCGGGAGGGCGCACGATTGACTAGGATGCTGCTCTGGATCGCCTTTGGCCTTGCCATTCAAGCGGCGCCGGGTGGCGCATTCGCCCAGGAGACCGATGTCCAGATCGATGAAGGCAACCGACTTGCCGCGATACTGCGGGCGGGCCGTACGGTCGTGTCAAGCAACCAGGACCTGATCAACGATCCCGGTATCGGAGACAAGGGCCTTTCCGGCGACGCATTCCTTGAACAGGTGACCGCGGCCTATGTCGCAGCCAATGGAGTCGAACCGCTCGGGCCGGATCTCACCGCAGAGGAACGCCAACTCACTCAGGCGCAACTGGACGCCATGGCCGAGATCGTGGATGAGAACCAGCAACTGATCAACACGCCGGATCTTGGGTTCAAGGGGTTCATCCCGGCTGTCTTTGCCCGACTGGTCAATGAACGGTTTGGCGAAAAGGTCGGCGATATCGCTCGGGTCAAGGTGACCGCGCCGCCCGACTTGGTGCGCAATCGCAAGGCTCGGCCCGATCCTTGGGAAGCATCGGTCATCTCCGAGAAATTTCTCTCGCCCGAATGGACCGGGGGGCAGGCTTGGTCCGAACAGGTGACACAGGACGGCCGGGCCGTCTTCCGCATGCTGATCCCTGAATACTACAGCGCGTCCTGCCTGACCTGTCACGGGGAACCCAAGGGCGAGGTGGACGTCACCGGATTTCCGAAAGAAGGCGGCCACGAGGGAGATCTGGGTGGTGCCATCAGCATCACGCTCTACGAATGACGGGACGGGCACTGCGAGCCTGGCTTGATCGCCTCGGCGCGCATGCCATTCCGCTGAAGATCGGCGCCCTCTCGGGCGTCCTGCTCGCCGCGCTTCTCGTGTCGACCGCAATCATCGCCTGGGAGCTTGCCGCCAACCAGCGCAGGATCGCCAATTCGACGGAGAGGTTTCACCGTCTTCAGGTGGCGGCTGCTGCCGACCGGGACTTCGGCCTTCTGCGCTATTGGATGACCGATCTGGCCGTCAGCCTTCTGACCCTGTCCGAGCAGCGTGCCAATGAGGCCGCGGCGCGGCTTGAGTCCGACCTCCAAGAGCTTCAGAACTTTGCTCCCGATGCGGCGGCGCGGATCAGGGATGCGGTCGAGGCATACAGCGCCTCGGCAATGCGCGCCGTCGATGCCTATACCGATGACAATCGGGTCCTCGGCAATACCTATCTTGCACAGGCCAGGCAGGGCAGCGACGCGGTCAACGATGCGCTGATGCAACTCGTTGCCGATCTTGCTGCCGAAGCCAGCCGCAGCAATGCGGTTGCGATGACTTCGGCCAAGGCGTCGCTGGAGCGGTCGTTGCTGGCCTGCGCGGTGATCGTCCTCTTCGGAATTGCCGCGACGGCGTTCGTCCTGCGGTCTATCCTTGGACCGCTCAGGCGGATCGACCGGGCGATGCTGGCGCTCAACGAGGGCGCCGAGGATGTCGAATTGCCCCCGGCCGGGCGCGGCGAACTGGGACGGATGGCCGAGACGCTGCGGCGCCTCGCGCACAGCCAGGCCGAACGGCGACGTCTGGAGGCAGAAGCGCAGGAGCAGCGCCGGACCATCCTGACGGCGATCGAGACCATCCCGGACGGGTTCGCGCTTTTCGACGCCGAAGGTCGGCTGGTGCTGGCAAATGATCGCTACCACCGGATGTTCCAGGCGATCCGCGATCTGATCGTGCCCGGCACCAGCTTCGAGACGTTGCTTCGGGCTCAGATAGATCGCCATCTGGTCGATCTCGGCGCGATCTCGGTCGACGTCTGGCTGGCGGAGCGACTGGCCCAGCACCGCGATCCTGCCGGCATCCGTCTCGAGAGCAGGATCGGGAATGCCTGGGTTCAGGTGAGCAAGCGCCAGACACCGGACGGTGGTACAGTTGCCGTCTACAGCGACATCACCGACCTGAAGGACAAGCAGGGCGAACTCGAAGCGGCCCGGCGCGACGCCGAGGGGGCGAACGAAGCAAAAAGCCGGTTCCTGGCGTCAATGAGCCACGAACTGCGCACGCCGTTGAACGCCATCATCGGCTACAGCGAAATGCTGATCGAGGATGCGACGGACGCGGGCGAATCCGAAACGATCGCGGATCTGGAGCGGATCCTGAGCTCAGGCCGGCATCTGCTATCGCTTATCAACGACATTCTCGATCTCTCGAAGATCGAAGCCGGCAAGATGGAGGTCTATGTCGAGCGATTTTCCATTGATGCGCTGATCCGCGAGGTCGCGGCAACGGTTCTGCCCCTGGTGCAGAAGAACGGCAACCGCCTCGAGATCGATCTGGATCCGGCGCTCGACGAGATCTCGACCGACAAGACGAAGCTGAGGCAGAATCTGTTCAACCTGCTGTCGAACGCTTCGAAGTTCACCGAGAAGGGCCGGATCGACCTTTCGGTGTGGGGCGACGGCGGGAATATCGTCTTCATCGTGCGTGACGACGGAATCGGCATGACCAAGGCGCAGCAGGCGCGGCTCTTCCAGGCCTTCACGCAGGCCGATACATCGACCTCCGGCAAGTATGGCGGCACGGGACTTGGGCTCGCGCTGGTCAGGCAGTTTGCGGAAATGGTCGGCGGGACCGTCGAGGTGACCTCGGAGCCGGGGGCCGGGTCAGTCTTCACCTTGACGCTTCCCGCAAGTTACCAGGAGCGGCGAACCGTCGACGAGACCGACGATCGTCCGGCCGTTCTGGTCGTGGATGACGACCCGGTCGCACGGCGCACGGTTTCGGAGGTCATCTCGGAGGCAGGGTTCCGTCCGCTCGCCGCGTCGGACGTGGCAAGCGGGCTTGATCTGGCGCGCAGGCATCGTCCCCGCACCATCGTCCTCGACGTCATCATGCCGGAACGCGACGGATGGTCCATGCTGCGTGAACTGAAGGCCGATCCCGATCTGTGCGACACGCCGGTAATTCTGGCCACGGTCCTGAGCGACCGCGAAATGGGACTGGCCTTTGGCGCGACCGGGTTTCTCACCAAACCCATCGACCCAAAGCAGCTTGTCGCACTCCTGAGCGGTCTGGCGGGCGACGATGGCCGCGAGGTGCTGGTGGTCGACGACGACGCGGGGACCCGCGCGCTCTTTCGACGCGCGCTGCTCCGGGAAGGATGGTCGGTGCGCGAGGCGGCAGACGGCAAGCAGGCATTGACGGCGATCGACGCCTCACGTCCGAACCTGGTCGTCCTTGACTTGATGATGCCGAATTTGGATGGTTTCGAGACATTGCGCAGCCTTCGGGCTCGGCCGGATTTGTCCGAACTCCCGGTCATCGTTGCCACGTCGAAGGATCTCAGTCAGGCAGAGTTGGCGTGGCTGAGGACGCATGCAGGCGAAGTTGTCAGCAAGGGGCAGAACGGACGAGCCGACCTGATCGCGGCGATCCGGAGCAACATGGGACAGCCACGCGGATGAGGAGGGCAGGGCCGTGCCGACGATCCTGATCGTCGAGGACAACGACATGAATCTCGACATGCTGTCGCGGCGGCTTCAGCGCAAGGGCTTCGATGTCACGGCGGCGCGGGACGGTCAGGCCGGGGTCAAGGCCGCGCGCGACCTGCGGCCCGACCTGATCCTCATGGACATGAGCCTGCCGGTTCTCGACGGATGGGCTGCAACTCGCGCAATCAAGGCCAATGCCGAGACGCGGGCGATCCCGGTGATCGCTTTGACGGCCCACGCTATGGACGCGGACCGGGAAAAGGCTCTGGCCGCCGGATGCGACGACTTTCACACCAAGCCGATCGACCTTCCGGGACTGCTGGAAAAGATCGCGCGGCTTCTGGCAGGATAGGCCGTGGGGGCTGGGGACCGGATCCGTCGGCGCGCGCTCGCAACCCGCGTCGCTCAGCGCCTGACGGGCCACGCGGAATCCATCCTCGGCTTTCAGGGTCTCATCGTCGACGATCTGGAGCAGTCGGGCCCGGCGGATGCGCTTGCGGATGCACTGAAAGTGCGCGGCGCCGCCTTGGCGCTCAAGGCGCTCGTCGAGAGACTGGTTTCGCCCGACGATGCCGGGGCATCGGCGAACCTCGACGACGCGACGCTCCGCCATGACCTGAGGACGCCGGTCAATGCCATCCTCGGCTATTCCGAACTGATGCTGGAGGACTACGCCGACGCGCTGTCGGCCACCGTCGTGGGCGACATTCACATGGTGGTCGAGGAATGCCGCCGTTTCCTGGCCAAGACGGACAGCTTCACGGCAGAGGACGTGGACCGGAACGAGAGCCGGATCGACGAAGGCGTTGCGGCGGCTCTGGAGCGATCTCTCGCGACTGCGCCTCAATCGGATGACGGCGAAGCCGGACGGATCCTCGTCATCGACGACGACAGAGCCAACCGCGAGATCCTCAAGCGCCATCTGGCCCGACGCGGCCATGAGGTCCGGACTGTCGCGTCGGCGGAAGCCGCATTTCGGCTGCTGGAAAAATCCCCGGTCGATCTGGTCCTGTCGGATGTTCTGATGCCCGATCTGAACGGGATCGAGCTGCTTACCCGGCTCAAGACATCGGATGCCTGGCGGGAGATTCCGGTAATCATGGTCTCCGGCCTGAGAGAGATCGAAGCCGTGGTGCGCTGCATCTCTGCCGGGGCCGAGGATTATCTTCAGAAGCCGATCGATCCGGTTCTGCTGCACGCCCGGGTAGAAGCCAGTCTGGAGCGCGCGAGGCTGCGCCAGCGCGAGAAGGACTTCGTCGCCCGGATTGCCTACGAGCGGGACAGGGCGGATGCGATCCTGCACGCAATGCTGCCGGCGCCGGTGATACGGCGTCTGCGCGACGGCGAGGCAGTGATCGCCGACCGGATCCCCGCCGCGACCATCGTCTTCGCGGACATCGTCGATTTCACGCCGCTTGTGGCCCGCACGGAGCCGACGGCGTTGCTGCGCCGGCTTTCGGCACTCTTTCGTGCCTTCGATGATCTTGCGGACCGGCACGGCGTCGAAAAGATCAAGACGATCGGCGATGCCTACATGGCGGCGGCGGGATTGCCCGAACCGCACCCCGATCATGCCCGGATCGCCATCGCCTTTGCCCGCGACGTCCTGCAGATCATGTCGCAGGGTATCGGGCGGGGTCTGAGCCTCCGCGTAGGCGTGCACTCTGGACCTGTCATTGCCGGCCTGATCGGCCGCAAGCGCTTCGTCTACGACATCTGGGGCGAGGCGGTAAACATGGCGAGCCGGCTGGAATCGAGCGGCCAGCCGGGTCACATCCACATATCGCAGGCGACGCTCGATCTTCTGGGAGAACTGGATGGTGAGGTCGCTCTCGAGACCGACCTGAAAGGCGTTGGCCGCACGCGGACCTATATCATTCGCGTCTAGCGCCAGGTTCCGGCAAGCGAATTGCCGAAATCCTTTGCGCGTCCGGGGCAGCGCTGCGCCGCGCGATCCGGCATCGGCGACGGATCTCCGGTAGCTCAGGCGTGCGCCTCGCCGGGGTCGGCACCGGTTGGGTTTCCGGGCGCCATTCCCGCCTCACCTCACGCTCGGCGAAGGTTGACTACAGCCGCACGATCCTTCCATTTTATACCCGTCGGGACTTTGGACTCTGCATTTTGCCTTGTCCCGGACGGCACAAGGATCTGCATGTGACGGCGAGGACACGCGCCGCTTGCCTTTGCGTTGCATGTTCGCAGGAATGTCCGCTGAAGCGGACGGAAGGAAATCTTGATGTTGAAAGGTCTTGTCGTGCTCGGGCTGATTGCCCTGCTGGGCGGCTGTGCGGCACCGGGAACACCCTCGATGGTCTCGCGCTCTCAGGTAGGTATGGACTACATCCCGCACTGCCAGAATGTCTCGCCGACAGCGCAGTCTCCCTTGCCGTTCACGACCGAGTATTACCTGACGACGTCCGGCTCTGCGGTCAATGAGGGCGCGATGGCCGGGACCAGGGAGGGACTTGCCGAAGCGGGGGGCGTCGGCCTGCTGGCCCTGGCCCGGATGCGGCCGCCGTCCCGCGTCGGGTCGGCGGACCTCGTCGCACGGGGCACACCGCCGGAGCCGTTCTGCATGCTGATCGACGCTCCCTCGGGCCGTGTCTCCGCTGCGCTGTCGAAAGTCATGGCGAGCCTGCGCCAGTACGGCTACCGGGCGCAGCGCGTAGCAGCGGATCCGGCGGTGTTCGAAACCGACTTCGTGTTCCGATCCCACCTCGCCGCGCGCTGGACGGACCGCTTTATCGTCGTCGCCGAGCCGTGGGGTGACGGAAAGACCGCGCTCTTCGTGCAACGGGACATCTTCATCTCTCGCGACGGAAGCCCCTACCTTCAAGGATCGTCCGTTGGGGCCAACGAAACGTGGATCCTGGCGGCTACGCGCGACACCGCACGAGGCAAGTGATTTTCGGACGATGTCCCGCTTCGCGCAGCGGCATTCACGGACCCCAATCTCAGGGAGCCGTGGTTGTCCGGCCTTGCGTGATCATCTCAGGAAATTGTCGCGCAGCAACTGGATGACTTCGCTGGTCCGGCCGTTCAGAACGGCCTTGATGCCGAAGAGCGCGGTCGAGGTAACCTGCGACAGCTCAATCTCGCCCGGCATCACCAGCTCCATCCGGTTGACCGTGACGTCGAGCAGCGCCGGCCCCGTATGGGCCAGCCAGTCCCGCATCGCGTCCTCCAGGGCGTCCGCGCTCTCGACCCGGTGTCCATGGAGGCCGCAGACCGACGCCAGCGCGGCGAAGTCGGGGTTCTTCAGGTCCGTATAGGCATCGAGCATGCCTTCCACCCGCTGTTCCATCTCGACAAAGCCGAGCGAGCCATTGTTATAGACGAGGATCTTCACGTCGATCCCCTCTTGCACCAGCGTCAGCAGGTCGCCCATCAGCATCGTCAGGCCGCCGTCGCCGCACATAGCGATGACCTGCCGGGCCGGATAGGTCTTCGCGATGCCCAATGCTTGCGGACAGGCATTTGCCATTGTCCCGTGCAGCAGCGAGGTCAGGAAACGGCGCTTTCCGTTCGCGGTGAGATGCCTGAGCAGCCAGACCATCGGCGACCCGCCATCGGCGGTGAAGATTGCATCGTCGTCCGCCATTCGGTCGAGCGTCTGCGTCACGAATTGAGGATGGATCAGCTTCGGGTCCGGCTCCCTTGCGTCATCGCGGTAGGATTGAAGGTCCTTCGTCCAGCGGTCCAGCGCCGTCGTCAAATGTGCCCGTTCGTGCCGCTCGGGCAGATGCGGCAGGAGCGCGTTGATGGTCTCGGCCACGCCGCCGACCAGTCCGCGATGAACCGGGCTGCGGCGGCCGATATGGGTGGGGTCGATATCGACTTGAACGATCCGCGCTGCGTCGGGATAGAACTGAGTATAGGCGAAATCCGTCCCGAGGCAGAGCAGAAGGTCGCAGTCGGCAATCGCCTGCACTCCCGCGCTGTTGCCGAGGATGCCGGTCATGCCGACATTGAACGGATTGTCGGGTTCGAGGAATTCCTTCGCGCGCGAGGTATGCACGACCGGCGATTTCAGGCGTTCGGCCAGGGCGACGATCTCGGCCCGCGCGTCCCGGGCACCGAAACCCGCATAGATCGTGACCCGCTCAGCGCGCGCGATGTCGTCCGCCAGGGCTGCGATTTCGTCATCCGAGGGACGCACGCGGGGCGTCGGGCGGTGGACGGACCAGGGCAGGTCGTCGGCGGCCGTCTCCTTGAACATGTCGCCATTGACGACGATGACCGCAACGCCGCGCCGAGTCAGGGCCGCCTGCGCTGCCATCGCGGTAATGCGGCGCGCCTGATCGGGATGCGAAATCCGTTCGCAGAAGACCGAGCAGTCACGGTAGAGCCGGGTCTGGTCGACCGCCTGAGGGAAGCCGAGACCCTCCTGCGGCCGGTCCACGGCCGAGGCGATCAGCAGGACCGGCGCCCCGTTTCGGTGGCTTTCGAAGATGCCGTTCAGGAAATGCAGGCTGCCTGGCCCGCAGGTTCCGGCACAGATGGCCAGATCGCCGGTCATGAAGGCCTCGCCGCCGGCAGCCAGTGCGCCGACCTCTTCGTGGCGGACATGCACGAAAGTCAGGTCGGAGCGGCGGATCGAGTCGGTCAGATGATTGATCGTGTCGCCGACGATGCCGTAGCATCGTCTGGCGCCGGCCTTTACCAGCGTGTCGACGACAATGTCAGAGACCGTGCTGGCCATCAGGTGCCTCCCGAGTTCCGGTCCGCGGCGCTTGCTGCCTTGCCGGCGGCAACAGTGCTTGACTGGTGCAGGTCGTGGCGCGGCGCAAAGCTGTCCGGATCGGCGGCCTCCCACCACGCGTAATATGGCGTGTCGTCGGGGGCGTCGATCAGCGCGTTGTCCTGAAGGAACGTGCTTTCCTGGCCCATCTCTCGGGTTCCGGTAATGCCGTCCCGACGTGTCAGGTGGTGCGGGCGCAGGTCGCCGGGGTGGCGCAATCCGGCGGCCGCAGTCAGTTCGGACAGCACTTCGATCGTCTTGGCGTGGAAGCGGGCGGCACGGTCGGCCTGGACATCGACCACGAGCCCCCGCTGCCGCATCCTGTCCTGCGTCGTGACGCCGGTCGGACAGGTTCCGGTATGGCAGCGTCGCGCCTGGATGCAGCCGATCGAGAACATGAAGGCCCGTGCCGCGTTGCACCAGTCGGCTCCCAGGGCAAGGCTGCGGACCAGCCCCATGGCCGAATAGATCTTGCCGCTGGCTGCGAGCCGAACATGCTTGCGCAGGCCGGTGCCGACCAGCGCGTTCTGCATCAGAACGAGGCCCTGAGCCAGCGGCATTCCGACCCAATCGGAATGTTCCAGCGGGGCGGCGCCCGTGCCGCCCTCGCCGCCGTCGACGACGATGAAATCCGGGTGGATGCCGGTCTTCAGCATCGCCTTCATCACCGCCATCACCTCGTGCGCCTGGCCGACGCACAGCTTCAGACCGACGGGTTTGCCGCCGGAGAGGTCCCGCATCCGGGCGGCAAATTCCAGCATCTCTATCGGGCTCGAAAACGCCGAATGCCCGCGCGGCGACAGGCAGTCCTGATGCGGCGGAACCTGGCGCGCCTCGGCGATTTCCGCAGTGACCTTCGCAGCGGGGAGAAGTCCGCCATGGCCCGGTTTCGCGCCCTGGCTCAATTTGATCTCGGTCATCCTGACGGTGTCATGCTGCGCGCGGTCGCGGAACTTCTCCGGGTCGAATTTGCCGTCCGCGGTGCGACAGCCGAAATAGCCCGAGCCGATTTCCCACACCACATCGCCGCCATGCTTCAGGTGGTATTTCGACAGCCCGCCCTCGCCGGTATCGTGGTAGAAGCCGCCGCGTTTCGCGCCAAGGTTCAGCGCCTCGACGGCGTTTGCCGACAAGGCGCCGAAGCTCATCGCCGAGATATTGAAGAGCGAAGCGTCATAGGGCCTGGTGCACTGGTCGTTGCCGACAGTTACCCGCGGCGTGCGGTCGGGATCGGTCGCCGGGGCAATCGAATGCGCCAGCCACTGATACCCGTCGACATCCATGGGGCGTTCGCTGCCGAAGGGATGGGTGTCCGACAGGCCCTCGGCACGGGCATGGACCAGCCGGCGCGCCTCGAAACTGTATGGCGTCGCTTCCAGATCGTCCTCGACGATGTACTGGCGCAGAAACGGCCGCAGGTCGAAGCCGAGCTGGCGCAGATGCGCGATCCCCGGATAGTTGCGGCCGACATTGACATCCTTGCGGAAGAAATCATGGATCGACAGCGCAAGAAGCGGCAGGGACGGGATCCACAGCAGCAACCACCAAGGCGACATCCTGACCAGAACGACCGCCAGGACGGCGACAAGTAGCGAGATCAGGGGCAGGAACGCCCGTTGTGCGGCCTCGAGATAGGTTTTCATCTCACGCCCAACCTAGCGGAGAGCGGGCGGAATGAAAGTACCAGTCCATGCCAACCGCGAACCCTTGCTAAATGGTGACCGCGGAGTTGGGAGAGCGGGAATCGCCGCCTTCGCCGACCTCCAGGTTCGTTCACTCGATGCGCTCGGCCCTTTGCGTGTACGCGTCAGTCTGATGGCGGTCGGGCGTCCGCGATCCAGATTGCGGAATGCGGCGGCAGGGTTAGCGTGACACTGTCGTCCACGACGGAGACCGTGGTTCCGGAGATCAGGTCGTGGAGTTGCTCCGGTGATCCAAAGCCCAGGTCCGACGCCGGCACCGAGACGGGAACCGCTGCGTTCGACACGTTGATGGCGGCCCAGACACGATCGCCGCCGCCCTCGCGCACGAGGCTCAATACGCCATCGTCGATCGGCACAACCCGTTGCGCCGCATTCGGATGAAAGGCGGGGCGACTGCGGCGGAGCGCCAGCCGGTGGCGGTGCCCCTCCAGAACCCGTGCCCGCAGGCCCTCCGGGATCTCCAGATCACGCTCCACCGCCGTGCGGTCGAGTTTCTCGCGGTTGATCGAACGGTTCCGCCCGGTCCGTGCGAGCCCCGCGTGATCGCTGCGGGAGCCGAGAAGGCTGTGAATGTAGATCCCCGGCACACCGACCACCGATAACAGGATGGTCTGTGCGGCCAGAAATTTCGCCGCCCGTGCGGCATCGTCGTCTTCAGGTGCCGCGATCGCGTCGAGATAGGCGATGTTGAGCTCGTAGGGCGCGGTCCCGCCACCCGGCAAATTGCGCAGGGACACGCGTCCGCCATTCGCTTCGACCTTTGCGGCCATTGCGGCGACTTCCTCGGGCGCCAGGAGCCCTTCGACCGGGCGCACGCCGATGCCATCATGAGAGGAGAGGAAATTGAAATAGGTGGTCGTCGGAGAGGTCGTTTCCAGCCCGGCGGCCCAGTCCGACAGGGGCCGCGCATTTCCGGTCTGGAAGGCATGCAGGGTGAGTGGCGGCAGTGGGAACTGGTATACCAGTTGCGCCTCGTTGGTGCCGTCGCCGAAATAGCTGATGTTGTCAGCGTGCGGCACGTTGGTTTCCGTGATCAGCAGCACGCCCGGCGCCGCAGTGTCGAGGACCAGCCGCATCACCTGGATCAGCGCGTGGGTCTCGGGCAGATGCATGCAGGTCGTCCCGAGGCGCTTCCACAGGAATCCGATGGCGTCGAGCCTTATGAAACGCGCGCCCTGACGCGCGTAGAACAGCAGCAGGTCGAGAATCTCGATCAGGACGTCCGGATTGGAATAGTTCAGATCGATCTGATCGTCGCTGAAGGTGGTCCAGACGTGCTTGGGGCCCGCGGCCGTCCCGACCTCGGTGAGAAGCGGCAGGGCGCGGGGCCGGGTCACGGTGGAGTAGTCCTGAGCCGGATCGCAGACGTGGAAGTAGTCGCGGTATTGCGGGTCGTCCGCGCGGAACTTCTCGAACCAGGCGCTCTTGCTGGAAATGTGATTGATGACGGCATCGAACATAAGTCCGAAATGTTCGGCCAGCCTGCGCACATCGGCCCAGTCGCCCAGATCCGGATCGATCTCGCGGTAATCGACCACAGAGAAGCCGTCATCCGACGTCCATGGATAGAAGGGCAGGATATGCACGTTGCCGATCACGTCCGCGACATGGGTTCGCAGGAAATCGTCCAGGGTTGCCAGTGGAACTTCGCCCGGCTTGCGGATGGAATCGCCATAGGTGATCAGCATGACGTCGGTCTGGTCGACCCAATTGCGGCGTGCGCCCAGGTTCTCAGACTGTGCCGTCTCGACAAGATCCATGATCCGCGTTGCCAGGCTGTCGCGTGTCTCGGCCGAATAGGCAATGTCGAGAAACCTGCGAAGACGGTTGGTGAAATCCGTATCGAGAGCCGCAACGGCCATGTCGTTCCCTCCCTTGGTCGGGCGAAGGTTGTCCCTCGTCGCCATGGACAGGATAGCGCAAACGTCGAGTTTCCGAAAGTTTCGTTGAAAATTTCGCTGATTGCTGTTATGGGTTTGGAACAATGGGAGGAGCCGGAGCCATGAGCTCTGGACGGAAAGTAACCGTGGAAAGTCTGGCGCGAGAGCTTGGGCTGGCGACGAGCACCGTCAGCCGGGCCCTGAATGATTATGCGGATATCTCCGAGGAGACGCGGCGGCGCGTGCGCGAGGCGGCGGATCGTGTCGGCTATCGCATCGGGACGGAACCGAAATCCCCACGCGAGCCGGCGAATGCCGTGGGCCTCGTCGTGGAGGTGTGGAGCCTCGACATTTCCAGCCCGTTCTTCGGACAATTCCTCAGGGGCGTCACCGCAGCCTTGCGCCGGGGCGGCACTGATCTTCTGGTCGCAAGTTCGGACGGGCCGAAAGAGGCGCTGGCGACCTACGACTACCTGATCGCCGCGAACAAGGTCGACGGCTTCCTGTTGACCCGGGTGCGCACCGACGATCCGCGGATCGAACTTCTGAACCGGCGCAGCGTTCCCTTCGTGTGCTACGGCCGGGACGGGAAACCGGACGATTATGCCTGGCACGACGTCGACACTGCGGACGCCGCCGCCCGGTCCGTCGAACTTCTGCTGGAGGTTGGTCATCGGCGGATCGGCCTGATCCAGGCCTGGTCCGCGATCAATTTCGTCCGGCTCCGCCAGGAGGCGTATCGCTCGGCACTGGCGACGCACGGGATCGAGGCCGATGGCCGATTGATCGTGGAGGCCGGACTGACCGCCGAGGACGGCGCCAGGGCGGCAGCCACGCTGATGGCGCTTGACGAGCCGCCGACCGCGCTGATCTGCGATCAGGATTCGCTGGCTTTCGGCGCGATGGCGACGCTGCGCAGTCTCGGGCTGGTTCCGGGCCGGGACGTGTCGCTCATCGGATATGGCGGCGATCCGTTTTCGCCCTATTCCGAGCCGCCGCTGACGACCTATTCGCAGGACGCGGAGCTTGCCGGGCGCTGGACCGCCGAGATGATGCTTGCCGCGCTGGCCGGGACGACCCCGCAGATCCTTCAGCGGCTGCGGCCTGCGGCGCTGATATCCCGCTGCTCGGTCGCGCCGCCCATGCGCGAGCCGGCGGCACTGGCGGAGCTGATCCGCGCGAACGCAGCCGAAGATGAAACAGAAACGGGAGGTAGAGAACCATGAAGCAAGTTGCATCGGGATCCCTTGCGCTGATCGTCGCACTGAGCTGCGGCGCGGTTTCGGCGCAGGACATCCGCTTCTGGACGACCGAAACGCAGCCTGAACGTGTCGCGCGGCAGGAAGCGATGGCCAAGGACTTTACGGACGAATCCGGAATCAAGGTGCAGGTGATCCCGGTCGAGGAAACCGATCTGGGTACGCGGGCCACGGCGGCCTACGCCGCCGGCGATCTGCCCGACGTGATCTATCACACGCTTCAATATGCGCTGCCCTGGACCGAGGCCGGGATCCTTGACCCCGAAGCAGCGACCGAAGTGATCGACGCGCTCGGCCCCGACACCTTCGCGCCCGGTCCGCTGTCGATGGTGAAGACCGAAGACGGCTATGCCTCGGTGCCCGTCGATGGCTGGACGCAGATGATCCTCTACCGCAAAGACCTTTTCGACGAGAAGGGGCTGGAGCCGCCGACGAGCTACGCCAATGTCGAGGCGGCGATCAAGGCGCTGCACAATCCGCCGGACATGTACGGCTTCGTCGCCGCGACCAAGGTGGACGAAAACTTCATGAGCCAGGTTCTGGAGCAGGTGCTGCTGGCCAATGGCGCAACTCCGGTCAATGCGGACGGCTATTCCGGGTTTGACGAAAAGAAGCTGACCGAGGCGCTGGAATTCTACAAGACGCTCGCCAAGGCGTCGCCGCCGGGCGAACTCTACTGGCAGCAGTCGCGGGAGATCTATTTCGCCGGCAAGGCGGCGATGATCATCTGGTCCCCGTTCATCCTGGATGAACTGGCCGGACTGCGCGACAGCAACCCGCCCACGATCAACGACGATCCGACCTCGCGCGAGCTTGCGGAGAAGACCGGCATCGTCACGGTCTTTTCGGGGCCGTCGAACCCTGACGGAGCGGCCTGGGCAGATGCGCGCTATTTCGGAATCACCGCCGACGCGGACACCGACGCGGCGATGGACTTCGTGAAATACGCCGTCGACGAAGGCTACATGGCGACGCTCGGAACCGCGCCCGAGGGCAAGTTCCCGGCCCGCCGCGGTACCGCCGACGATCCGACCAAATTCGTCGATGCCTGGTCGAAGCTCGATGTGGGCGTGGACCGCAAGGCGCCGCTGGCGGAAATCTATCCGCAGGAGATGATCGACGAGATCGTTGGCGGGCTTGACGACGGCCAGCGCTGGGGCGTGCAGGAAGGTCAGCTCGCGCTGGCGTCCAAGATCGTCAACAGCCAGGTCATCAACCGGGTCGTGCGGGAATATATCGACGACCAGATCGACGTCGCTACGGCTGTCGCCGAGATCAACGACGAACTGGCCAAGGTCCAGTGATCCTTCCCGCGGCGGCGGGCTCCTGCTGCCGCTTTCATCCGGTCTGCCGGAGGTACTGACATGTCCGATACCGTCCCGCCAAAGGGGCCGGGCCCGCTCATGCGCCGTGAGGCGCGGCTGGCCTGGGGGCTGCTTCTTCCCACCATCGTCAGCGTCTCGCTGGTCGTGATCCTGCCGCTTCTCGCGGTGTTCTGGATCAGCTTCAAGCCGATTGGGCTGGCCGACCTGCGCCCGCCGACGCCGGTCGTGCGGGAAGACCTGCGCGGCCGGCCGGCTGAGGCGGGCGACGAGGCCACGCTCCGCTACCGGCTGCGCAATTCGAGCCAGGATCAAGCAATCGGGAACGTGCGGTTCACCGACACGATGCCCGCCGGAATGACCGTGGTCGCGCTCGATCCGCGCTGCACGCTCGACGGCACAGCGCTGACTTGCAATCTCGGCGACTGGCAGGGAGGCGCGCGCGACGAGGTGGAGATTGCCGTCACGGTGGGCCAGGAGTTCTTCGACACGCAGGCGGATCCGGAGGCCAGCGCGCCGGAGATCACGGGACGGGCCGAAAACGTGCTGACCAATGTCCAGTTCACCGGCGAGAACTTTGCGCGCATCTTCGATGGCGGCGAGTTCTGGACGGTGCTGGGCGCGACGCTGTTCTACACCGTGTTCGGCACCGTCGGGGCCTTGATCCTCGGTCTTTTCGCGGCGCTGCTCCTGAACAAGTCGTTCAAGGGGCAGGGGTTCCTGCGCGGGCTTTACCTCTTTCCATATGTGGCGCCGGTGATCGCGGTCGCCTTCACCTGGGTGCTGCTGCTCGACCCGTTCTCTGGCTCGTTCAATGCGCTGCTGGTGCAGATGGGCGTCGTCGACAGCCCGATCAACTTCTTCGGCCAGCGGCCCCTGGCACTCGTCATGGTGACGGTGTTCGAGATCTGGCGCTACTTCCCGCTGTCCTTCCTGTTCATCCTTGCACGGATGCAGTCCATCGACAGCGACATGTACGAGGCCGCCGAGATGGACGGGGCCAGCCCGTTCCAGCAGTTCTGGGCGCTTTCGGTGCCGCAGCTTCTGGGCATCCTGTCTGTCCTCTTCCTGCTGCGCTTCATCTGGACCTTCAACAAGTTCGACGACATCTTCCTGCTGACCGGTGGCAATGCCGGGACCCGGACGCTGACCGTCAACGTCTATGAGCAGGCCTTCGCGGTCTCGAATATCGGTGCCGGCGCCGCGGTGGCGGTGGTGATCTTCGGATGCCTGCTGCTGTTCTCCTACTTCTTCTTCCGCTTCATGAGCCAGGAGGAGGGGCTGTGATGAAGGTCCTTCGGTTCGGATATGTCACGGGGCCGCTGATCGGCGCCCTATGGACATTGGTGATGGCCATCGTCGTCTGCGTGATCCTGTCCTTTGCAACGGGGCAGGCGCTGGCTCCGGTTGCGGTCTCTGCGCTCGCAGTCGGTGCGTGGCTCGGCTTCGCCCTGCTGCCCGAGGGAGGGCGCGACAGGTCGCGGCGGATTCTGGTTACGGCAGGGCTGGTCGTGGTGCCTCTCATGGCGTTCGTTCTGGTCCGGCCGGCGATCCACGGGTCGGCCGAGACCGGGATGGGCCTTCTCGCCATCGCCTGGATCCTCCTGGCGCTGTCGGTGGTGCTGCCGCTTCGCCTGATGCTGCGCGGTCTGCCTTATGGGCCGGCTACCCGCCACGAAACCGAGGCGGCGCTGATCCACTTCCTGACCGGCTTCGGCTACATCTTCTTCACCGCGATCGTCGTGATCCCGTTCTACGTCATGGTGATGACGAGCCTGAAGAACCAGCAGGACCTGCTGCTGAATCCGCTCGACTTCACCGTCGACCTCAGCCAGGGCGCGGACCTCTTCCGCAGCTATACCGAGCTCTTCGCCAAGTTCAATTTCGGCTCGTATCTCTGGACCTCGTTCTACGTGTCGGTCCTGACGGTTCTGATCACGCTGCTCTTCGCGGTCCCAGGGGCTTATGCTGTGGCGCGGCTCAGGTTTCGCGGCCGCGCAGCCTTCTCGCGGTCGATCCTGCTGATCTACATGGTCCCGATGATCGTCCTGGCGCTGCCGATCTATATCGCCTTTTCCATGGCGGGGTTGCGGAACTCCATCTTCGGGATCGTGATGATCTATCCGGTCACGACGATCCCGGTGGCGCTCTACATGCTCCAGGGGTATTTCCGCGGCCTCCCTTCGGAGGTCGAGGAGGCGGGACTGATGGACGGGTTGTCCCGTCTTGCGGTGATCTGGAAGATCACCCTGCCGCTCAGCCTTCCTGCACTGGCGAGCGTCTCGCTCTACGTCTTCATGATCGCCTGGAACGAATTCCTGCTCGCCTTCATGCTGCTGGACGACCCCAGCAAGTTCACCCTGACCCGCGGCGTGGCGATGCTGAATTCATCCGAGATTCCGCGACAGCATCTGATGGCCGGGTCGGTCGTGGCGACGGTGCCGATCATGCTCCTCTTCCTGGGGCTCGAGCGGTTCATGACCAAGGGCCTGACGGCCGGATCGGTCAAGGGGTAGCGGATGGCGGACGCGGACACCCTTGACGACCAGGCCCGCGCGATTCTGCGCGGCAACGACCGGGGCGGCTACACCGTGCCGACGGCGGGGCTCTATCCCTATCAGTGGAACTGGGATTCCATGTTTGCGGCATGGGGGTTCTCGACCTTCGATGTCGACCGCGCCTGGACCGAGATCGAAACGCTGTTCTCGGCGCAGTGGGACACCGGCATGGTTCCCCATATCGTCTTCCACAAGGTCGATCCGGGCTATTTCCCCGGGCCCGATTACTGGGGGGCGGGCCGCACGCCGCCGTCGTCGGGGATCAGCCAGCCGCCCGTCGCTGCGACGCTCGCACGCCGCATCTTCGAGGCAGACCCAGAAGCCGGTCGGGCACGGCTCGGCGGCCTCTATCCGAAGCTGAAGGGATGGCACCGCTGGTGGCGCGACTGCCGCTGTCCGACGGGTGTCGCTGTGGTCACTCATCCCTGGGAATCCGGCCGCGACAACTGTCCGGACTGGGATGTCGGCATGGCCCGCGTCGACGGCTCGAACGTCGGCCCCTATACCCGCCGCGATACCGGACACGTGGACCCGTCCATGCGGCCGCTGAAGGAGGATTACGACCGCTACCTGGCGATCCTGCAATTTGGCCGGGCCTGCGGCTACGATCAGAAGGAGATCCTTGCCCGCGGGCCGTTCCTGATGGCGGATCCGGCGATCACCTTCATCCTCCTGCGCGCGCACCGGGACCTTGCCTGGATCGGCCGCGAACTGGGCGAGGATACCGCCGAGATCGAAGCCTGGGCCACCGATCTGGAGGCGGCGCTGCCCTATATCTGGAACGACGCGCTGCAATCCTACGATGCCCGGGACGTTCGCACCGGCACCTTCGCCAATACGCTGGGATCGGGGGCGTTCCTGGCCTGGTATTGTGGCCTCGACCGCCCGGCGATGGAGGCGCGTCTGAAGGCGGTCTGGGACGGTGTCAGGTACGGCATCCCGTCGAGCGATCCGGCTGCGCCCAGCTTCGATCCGCGCCGCTACTGGCGCGGACCCACCTGGCCGGTGGTCAATGCGCTGATCGCGATGGGCTTTGCCGATGCGGGTCGCAGCGCGGATGCCGAGCGGCTGCGGCGGGAGACTGTCGCCCTGATCGAAGGTGCCGGGTTCTGGGAATACTACGACCCGCTCGATGGCACACCATGCGGCGGACCGGACTTTACCTGGACGGCCGCGATCTGGCTGGCCTGGGCCTCGCCGAATGCAAGGGGGAACTGAAGATGGCGTCGATCGAACTGCAAGCGGTCGAGAAATGGTACGGATCGGTCCAGGTCATCAAGGGCGTCGACCTGACCATCAATCCCGGCGAATTCATCATCTTCGTCGGCCCGTCGGGCTGCGGCAAGTCGACTCTTCTGCGGATGGTTGCGGGACTGGAGGAAACCAGCCGGGGCGCGATCCTGATCGACGGCGCGGATGTCACCGCAGAGCCGGCCTCGAAGCGCGGGCTCGCGATGGTGTTCCAGAGCTACGCGCTCTACCCGCACATGTCGGTGCGGGACAACATGGGCTTCTCGCTGAAATCCGCCGGGGCGCCGAAGCCCGAGATCGCCGAGAAAGTCGGCTCCGCCGCCAATGTGCTGAAGCTCGATCATCTTCTTGACCGGAGGCCAAAGGATCTGTCCGGAGGGCAGCGCCAGCGGGTGGCGATCGGCCGGTCGATCGTGCGCGAGCCCACGGCGTTCCTGTTCGACGAGCCGCTATCGAACCTCGATGCCGCACTCCGCGTCGAGATGCGCCTCGAGATCGCCAAGCTGCATCAGCAGCTGGCGGCGACGATGATCTACGTCACCCACGACCAGGTTGAGGCGATGACGCTCGCCGACCGGATCGTCGTGCTGCAGGGGGGCATCATCGAACAGGTCGGGTCGCCGCGCGAGCTCTACGAGCGCCCCGGCAACCTCTTCGTTGCTCAGTTCATTGGCAGCCCGAAGATGAACGTCATGCCCTGCTCCGTCAGCGGCGCCCGGTTTTCGCTGCCGTCGCAGGGCAGTGGGCCGGCCGAAGCGGCGGAAGGAGCTGTGCAGCTTGGTGTGCGGCCGGAGCACATCGGCCTTGCCGAACCGGGAGAAGGCCACTGCACCGGTATCGTGGAGGTGTCCGAGTATCTTGGGGCCGACGTGATGCTCTTCATCCAGTGCGAGGGGCTGGGGCTCCTGAACGTGCGGCATGTCGGCGACACCGCGCTGCGGCCCGGTGACCGGGTAGGGCTCCGGTTCGACGAATCGCGGCTCCATTTCTTTGACCCGTCCGGCCGCGCGCTGCGGGGCTAGAGCGCGATGACGGATCCCGTCGCCTTGATGCAGCGCATGTTCCGTGCCGCGCTCGACGCCGCCGATCCGCTGCGCCGGGTGCCGGCCTTTCTCCCGGAACCGCCATCGGGACGGCTTCTGGTCGTCGGCGCCGGCAAGGCGTCGGCGCGGATGGCGCAGGCGGTGGAAGCGAACTGGCCGGGAGAGTTGAACGGGCTCGTGGTCACCCGCTACGGTCACGGCGCACCCTGCGCGCGGATCGAGATCGTCGAGGCTGCGCATCCCGTGCCCGATCAGGCCGGTCTCGACGCGGCGGAGCGCATGCTGCAGATGGTCTCGGCGGTGGGCCCCGACGATCTCTGCCTGGCCTTGATCTCGGGCGGCGGCTCGGCGCTCCTCAGCGCGCCGGTGGCCGGTATCGGTCTGGCCGACAAGCAGGCCGTCAATCGCGCCCTTCTGGCCAGCGGCGCGGCCATCGGCGAGATGAACTGCGTGCGCAAGCATCTGTCGCGCGTGAAGGGCGGACGGCTGGCGGCGGCGGCCGCTCCGGCGCGGATGGTCAGCCTGTTGATCTCGGACGTACCGGGCGACGATCCGGGCGTCATCGCTTCGGGTCCGACCGTCGCCGACCCCACGACGCTGGAGATGGCACGGCGGATCCTCGATCGCTATGGCATCGTCCGCAGCGCGGCGGTCGATGCGGCGCTCTCCGACCCCGCAAACGAAACACTGAAACCCGGCGACAGCCGCCTTGACGGCAATGCGGTGCATCTGATCGCGGCGCCTCAGCAATCGCTGGAAGCGGCCGCCGCGGTCGCGAAAGATGCCGGTGTCGTTCCGGTCATTCTCGGCGACGCGCTTGAAGGCGAGGCGCGCGAGGTTGGAAAGGTGATGGCGGGGATCGCGGCGCAGGTCCGCCGCCATGGCCAGCCCGGGCCGGCGCCCTGCGCACTGATCTCCGGGGGCGAGACGACGGTGACCGTGCGCGGCGCGGGCCGCGGCGGTCGGAACGTGGAGTTCCTGCTGGGATTGGCCGAAGCCCTGATCGGGGCGCCGGGCATCTATGCCCTCGCCTGCGACACGGACGGAATTGACGGGGCTGAGGATGTGGCCGGTGCCATCGTTCGGCCGGAAACCCCGACCCGCGCCGCGGCGGTGCACCGGTCGCTGGCCGACGCGCTGGCCGAAAATGACGGCCACGGCTTCTTCGAGGCAATCGGAGATCAGGTGATCACCGGACCGACCCTCACGAACGTGAACGACTTCAGGGTCATTCTCGTTCTTCCCTGAAGCGGCAGCAGGCCGCAACTGCGGATTGTTCGGCTCTCGGTTCCGGAAGGAGAGGCGCGGCTTTTGGCGCGCGCCTGCGTTGACCTCTGTCCCGTCGAGGGGATATGGGCGGGCGGGCCGCCCTGTTTCAGGCCCTCTGGCGAGTCGCCAATTGTTGACATGTGCGGCCCTGTCCGCAGTGATCCTTGTGACGCAGAGGAAATCGGAACGCGTGGCAGACTGCATCGGACCGTTCCGCTTTCGGTGGTGATGTCGATGACGATGCCCATGGCCTGCCGGACTTCAGACGCGGTCCGAGCGCCGGATCCTTCGGGAGCCGCTGCCGTGATCTGCCGCGAGCTTCCCTATGTAGAGCCGATCGAAGCGGCGGACAGGCTACGGCCGGTCCCCGGATTCGCCTTTCTCGACAGCGGCGGCGAGCCGCTGGAGCTGAGCCGGCATTCCTTTATCGGATGTCTGCCGTTTGGCGAGTTCGCAATCGAATACGGGACCGCATACTGGAACGGCGCGCCCCTGGACGGACCGCCGCTGCAGCGGCTCCGGGAAATTCTGACGCGCTTCCGGACCGAGAACGCGGTAGACGGACCGCCGCTGCAATCGGGCTGCATCGGCCACTTCTCCTATGATCTCGGCCGTCTGCTCGAAACACTCGACACGCCGTCGCCGGTCGAGCCTTCTTCGGCCGACCTGCGCCTGAAATTCTACGATGTGGTCCTTGCTTTCGACCGGATCGCGCGGCGCCTCAGGATCTGTTCCAGCGGTCTTCCCGAGACGGAGTCCGCAGCACGCGCGCGCCGTGCCGAGATGCGACTTCGAGAGGTGTCGACACTTCTACAAGCGGCTCCGACTGCGGCGGGAGCGGCGAAGCCGGTCGCTGACTGGCGCTCGAACTTCTCTCCTGAGACGTTCAAGGCGGCGGTGGAAGCGGTGCGGGAATACATCCGGAATGGCGACATCTATCAGGCCAACCTGGCGCAACGCTTCGCAGCGTGCCTGCCGGACGGGTTCGATCCCTGGGCCTTCTATCTGAGGCTGCGAGAGGTGAACCCCAGTCCGTTTGCCGCCTATCTCACCGACGGGCCGACCGTGATTGCGTCAAGCTCGCCGGAGCGGTTTCTTCGTCTCACCGCGGACGAGGTGGAGGCGCGCCCGATCAAGGGCACCTGCCGCCGGTCCGTCGATCCTGCCGAGGATCACGCGCTCGCCGCCGCACTCCTGGCGTCGGACAAGGACCGGGCCGAGAACGTGATGATCGTCGATCTTCTGCGCAACGACCTCTCGCGGGTCTGTGCCCCGGGCAGCATCGACGTGCCGGTGTTGTGCGGTCTGGAAAGCTATGCCTCGGTTCACCATCTGACATCTGTCGTGCGGGGACGGATGCGGCCCGGAGTCGGGGCCGTGGATCTGATCGAGGCCTGCTTTCCGGGTGGCTCGATCACCGGAGCCCCGAAGATCCGCGCGATGGACATCATCACCGAGCTGGAGCGTAGCGCGCGGGGCGTCTATTGCGGCTCGATCGGGTATATCGGGTTCGACGGCAACATGGATCTCAACATCGCGATCCGCACCGCAACAATCGGGGCAGGGCAGGCCGTGGTTCAGGCCGGCGGCGGCATCACGCTACTTTCGGATCCGGCTGCCGAATACGTCGAAACCCTGACCAAGGCCGAGCGTCTCTTCGCCGCCTTCGCCGCACCGTGACCGCCATGTTGCTGATCATCGACAACTACGACTCCTTTGTCTTCAACGTGGTGCGATACTGCGCCGAGCTGGGGCACCAGGCCGAGGTCGTGCGCAACGACCGGCTCGATCCGGACGCGGTCGCCCGGATCGACCCCGGCGCCATCGTCATCTCGCCCGGGCCGGGCGCGCCTCAGGAAGCGGGCGTGTCGCTGGAGATCGTGCGCCGGTTTTCCGGGATCATCCCGATCCTCGGCATCTGCCTCGGGCATCAATGCATCGGTGCGGCCTTCGGCGGGCGGATCGAACGCGCCAGGGAGCCGATGCACGGACGCGCCAGCCAGATCGCGCATGGCGGCGACGGTCTGTTCCGGGGCGTCCGTTCGCCGCTGAGTGTGGGCCGGTACCATTCCCTCGTCGTCGCCGAGACCGCAAGGCTAAAGCGGGAGCTGCGTGTCACCGCGCGGGCCGAGAACGGCGAGATCATGGCGCTGGCCCATCTCCGGCATCCGACATTCGGGGTCCAGTTCCACCCCGAGTCGATCCTGTCGGAATGCGGCCACATGGTGCTGGCGAACTTCTTCGAAACCGCGGAAAGCTGGCATGCCGATGTTGTGGCTTGAGGGCAGGCGGCTGGACGGCGATTGCGCGGTCTTCGACCTCAGGGATCGCGGCCTGATGCTGGGCGACGGTTTGTTCGACACGTCGCTTGCCGTGAACGGTCGGGTCGTCTTTGCCGATGCCCATATGGACCGGTTGGCCGGGTCCTGCGCGGTCTTCGGCATTCCCTTCGACCGGTGGGCAGCGGCCCGAACTTTGACCGAAGCCGCGGCAGAAATCGGAACCGGCGCGCTTCGGATCACCGTGACGCGGGGGGCGGCGCCGCGCGGGCTTCTTCCGCCGGCGGATCCGGCGCCCCGCACCATCGTCGCGGCGCATGCAGGCAGGCCGGGCGCGGTCTGGCGGCCGGTCAGGCTCGCCAGCACCGGGATCCGGCGCAACGAAACCTCGCCGACGTCGCGGCACAAATGCCTCTCCTATCTCGACGCGATCGTTGCGCTCGACGCGGCGGCTGCAGGCGGTGCGGACGAGGTCCTGTTTCGCAACACGGCCGGCCGCGCGGTCTGCTGCGCGACGGGCAATCTGTTCGTCCTCACCGGCAAAGTGCTGCGGACGCCGCCGATTGCCGACGGGGTGCTGCCCGGTGTGTTGCGCAGGATCGTGATGGAGTTGTGCCCGGACCTCGGATTGACGGCACGAGAGGAAAGCCTGACCCCGTCCGATCTTTCGGCGGCCGATGCCGTCTTCATGACCAACAGCCTGCGCCTGATCGCGCCGGTCGTGTCGGTCGATGGCGTTTCGCTGTCCGCGGATGGCTTCCAGACCCTGCAAGGTCTGGCCCGCGCGCTCGCCGCGCTTGTCGAGGACCGCCACGGCTCCTGCCGCTGGATTGCAGAAGGACCCGCCGCATGGCCGATCTCCGCCTAGACAAGCGCGACCGGTTTCTTGCAGCCGTCGATGATGGGCCGGTGCTCATGGGCATCCTGAACCTGACCCCCGACTCCTTTTCGGATGGCGGCCGCTACGCTTCTGCCGAGGCGGCGATTGCCGAGGCCAGGCGGATGCACACGGAGGGCGCGGCGATCGTCGACGTGGGCGCCGAGTCCACCCGTCCCGGCGCAACCCCGATCACGGCAGAAGAGGAGTTGGCCCGGCTCGGCCCGGTTCTGGACCCGGTATGCGAGACGCTCCCCGTCGCCGTGTCCATCGACACCTACAAGGCGGTCGTGGCCCGCCAGGCGGTCGGGCTGGGAGCCGCGGTCATCAACGACGTGTGGGGCCTGCAGCGCGACCCGGAGATGGCATACGCGGTGGCCGAGACGGAAAGCGCGGTGATCATCATGCACAATCGCGACGCTGCCGATGAGAGCGTCGACATCCTTGACGATATCTCGCGCTTCTTCGAACGCTCGCTTCGTCTCGCGCGGGCGGCCGGGGTGCCGGACCGGCATGTCCTGCTCGATCCCGGGATCGGCTTCGGCAAGACGATCGCACAGAATTACACCATCCTGGCGCATCTTCGGCGCCTTTCGGTCTTCGGGCGTCCGATCTTGCTCGGGCTGTCGCGCAAGCGCATGATAGGCCATGTGCTGGACACGGATATCGATGGCAGGCTGATCGGCACGGTCGCCGCCAATGTACTCGGACTGGCGGCGGGCGCACGGGTACTTCGTGTTCACGACGTTGCCGAACACCACGACGCGATCAGGATCTTCAAAGCGAACGAGGCCGCGAAATGACGGACCGCATAAGCATCCAGGGACTGTGCCTTCACGGCTTCCACGGGCTCTATCCCGAAGAAACCCGGCTGGGACAGAAATTCTATATCGACGTGGACTGTTTCCTCGACCTCGGGCCGTGCACGGCCGACGACGATTACGGGAAGTCCGTCTGTTACGGTGCGCTCTGCGATCTTGCGGCCGAAGTTTCGGCAAGTGGCCCGTTCCGACTGATCGAGACATTCGGCGAACGGATCGCGAGCACGATTCTGGAACGCTTCGCGGAAGTGGGCGAGGTCGTCGTGCGGGTCCGCAAACCCTCTGCGCCGATTGCCTTCAGCCTCGACCATGTGGAGATCACCATCGCGCGCAAGCGCCGCTACCGGGTCGGCATTTCGCTGGGCAGCAATCTCGGCGACAAGATCGCAAACGTGCGGACCGCGCTTGCGCATCTCAACATCGAAGACGGGCTGGAGATCGACCGGATGTCCCGGCTTTACCGGACGGCGCCCTGGGGCAAGGAAGATCAGGACTGGTTCGTCAATGCCTGCGCGACCGGGTGGACGACGCTCGCGCCCGTCGATCTGCTGCGCGCGCTCAAGCGCATCGAACTGGCCATCGGCCGGGTGCCGGGCGAACGGTGGGGGCCGCGGGCCATCGACCTCGACCTGCTCTATGCCAACGATCTGGAGATCGAGACGGCACTGCTGACCCTGCCGCATCCCGAGATGTTCAACCGCGCCTTCGTGCTGGTGCCGCTGGCCGAGATCGCCGCGGATCACGAGGTGCTTGGCCGGCGGATCGGTTCGGCCGCTGCGAGGCTCGGCCATTCCCCGGACGAGATCGCGCCGATCATCGGCGAGCCGCGTGCCGCACCGATCCGCGGCGAACGAAGCACCGCTCTCGAACTCGCCGGGCGCCGGTAGCTGCAACGCGGGCCGTCAAGGCGGGCGCTGCAGGCCCGGAGCCGGAGCCTTGCAATCCCCGGCTCAGTCTCTATCAGGGCGGCGACAGTTCCAGGACTCGTGCCGGTGCCATGCTGAAGATCCGCGTCATACCCTGTCTCGACGTTGCCGACGGCCGCGTGGTCAAGGGCGTCAATTTCGTCGATCTGGTCGATGCCGGAGATCCGGTGGAAGCGGCGCGCGCGTATGACGCGGCCGGCGCCGACGAGCTGTGCTTTCTGGACATCCATGCCACGCACGAAAACCGCGGCACGATGTATGACCTCGCGACCCGGACCGCCGAGCATTGCTTCATGCCGCTGACAATTGGTGGCGGAGTCCGGACAGTCGAGGATGTGCGGAACCTCCTGCTCGCGGGGGCCGACAAGGTGTCGTTCAATTCCGCCGCCGTGGCGAACCCCGACGTGGTGGCCGAGGCTGCCGAAAGGTTCGGCAGCCAGTGCATTGTCGTTGCCATCGACGCCAAGACCGTGGCGCCGGGAAAATGGGAGATCTTCACCCATGGCGGGCGCCGCCCGACCGGAATCGACGCGGTGGACTTTGCCCGGACCGTGGTCGCCAGGGGGGCCGGCGAGATCCTGCTGACATCGATGGACCGCGACGGCACCCGCGCGGGCTTCAATCTTCCGCTGACCCGTGCGGTCAGCGATGCGGTCGCGGTTCCGGTCATCGCCTCGGGCGGGGTCGGCACGCTCGACCATCTGGTCGAAGGGGTCACCGAAGGCGGCGCAAGCGCGGTCCTGGCCGCGTCGATCTTCCATTTCGGCGAGTTCACCATCGCAGAGGCGAAGGCGCATATGGCGCAGGCCGGCATTCCGGTGCGTCTGTCATGAGCACGCTCGACCGGCTGTTCGCCACGATCGAGGCCCGCCGCGGTGCCGATCCCGAGACGTCCTGGACCGCACGGCTGTTCGCCAAGGGGCCCGAGAAATGCGCCGAGAAGTTCGGCGAGGAAGCTGTCGAGGCGATCATCGAAGCGGTCCGGGGCGACCGCGAGAAGCTCACCGGCGAAGCCGCCGACGTGCTCTATCATCTTCTTGTGATGCTGGCCGCGCACGAGGTGGCCCTGGACGACGTCCTTGCGGAGCTCGACCGTCGCATGGACCGGTCGGGGATCGACGAGAAGGCGTCGCGCTGACGAGCTTCGCGCGGCGCCACCCCTCGCATAGGGCCTCCACCGCGAAGGCGAGAGAGAGCGTGGCCTTCAAGGTTTCGGGCGATCAGGTGAGCGCGATCCAGTCCCGCTCGGTCGCATCGTCGAGTGCGTCGAGAACCTGGCCCGTCAGCTCCGCTTCTGCCGTTTTGCGCGGCCAGACTACTCAGGGGCAAGTCACGTGCGGGACATCGTGCCGGTCCCTCAGCCGGGCAGCCGCGAGGAAATGACCCCGGTCGCGAATCCCCCCATCCTGAGTTCGCCGAACAGGCGCTGGTACTCGATCTTGGGGCAGCGGTTCTGCACCACTCGGATGCCGCGGGCCTCGGCCAGTGCGGCGGCCTCGGCATTCTCGACGCCAATCTGCATCCACACGGTCTTCAGGGCAGGGAGTGCGTCCAGGGCCTCCTCAACAACCGGCAGAACCTGGTCCGAGCGGCGGAAGATGTCGAGGAAGTCGACCCGCGCCTCGGCGGGAATGTCGCTCAGCCGCGCCACGACCCGTTCGCCGAACAGGATCTTGCCGGCATGGCCCGGATTCACCGGGATGACGCGGAAGCCCTTAAGGCTCAGGTAGCGCGCCACATAATGGCTGGGGCGCACTGGATTGGGCGAGATGCCCACGCAGGCGATCACCTTGGTCTGTCGAAGGATCGTCCTCAGGTCGGAATCGGTCATGGTCATGGGCGCCTCATGCCACAGGCCGGGAGACGAAAAAAGCGCCCGGACTTGCCGGGCGCCCAGTCTGGAACGAGGGACAGTCGGAAGGTCAAGGGTTCCACTGCTTGCCCTTCCGATCCCTGACATAATGTGCGCACCGCGGATTGGAAGACACACCTACGAAAACGTGAGCGGTACGGTCTTGATTCGGTCTCAAATGCCCCTTTGCGCCGCGTAAAGGGCCACGGCAGCGGCGTTCGAGACGTTGAGGGATCCGAAGGCGCCGGAAGCGGGAATGCGCACCAGCCGGTCGCACTTGGCGCGGGTCAGCTCGCGAAGTCCCGGCCCTTCCGCGCCCAGAACGAGGCCAAGCGGGTGTCCGGCCTCCGCGGCGACGGCCGCATCCAGCGGCTCGACCGCTTCTCCGGCCAGACCGAGCAGGCGATATCCGAGCTCCTTCAGCTCGTCCATGGCAGCCGCGAGGTTCTTCACCCTGAGATAGGGCTGCCGTTCCAGCGCGCCGGAGGCCGCCTTGGCGAGCGCCCCGGTCTCGGGCGCCGAATGCCGTGCCGGGGCGAGCACCGCGCGGGCCCCGAACACCTCGGCCGAGCGCAGGATCGCCCCGGCATTGTGGGGGTCCGATACCCGGTCCAGAAGCACCACCAGCGGCGGCGGGCCGTCACCGGGCGCACAGAGATCGCCCAGCCGCCCCCAGTCGAGCGGCCGCACCTCGAGTGCGGCCCCCTGATGCACCGACCCGGGGTCCAGCGGCACCGGAAACTTCCGCGGATCGGCGATCTCGGGATCAAGCCCGGCTTGCGCAATCGCATCGCCCAGCCGTTCCGCCGCGTTTCGGGTCACCACGAGGCGCAGCTTGCTGCGGGCCGGGTTCGCCAGGGCGTCGCGCACGGCATGAAGCCCGAACAGCCAGACCGTCTCGGCCGCCGCCGCGCGCCGCGCCTGTTCCTTCTCGATGACCCATTTCGGCTTCTTCACGGGCCGTGCTCCCCCATCTTCCAGGATTGTGTCCTGCGGGAAATGCACGTCCACCGCAAGCCGGCGTGCCGCAACGCACCGGGGAAATTCCGGTTGACGCTCCCCGGGGCGAAAGCTAATCAGCGCCAGCGTCGGGCGACGAGCTGCAAGGTGCGGCAGCGGACTGTAACTCCGCCGGGGAGACCCATGCCTGGTTCGATTCCAGGGTCGCCCACCATTCTCTCGAACCAGATACGTGGCGAGCCAGATTGGGTCCTCGCTCCGCCGCACCTGTAGCCGCTACGGTGTTCAGGATGCCTTCTGTGCATTCTGCGTCGCCAGGTCCAGCGCCGCCCGGACATGTTCGGCAAGCTGCTGCCGCTGGAACGGCTTCGGCAGGACGGCGCCGTGGGGATCGTCGGCCTGGGGATCGTCGACGGGATTGCGGGCTTAGCCGGACATGAAGGTAACGGGCAGGGCGGGGGCCATGCGGTCGACGTTGCGTGCCAGTTCGAAACCGGTCATGCCGCCCGGCAGAAGAATGTCGGTCAGGACCAGATCGATCGTCCTGTCGGTGACGATCTTGCGCAGCGCGTCCCGTGCATCGCCGCTGGTCAGCACGCGGTAGTTGAGCCCTTCGAGCATCCGGACGGTGATGTCACGCACGTCGGCCTCATCCTCGACCACGAGGATGGTTTCGCCGTTTCCGACTGCGGTCCGCCGCGGCGCCCTGGTGTCGGGCGCCGCCTGCGCCGCCTCGGCGCGCGGCAGCAAGAGGTGCACGGCCGTGCCGGCGCCGGGCGCGCTCTCGATCTGGATCTGGCCTTCGGACTGCTGGATGAACCCGGCCACGATCGACAGGCCCAGCCCGCTGCCCGAGCCGAATTTCTTGGTGGTGAAGAAGGGATCGAGCGCACGTTCGCGGACCGAGGGGCTCATGCCATGCCCGGTGTCGCGCACGACGATCTCCACATAGTCCCCGGGTTTCAACTCGAGCGGACGCCGCCGCGCCGAGTCCGCATCGACGTTCGCGCACTCGATCATCAGGGTTCCGCCTTCCGGCATCGCGCCCCGGGCGTTCAGCGCCAGATTGAGCAGCGCGCCTTCCAGCTGTCCGGCATCGGCCAAGGGCGGCCAAAGCCCCTCGGGGACTTGGGTCTCGATGCGGATATGGGGACCGAGCGTGCGCTGCAGCAGCAGCAGCAGCTCCCTGACAAGGTCGTCAAGATCGACCGCCTCGGGCTTCAGGACCTGCTTGCGTGCCACCGACAGAAGCCGCTGGATCAGTGCCGCTCCGCGTGCAGTGGCGCTCAGGATCGGTGTGACCAGATGCGGGTCGGCCCGGCCCTCAAGCTCGATCAACTCGGCATGTCCCTGGATTGCGGCCAGAAGGTTGTTGAAATCATGGGCCACGCCACCCGTCAACTGGCCGATCGCCTCCATTTTCTGAGCGCGGACAAGACGTTGTTCCGAACGCTGGCGCTCGCCCACCGCTTCAAGCTGGGTCTGCTCCAGAAGATCGGAGATAAGCTTGTTCCGCTTTTCCAGTTCCAGTCGGCCGACATATTCGTCCACGAAGGTTCGGGTATGCTGCAGGATGACGCGCGTGAAGACGAAGAAGAAGCCGGTAGCCGATGCCGCGAAGGCGGCCGCCATCAGCATTCCATGGAACGCAAGGCCGAGAATGGATCCGAGGCAGACGAACGCCGCGAACACGGCCGCCGCCATCGGGATCGGATAAAGCGCGATGGCGCCCCCGCCCACCATCCCGGTCAGCAACGACGCACAGAAGGCCTGTGCAAGCCCGGTCGCGTCCGGAAGGACGACCAGGCCGGGCACCGCCCAGAGCAGCCCGAACAGGGCCGAACTCCGGACGACACGGCGGATGGTCCGGCGGCTGACCGCATCCGGGGTCGGGCGCTTGCCTCGGATCTGCGCGCGCAGGAGCGACAGCAGCGAGACCGCGGCGGCGACGCCGCCCCAGACCAGCGCCGGCGGAGACAGCTGGTCGGTGAAGCGCAGTACCGCAATCAGCAGAACGGCATTCATCAGGTTGACCAGCATCAACGGGCGGGTCAGGCGCGTAATCGCGCTGACCTGCTGGGCGCGTACCGCTGGCGCGTGTTCTTCCGGGATGTCGATCCCGCAACTGATGCGTCCGGCCGGACGCAATGGATGCTTGGCACGCCGCCCCATGAAGCGTCCTCTGGCCCGCAAGGATCACGTCTTACGTGTATAGCCCTGAAGCGGTCAGGAGAACAGATCTATGCGGCGGCCGACCCAGGCACATCTGCTGCGGACGTGGCGGACAAGGTCGGTCGGCGGTCCGTCAGTGGGTCCATGCGCCGCGCCGATCGGGCACGAAGTTCTCGCCATAGCCACGCGGGCGGATGTTCGGCTTGCGCGTCTTCGGCTCCTGCACCACCGCGTCGATCCCGTTTTCCTCGGCATAGCGCAGCGCGGCTTCCTTGGTATCGAAGCGAAGCCGGACCTGACTTTCCATGTCGGCCGACCCGGTCCATCCCATCAGCGGGTCCACGTCCCGCGGCGATTGCGGCACGAAATCCAGCACCCATTTCTTGGTCTTCGCGGTCCCCGAGGTCATGGCGTTCTTGGCCGGGCGGTAGATTCTCGCTTTCATCACTGTCTCCACGCTTTGCCAATGCTCTAGCATGCGACCAGCCCCGCGCCAAAGCGACAAAGCGGCCCCGGTAGTGTGAAGGGCGCATGGGCGTATCGCGGTCCAGCGCGTGGAGTTGAGGGTCATAATGCGCTGCACCGGACCGCGATCGGCCCATGCACGCCGCCGAGATAAGACTGCGGCACGGCTTTGCGCAACGCGCGTCGCATCACGTTGCCGCGGAACCGTCTGGAAGATGGGCGAAATTCCGCCGACCGGCGCAACTTCGGTTGGCGGAGACCCTGAGCCCGACTCGCTGGTCCCGGCATCCGGTTTGCGGGGTGGCTGCGGTGCCGGTTGCAAAACGCGGTTTCGGGCGCACATTGCAGGAGAACCCGGAGACCGCCCATGCACAACAACTCGCCCAAGCAGATCCGCGACAAGCAGATGCCGGTGCTCGAGCCCGTCCGCCGCGAAAAGCTGGAAGGCGGCCGGCGCTTCGTGATGAAGACCGAGTTCAGTGCTGCGGGCGACCAGCCGGCCGCCATCGCGGACCTGTCCCGCGGCATCCTCGACGGCGACCGCAATCAGGTTCTTCTGGGCGCCACCGGCACCGGCAAGACCTTCACCATGGCGAAAGTCATCGAGGAGACCCAGCGTCCGGCGATCATCCTGGCCCCGAACAAGACCCTCGCCGCCCAGCTCTACGGCGAGTTCAAGTCCTTCTTCCCCGACAACTCCGTCGAGTATTTCGTGAGCTATTACGACTACTACCAGCCCGAAGCTTATGTGCCGCGGACCGACACCTACATCGAGAAGGAATCCCAGATCAACGAGCAGATCGACCGGATGCGCCATTCCGCGACCCGCGCGCTTCTGGAACGCGACGATGTCATCATCGTCGCCTCGG
>JAGQRV010000054.1:393-996 GCA_020425125.1 Paracoccaceae bacterium | reverse complement strand
CGGTCGAGACCTATTCGGCGATGACTCAGGATCTGGCCGCCGGCGGGGCCTATGACCCCCGCAAGGTGATCGCCGACCTCGTCGCCCAGCAGTACCGCCGCAATGACGCCGCCTTCCAGCGCGGATCGTTCCGGGTCCGCGGCGACGTGATCGAGCTTTGGCCCGCGCATCTCGAGGACCGCGCCTGGCGCTTCTCCTTCTTCGGCGACGACCTCGAGTCGATCACCGAATTCGACCCCCTGACGGGCGCGAAGACAGATACGTACGAGAAGATCCGCATCTACGCCAATTCGCATTACGTGACGCCTCGGCCGACCATGCAGCAGGCGATCCAGAGGATAAAGGTCGAGCTGCGCCAGCGCCTCGACCAGCTCGTCGGCGAGGGCAAGCTGCTCGAGGCCCAGCGGCTCGAGCAGCGCACCCAGTTCGACCTCGAGATGCTGGAGGCGACCGGCGTCTGCAACGGGATCGAGAACTATTCCCGCTACCTCACCGGCCGCGCCCCGGGCGAACCGCCGCCGACCCTGTTCGAGTTCATCCCCGACCACGCCATCGTCTTCGCCGACGAAAGCCACGTCTCGGTGCCGCAGATCGGCGGCATGT
>JAGQRV010000054.1:0-303 GCA_020425125.1 Paracoccaceae bacterium | reverse complement strand
TTCGAGGAATGGGACGCGATGCGGCCGCAATCTGTCTTCGTCTCCGCCACCCCCGCCGCGTGGGAGCTGGAGCAGACCGGCGGCGTCTTCGCCGAACAGGTGATCCGCCCCACCGGCCTCGTCGATCCGAAGGTCGAGATCCGCCCGGTGAAGACCCAGGTGGACGACCTCCTCGACGAGATCCGCCAGACCGCCGCGAAGGGCCACCGGGTGCTCGTGACCGTGCTCACCAAGCGCATGGCAGAGGATCTCACCGAATACCTGCACGAACAGGGCATCCGCGTCCGCTACATGCATTCCGAC
>JAGQRV010000053.1:13346-60012 GCA_020425125.1 Paracoccaceae bacterium | reverse complement strand
ATCGTCGCCTCGGTGTTTTTGCGGAGTTCGTCCTCGGTGACGCCGTCGGCGAGTTCGACGATCCTGAGGCCGCCGTCGACGACGTCGAGGACGCCGAGATTGGTGATGATGCGGTCGACCACGCCCTTGCCGGTGAGCGGCAGGGTGCAGGCCTTCAGGACCTTCGACTCGCCCTTCTTGTTGGTGTGGTCCATCACCACGATGACCCGGCCGACCCCGGCCACCAGGTCCATCGCGCCGCCCATGCCCTTGATCAGCTTGCCGGGGATCATCCAGTTCGCCAGGTCGCCGTTCTCGGCCACCTCCATGGCGCCGAGGATCGCCGCCGCGATCTTGCCGCCGCGGATCATCCCGAACGAGGTCGCGCTGTCGAAATACGAGGTGCGCGCCAGTTCGGTGATGGTCTGCTTGCCGGCATTGATCAGATCCGGGTCTTCCTCGCCCTCGACCGGGAACGGGCCCATGCCCAGCATGCCGTTCTCGGATTGCAGCGTGATGTCCTTGTCGCCGGTATAGTTCGCCACCAGCGTCGGGATGCCGATCCCGAGGTTCACGTACATGCCGTCTTCGAGTTCCTCGGCCGCCCGCGCGGCCATCTGATTGCGGTCCCAGGGCATTTTCAGGTCTCCTCAAGAGGTAACAGGCCGCGCGCGGCGAATTCCTCGCGGGCGGTGAGTACTGCGTTGATCGCGGCGGGGAAGCCGGCATAGACGGTCAGGTGCATCAGCGCCTCGACGATCTCCTGCGGGGTGAGCCCGACATTGAGGCCGTTGCGCACATGCGCCCGCAATTCCCGCTGCGAATGGCCGAGCGCCGCCAGGCCGGCGATGGTCACCAGGGCGCGGTCGCGGCGGGACAGTCCGGGGCGGGACCAGATGTCGCCGTAGGCGAAGGCGGCGATGTGGCGGGCCATGTCGGGCGCGACGTCCTCCAGCTCGGCAAAGAGCGCGTTCGCCGCATCCCGGTTGATCTCCGCCAGCAGTGCCCGGCCGCGCGCCTGCCGGTCCTCCCCGGCCACGGGTCAGGCCGCCCGCGCGGCGGTCCGGCCGCCGGGCATGTCAGACTTCCTCGCCGGCGGCGGCGGACCCGGTCGCCTTCGGCCGCGTGGTGCGCTGTTCGATCCGCTTCTCGTGCTCGCCCTGGATCAGGCGGTGCACGTAGATGCCGGGCAGATGGATGTGATCGGGATCGAGGCTGCCGCGCGGGACGATCTCCTCGACCTCCATCACGCAGATCCTGCCGCACATCGCGGCCGGCGGATTGAAGTTGCGCGCCGTCTTGCGGAACACCGCATTGCCGGTATCGTCCGCCTTCCACGCCTTGACGATGGCGAGATCGGCGACGATGCCGCGCTCCAGCACGTAGGTCTCGCCGTCGAACTCCTTCAGCTCCTTGCCGTCGGCGATGATGGTGCCGACGCCGGTCCTGGTGTAGAAGCCCGGAATCCCGGCGCCGCCGGCCCGCATCCGCTCGGCCAGGGTGCCCTGCGGGTTGAACTCGATCTCCAGTTCGCCCGAAAGGTACTGCTGCATGAAGAGGTCGTTCTCGCCCACATAGGACGAGATCATCTTCCGGATCTGCTTGGTCTGCAGCAGGATGCCGAGCCCGAAATCGTCCACGCCGCAATTGTTCGACGCGATCGTCAGGCCCGTGACCCCGCTCTCGCGGACCGCCGAGATCAGCAGTTCGGGAATGCCGCACAGGCCGAACCCTCCCGCCGCAATCAGCATGTCGTCCCGCAGCAGACCCTCCAGCGCCGATGACGCCGAGTCGTAGACCTTCTTCATGGGAAATCCCCTCCAGTCGTCAGTTGGCATTTCTTCTGACCGCCGGGACCGGGGGTGTCAACAATATGCCGCGGTGCGGCGGCACGGCCGCTATTCCGCGGCCTTCGGTGACTCGTCTGCGGACTTCGCGGTCTTTGCCGTGCCTTTTTTTGCGGCGGGTTTCCTGGTGGTGGCGGTCTTTCCGGAGGCTTTCGCGGCCGCCTTCTTGGGGGCTGCCTTCTTCTTGCCCCCCTTCTTCGCCGCCTTCGCAGCAATCAGGTCCAGCGCTGCCGCGAGGGTCAGGGTCTCCGGGTCGGCATCCCTGGGAAGGGTGGCGTTGACCTTCTCCCATTTCACGTAAGGACCGTACCGTCCGCTCATCAGGCTGACGGCGCCGCCATCGGGATGGTCACCGAGTTCCTTCAGAGGCTTCGCTGCGGCGGCGCGTCCGCGCGCGGGCTTCGCGGCCAGCACTTCGACCGCCCGGTTCATGCCGACAGTGAAGACTTCCTCCACGTCCGGCAGGTTGGCATAGGTGCGGCCGTGACGGACATACGGCCCATAACGGCCGATCCCGGCCTCGATCATCTCGCCATCCTCGGGATGGGGCCCGACGGCGCGCGGCAGCGACAGCAGCAGCACCGCCTTTTCCAGTGTGATCTCCGAGGGCTCCCATCCCTTGGGCAGCGAGGCGCGGGGCGGCTTCGGGGTTTCCTCGGTCGCCTCGCCGCGCTGCACGTACGGTCCGAACCGGCCCTTTCTCAGTGTGATCGGATCGCCGTCATCGTGTCCGAGCAGCGTCCCGTCCGGGCTGATCCCGGCACCCTCGTCCATGCCCGGCGGACCGAACGGGCGGGTGTAGCGGCATTCGGGATAGTTCGAGCAGCCGATGAAGGCGCCACCCGACCGCGCCGTGCGCATCGAAAGCCGACCCGCGCCGCAATTGGGGCAGAGCCGCGGGTCCCCGCCATCCTCGCGCGGAGGGAAGAGATGCGGCTCCAGCACCTCGTTGATCTTTTCCAGAACGTCGGTGATCCGCAATTCGGCGGTTTCGTCCAGTGCGGCACGGAAATCGCGCCAGAACTGGCCGAGGACATCCTTGTAGTTCCGATCTCCCGCCGACACGTCGTCGAGCTGGCTTTCGAGATCGGCGGTGAAGTCGTAGCCCACGTATTTGTGGAAGTAGTTCACCAGGAACGCGGTCACCAGCCGTCCCTTGTCCTCGGGGATCAGCCGTCCGCCATCCTTGGTGACGTAACCCCGGTCCTGGATCGTGGTGACGATCGAGGCATAGGTGGACGGGCGACCGATCCCCAGCTCTTCCATCTTCTTGACCAGAGACGCCTCGGTGTAGCGCGGCGGCGGCTGGGTGAAATGCTGCTGGCCCAGCACGGCGCCATTTCCCGACAGGATCGCCGCGTCGTGGCGCCGCGCCGTGCCGGAGCCGGACGACCCTCCCGGTGCCTCCGTACCAACCGCCTTGGCGAAGTCGGCTTCGAGCGCTCCGCCGGCGGGCTTCACCTGCTCGCCCTCGAAGACCTGGGGCAGCCGGGCATCGTCATCGTCCCCCGCATCGTCGCGGCCTTCCTCGTAGACCCGGATGAAGCCGTCGAACAGGATCACCTGGCCGGTGGCGCGCAGCACCACCTCGCCGTCGGCACTGCCAACGTCGATGGATGTCCGTTCCAGCCGTGCGGCTTCCATCTGACTCGCCAGTGTCCGCTTCCAGATCAGGTCGTAGAGCTTGCGCTGGTCCGACTCGACGCCCTTCAGGCTGTCGGCATCGCGCCGCATCTCGGTGGGGCGGATGCATTCATGCGCTTCCTGCGCGTTCTTGGCCTTGTTCTTGTACATCCGCGGCGATTTCGGCAGATAGCTGTCGCCGAAGCGTTCGCGGATCGCATCGCGGGCAGCCATCACCGCCTCGGGCGCCATGTCGATGCCGTCGGTCCGCATGTAGGTGATGTGGCCGGCCTCGTAGAGCCGCTGCGCCAGACTCATCGTCTGGCGCGCACCGAAGCCAAACTTGCGGCTCGCCTCCTGCTGCAGCGTCGAGGTCATGAACGGCGCGGCGGGGTTGCGGGTTCCGGGCTTGGCCTCGACGGACTTGACGCTCAGCGCCCGCGACGTGACCGCCTGCACGGCAAGTTCGGCAGCGGTCGCGTTGGGAAGGTCGAACCGGTCCAGCTTTGCACCGCCGAGGACCGTCAGCCGGGCCTCGAAGCTCTGGCCCCGCGGCGTCTCGAGGATCGCGCGAACAGACCAGTATTCGCGCGGACGGAACGCCTCGATCTCCATCTCGCGCTCGACGATCAGCCGCAAGCAGACTGACTGCACGCGGCCGGCCGACTTGGCGCCCGGCAGCTTCCGCCACAGCACCGGCGAGAGGTTGAACCCCACGAGGTAGTCGAGCGCCCGGCGCGCCAGATAGGCTTCGACCAGCGGCGCATCGACCTGACGCGGCGATTTCATCGCCTCGGTGACGGCAGACTTGGTGATTGCGTTGAACACGACCCGGCTGACCTGGGTCGATTTCTTGATCGCTTTGCGCTTGGTCAGCGTCTCCTGCAGGTGCCACGAGATCGCCTCTCCCTCGCGGTCGGGGTCGGTGGCGAGGATCAGGTTGTCGTCGTCGGCCAGCGCATCGGCAATCGCCTTCACATGCTTCTTCGAGTCCGACGAGACCTCCCAAAGCATCTCGAAGCCGTGCTCGGGATCGACCGAGCCGTCCTTGGGGGGCAGGTCGCGCACGTGGCCGTAGGACGCGAGAACGGTGTATTCGTCGCCGAGGTACTTGTTGATCGTCTTGGCTTTGGCGGGCGATTCGACAACGACAACCGGCATGAACGAGGCTCCAGATCAGGGCGCACCCAGCAATAGGGCGCTAGATGTGGGCGCCGGGCAGAGGTTGTCAATGAGGGGAGGAGAGCGGAAGCCGGGGCCGGGTGCGCGCCCGTCCGCTCAGGCGAGTGAGATCAGGCCGCCCGCATGGCGGGTAATCCGCCCGTCGAGTTCGAGATCGAGAAGGGCCGGCGCCACCTGCGTTGCCGGCAGGTTCAGGTCGCGGATGAGCTGGTCTTCGGCCAGGGGCGTGGGACCGAGCCGAGCAAGGATCAGGGCGTGCCGTGCGGGCAGGCCCGACACCGGCGGCGCCTTGTCGGCAAGTGCCCCGGAGGGCAGCGGTTCTTCGGTCGGAACTGCTCTCGGACGGCGTTGCGCTTCGGCCGCCGTGTCGGTGCTCCCGGACCGGGCGGAGGTGGTGTCAGAGACCTCGCCGAGGGCCTCCAGAATGTCCGCCGCCGAGCGCACCAGCGTGGCGCCGTCGCGGATCAGCATGTTGCAGCCGGATGCTCGGGCATCATACGGGTGGCCGGGCACCGCGAGAACGTCGCGCCCCTGGTCCAGCGCGTTCTTCGCCGTGATCAGGCTGCCGGACCGGGCCGCGGCCTCGACGACGACAAGCGCCCGGGCCAGTCCGGAGATGATTCGGTTGCGGCGGGGGAAATGGCGGGCCTGGGGCTGGAGGCCTATCGGCTGCTCGGACACCAGCAGGCCGATCTCCCCGATCCGGCCGTGAAGCGCGGCGTTCTCTGTCGGATAGGCGATGTCGACGCCGCCGGCCTGTACCGCGACGGTCCCGGTCCTGAGGCTCGCTTCGTGCACGGCCGCGTCGATGCCACGGGCAAGGCCGGACACGGTGACGTATCCGGCCCGTCCCAATTCCTGAGCCAGTTGCCGCGCGACCCGTTCACCGAGGCTCGAAGCGTTCCTGGCGCCCACCAGCGCCACCATCGGACGCGCAAGATGCGCCATGTCGCCCTTCGCCCAGAAGACCGGAGGCGGATCATCGATTCGCGAAAGGTATTCAGGGTAGCCGTCGTCGCCGAAGCAGATCAGGCGGGCCCCGGCCTTCTGCGACGCCCGCCATTCCGCGCGTGTCTCGTCGATGGAGGCTGTCCGGTAATCTCTGACGCCGGCCTTCGCGGCGAGTTCCGGCAGGACCGCCAGCACCGTCGCCGCATTCCCGTGTTCGCGCATCAGGCGGAAGAATGTATGCACCCCGACCCCTCGGGAGCGAAATAGGCGGAGCCACGATAACCTGTCTTCTTCCGGCTTTGGTGGGGTGAGGGGTGTGGATGCGGAAGAAGTCAGTCTTTCTGTCATCGCGGCTCCGCCCGAGGGGTGAGCCCATTCCTGAGACCGCAGGGTTAATCCAAGGTAAATGAATCGGGCCGGACCGAAAATAATTGCCGGCCGCCACTCAGGCCGCCGATCCGCCCACCGTTAGGCGCCCGATTCGAAGCGTCGGCTGCCCAACGCCCACCGGCACCCACTGGCCTGCCTTGCCGCAATTTCCGATCCCCGGATCGAGCGCCATATCGGTGCCGATCGCCTGGATGTGACGCATAGCGGTCGGGCCGTCGCCGATCAGCGTCGCGCCTTTCACCGGGGCGCCGACCCGTCCGTTCTTCACGCGGTAGGCCTCGGTGCAGGAGAACACGAACTTGCCGTTGGTGATGTCGACCTGACCGCCGCCGAAGCCCACCGCATAGATCCCGTCATCCAGTCCGGCGAGAATCGCCGCCGGATCCTCGGACCCGGCCAGCATGATCGTGTTGGTCATGCGCGGCATCGGCGGATGGGCGAAGCTTTCCCGGCGGCCGTTGCCGGTGGGGGCGACGCCCATCAGACGGGCATTCTGACGATCCTGCATATAGCCGACGAGAACACCGTCCTCGATCAGCACGGTCCGTCCGGAGGGTGTTCCCTCGTCATCCACGGTGATCGAGCCGCGGCGATTCGGAATGGTACCGTCATCGACCACGGTCACGCCGCGCGCCGCGACCTGTTGGCCGAGCAGACCGGCGAAGGCCGAACTCTTCTTTCTGTTGAAATCGCCTTCCAGCCCGTGCCCGACCGCCTCGTGCAGCAGGATCCCCGGCCAGCCGGGGCCGAGCACCACATCCATCACGCCTGCGGGCGCAGGTTCAGCCTCAAGGTTGACCGCGGCGATCCGCAGCGCCTCGCGCACCGCGCTCTGCCAATGGCTCTGATCGGTCACGAGGCCGAGGGGCTGGCGGCCGCCGCCGCCGCTGGTTCCGGTCTCGCGCCGCCCGTTCTCCTCGACGATGACCGAAAGGCTGAGCCGCGTCATGGGCCGGGTGTCGGTCACCATGTCGCCGCCGGGCCGCAGGATCACCACTTCCTGAAGCGCAGCGGCCAGCGTCGCGGATACCTGCACCACGCGGGGGTCGAGGTCGCGGGCGAACGCGTCGATGTCGCGCAGCGTCGCCACCTTGGCGGCAAAGCCCGCCTCGTCGAGGGGATCATCGTCGCCGTAGAGCCGGCGGTTCGTCCGCGGCGGTGCCGCATCCAGTGTTCCGCCGCCGGCGCCGACGGCGAGTCGCGCGGTTTCGGCGGCGCGCCGGATCGCGGTCTCGCTGATATCGGTCGAGTGAGCATAGCCCGATGTCTCGCCCCTGACGGCCCGCAGCCCGAATCCTTCGGCGGCGTCGAAGCTTGCGGTCCTTAGGCGGCCGTCGTCGAAGCCCAGCACTTCCGACCGGCGCCTCTCGAGAAAGAGTTCCCCATCATCCGCGCCGTCTGTTGCGGCCTTGAGGTGGCGCAGGGCCGCATCCGGGTCCACACGGGTATTGAACGGATCGAACCGGCCGGAACGCATCGTGATCGGGCCCCTTTGGCTGAGTGTCCTTGATCCTCGTCAAACCGACCGGAATGTCGCAACGGAGATCGCTTGTTCCATCCATGCAAATATGGTTCTTGGTGACAACACAACAAGGTGAATGCGGCAGGGAGGGCCAGGCGGTCGCACGGGGACCCATGGTCGCGCCCTCGTGCAGAACCGACGGGAAGAGAGCATGCAGATCACGAAAACCCGATTCCTGCCCCGGCTTGGTCTGGCCAGCGTCGCGCTGTCCGCCGTTCTTGCCTGCGCCGCGCATGCGCAGGACGCCATGGATTCGCTGCCGGTCGTCGGCCAGCCGCATCAGGGCGGAATGGGATTCCAGCCGGCCGCGACCGAGGTCGCCCGCGACCTGCAATGGCTGGACCATTTCATGATGGTCATCATGATCGCCATCGTTCTCCTCGTGGTCGCGCTGCTGGCCATCGTCGCGCTGCGCTTTAACAGCCGTGCCAACCCGACCCCGGCACGGTTCACCCACAATTCGCCGCTCGAGATCGCCTGGACCCTCATTCCGATCCTCATCCTCGTCTTCATCGGCGCCTTTTCGCTCCCGATCCTGTTCCAGCAGCAGGAAATTCCCGAAGCCGACATCACCATCAAGGTAACCGGAAACCAGTGGTTCTGGAGCTACGACTACGTCGATGACGGGTTCTCGTTCGATTCGTTCCTCCTGCCCAAGGACCAGTTGGCCGCGAACGGCTACACCGATGACGAATACCTTCTGGCCGTCGACACCCCGATGGTCGTGCCTGTCGGCAAGATCGTCGTGGTGCAGACGACCGGCGCCGACGTGATCCATTCCTGGACGGTGCCCGCCTTCGGCGTGAAGCAGGACGCGGTTCCGGGCCGGCTGGCCGAACTGTGGTTCGCGGCCGAAAAGGAAGGTATCTATTTCGGTCAGTGTTCCGAGCTTTGCGGCAAGGACCACGCCTACATGCCGATCACCGTCAAGGTGGTCAGCGAGGCGGACTATGCCGACTGGCTGGCCAAGGCGAAGGAACAGTATGCCGGCGTGCCGCGCTCGGTCGACATTGCTTCGCGCTGATCGCGTGACCTTCCCGGGCCGCGGCGCAGCCGCGGCCGGGTCCGGAGTTCCGAATGACCGACGCTAGTACTGCCCTTTCCTCGACGCAAAGCCCCGAAGCCGGCTTCGGCGACTACGTGGCGCTTCTGAAGCCCCGGGTGATGTCGCTGGTCGTCTTCACGGCCTTCGTCGGGCTTGCCGTAGCGCCGGGCAGCATTCATCCGATGGTCGCCTTTGCGTCGATCCTCTTCATCGCGCTTGGTGCCGGTGCCGCAGGCGCGCTGAACATGTGGTGGGATGCCGACATCGACGCGGTGATGCGGCGGACCCGCAACCGGCCGGTTCCGGCCGGGCGGGTCGCGCCGGACGAGGCTCTGGCTGTCGGGCTCGCGCTTGCCGGTATCGCCGTGGTGATGCTGGGACTGGCGGCGAACCTCTTTGCCGCCGGGTTGCTCGCCTTCACCATCTTCTTCTACGTGGTCGTCTACACCATGTGGCTGAAGCGCTGGACGCCCCAAAACATTGTCATCGGTGGGGCGGCGGGGGCCTTCCCTCCAATGATCGGCTGGGCCTGCGTGACCGGCGGCATGAGCGTCGAAAGCTGGCTGATGTTCGCGCTGATCTTCATGTGGACGCCGCCCCATTTCTGGTCCCTCGCCCTGTTCATGAAATCCGACTACGAAAATGCGGGCGTGCCGATGCTGACGGTGACGCACGGCCGTGCGGCGACCCGGCGCCATATCCTGGTCTATTCGCTGCTGCTGGCGCCAGTCGCGGTGGCGGCCGGGTTCTCCGCGATCGGAGGACCGATCTACATCACCGTGGCGGTTGCGATGAACCTCTGGCTCCTGCGCGGCGCCCTCCTGATCGCCCGACGCACCGAAGCGATGGCCGAGTTGGACCGCTACCGGATCGAGAAGCGGTTCTTCGGCTTTTCGCTGATCTATCTCTTCGCGCATTTCGGTGCGCTTCTCGCCGACAGGGCGGTCGCGGGCATGGGGGTCTGGTGATGGGGTTTGCGCGCGAGCATGAACTGCATCGCCGCCGTTTCGGCCGCAATGTCGGCATCGGCGTTGTCCTGGGTCTGTTCGTGGCCGTGGTGTTCGGCCTGACCATCGCCAAGGTCAGCGCGAACGGGCCGGCCGTGGTCGAGGGGTTCGACCATGTCTCGCCGCCGGCACAGGGGGCGGCGCAATGACCCGCTGGAGCGGACCGCAGAAGACGGTGGCACTGACGCTTGGCGTCGTTGTGCTGATGGGCTCGCTCGCCTGGGCGTCGATTCCCTTCTACAACTGGTTTTGCCGGGTGACCGGCTTTGGCGGCGCCACGGTCAGCGCCACCAGCGGGTCGGACCGCATTCTCGACCAGACTGTGACGGTCCGCTTCGACGGGACCGTCGACCGCGGTTTGCCGTGGCAGTTCAAGCCGGTCGAGCGGCAGATGACGCTGCGGATCGGCGAGACCGGGCTGGCCTTCTTCGAGGCGACCAACCTCAGCGACCGGCCAATTGCCGGTACCGCGAGCTACAACGTGACGCCTTACGCGGCGGGGGCGTATTTCACCAAGATCCAGTGCTTCTGCTTCACGCATCAGGTGCTGGAGCCGGGCGAGACGGCGCAGATGCCGGTGACCTTCTACGTCGACCCCGACATCGTGAACGACCCCGAGGGCAAGTTCATCCACACGATCACGCTGTCCTATACCTTCTACGAGACCGATCTGCCGGCGGACCGGCAGGCCGGTCTCGATACTGCCGCCGAGACATCCGTCAACTGACGCCCGGAAGAGAGACCGAGGTTCCATGGCCCACGAAAAGAACCACGACTATCACATTCTGCAGCCATCGCTCTGGCCCTTTCTCGGCGCGGTGGGTGCGTTCACGATGCTGTTTGGCGCCGTGCTGTTCATGCATGGCCACGGCCCCTGGATGTTCCTCATCGGTCTGGTCATCGTCGGCTATGTGATGTTCGGCTGGTGGTCCGACACCATCGCCGAGAATCAGGTCGGCGATCACACCCCGGTGGTGCTGATCGGACTCCGCTACGGCTTCATCCTGTTCATCATGTCCGAGGTGATGTTCTTCGCGGCGTGGTTCTGGAATTTCTTCAAGCACGCCCTCTATCCCGGCGGGCCCGAGATTCCGGCCGAGTTCTCGACCTGGCCGCCGCAGGGGATCGAGACCTTCGATCCCTGGCACCTGCCGCTGATCAACACGCTGATCCTGCTCTGCTCGGGCGCTGCGGCGACCTGGGCGCACCATGCCCTGGTCCACGAGGAAAATCGCGAGGACATGAAGTGGGGGCTGGCGCTGGCAATTCTCCTCGGCATGCTTTTCACCGCGTTCCAGGCATTGGAGTACAGCCACGCCGCCTTCGGCTTCTCGGGCAACATCTACGGCGCCTCTTTCTTCATGGCGACCGGGTTCCATGGCGCGCACGTGATCATCGGGACGATCTTCCTGTTCGTCTGCCTGATGCGGGTGCTGCGCGGACATTTCACGCCCGAGAGCCATGTCGGCTTCGAGGCTGCCGCCTGGTACTGGCATTTCGTCGACGTGGTCTGGCTGTTCCTGTTCGCGGCAGTCTATATCTGGGGTAGCTGACGCCGCGGGCGGGTCGATCCGGGACAACGGGGGCGCGGTCTGCGGAGACCGCGCCCCTGGCCTTTTCAGGGTGGAGATGGAATGCAGCATGACGATGGATAAGCTTTCCCCGCGCTCGAATCGCGTTCGGGTGGTCGTCCCTGCGAATTCGATCCGCCGGTCTGCGGGCCCGTGCCGCGACCGGCGCGGACTTTGACCGCGCCGCCAGGAGAGAACCACATGCGGATGATCTCGGCGCTGCTGTTCGGCATCTGCGGCTGTGCCATCCTGATCGCGCTTGGCGTCTGGCAGCTTCAGCGGCTGGAGTGGAAGGAGGCGGTCCTGGCGCGGATCGAGTCGCGGATCGCGGCTGCCCCGGTAGAACTGCCCGCAGTGCCCGATCCGGCGCGAGACGAATACCTTCCGGTGAAAGAAACCGGGCGGATCGGGACGCCCGAAATTCTGGTCCAGTCGAGCCACAAGGTCTTTGGACCCGGTTTTCGGGTCATTGCGCCCTTCGAGACCGGGGGGCGGCGCATCCTTCTCGACCGCGGCTTCATTTCCGACGAGGCACGGAAGACGCCAAGGCCGCCGGTCGAAACAACGGTGACCGGAAACCTGCACTGGCCGGACGAGACCGATTCCTTCACACCCGATCCCGACCGTGCGGCGCGGCTCTGGTTCGCGCGGGATGTCGCGAGCCTGGCGGAGGCTCTGGGAACCGAACCTGTCCTGCTGGTGGTCCGGACCACCACGGAACCGGCTCCCGCGATCACGCCGCTGCCGGTGGACACCGCCGGTATTCCGAACGACCATCTGCAATACGCCATCACCTGGTTCCTGCTTGCCGCGGTCTGGGCCGCGATGAGCGTCTACTGGGTGGCAAGTCTGCGCCGACGCGCACAGGAAAGCTGATCGACCATGAAATATGTCTCCACGCGCGGTGCCGCCCCGGTTCTCGACTTCGAAGACACGATGCTGACCGGCCTCGCACGCGACGGCGGCCTTTACGTTCCTGAGAGGGTCCCCACGCTCGATCCCACGGAGATCGCGGCGCTGGCGGGTCTACCCTATGAGGAAGTCGCGTTCCGCGTCATGCGCCCCTTCATCGGAGACAGCTTCGGCGAGGCCGAGTTCCGGGATATCATCGACCGCGCCTATGCAAGCTTTTCCCATCCGGCGCGGGCGCCGCTGACCCAACTCGGCCCGAACCTGTTCCTGCTGGAATTGTTTCACGGCCCCACGCTCGCCTTCAAGGACTTCGCGATGCAGCTGATCGGCCAGCTGTTCGAGGCGGCGTTGAAGCGGCGGGGGGAGCATGTGACCATCGTCGGGGCCACCAGCGGTGATACCGGTTCCGCGGCCATCGAGGCCTTCCGCGGTCTCGATGCGGTGGACATCTTCATCCTATTGCCCAAGGGGCGCACCTCGGAGGTGCAGCGCCGGCAGATGACCACCCCGACCGAGGCCAATGTCCACGCGCTGCTACTCGACGGCGATTTCGACGATTGCCAGGCGCGCGTGAAGGACATGTTCAACGACTTCGACTTCCGCGACCGGATGCGGCTGGCCGGCGTCAACTCGATCAACTGGGCGCGGGTCCTGGCCCAGGTGGTCTACTACTTCACCGCTGCCACGGCCCTCGGCGCGCCGCACAGGAAGGTCAGCTTCACCGTTCCGACGGGGAATTTCGGCGATATCTTCGCCGGCCAGGTCGCCCGGCGCATGGGCCTGCCGATCGAGAAGCTGGTGATCGCGACGAACCAGAACGACATCCTGCACCGCACCCTGGCGACAGGTGCATATACCCGCGAAACGGTGGTTCCCTCGATCAGCCCGTCGATGGACATCCAGGTCTCGTCCAATTTCGAGCGCGCGCTTTTCGACGCCTACGGGCGGGACGGAAAGGCGGTAGCCGAGCAGATGGAGCGGCTGAAGGAGACCGGCAGCTTCCCGGTCAGCCAGGGCGCCATCGGCCGCTTGCGCGAAACCTTTGCTTCGGGACGTGCATCGGAAACGGAGACCTCGGAGACGATTGCCAGGGTCTATGCCGCAACCGGCGAGGTGATTTGTCCGCACAGCGCGGTCGGGGTGAAGGTCGCCGAGGAAGAAGCCGATCCCGCCGTGCCGATGATCGCCCTGGCCACCGCGCATCCGGCGAAGTTTCCGGACGCGGTTGCGGCCGCAACCGGAATCAGGCCCGCTCTTCCAAAAAGGCTGTCAGATCTGTATGAGCGTCCGGAGCGGATGACCGAGATTGCCAACGATCTGCGGACCATCGAGCGTCTGATGGAGGAGAGAGCGTCGACGTGACCGTGGAAATACATCGCCTGACAAACGGCCTCCGGATCGTTACCGAACGGATGCCGGGGCTCAAATCCGCCGCATTGGGACTGTGGATCAATGCCGGCGGACGGCACGAGCGGAGCGAGCAGAACGGGATCGCGCATTTCCTCGAACACATGGCGTTCAAGGGAACCAAGCGGCGCAACGCCCTCCAGATTGCCGAGGCCATCGAGGATGTGGGCGGGTATATCAATGCCTATACCTCCCGCGAGATGACGGCCTATTACGCGCGGGTCCTCGAAGACGACGTGATGCTCGCCCTCGACGTGATCTCGGACATCATTCTCAACCCGGCCTTCGAGCAGTCCGAGATCGAGGTGGAGCGGGGCGTCATCCTGCAGGAGATCGGGCAGGCGCTCGACACGCCGGACGACATCGTTTTCGACTGGCTGCAGGAAGTCGCCTATCCCGGCCAGCCCATCGGACGCACCATCCTCGGCGAGGCGGCGCGCGTGTCCGGATTCACTCGGGACGACCTGTTCGGCTTCGTGAAGGAGCGCTATGGCCCGGGGCAGATGATCCTGGCGGCCGCGGGGTCGGTGGACCATGACGCCATCGTGGCCGAAGCGGAAAAGCTGTTCGGCCATCTCAAGGCGCGGCCGTCCGCCGTGCCGGAGCCCGCGCGCTTCGCCTTCGGCGAGCGGCGGGCCGAAAAGGCGCTGGAACAGGTGCATTTCGCCCTGGCTCTGGAAGGGCCAAGCTACCGCGATTCCGAGGTCTATGCGGCGCAGGTCTTTGCCACCGCGCTGGGTGGCGGCATGTCATCACGGCTGTTCCAGGAGCTGCGCGAGAAGCGTGGCCTATGCTATACGATCTTCGCCCAGGCGTCCTCCTATGCCGATACCGGCATGACGACGATCTATGCCGGAACCAGCGGCAACCAGTTGCCCGAACTCGCCAGCCTCACCATCGACGAACTGCGCAAGGCTGCGGACGATCTGAGTGCCGACGAACTGGCGCGGGCACGGGCGCAGATGAAAGCCGGATTGCTGATGGGGCTCGAAAGTCCCTCGTCCCGGGCTGAGCGGATGGCGCGGCTGCTGACAATCTGGGACCGGGTGCCCGATATCGACGAGACCATCGCATTGATCGAGGCGGTCGGCACCGAGCAGATGCGCGACTACGGCGCGCGGCTGGTGAGCCACGCACCGGCGGCCATGGCACTGTACGGCCCGCTTTCCGGGGCGCCGGCTCTCGGCGATCTCAGGTCCCGCCTGGCGGCCTGAGGACGCAAGGGCCCTGCCGGATTCGTCTCAGCGATGTGGACGTGTCTGCGCTGACGGAGAATTCTGCCCGTCGTTCCATTCCTGCGGGAGGAAGCTTTTGCCGGATCGGTCTGTGCGGACTTGCCGGTCGCGGCGCCCATGGATACGAACCGGCATGAGGGGCAGGAACGTTCGGGCAAACCTGAAGGGCGGGACATGATCCGGTGCCGGCTCAGGAAGGCTGGGAGGATCGCGATTTCAATGACGTTGCAGGGTGTGCCCTTGCTGTCGATTTCGATGGCACCGCGATGAGACCGACCGCCGCGATTCCTCTCGCCGGCCAGCAGAACGGCCGGCCCGTGCCAGACCATGGCTGACGGCATGATCCGCCTGCGCCGCCGGAAAGTGGAACTGCATTCGGACCGCCTGCTGCTCAGGCCGCCGATCCACGCGGATTTCGAGCCATGGGCGCGGCTGCGGCGCGAGAGCGCGGAGTTCCTGAAGCCCTGGGAGCCGGTCTGGGCGGCCGACCATCTCACCCGGCGCGGCTTTACCCACCGGGTGCAGTGGGCGACCCGCAGCATCGACAATGGCACGGCGCTGCCGCTGTTCCTGTTCGAGGTCGCGACCGACACCATCCTCGGTGCGATCACGCTGGACAATATCCGCCGCGGGCCCGCACAGGCCGGAACGCTGGGCTATTGGGTCGGCGAGCGTCACGCACGGCACGGCTACATGAGCGAGGCGATCCTCGCGGTGGTGCACCACGCCTTCGCGATCATGGATCTGAGCCGGATCGAGGCGGCCTGTCTGCCCGAGAATGCAGCATCTCGGGGGGTACTGGAGGCAACGGGCTTCAAGTACGAAGGCGTGGCGCAAGGCTATCTGCAGATCGACGGGCGCTGGCGCAATCATGTGCTCTACGCCAATCTCCGCAGCGATCGGCGGGGACGCAGCACGGCGAGTTGATCTGGTGACGTGACTTCCGCTGCCGTCGCGCTAGCATTGGGGCAAGTGCGGGAGATGCCCTTTGCGCTGGATGGTTGTTCTCGTCGTGACCCTTGTCGCCCTCGGACCCGCCGCGGCTCAGGAGCGGCGGGAAAGCCATTGCATCGCACTTGTCGACGGGGCGTCGGGCATGGCGGTGATCGAGCGGGCCGCCTACACAGATCCGCTGCCCGAGTTCACCGTCCGGATCAGCTATCTCGCCCATGCGATGTTCCTGCTCCAGACACCGGGCGGGCTGAGCGCCGTCACCGATTATACCGGCTTTCTCGGTACGGCCGATTTCGTGCCAGACGTGGCGACGATGAACCGGGCCCACGCGACCCATTGGACCGCTTATCCTGATCCGCGCATTCCGCATGTCCTGCCGGGCTGGGCGAGCGACGGCGGCCGGGCCGAGCATCATCTCGATCTCGGCGAGATGCTGGTCCGCAACGTCACCACCGACATTCGCTCCTGGGGCACGGATCTGGGGCGCGACGGCAATTCAGTCTTCATCTTCGAGGTCGCGGGCCTCTGCATCGGGCATCTGGGGCACCTTCATCACGAGCCGACGCCTGCACAATATGCCGCGATCGGCCGGCTCGACGTGGTGATGGCTCCGGTCGATGGTGGCGCAACGCTCGACCTGCCGACGATGATCCGGGTGCTTGGTCACCTGCGGTCGTCCATCGTGATCCCGATGCACTGGTTCGGGCGCGGCTCGCTCGACATCTTCCTTGCAGGCATGGCAGGCGACTTCGCGATCGAAAGGCCGGGGGCCACGAGTGTCGAGGTGTCGTTGCGGACATTGCCGCGGCGGCCTACGGTGCTTGTGCTGGAACCTGCTTACCTGACCACGGATGACTGATATTTCCGACGGCGACGCCGTCACCCTGCTGCGCCGCAGATTGCCCCCGGTAGCCTTTCGCGATCTGTCCCCGGCATATCTGGAAGAGCCCCGCGGGCGCTATTCCGGAATAGCGCAGGCGGTCCTGGCGCCCGGAACCGTCGAGGAAGCGGCCGAGATCATCCGCGTCGCTGCGGCGACCCGGACCCCGGTCGTGCCATTCGGGGGCGGCACGGGGCTGGTCGGCGGGCAGATCGTGACCGGGGGGCCGCCGCCGCTGGTGGTGTCGATGGAGCGGATGGCGCGGATCCGGTCCGTCCATCCCGACGAAGCGGTGCTGATCGCCGAGGCGGGGGCGATCCTTGCGGACGTTCAGGCCGCGGCCGAGGCCGCTGGCCTTCTGTTTCCACTCTCGCTGGCTTCGGAAGGCTCCTGCCGGATCGGCGGCAACCTCGCCACCAATGCCGGCGGGGTCAACGTCCTGCGCTACGGCAATGCCCGGGACCTCTGCCTCGGGCTTGAGGCGGTACTGCCGGACGGGTCGGTGATGCACGGTCTACGCAGGTTGCGGAAGGACAATACCGGCTACGACCTGCGGGGGCTCCTGATCGGCTCGGAAGGAACTCTGGGGCTGATCACCGCGGCAAGCCTCCGACTGTTCCCGCGGCCACGCGCCGAAGCGACCGCAATGCTGGTCGTGGAGGGACCGGAAGCGGCCCTGAAGCTTCTGGCGCTGGCCCGCCAGGAGGTCGGCGAGGCGGTCAGCGCGTTCGAACTGATCCACCGGCAGGGCTATGATTTCCTTATGGAAACCATGCCCGACGTGCGGCTGCCGTTTGCCGCCCCGCCGGACTGGTCGGTGCTGATCGACCTGGGCTTTCACGGCCACGCCGTGCCCGAGGAGGCCCTGACGGCGATCTTCGAGACAGGCCTTGCCGAGGGCCTTGTGTCGGACGGGGTGATCGCGGCGTCCGAAGCGCAGCGGGCGGGCCTCTGGGCGGTGCGCGAGAACATTCCGCTGGCCAACCGCAGGATCGGCTCGATCTCATCGCACGACGTGTCGCTGCCGCTGTCGGCGCTGCCTGAATTCATCGTTCAGGGCCAGCAAGCCGTTGCCGCAATGGGAAATTTCCGCATCAACTGCTTCGGCCATGTGGGCGACGGCAATCTGCATTTCAACGTCTTCCCGCCAAAGGGGGACGTCGCTGCACAGTACCGCGACCGGCGCGACGCGATCAAGCAGGCGGTGCACGACCTGGTGCACGAGATGGGCGGGTCGGTCAGTGCCGAGCACGGGATCGGACGGCTGAAGGTCGGCGATCTGGAGCGCTATGGCGACCCGGCGCGGCTGGCGGCGATGCGGGCGGTCAAGGCGGCGCTCGACCCGCTGAACATCATGAATCCGGGAGCGGTTCTGCGCGCCTGAAGGCCGCGATTGCGCGTCGGAAACGCATCGGAAAAGTATCGGACTTTGATCGGACTTCTTTCGGACCGCCCGCGCCTCCCGGCGACGGCCCGATGTGGTCCGGCCGCGGCTCAATTGCTCGATCCGCCCGGGCTTGCCGCCGCCTGTAGCTGGCGGAAGACGCCCAGCCGGTCGGCAATCTGCCAGTGGCCGGTCAGGCGGTCCTCGGCATCGAACCGATACGACGTGGCGCCCGACATGGTGAGCCGGCGCCCGGTCGCCGGGAAACCCGGAAAGTCGCCCTGATGCGTGGCCGACCAGAGCCACGTCACCGCCACGGAATGCGCATTCTCGAACCAGTCCTGCACGTCGAAGCGCTGATCCGGGAACGGTGCACGGGACTGGCGGACCCGGTCCCTGAAGCCGTCGGGGTCGAGCGTCTGCCCCTCCCACGGATCGCCGGGATCGTTGAGGATCGTGTAGGCCGCCGCGACGAACCGGTCGCAGGCCGCGATTTCGCCCGCGGACCAGACCCGGTCAAGAAACTCGGCAAGGCGGCGCTGGCGGGGGCTGGTCGGTGCAATCATGGTCAGTCCTTCGTATTCTTGACGGCGGCTCGCGAAGCCGCGGCGACGGAAAGCGCCCGTCGGGCCGGCAGCAGGTCTTCGCCAAACACCCCTTGTCCACGTGGCCCCTGGCCGATTTCCGCGAGCTTCGGGCCGCGCTGTGGATGTGATCTAGTGGCCTTCGAAGGCGCAAAGGGCATGGACATCCATTCCCAGCGCCTCGAGACGCGTGCGGCCGCCGAGTTCAGGCAGGCCGATCACAAAGGCGCAGCCGAGGATGTTGCCGCCCAGACGCTCCACCAGGCGGATGCCGGCCTCGGCAGTGCCGCCGGTGGCCAGAAGGTCGTCGACGATCAGCACCGTCTCGCCCGGCTCGATGGCGTCGTCGTGGATCTCGACCGTCGCGGCGCCGTATTCCAGCGTGTAGTCCTGTGCCAGCGTCGCCGCCGGGAGCTTGCCCTTCTTCCTGACCGGCACGAAACCGGCGGACAACTGATGCGCGACGGCGCCGCCCAGGATGAAGCCGCGCGCCTCAAGCCCCACCACCTTGTCGATCCGCCGTCCGGCATAGGGTGCGAGAAGCTGGTCGACAGCGATGCGGAACCTGCGCGGATCGCCGAACAGCGTGGTCACGTCGCGGAACATCACTCCCTTCTCGGGGAAGTCGCGGATCGTGCGGATGTACTCCTTGACCTGCACGCTCTCCCTCTCAGGCCGCGGTGCGCCGGGCCGCGGCGGTGAGCGCGCCCATGGCGATCAGGGTGACGCCGCCGGCGCGGGTCAGCGCGCGGATCGCCGCGGGACGGGCCAGCCGGGTGCGCAGGCGGTCGGCGAGCAGCGCATAGGCGAGCGCGTTCAGGGCGGCGAGGCTGACGAAGGTGGCGACCAGCAGCGCCGCCTGGGGCAGGATCGGCTGCGTGGGCAGGATGAATTGCGGCACGAAGGCGAGGAAGAAGCCGATCGATTTCGGGTTCAGGGCGGTGACCGCCGCGGCATGGCCGAACATCCGGGCGGGACGGTCGCCTGCCGGTGCGACCGGCAGTGCCGGATCGGCGTGGCGCGCCTTTCTCAGCATGGTCAGGCCGAGCCAGACCAGATAGGCGGCCCCGGCGAATTTCACCACCGCAAAGGCGGCGGCCGATGCGGCGAGAAGCGCCCCGAGGCCCGCGAGCGAGGCCGTCATCGCGACCAGATCGCCAAGCGCCACGCCTGAGGCCACCGCAAGGGCGACCTTGCGGCCCTGGCTCAGCGCATAGCTGAGCACGAGCAGGATGGTGGGGCCGGGAACGACCAGAAGCAGGCTTGAGGCTGCGACGAAGGCAAGCCAGGTGTGCAGGTCCATGGGCGACATCCGGACGGGGGGACGTGGCGGAGGCTAGCCTCGTGCGGCAGCGGGCACAAGCGGCGCGAAGGGATTGGCGGAATCGGTCCGGTGCGCGGCCGTGCGGCTGGAAGCCCCGGCCCGCGTGCCCTAGCCTTGGCGACGCAACGTCTGGAACAACGCCAAGAAGGGAGACCTCTGCCGTGCTGAAGAGATTCGCCGTTCCCGCCATGCTGGTTCTCGCCGCCTGCGCCGCGCCCGAGACGGATCCCGAGACGGATCTGGGCCCGATGACCTATGATGCAGGCGGGCTCATGCCTTGTTCGGCCGGGACCGGGGCCTTCGATGAAGTCTGCGGCTGGCGGGTCCTGCGTGACGGCGCGGGCGGGGCGGAGATCTGGATCTCCAACATCGCGATCACCGATCGGCCGGCCTATCGCGTGCTGGACTTCAAGAACGGCGCGTTCACCGCCAGGGACGGAACGGCGCTGGACGTGTCGAAATCCGGTGACATGTGGACCGTCCGGGTGCCGGGCCGCGAAGAATACCGCTTCGCCGGCGCCATCCTAGCCGGCGACTGAGGCCACCGACGGGCGGCGGGACAGCACTGACCGCCGGGAGGCGCTCAGGCCTTCAGGACGCGGCCGGCGACCGCGTCGAGCTTTGCCAGAAGTTCGGGGTCGCGCTTGTCCGGCGCGGTCAGGATCGCGTGGTCGAGCGCGCGGTCGCAGCCGCAGGGGCAGGCGGCGCGGGTGCCGCCGAGGATGGGAGTGAGGCGGGTGACCATGGTCCGGGCCTTGTCGGCATTGCCGGTCAGGATGCGGATGATCTGGGCGATGTCGACGGTGCCGTGATCCTCGTGCCAGCTGTCGAAATCGGTGACCATGGCGACCGAGGCGTAACAGAGCTCCGCCTCGCGGGCGAGCTTGGCCTCNNNNCATGCCGATCACGTCGGCGCCCCAGACCTTGCGGTACATCCTGCTTTCCGCAAGCGACGAGAATTGCGGCCCCTCCATGGCGAGGTAGGTGCCCTTCTTGTGCGTCTTGACGCCGGCGGACTTGGCGGCCTCGTAGCAGGCCTTGCCGAGCCGCGCGCAGGTCGGGTGCGCCACCGAGACGTGCGCGACGAAGCCCTGGCCGAAGAACGACTTCTCGCGGGCAAAGGTGCGGTCGATGAACTGGTCGACGACGACGAAATGCCCCGGTTCCATCTTCCGGCGGAACGACCCGCATGCCGAGAGAGAGATCACGTCGGTCACGCCGAGCCGTTTCAGCGCGTCGATATTGGCGCGGTAGGGGACGGTCGACGGCGAATGCACATGGCCGCGGCCATGGCGGGGCAGGAACGCCATCGGCACGTCGTTGAGCCGGCCCGTGAGAATCTGGTCCGAAGGTGCACCCCACGGCGTCCCGACCGCGCGCCATTCGGCGTCTTCGAGCCCCTCGATGTCGTAGACCCCCGAGCCGCCGATCACGCCGAGATAGGATTGCATGTGCGTCGCTCGCCCCGCTCAATTGTGCCTGGCGCAGACTAGGCGGCATTGCCGTCAACCGGAAGAGGCCGCGATGCGCCCCGACGCCACGGTTGAATATGGAGCCATGCACCTGTATCATACCGGATATGCGCCTGGCGGGGTTCTGCGCTGCAGCAATTTGCGCTAACACTCTGCGCGAGCGCATGGGAGGGGTTTGCGCCGATCCCGTGCAGATTCCGAACTGTCCGAGCCTTGCGTGCCTGCCGCCTCGAGGCGGTTGCCCCGTTCCGGCGGGTTTCCAATTGCGCGTGTCCGGTTCCCGAAAGCCAGCGAGGCCCGATGACCCGCACGATGATGGCCGCGATCGGCCAGAGCAACTATTTGTCCCAGTTCACCGTCCCCGGCGTCCCGGCGGGCAGCGTGATGCGCACCGAGATCCTGTCCGGGCTGACCGTCGCGCTGGCGCTGGTGCCCGAAGCGGTGGCGTTTTCCTTCGTCGCCGGGGTACATCCGCTGATCGGTCTCTATGCCGCCTTCATCGTCGGGCTGATCACCGCCCTGTTCGGTGGCCGTCCGGGGATGATCTCGGGCGCGACGGGCGCGCTGGCAGTGGTGATCGTGTCGCTGGTGACGCAGTACGGCGTCGAATACCTGTTCGCGACCGTGGTGGTGATGGGGGTGCTGCAGATCCTCGCGGGACTTCTGCGACTCGGCAAGTTCATCCGCCTGGTGCCGCATCCGGTCATGCTGGGCTTCGTCAACGGGCTGGCAATCGTGATCTTTCTCGCCCAGCTGGGGCAGTTCAGGCAGCCCGGCACGTCCGGCGGCGAATGGCTGTCCGGCGTGCCGCTCTACACCATGCTGGCCCTGGTGGCCCTGACCATGGCGGTGGTCTGGGCGCTGCCGCGCGTGACGCGCGCCGTTCCCGCGCCGCTCGTCGGCATCCTGGTGACGGCCGGGATCGTGATCGGCTTCGGACTGGATGTGCCGCGGGTCGGCGACCTGGCCTCGATCCAGGGGGGTCTGCCGCAATTCCATATCCCGACAGTGCCGATGACGCTGGAAACGCTGCAGATCATCCTGCCCTACGCGGTGATCCTGGCCGCGATCGGACTGATCGAAAGCCTGCTCACCCTGAACCTGGTCGGCGAGATTACCCAGAAGCGCGGCGGGGCGAGCCAGGAATGCGTGGCGCAGGGGGTGGCCAACACCGTGACCGGCTTCTTCGGCGGCATGGGCGGCTGCGCGATGATCGGCCAGTCGATGATCAACGTGAATTCCGGCGGGCGCACCCGCGTCGGAGGGATCACGGCGGCACTGTTCCTGCTGGCCTTCATCCTGTTCGCGGCGCCGCTGATCGAGCAGATCCCGCTGGCCGCGCTGGTCGGCGTCATGTTCATGGTGGTGATCGGCACCTTCGCTTGGAACTCGATCAAGATCCTGCGCCGGGTGCCGCCAACGGATGCCGTCGTGATCGTGCTGGTAACGGTGGTGACCGTGCTGACCGATCTGGCCGTCGCCGTGGTCGCCGGCGTCATCATCTCGGCGCTGGCCTATGCCTGGAGCAACGCGACCCGCATCCACGCCCACGAGGAGATGTCCGAGGACGGCGCCAAGGTCTACCGGATCCAGGGGCCGCTGTTCTTCGGCTCGACCGCGGGCTTTGCCGACCTGTTCCATCCCGAGGAGGATCCCGCGCGGGTGATCGTCGATTTCGCCGGAAGCCGGGTGGCGGATCAGTCGGCGCTGACCGCGATCGAGGCGGTCGCGGCAAAATACGCGGCGGCAGGAAAGCAGCTGCAGCTGCGTCATCTCAGCCGGGACTGCCACCGCCTGCTGTCCCGCGCCGGGCAACTCATGATCGACAGCGACGACGATCCCGATTACGCGCTGGCGGTCGATTACTCGGTGCGGACCGGCGTTCTGGCAGGCGGGCACTGAGCCCCGGCGGTGTCGGCCGGGGCTAGAGGTCGTCCGGACGGATCATCTCGAACACCTCGGTGACGCGCGCGAAGTCGCGGTAGCCGAGGCGCGAAACCGGCTGGTAAAGCGTCACGTCGAAACGTCCGTCCTTCAGGCAATCGTCGCGGATGTGAAACCCGGTGACCTCGCCCAGAACCAGGAAATTGGCCTTGCCCGGCAGCTGAACGATCTGCGTCAGCCGGCATTCCAGATTGGCCGGCGCGCCGTCGACGCGCGGGCAGTCGATGGTCTCGCATTCCGCCTTCGGGATGCCGACGGCGGCGAATTCGTCGATATCGCGCGGAAAGGTCCGGGAACTCGCGTTCATCACCTCGCGCGCGGCATATTCCACGACATTGACGCAGAAGACCCCGGTTTCGCGGATCTGGGCGACGCTGTCCTTGGTGCCGTCGCGGTCGGGCTTGGCGCTGGTCGAGGCGAACATCACCTGCGGCGGCACATAGGCGACGGCATTGAAGAAGGAATAGGGGGCGAGGTTGTCGTGGCGGTCGGCCCCGCGGGTCGAGATCCAGCCGATCGGGCGGGGCGAGACCATGGCGTTGAACGGGTTGTGTGGCAGGCCATGGCCGGATTGGGGCGTGTAGAACATCGGGCAAACCTCGAAGCGCGGCGCCGGGGCGCGCCGGATCGGGACGTGCCTAGACCTCGGGTCGCGGCTTGGCAACCGGCAGCGCGGGAGACGCGCGCGGATCAGGCCCGATGGAAGCGGAAGCGGGTGATCTGTTCGTAGGAATGGCCGGCGCGCAGCACCACCGGCGGAAAATCCGGCCGGTTCGGCGCATCGGGCCAGCCCTGGGGTTCGATCGCCAGGCCGGCAAAGGCGCCGATCGGGCGCCCGGCATGGTCGCGCGCGCCGCCGCCGTCGATCGGACCTGCGTCGAAGACCTGCACGCCCGGTTCGGTGGTCGAGACGGTCAGCGCGAGGCCCGATGCGCCGGTGAGGGTCAGCGCCTCGGTCAGTGGCCGCCGGTCGTCGGCAAGGCAGAAATTGTGGTCGAGCCGGGGTTCGGTCCCCGGGCCGATGGGTCGGGCGCTGCGGAAGTCGAACGGAGTGCCCGCGACCGGTGCGATCTCGCCGGTGACCAGCGCCGTCGCATCGGTGGGCAGGTAGCGGTCGGCGGCGATCTGCAGCCTATGGCCGTCGAGTGTCGGGGTTCCGTCGAGGTTCCAGTAGGCGTGCGAGGCGAAGTTCACCCAGGTCGGCGCATCGGTGGTGGCGGCGATGCGCAGCTCTACGGTGTCGTCGGCGACCAGCGCATAACGCGCCGCGACGGCACGGTTGCCGGGGAAACCGCCGGCGCCGTCAGGCAGGCTCAGCGTCAGCACAGCCTGGGCTTCGGTCACCTGGTCGACCTCCCAGTTCTGCGCATGGGTGCCGGAGGGGCCGGAATGGAGCGTCCGGCCGCGCTCGTTCTTCTCCAGCTCGAAGATACGGCCGCCGAGCGTCGCGCGACCATCGGCGATGCGGTTGGCGACCGGACCGACGATGGCCCCGAAATAGTCGAGCGGCCCCTCATAGGCGGCGATGTCCGGACTGCCGACGGTCAGGCTGTGGGGAACGCCGGCCAGGCGCAGATCGTTCAGGATCGCGCCGCGGGTCAGCAGGACAAGGGTGAGGCTGCCGTTCGACAGCGTGATGCGCTGGACCGGCGCACCGTCAAGCAGGCTGCCGGCCGGGGTCACCCCGGGCGCGTGGTGGAACTGATTTTGCATCGTGCGCTTCGACTTCGCTGGTCTGTCGGCCGCATCTTAGGCGACGGTTAGCCAAGTTGAAGCGCAACCTTCCGCTTAGGTAAAGGGTCTCAGGCGCGCAGTGCGCCGTCCCAGGCTGCGACCAATTCTGCGGCGCGGGCCGCCACGTCGGCGGCGCCGCGCCCTGGGCGATAAAGTGCCGTGCCGATGCCGAAACCGTCCGCGCCCGCGGCGCGCCAGGCGGCGAAGTCGGCCGCGCCGACCCCGCCCACCGCATAAACCGGAGTCGCCGGTGGCAGGACGGCGCGCAGCGCGGCAAGCCCTTCGGGGCCCATCTGGGCGGCGGGGAAGATCTTCAGGCCGGTCGCCCCGGCCTTGAGCGCGGCGAAGCATTCCGTCGCGGTGAAGACGCCGGGGAAGCACTGCATTCCCGCTCCGACCGCGGCACCGATCACCTCGGGATCGGCATTCGGCGAGACGATGAGCCGGCCTCCGGCCTCGTGCACGTCGAGGACCTGGGCCAGGGTCAGCACCGTGCCGGCCCCGATCAGCGCGTCGGCGCCGAAGGCCTCGGCCATGGCGGCGATGCTGGCGATCGGATCGGGCGAATTCAGCGGCACCTCGATCCAGTCGATCCCGGCGCTGATCAGCGCATCGGCCACGGGGAGCGCTTCGGGCGGGGTGATCCCGCGCAGGATGGCGATCAGCGGACGGCTCATGTCGCGGTCTCCCGTATCATGCGCCAGGCGGCGCAAAGCCCGGCGCGGGTGGTGGCGCCGGCATCGGTCTGGACCGGAACCAGTCCGAGCCGGGACAGCGCGCCGACATAGTGGCGCGCCACCGCCTCGGCCCCGATCACGGCGACCGGCTGGCCCAGCCAATAGGGCCGTGCCGCGGCAAGTTCCGCACCGATCAGCAGACCGGACAGCCGGGCGCGCGCAGCCGAGCCGTCGCCGGCGTTCAAAAGCGCATCGGCGCGCAGGGCGAAGAAGCGCGCGGCGAGCGCCTCGGGTCGGGACAGGGCGTCGTCGATGGCGTCGGCGAAGGCAGCGTCGTCCCAGCCTGCGGCAGGGATCGAATGCCGCAGCACGCTTTGGGTGGCGAGCAGGCCGAACAGCTCGCCGGTCATGAACGAGCGGAAGCTGACCACTTCGCCGGCCGAGACCTGCGCCCATTTGGTGTGGGTGCCGGGCAGGCAGATCACGCCGTCGAAGCCGGGGTTGAGGGCGAGGAAGCCGGCAATCTGGGTTTCCTCGCCGCGCATCACGTCCGGCGGCTCGGCCTGGGAAAGTCCGGGCAGGATCCAGACGTCGAGGCGCGGGTCGCGGCTGGGCGCCCGGACCGGCAGCGCGCCGAGGGGCGGGCATGGGACCGTCGCATAGCCGGCATCCGTCCATCCCTGCCGCGCCCCGACCATCCCGCAGGCGATCACCGGTGTCGCGCCGGGCCCCAGCCAGTCGCCCGCGAGATCGACAAGGGCAGGTTCGAAATCCCCGGGGGCGAGCCGCCCCATGCCCCGGTCCGAACTTCGCGTGGCCAGGTCGGTCGCCCCCGCCATGGCCCAGATGCGCAGGTTCGTCGTGCCCCAGTCAGCAGCGATCCAGTCGGGCCGCGCGCCGTGTTCCGTCATCGCGATCCTGTCCTCATCCGGTGATCACTACGCCCCCGTCAACCGCCAGGCATTGCCCGGTCATGCCGCGGCTGGCATCCGAAGCGAGAAACAGGGCCGGGTCCACCATTTCTGCCGGCGTGAGCCGGATCGGCAGGCATTGGCGCATCTTGTGGGCCGCGATCGACTCTTCGCTCAGCCAGAGCCGGAGTTGCCGGTCGGTGATGACCATGCCCGGTGCAAGGGCGTTGACGCGGATCCCCGAAGGTCCGAACTCCCGCGCGAGCGTGCGGGTCAGCCCGACGATGGCGGCGTTTGCCGCGACATAGCCTGGCATCCCGACGCTTCCGATCAGATAGGTGATCGACGAGAAGTTGACGATGGCGCCGCCGCCGGCGGCCTGCATGCCCGGGATCACCGCCTGCGCGGCGAAGAAATAGGGCTTCAGGTTGACCGCCTGGGTTGCATCCCACTCCGACTCGGTCAGGTCAAGCGTGGTATGGCGAGTATCGTCCGCAGCGTTGTTGACCAGCACCGTGACCGGCCCGTTTTCGCCGGCCGCTGCGGCGATGGCGGCCTTCAGCGCTCCGGTATCGGTGATGTCGCAGGACACGAAGCCGGGACGGCGGCCGTGCCGATCAGCCATGGTGTCGCAGAAGGCGCTGGCGTCCGAGCGCTGCACGAAGAAGACCCGCGCGCCCTGGCCGAGAAAGCCGTCGGTCAGCGCGGCCCCGATCCCCGAGCCGCCGCCGGTGATAAAGACCGAGCGGCCTTCGAGATCGGGAAACTGCGCTGCCATGGCGTCTTGGTACGCCTGGCGGAACGGGCTGGCAACTGGCGGTGGCGGGCAGAACGCGGCTCAGCCGGGGAACGGGCCGATCGCCGCCTGCACCCGCTTCGGCAGCTTGCTGCGGATGATGCGGTAGGCGCTGTCGAGGCGGTGGGCGAGTTCGTCGGGATCGCAGGTCTCGGGCAGATGCACCCAGCTTGCATGGAAGTATTTCGGGCGCTGCGCGACGCCACTCTCGATCAGCATCTGCGCGGTTTCCGTATCGGCGCATTTGACCGACACGCCCGGATTGATCGCGCCGATGCAGGCGAACATCTTGCCGCCGACCTTCCAGGCGTCATGCCCGCCGCCCCAGGGATCGGACCGCTCGGCGCCCGGGAGCCCGGCGCAATGGGCGTTCACCCTGTCGCGGAAGGACGATGCGCTCATGAATGCGCCGCGGCGGGCGCCTGCACGTCGACCTGGATCAGTGCGGAGGTTTCGGCGAGGTGAAGCGTCACGGCCACGAAGAAGACCACCGACGCCGCCAGCACGAAGACATGCCAGATCGTGTTGTGGAACGGGATCGCTTCCAGCAGATAGAATGCCGTCCCCACGGTGTAGGTGACGCCACCGGCGATGACGAGGCCAAGGACCGGCCAGGACATGGTGGAAAAGAGCGGCCAGCCCAGCACCAGCCCGACCCAGCCCATGCCCAGATAGAGCGAAAAGGCGAGCCAGCGGAACCGCCCGGGCGCGAAGATCCAGAGCGCGATCCCGGCGAGCGCGGCGCTCCAGAGCCCGGTGACGAGGCCGGCGCCGACGCCGGAGAGGAAGGCGAAGGGCGTGTAGGTGCCCGCGATCTTGAGGTAGATCGCCGAATGGTCGAGGCGGCGCAGGAGACCCTTCCACTGGGGATGCGGCACCATGTGATAGAGCGCCGAACAGAGGATCATGCCGATCAGCGCAGCACCGTAGATCGCGACACCGAACAGGGCGGGCGCGTCGCCCCGCCAGAAAGCCGTGAGCGTGACCAGGACGGGGACCGCCATCAACGCCGAAGCGAGTCCTGCGACATGCACGACGGCGTCGCTCAACTTCTCGGCGCGGCTATAGCCGCCAATTCTGGTTCCGATACGTCCCATAGGTAACAATATAAGGCGGAACCGGCATTCGGAAAACGGGGGAGAAGCGCAACTTGACGCGTGGTCGGGCAGACCCGCGCCGTCGCCGGACGGCGCGGGAGGCGGCTCAGTGCGCGCCGGTGGCGAGAAGGATCTGGGTCCAGATTGCGGCATCGTCGATCAGGGTCCATTCCCGGCGCAGCCCGCCGGGTCCGAATTCGGCATGGGTCAGGCCGAGGACATGGACATAGGCGCCGGTGGGCGGCCCCCAGCGGCCATGTCCGTCGTGGCGGCCATAAAGCGACCAGCGCAGCGCGGCGCGGGGAGCGCGGCCGGGATCGCTGGCGGCGATCCGGTGTTCGACCCGGAACGCGGCCGACGGAAGCGCGCTGCGCAGTCCGGCCCAGAAGGCGGTCGCGGCGCGATGTCCCATCGCCTGGCCGGCGCCGGGATGGGCCAGTTCGCAGGCCGGGTCGTATTCCGAGGCGATTGCGGCGATCTCGCCGCCCATGATGCGGCGCAGCAGATCGGCAAAGCCTGCCGCCGCCGGCGCGTTCGATCCGCGCGCGCCGTAGGGGCCTTCGATATCGGTTTCGGGGGTCAGCGGCGGCGCCATCCGTTCCGACTTTCCCGCCGCCGCGATCTGCGCGCGGGCCCAGTCGCGCGGCGCCGGGCCGCCGGTCTGGGCCAGGATGGCGGCGGTGTCGCGGATCACCCAGGCGTCCTGCACCCGCCCGTCGCCGTCGATCCAGAAATCGCCCATGGTGCGGGCCTGCACCGTCCGACCCGACCCGGGGCCGAACCGGCCCGGCCCGTGGTGACTTGCCAGCATCGTCGCGCGCGCGGCCACATAGGTTCCGGGCCCGGCATCGGAGGCAGAGTCGCCGGTCTCCGCTTCCAGCGCATCCTCGGCGAGGATCTCGGCGCCGGGAAAGGCGGCGAGGTCGGCCAGCGCCTCGGCCATTGCGCTCCCCGGTCCGGTGCCCACATGGCCCGGCTGGCGCAGAACGGCCTCTTCGCCGACCGCTGAGTCGAGGAAGCCCAGATCGCCACGGCTCCAGGCCGCGCCCAGGCAGCCGAAGGCCAAGTCGGCGGGCACGTGGGCCGGACGCTGCGGCGGCATGAAGAGACGGGGCGCGGTCATGGCGGCTCCGGTAGTGGGTTGTCGTTCCCTCGCTAGCCCCGGAGGGTTAATTCGAGCTTGAAGCGCGGGCAGTCTGCCGCTCCGGGGTTTGTCCCGGGCGCGGAACGCGCCAGTCTTGGGCATTCACAGCGATTCGCCGAGGAGTTTGATGTCCGATCCTGGCCCTCTTTCCCATCTGACCCAGCTCGGCCGCACGGCGGACCTGCCGGAAAGCCCCGAGGCGGCCGTGCTGGAAAGCGTGCCCAACAGCCATGTCGGCACCCGCTATGCAGTGCGATTCGTGGCGCCCGAGTTCACCTCGCTCTGTCCGATGACCGGACAACCCGACTTTGCCCATCTGGTGATCGACTACGTGCCGGGCGACTGGCTGGTGGAAAGCAAGTCGCTGAAGCTGTTCCTGGGCTCGTTCCGCAATCACGGCGCATTTCACGAAGAGTGTACGGTGGCGATCGCGTTGCGGCTTGTCGATCTGCTGACGCCGGAATGGCTGCGCATCGGCGGCTATTGGTACCCGCGGGGGGGAATGCCGATCGACGTCTTCTACCAGACGGGTCCGGCGCCGGAGGGCGTGTGGATCCCGGATCAGGGCGTGCCGCCCTATCGCGGCCGCGGCTGAGCCGGGCCTAGCGGTAGCCGGTCATCTCGAGATAGCCGACGCCGGTATGGCTGCCCGTGACCTGCACCGGTCCCTCCCAATAGGAGATGTCGGTCGCCATCCAGGCGCGGGGGTTCAGCGCCCGGGCAATGACGTCGAGCCCGCCGTCGGGCCATTCGAGCCGCCATTCGGTCGGCAGCCTGTGCCCGGCGACCGGGGTCTCGGTCAAAGGGGTCAGCCGGACCGCACCTTCCGGCAAGGGCCGGGACGATCCGTCGGCGTCGATCCAGGTTGCCGGCGTGAAATCCGGGCCGCTATCGTCGCGAAGCCGGTAGACCATCAGCGCCGCGCCGCCATCGAAATGCAGCGCGAACCAGTCCCAGCCGTGCTGACCGTCGCCCAGCGGCTGCGATGACCATTCCCGGTCGAGCCAGGCCAGTCCGGTCACATCCACCGGGCCGGAGGGCAGTACGATCCGGCCTTCGACACGATAGCCGGGCTGGGAATAGTAGAGGCTGGCCTGGCCCCGTGGCGATTTCAGCGAATAGCCGCCGGCGCCGTGCAGGACCAGCGGCGCCTCGGTGACCAATGAGAGGTCGTAAGCGAAATCGGTGCCGCGCGCCGTCAGCTGCAACCGGTCGAGCGCGTCCTGGCCCGCCGGCGCGTCCGGGGCAGCCATGGTCCAGTCGTTGATCCATGCGGCGAAGGGCGCCGGGGTCACGCCGGCCTGGCCGATGCCTCCGCGGGCATATTCCTGCGCGGTGACGTGGAGACCCGCCGAGGTCAGCGCGGCGTGGGCGAACCAGATCTGCGGGCTCGACCAGCCGATATCCGCGGACGCCTCGCCCGGCGGGCGCAAGGCGGTGCGGAACAGCGTCCACTGGGCACCATAGGGCGTCCCGTCCGGCCCGCAGAGATTGGCGGTCACATACCACCATTCGATGCGGAATTCCGGGTGAGCCCCATGATCCGCGGGAAAGGAGAAGACCGGATGCACCGCCGGCAAGGCATAGCCGGTCGCATCGGTTGCCATCCCGGCGAACCCTTGCGCAAGCGTCGGAGCGGGCGACAGGCTGACAATCAGGGCGGCGGCGAGGCGGCTAACGCTCACTGGCGAAGACCTTCAGAAGATCGCCGGGCGGGCGATGCGCGATGCGCCAGGCCGGGATCGCCGCGGCCCCGACGGCGGCGAGGATGGCAAGGCCGGCCAGCCAGAGCCAGTCGGCCGGGAAGAACCGCATCGGCAGGCTCCAGCCGAAGGCCTCGACATTGACCTCGGACAGGAGCACCCAGGCCAGCGTCAGCCCGACAGGCAAGGCGAGGACCGCAGTGGCGACGGCAAGTGCCGCGGCCCGGACAAGTTCGAGCCAGCCCAACTGAGCCGTGGTGAGGCCGAGCGCCCAGACCGGCGCCAGCTGCGGCAGGCGTTGTCCTGCCAGCGTGGCGAGACTGGTGAACATGGCGAGCGCGGCGACACCCAGCGTCAGGATCTTGAGCGTGTCGGTGACCGCGAAGGTGCGTTCGAAGACGGCAAGGGACGCGCGCTTCAGCGCGGCTTGGTCGGTCACCTGATCCTGCGTCAGCCGAACCTCGTCGAGCAAGGCGCTCCGGAGCCGGTCGGCATCTCCGGCGCGGGCATGGACGGCGAACCGGGTCACCGGCACGCCCGGATAGAGCAGCCTGAACCGCCGATAGGTCATCACCGCCTGCGGCAGGGGGTTGCCGTAGTCGGTGTAGATCGCCAGCACCTTCTCGGAGCGCCCGTCGAGCACTACCCGATGGCCCGGGCGAATGCTGGCGCGGTGCGAGAACTGCTCGTTGACGAGAATTCCGTCGCCGCGCGCCAGGGCCTTCCAGACCCCCCGCGAACTGGTCAGAAGCGGCCACGACTTGCGGTAGTAGGGATGATCGAGAAGGCCGACGAGCTGGGCCCTCTGGCCGTTCAGGGACACGTCGGTCATGACCCGAGGCAGCACCGCATCGGTACGCGGGGCAAGCCACGCGATCACCTCTGCCGCGCGGGCCTCGCCGCCTGCATCGACATAGAAATCCGCGGCCAGTCGGTTGTCGAGCCAATCGCGGAAGGTGGCGCGAAAGCTGCCGACCATCGTGCTGATGCCGATATCGGCTGCGAGTGCGAGAAGAAGTGCCATGAGCGCAAGCGAGAGTCCGGGAAGCTGCTGGCGCGTATCGGCCCAGAACCATTGGGCGATGGGCCGGCGCGCCAGGCGCGACGCGCGGCGAAGCAGGAGTGCCAGAAGCGGCGGTGCCGCGAGCGCTGCGCCGAGAAGCAGCGCCCCCAGCATGACGAAGCCTGCCATCAGCCCCCGGCCGATCCAGGCGATGAAGGCGGCCAGAACGAGCAGGGCGCCGGCGAGCGCGGCCTGCCGGATCAGGGCGGCCTGCGAGGCGAGGCGCCAGGCGCGGGGCTGGGCGCTCGCAAGCACGGGAAGGCGCAGCAGCCGCGCGAAGCTCTGGACGGACGCAAGGGCAGTTCCGGCAAAGGCCATCGCAAGACCCGTCGCCACCCAGCCGGGCCGAACCGCCATCGTGCCTTCGGCCGGGGCGCCGTAAAGCCCCCGCAAGGTGGCGGCCACGTCGGGAAGCAGGGCGGCGGCGACGGCATAGCCGACGGCGACGCCGATCAGACCGCCGGCGAGGGCGACAAGGGCAAGCTCGCCAGCGACGAGGATCACCAGCGTCCGCGCTGGAAGTCCGAGGGCGCGAAGCGTGCGGATGGTGCCGCGGCGCTCCTCGAATGCGAGACCGATGGCGCCGTGGACGATGAGGAGGCCGACGGCGAAGGCGAGCATGCCCATGGCGGTGAGATTGAGGTGGAAGGTTGCGGTCAGCCCGCCGATGTCCGGCGCCGCAACCGGTTCCCGCTCGACGAGGCCCGGCGCGATCTCGGCAATCGGGCGGTGGCCAGGCGGCATGCCGGGAACGACGATCAGACGGGTCAGCCGGTCCGGCTTGCCCAGGAACCGCGAGACGATGGCGAGATCGCCGACCAGCGTGCCCGGCGCCACCCCGCTTGACGGGATCAGCCGGGCCGCGACCCTGTCCTTCAGGATGGTCGCGGTCTCCGGGGCGGTATAGAGCGTTCCCGGAGGGCCGATATAGGCGGCCAGGGCCCGCGCTCCGCCGCCCGGCGATCCGGCTGCTGCCGCGCCCGCGCCCGAATCCGGTACGGGCAGGACCGGCGCCGAGAGCGGGTCGAGCCCCAGCAGCGTCACCCGGCGGCCGCCAAGCTGCACCTGTCCGTCGAGCACCGGGGCCAGGGTCCATCCGGCGCGGCGCAGTGCCACGTAGGTCTGCACCGGGATCGTGCCCCCGCCGCCATCGACCAGCACCTTCGCGCCGTGCTGGTCGAGCAGATCGGCGGCACGGTCATAGCTGCTCCGCGCCTCGGCATTGATCGCCTGCACTCCGGTCCAGAGCGCGGTGGCCAGCGCGAGCCCCAGGATCAGGGTCGCTCCCTGACCCGGATGCCGCCGCCAGTGCGACAGCAGAGCCGCCATCCCGGCGCGCCACATCAGTCGCAGGCTCCCGCGGCGCCGTTCATGTCAAGTGTCCCATGCTGAGATGCACCCGGCGGGACAGCCGCGCGGCAAGACGCGCGGAATGGGTCGCCATCAGAAGCGCGGTGCCGCTGTCCTCGACCAGCTCCTGCATCAGGGCGAGGACGTGGTCGGACGCGGCCTCGTCGAGATTGCCCGTGGGCTCATCCGCCAGCATCAAAGCCGGGCGAGCCGCGAGCGTCCGGGCGATGGCGACGCGCTGCTGCTGGCCGCCGGACAGGTGCTCGGGATACCGCCGCAAGAGCGGCGTCAGCCCGAGCCGGGCGGCGACCTGCCCGGTCCATGCGGAATCGTGGCGCCCCGCCAGCCGCGCCTGGAAAGCGATGTTCGCGGCGACATCGAGCGAGGGGATCAGGTTGAACTGCTGGAAGACGAGCCCCACCGTGTGGCGCCGGAGCGCCGCGCGCCCCGTGTCGCCGATCCGGCCGAGATTTTGCCCGTCGATCCGGATCATGCCGCGCTCGGGGCGGTCGAGTCCGGCGATCAGGGTCAGAAGGGTGCTCTTGCCGCTGCCGCTTTCGCCGGTCAGCGCGAGGGTCTCTCCCCGCACCATGCCCAACGACAATGCGTCGAGAACCACGAGCGGTCCCTCGGCGCCGTTGAACGACTTGGTAATCGACTCGACCTCAAGCAGCATCGCCGGAATGCTACTCCGCGCGACGGATCAGGGCGAGGCACGCCGGATCAGAAGCAGGACTTCGGGCCCCAGATCGGCAACGATCCGCTCGACCCCGGCGGCATTGGGGTGCAGACCGTCCGCCTGCAGATAGGTCCGGTGGGCCTCCTGGGTGTCGCCGCCTGCCGGGGCCAGGCCGCGGAAGAAGTTCTCGACCAGAAGCGTGCCGTGAATGGCGGCGAGGTCGGGATAGATCGCGTCGAAGGCGGCCTTGTAATCAGGCCCGTAATTGGCTGGGGCCGGCACGCCGATCAGGAGGACCGGGATACCGGCGGCGTCCGCCTTGCTCAGGATCGCATCGAGATTGGCGCGGCTCGTTTCAGGAGCGATCCCGCGCAGGACGTCGTTGCCTCCGAGTTCCACGATCAGCGCGTCGACATCGGGCGTCAGCGTCCAGTCGATGCGCGAAAGCCCGCCTGCCGTGGTGTCGCCGGACACGCCTGCATTCAGCACATGGACGTCCTCGCCGTGAGCTATCAGCCATGAGTTGAGTTGCGGCACGAATCCGGCCTCGGGCGGGAGGCCATAGCCCTGGGTCAGACTGTCCCCCAGTGCGGCGATGGTCAGGGCGTCCGCGGCCGCGGCAAGCGGGCCCACGGCAACGACGATGCCACACAGCAGGTTGCGGGCGGCGCAGCGGGCGCCATATCCCCAATGGGTGCCGTTGCCGAGGAGTCTGCCGATGACCGATCCGATTCTCTCGCTCAGGGATGTCCGCCTGACCCTCAGGGCCGATGCCGGGCCGGTGGACATCCTGCACGGGATTTCGCTCGATGTCGCACGGGGCGAGACGCTGGGCCTTGTGGGGCCGTCGGGATCGGGCAAGTCGTCGCTCCTCATGCTGATGGGCGGGCTCGAAACGGCGACCGGCGGCGCGGTCCGCGTTCTGGGTCAGGATCTGACCGCGATGGACGAGGACCGGCTTGCGCGGTTCCGCCGCGAACATATGGGCGTTGTGTTCCAGTCGTTCCACCTGATCCCGACGATGACCGCGCTGGAAAACGTCGCGACGCCGCTGGAGCTTGCCGGAGCGCGGGATGCGTTCGATCGTGCCGCCGAGGAGCTTGAAGCAATGGGGCTCGGGTCGCGGCTGGGCCACTATCCCGCGCAATTGTCCGGCGGCGAGCAGCAGCGCGTGGCGCTGGCCCGCGCCGCGGCGCCCCGGCCGGAGATTCTTCTGGCGGATGAACCGACCGGCAATCTGGACGGGGCCAACGGGCGCGCGATCATCGACATGCTGTTCGGGCTGCGCGACCGCCATGGCGCGACGCTGGTTCTTGTGACCCATGCGCCCGAACTCGCCGAGCGCTGTGACCGGGTGGTGCACCTGCGCGACGGACGGATCGAGGAGTCGGCGCTGCTGAGGGCCGCACAATGAATTTCAGTGCGGCGGCCCGCATCGCGCGCCGGGAACTGCGCGGCGGCGTCGCGGGCTTCCGCATCTTCCTGCTCTGCCTGATGCTCGGGGTGGCCGCGATTGCCGCGGTCGGCACGGTGCGCGAGGCCGTCGAGGCCGGTCTGAGAGACCAGGGCGCGGTGATGCTGGGCGGCGATGCCTCGGTCGAGACGAACTTCCGCTATGCGACCGCGGACGAGCGCGCCTGGATGGACAGCGTGGCCACGCGGGTCTCCGAAGTGGTCGATTTCCGGTCCATGGCCGTGGTGGGCGACGGGTCATCGGCAGAACGCGCGCTCACGCAGGTCAAGGGTGTGGATGATGCCTACCCATTGACCGGGAATGTCCAAGTTTCACCATCAATGCCGCTGGCGCAGGCGCTCGCCGGAGCAGACGGACTGCCCGGCGCGGTCATGCAGCGTGTGCTGATCGACCGGCTGGGGCTGAAGGTCGGCGACAGCTTCCGGCTCGGCACGAAGGCGTTCCGGCTGATGGCGGAACTGGTGGTCGAGCCCGACGCGACCTCGGCCGGCTTCTCGTTCGGCCCGCGCACCATCGTGCGGGCGGCCGATCTCGACGGATCCGCACTGCTGGGACAGGGCACGATCTTCGACGCGATCTACCGGCTCAACCTGCCCGAAGAGGCCAACCTGAACGCGGTCGAGCGCGACATGCGCACCCGTTTTGCAGGGTCCGACCTGCACTGGCGCGACCGCCGCAACGGCGCCCCGGGCGTGATGGCCTTCGTCGACCGGCTGAGTTCGTTTCTGGTTCTCGTCGGGCTTGCCGGACTCGCGGTCGGCGGCGTCGGCGTCTCGGCGTCGGTGCGGGCCTATCTGGCGCGGAAGACCGAAGTCATCGCCACGTTGAGAACCCTCGGCGCCGACCGCGGCACGGTACTGGCGGTCTATCTGATCCAGATCGGAATTCTTGCCGTTATCGGGATCACCGCGGGCGTGGTGCTGGGCTGCGCGCTGCCGCGGGTCTTTGCGCCGCTGATCGAGGCGCGGCTGCCGGTTCCTGTGGATTTCGCCTTTCATCCGCGCCCGCCCGTCGAGGCGGCACTCTATGGCGGGCTGACCGCGCTCGTCTTCGTGCTCTGGCCGCTGGCCCGCGCCGGCGAGATTCGCCCCGCCGCGCTGTTCCGGGAGGAAAGCACCGGGGCGTCCGGGCTTCCCGGACGGCGCTGGCTTATGCTGATCGGCGCGCTGGCACTGGCGCTGGTGGCCCTGGCGGCGTTCCTGTCGCGCGACGCCTTGCTGGTTCTCTGGACGGCGGGCGGTGTCGTGGCGGCGTTGGCAATCCTCGCTGCGGCGGCCCTGGGCCTGCGCCGGCTGGCCCGGCGCCTGGCACGCATGCCGAAGGTGCGCGGGCGTCCGGCGCTGAGGCTGGCCCTGGCGGCCATCGGCGGGGCCGGAGAGGGGACCGGCGCGGTGATGATGTCGCTTGGCCTCGGCCTGACCGTGCTGGCCGCGGTCGGCCAGATCGACGTCAATCTGCGCGATGCCATCGACCGCGACCTCCCCAAGATGGCGCCGAGCTATTTCTTCGTCGATATTCAGCCGGATCAGATCGACGGCTTTCGGGCACGCCTCGACGGCGATCCGGGCGTCCACCGGGTGGATGCCGCGCCGATGCTTCGGGGCATGATCACCCAGATCAACGGCCGGTCCGCGCGCGAGGTGGCCGATCATTGGGTGTTGAGGGGTGACCGGGGGGTGACTTATGCCGACGAAAAGCCCGCGACTTGGGAAATCACCGAAGGTGCGTGGTGGCCGAAGGGCTATGACGGGCCTCCGCAAGTCAGCTTCGCGGCCGAAGAGGCGAAGGAAATCGGCCTGAAACTGGGCGACCGCATCACCGTCAACATCCTTGGCCGCGACATCGAGGCCGAGATCACCAGTTTCCGGGTGGTCGACTTCTCCTCGGCCGGGATCGGTTTCGTGCTGGCGATGAACCCTTCGGCTCTGGCCGGGGCACCGCATACCTGGATCGCCACCGTCTATGCCGATCCGGAGGCCGAGGCGCCGATCCTGCGCGACCTCGCCAGCGCATACCCGAACATCACTGCGATCCGGGTGAAGGATGCCATCGACAATGTCGCGCAGGTGCTCGACGGCGTGGCGGCGGCCAGTTCATGGGCCGCGGGCGTGACGCTGCTGACCGGTTTCGTGGTGCTGGTCGGCGCGGCTGCGGCGGGAGAGCGGGCGCGCGTCTACGAAGCCGCCGTGCTGAAGACGCTCGGTGCGACACGGGCGCGGATTCTCGCGAGTTTTGCGCTGCGTTCGGCGATCATGGGCGCGGCGGCCGGCGCGGTCGCGATTGCCGCCGGCGTACTGGCCGGTTGGGCAGTGATGCGCTTCGTCATGCACGCCTCCTTCGCCGTTGCCTGGGGCCCGGCAATCGGGATCGTCGCAGGCGGGATTATCGCGGTGCTGGCGGCCGGGCTCGCCTTCGTGTGGCAGCCGCTGGCCGTTCGTCCCGCGCGAATCCTCAGGGCCATGGACTGAGCCTGCCGGCCGCGTCTTTTCCGCAGCGTCGGCAGGGTGTAACTGGCCCCATGGCGTTTCACCTGACCTCGCTGGGAGATCTGATCGCGGCCGGCTTCGACGACATCGTCGATGCCCGCTCGCCTGCCGAATTCGCCGAAGATCGGCTGCCAGGGGCGATCAGCTTGCCCGTCCTCGACGATGACGAGCGTGCGCGCGTCGGCACCATGTACGTGCGCCAGAGCCGCTTCGGAGCACGGAAGATGGGCGCTGCGCTGGTGCTGAAGAACATTGCCGCGCATCTGGATGGACCGCTCGCCGACAAGCCGGGAGGCTGGCGGCCGCTGGTCTATTGCTGGCGCGGCGGGCAGCGGTCGGGCACGTTCGGCTGGCTGCTGCAGGAAATCGGCTGGCGGGCGGAGACGCTGGTCGGCGGCTACCGCACCTATCGGCGGCTGGTCGTGCGCGACCTTTACGAACTGCCGCTGGCACACCGGCTGGTGGTGCTTGGCGGGATGACCTGTACCGGCAAGACGGCGCTTCTGAAGCGGCTCGCGGCGCGGGGCGTGCAGATGCTCGACCTCGAAGGGCTGGCACGCCACCGCGGGTCGATCTTCGGGGCGGAAGCCGGCGGACAGCCGAGCCAGCGGGCTTTCGAAAGCGAGATCGCCCTGGCCCTTGCCCGGCTCGATCCCGCCCGTCCAGTGGTGGTGGAGGCGGAAAGCTCCAAGGTGGGCGACCGGCTGGTTCCGCCGCAGCTCTGGGCGGCGATGTGCACCGCACCGCGGGTCGAGGTCACCGCGCCGATGGCGGCGCGCAGTGCCTTTTTTCCCGCAGCCTATCCCGATCTCATCGCCGATCCCGACGGATTTTCGGCGCTCATTGGCCGGTTCCGCCGACTCCATGGCGGCGAACAGGTGGCGCGGTGGCAGCAGATGGTCGCGGCCGGTGCCATTGCCGAGGTCGCCGCGGCCCTGATGCAGGTGCATTACGACCCGCGGTACGCAAAGTCTCAGGCCCGATTTGCCGAGCAGGTGGTCGCGACCGTGCCGCTCGACAGCCTCGATGCGGCGGGGCTCGACGACGGCGCCGCGCGGCTCTTGGGGGCGATCGAGGCGGCCGCTTCGCGCTGAGGCCGCTCAGTGCAGGTCGATCCGCGGCGGACCGGAGATCACCCGGCCGATCACCGCCGCCCGGTAGCCCGCGTTCAGGAGTGCATCGAGGGCTGGCGCCGCGTCCGCTTGCGGAAGCGCGGCAAGCAATCCGCCGCAGGTCTGCGGGTCGAAGAGAAGCGCGCTGCGGGCGGTTTCGGAAATCGCGTAGATATGCGGCATCGCATTGGCGCGGTTCGCCGGGAAGATCGTTGAACGAACGCCGCGTCCAGCCAGATCCTCGGCGCCGTTATATAGCGGAATGTCGGCCGGAAAGAGCTCGGCTCCGGCGCCCGAGGCGCGCAGGACCGACAGCAGGTGGCCGGCCAGCCCGAAGCCGGTGACGTCCGTCATCGCATGGGCAAGGGGGGTCAGGATGGCCGAGGCCGCGCCCTGGGGTTCCGTCATCGCGGCGTAGAGCGCGGCCATGTCCGCGCCCTTGGCGAGGCCGCGCATTTCCGCGGCGAGCAGCGTTCCCGAACCGATCGGCCGGGTCAGGATCAGGGCGTCTCCCGGCCGGGCGCCGGAAAGCGTGACCGGCGCCCGGTCACAGATCCCCGTCACCGTGAAGCCGATGGTCAGTTCCACGCCTTGTGTGGTGTGACCGCCTGCGAGTTCCGCTCCTTCGGCCCGCAGCACCGAGGATGCGGCATCGAGTATCTCGCGCAGCGAGGCGGACAGCATGGCCTCGCGCATCCGCGGCAGGATGACTGTCGCGAGCGCCATCTGCGGCTTGCCGCCCATCGCCCAGATGTCACCCATGGCATGGATCGCCGCGATCCGCGTCATCAGCCAGGGATCGCCGACCACGGCACGCAGATGGTCCGTCGTCACCACCTGCAGGAGGCCCTTCACGCGAATGAGGGCGGCATCGTCGCCCGGCAGCGACAGGATGTCTGCCCGCGCCGGAAGCGGCAGCCGGTCAAGCGCCTCGGAAAGCTCCAGCGGGCCGACCTTGGAACCGCAGCCGCCGCAGAGCGGGGCCTCGCCCGCGAGTTCCTCGGCAAGCCCCGCCACATATTCCCTGGGCAGGGCCGGCGCCGCCATCGGTGGCAGATCGCTGAATTTCTCCATGAAGCGCCGGTCGATGCGGTCCTTGAGCCGCCAGAGCCAGGGTGCGGCAACGGCAGGAAGCGGGCGCCGGTCGGCCAGCGCCGTCTGCTCGCCAAGCGAGATCAGCTTGAGATAGTCGCGCTGCGGCCGATAGCGCCGAAGCGACCGTCCGGCCAGGTCGGCGCGCAGGTTGTGCATCAGGATCGGCGCTTCGCGCACCGCATAGACCCCCGCCTTCGGTCGGGGCGAGAAGCTCAGATGCGCGCAGTCGCCCACCGCGTAGACGTTCGGATGGCTGAGACTGCGCAGACGGTCGTCGACCGAGACGAAGCCCTGCACGTGCGCCAGCCCGGTTCCGGCGAGCCAGGAATGGGGCCGCGTCCCCGCGGCGCCGACGCAGAAGCCGAACGGCAGCGGTGGGCCGTCGCGAAGATGGGCCGCGCCGTCGCTCAGATGGGTGAGGCGGCACTGTTCGCGGAGGGTCACGCCGGCGGCTTCGATCCGCTGCCGCAGGACGCGCCGTGTCATCGCCGGCAATGTCGCGAACGCCTCTGCCGCCTCGACCAGCGTGACGTCGGGCTGGGCGTCGCCGAGACGGGCGAGACGATGCGCCATGGCCAGCGCAAGCTCTGCCCCGGCGACGCCGGCGCCGATGACCACCACGCGCGGCAGCGCTCGTCCGGCGGCAACGGCGGTGACGAAATCCGTCCATTTCGCGGCGAAGGTGCCAAGCGGTTTCGCCGGCACACCGAACGCGGCGAATCCGGGCAGGTCCGGCATTGCCGAGGTGATGCCGATGTCGATCGATGCGATGTCGTAGGAGACGGGAACGCTGCGGCGGGACACACGGATCTGCCGTGCCGTCGGGTCGAGTCCGATTGCCGCCCCGAGGATCAGTCGCGCTCCGGCGAACCGCGCCAGCCGCACGAGGTCGATGTCGAGCGCTTCACGGGAATAGTGGCCGGCGATATGGCCGGGAAGCATCCCGGAATAGGCCGCCGTCGGCCCCGGCTCGATCAGTGTCAGCCGGGCTCCGGCCAGAGGCCGCATCGCCCAAGCGCGCAGCACCAGTGCGTGGGTATGCCCACCACCGATCATCACCACATCGCGCACTAGGGGAATGGACTGCAGCATCACCACGTAAGAACATGACTGAATGAAAGGCTGAAACAGGGCGCCCGACGCCGCGGCTTCCTTCTACGCCACCACCCGCAATGGATAAAGTCAGGGTTTCCGGCGTGATTCTGTCGCACCGTCGGGAATTGGGGCAGCGCGGTCCGCTGTGCTAACGATATCCGCGGGTTCCTGCGTCTCCCTGTCACGGTCGGGATACGGTCACCACCGCCCCGTGACGCCAGCACGCTCCGCGGAGATCAACCAAGAGAAGCGGTCACCATGAAGAATCCCTACGATTACGGCCAGATGTTCAAGATGTTCGATCCGGCGGATGTTCAGAAGGTGTTTGACCCGAATCGGATGCTCGCGATGTTCGAGCCGTCGAAATCGCCGGCTTTCGACCTGTCCGGTGTCTTCGACATGAACCGCAAGAATTTCGAGGCCATGGTCGAGGCGAACAAGGCGGCTGCGGCGGCCTACAAGGATCTGCTCGAAAAGCAGATGGAAGTCTTCGCGCAACTGACCGCGGCGGCGCGGGACCATACCGCCTGGATCGACGAGACCACGGGACCGCAGGCGATCTCGCAGCGCACCGAAGCCTATGGGGCGGCAGTCGAGAAGGCACTGATTCTCATGCGCAAGCTCGCCGACAGCGCTCGGGACGCCAACGAGGAAGCCTATACCCAGCTCAAGGGCCAGGTGAGCGAGGCGCTCGAGGATCTTCAGCGCAAGCCCAAGTAGCCCGCCGTCCCTCGGCACAGGCCCGGCGCGCAGCCTGCGGGGTCGCGCGCGCAACAGAGTTGTGCAAGAAGCGGGAACGAACGCGGAGCGTGTCCGCGCGGAGGGACCATGGACGATCACGCATTGCGGTATGCGCTGGCCAACGAGCTGCACGCGCGCCCCTTCCCGTCGATCAAGGCCCCCGGACGGGCGGTGCACCTGGCGATCAAGCAGCCGTCGCTGGCGGCGGTGCGTGACCGCGATCTGGACCGGGCGCATCTGATCGACCTGCTCGACCGGTTCGGCGCCCAGCATCCCAGTCCGGGCGCCACGCATTATTTCGGCGAGATCGGCAAGCATCGGCTGAAATGGGAAAGCCACACCGAGTTCGTCACCTATACGCTTTTTTCCGACGGCGTTTCGGCGCGCCCCTTCGACCCCGCGGCCTTCGAGGCATTTCCAAGGGACTGGCTTGACCGTGCCCCCGGGGCGCGCGTGACATCAATGCTGATCCGCATCGAAGAGATGGACATGGCCGATGCCGGCGTGATCGACGGGCGGGTCCGCGACTGGTTCGTGGCCGAAAGCGTGGCGGTCAGCAAGGTCGTGGATGGCGCCGCGGTGATCGCCGGGGATTTCCGCATCGACACCAACGGGCACATGCGGATGGCTCTGTTCGTGGCGCCGGGGACCGGGCCGGACCGGGTCGGCCGCATCGTCCAGCGTCTGACCGAGATCGAGACCTACAAGTCGATGTCGATGCTCGGGCTGGCCATGGCGCGGGACATCTCGGTCGACATGAATGCCATCGAGACCTCGCTGTCGCAACTGGTCGGGGACATGGGCAGCGACGGGAGCAGTCCCGAAGCCACGCTGACGGCGCTGCTGGATATCGCAGCGCGGCTGGAAACCCTCTCGACCCGGTCGAATTTCCGCTTCGGCGCCACCGGGGCCTACGAGGCGCTGATCGAGCAACGGGTGGGTGCCTTGCGCGAATCCCGCTTCGAGGGCCGGCAGACCTTCGGCGAGTTCATGATGCGCCGGTTCGATCCGGCGATGCGCACGGTGAAGTCGGCCGAACGGCGCCTGGCGCAGATGACGGTGCGGGCGACGCGCGCCGGCGACTTGCTGCGGACCCGGGTGGATGTGGAGCGGTCGGCGCAGAACCAGCGGCTGCTCGAAAGCATGGACCGGCGCGCCCATCTCCAGCTTCGGCTGCAGGAGACGGTCGAAGGCCTCAGCGTCGTGGCGATCAGCTATTATGCGATCAATCTCGCGCACTACCTGCTGGAACCGATCGGCGAGGCGATCGGGCTCGACAAGCCGGTGACGATGGCGCTGGTGACCCCGCCGGTGATCCTTGCGGTCTGGTACATGGTGCATCGGATCCGCAAGTCGATGGAATGAGGATGGCCGCGGGGCACGCGGTGGGTCTGGCAGGATCGGGCGGGGCCGACTAGGCTGGGGCCAGCAAGCCCGGAGACTTCCGATGCCGATCAGGAACCGTTTCGCCCAGATGCTGCCCGAGATTGCGGACTGGCGCCAGCATATCCACGCGCATCCCGAACTGATGTACGACACTCATGCGACGGCGGGATTCGTGGCCGAGAAGCTGCGCAGTTTCGGCTGTGACGACGTGGTGGAGGGGATCGGACGGACGGGGGTCGTCGGCCTGATCCGCGGCAAGGCACCGGGCGACCGCGTGGTCGGCTTGCGGGCCGACATGGATGCGCTGCCGATCGAGGAGGCGACCGGTCTGCCCTATGCCTCGACCGTTCCCGGACGGATGCATGCCTGCGGCCATGACGGGCACACCGCAATGCTGCTGGGCGCCGCGAAATACCTCGCCGAGACGCGCAACTTTGCCGGGGCCGTGGCAGTGATCTTCCAGCCTGCGGAGGAAGGCGGCGCCGGCGGCAAGGCGATGGTCGAGGACGGCCTGATGGAGCGGTTCGGCATCCGTGAGGTCTGGGGCATGCACAACTGGCCCGGCCAGCCGGCAGGGCGGTTCGCGATCCGGCCGGGTCCGTTCTTCGCCGCGACCGACGAGTTCTGGATCACCGTGACCGGGCGCGGCGGCCATGCGGCCAAGCCGCACGAGACCGTCGATCCGGTGGTCGTGGGGAGCGCGATCGTTCTCGCGCTCCAGACGATTGCCAGCCGGAACGCCGACCCGGTATCGCAGGTGGTCGTGTCGGTGACGAATTTCCGGTCCGGAACGGGGGCCCACAATGTCATTCCGCAGAAGGCGGTGCTGAACGGCACCGTGCGTGCGCTCGACGATGCAGTCCGAGCCCTCGCGGAACGCCGGATGCGCGAGATTGCGGTGGGGATTGCGGCCGCCCACGGTGCCGAAGCCGCGGTCGAGTACCGCCGCGGATACCCGGTGATGGCGAACCACGCCGAGGAGACCGGGATCGCCGCCGAGGTCGCCCGCGCGGTCGCCGGCGACTGCGCCGAAGCCCCCTTCGTGATGGGCGGCGAGGATTTCGCCTACATGCTCGAGGCGCGGCCGGGCGCCTATATCCTTGTGGGCAACGGGGACACCGCGCCGGTCCACCACCCGGAGTACAATTTCAACGACGAGGTGATCCCCGCAGGCTGCTCGTGGTGGGCGGAACTGGTGGAACGGAGACTGCCGCTAAGTTGAGCGGCGTCGGAACCCGACGCCGCAACATGCGTTCCCTGTGCGTTGGGCAGCGCACGAGAGGGGACCATGGCCAAGGACACGTTCGACGACAGGGACAATCCCCGGTTCAATGACCGGGAAACGTTCATGCTGACCGTCGTCATGCGCCTGAGCGACATGCTCGACGCGACGGTGGGGACGGAACAGACCCAGGATGCCCTCGCCATGGTGGCCGGAATGCTGGCGAGCGATCTGTGCGAGGACCTGCTGGGCAAGAATGCGGGGGCGACGCTTGATCCCGATCAGGTCGCAATCGCACTCGTGGATCTGGAGCGACGGATCGGCGGCGGCTTTTCGGTCGTGTCGGTCGACGAGGACAGGATCGTGTTCCATAACAGCCGCTGTCCGTTCGGACACCGGGTGCGCGGCCGCGAGGCCTTGTGCAACATCACTGCCGGCCTGTTCTCGCGCGTCGCCGAACGCAATCTTGGCCGCGGTCAGACGGAGATTGCCCAGAGCATCGCCCACGGCGACGGGCATTGCGCGGTCGTCGTCCGGTTCGGGCCGCCCGCCCGGTAGCCTGTCGCGACCTCGCAAGATGCCGGATGGCCATGATCGCGTGCGGACGCGCGCGAATGCTGGCTGCATCGTGTGGGTTGACGCACCGATGCGATCACTTCCCGGTGTTCCTGTCCTTTCCGCTGCGGTTCTGGCGCCCGGAGAAAAGACCGTGTTACACCGCTGACTCTAGAGTGCGCGTGCAACGTCGCGTTGCGCTCGTGAACAGCAGGAAGGAATGATCCCCATGATCGGTTTGAAGCGGCTCGCAACCGGGCTTGCCGTGGCATGCATCGCCGCAATCGGTGCCCAGGCCCAGGAAGCGATGACCAAGGTCGACACGATCGGCGACTGGACGCTCTACTACAGTGAAGCGCTTGGCAACAGCTGCCTGATCACCCGGACCGATGCCCAGGGCCGTCAGCTTCAGATCGGCGTCGACCGGCGCAAGATGCAGGCCTATGCGGGCCTTTTTGCCAAGGTGGATGCCGGGATGACTGCCGACAAGACGGTGCCGGTGTCGTTCCAGCTGGGCGACACCACGTTCACCGGACAGGCGACCCAGTACAACAAGGACGGCATCCAGGGCGGTTACGTCTATTTCAACAATCTGAACTTCGCCTACGAACTGGCGCGCCAGAAGGAACTCGTGATTCATCGTGCGGAAGGCGACGACATCGACGTCGATCTGACCGGATCGGCGAACGCCATCGACGCCATGATCATCTGCCAGGTAGCTACGGCCGAATAGCGATAGGCCACGCCGTCTCTGAAAGCTCGCGCGGTTGTTGCGCGGGCTCTGTGCCTCGCTCGGGCCGCGTCCTCGAGCGAGGCCATGCCGAAGACGACGCAGCCTGTCCCTGCGGACGCGTAGCCGCCCACGGCGAGAATTCGGGCCGTCGTGCGGCCCGCTTCAGCCGCCGGTATGGCTCATGTGGCGCGAGACCTGGCCGTCGGGCCGGTTCCGCGAATAATCGAAGTCGTGGCCCCGTGGTTTCCGCGCGATGGCGCTGCGGATCGCGTCGACCAAAGGTGCATCGTCGCCCGGATGCGCCCTGAGCGGCGCCCGCAGGTCCGCGCGATCCTCCTGGCCAAGGCACATGTAAAGCTCGCCGGTGCAGGTGAGCCGCACCCGGTTGCAGCTTTCGCAG